>NZ_JAQFWQ010000025.1 GCF_027706725.1 Nocardiopsis endophytica
GTACCAGCGCAGCCGCTCGCCCGGACCGCGAGGAACCCGCCGGACGGCAGGCAGGATCAGGGAACCGCCCGGCTGTCGCCGTCGCCGCCATCAACGGAGACCACCCGCACGCGCCGCGCCCGACAGCGCTGCGCCGCGGGCCGCTGACCTTCGTCGTCGCCGCTCTCTGTCGGCTCGGCGCCGGTCAGCCCGCGTTGTGGTCGATCTCGTCGATCACCTTGCCGCCGAGTTCGGACTCGATGAGGGACAGGGCCGACGGTGGCGGGCCGCCGTCGTCGTCCAGGTCGTTCTCGGGGTCGGGCTCGTCCGGTTCCTGTGGCTCGGGGGCCGCGGGGGCACGGCTCGTGGCGCCCGCCATGTCCGGGGGCGGTGCCGCGGCCGCGTCCTCATAGGGGTCCGGCGGCGGCTCCTCCAAGCCGGTGGCGATCCTGCGGGCCTGTTGCGCCGCCGGACTCGGCCCCGGTGCCGCTCCCCCGCCGTGATCGTTGCCCGGGCCGGCGCCCTGGCCGTTCGCCTGCCCATTGGCCTGGCCGTTGGCCTGACTGTTGTTCGGGCCGTTTCCCGGACCCGGGTTCTGGCCCCCTGAGCCGCCCCAGTCTCCCCCTCCCCCGGGGCCTCCGGGCGCGCCGGACCCGTTGGGCCCGCCGACGGGGCTCTGGGGAGTGGGCCCCGGGGGCGCCGGCGCGGCCGCCCCTTGAGGGGCGTTGCCGGTCACCGCGACCACCCGCACCTCCGCGCCCAGCACCTGCTTGATCGCCTTGGACACGACGGCGTCGCTGCCGCTGTTGGAGAAGCCCTTGGCCTCGTTCGGCCGGGTGAACCCGAGCTGGACCATGTTCCCCTCGACGCCGACCGGGCGGACGTCGCTGCCGCTCAGCACCATCCAGGTGAAGCGGCGCAGCCCCTTGACGGCCTCCATGATCCGCCCCCAGGACGCCTGGAGCGTGCCCACGTCGACGGGGCCGCTCCCGCCCGGGGCCGCCTGCGCCGACGGTGCGGCGGCCGGGGCGGGCTGCGGGGCCGGGGCGGCGGGCGCCGCCTGCGTCGCGGGCTCCTCGCGGGCGCCCTCTCCCGGGCGGACGGCCTCGGGCCAGTCGTCGTCCGCAGCGGCCGCCCGCGGCGTCTGCGCCGGTGCCGACGAGGGCTCGGGGGACGAGGGCTCGGGGGGCGAGGGCTCGGGGGCGGGAGCCGGAGCGGGAGCCGGTTCGGGTGCGGGCGCCGCCGTCGGTGTCGGCGCCGCCGGGGGCACCGCGGGCGGAGCCTGTGGCGCCTGCGCCTGCGGCTGCGGCGCGGGCGCAGGGTTCACCGGCGTCGACGACACCCTGCGCTCCAGCTGCTCCAGCCGTGCCGCCAGGGCGCCCGCATCCCCCGGCGACGCCGCACCGGGCAGGAGCACGCGTGCGCACGTCAGCTCCAGCTGCAGCCGGGGCGAGGTCGCCCCGCGCATCTCGGTCAACCCCTGGTTCAGCACCTCGGCCGCGCGCGTCAGCTCGGCCGGCCCCAGCCGCGAGGCCTGCTCGCGCATCTTCTCCACCGCGTCCGGGGAGACGTTGATCAGCCCCTTGTCCAGGGCGTCGGGCACGGCCGCGAGCACCACCAGGTCCCGCACCCGCTCCAGCAGGTCGGCGGTGAACCGGCGGGGGTCGTGGCCGCCCTCGGCGACCCGGTCGATCAGGGAGAACGCCGCCGCGCCGTCCCGGTCGCCCAGCGCGTCGACCATCTCGGCCAGCAGCGAGGAGTCGGTGTAGCCGAGCAGCGCCACCGCCCCGTCGCGGGTGATGCCGTCCTCCCCGGACCCGGCGAGGAGCTGGTCGAGGATGGACAGCGAGTCGCGGGCCGACCCCGCTCCGGCGCGCACCACCAGCGGCAGCGCCGCCGGGTCGAAGGGCACCCCCTCCTCGGTCAGGATCTCCTCCATCAGCTCGCGCAGCGTGCTCGGCGGGATCAGCCGGAAGGGGTAGTGGTGGGTGCGCGAGCGGATGGTGCCGATGACCTTGTCCGGCTCGGTGGTCGCGAAGACGAACTTCAGGTGCGGCGGCGGCTCCTCGACGAGTTTGAGCAGCGCGTTGAACCCTTCACGGGTCACCATGTGCGCCTCGTCGATGATGTAGACCTTGTAGCGCGAGTTGACGGGCGCGAAGAACGCCCGCTCGCGCAGGTCGCGCGCGTCGTCCACGCCGCCGTGCGAGGCCGCGTCGATCTCGATGACGTCGATGCTTCCGGGCCCGTCGGGCGCCAGGGCGACGCAGGCCTCGCACTCCCCGCACGGATCGGGGGTGGGCCCCTGGTCGCAGTTGAGCGAGCGCGCCAGGATGCGCGCACTGGAGGTCTTGCCGCAGCCGCGGGGACCGCTGAACAGGTAGGCGTGATTGATCCGGCCGTTGCGCAGCGCTTGGCGCAGCGGGTCGGTCACGTGCTCCTGCCCGCGCACTTCCCCGAACGTCGCGGGCCGGTACTTGCGGTACAGCGCGATGCTCACGGCGTGTTCACGGCTCCCTCGGTCGCATCCACGCCCCCCATTCAACCGCCTCCCGCCGACGGGACGCGCCGCGTTCGCCGAACCGGGCCGGGGACGCCGGGGACGGCCGGCCGGTGAAGCGGGCCGGTGAGGGGGAGGGGAATACAAAGGACCCCTCGCGCACCCGCCAGAGCTTACTTATCCTTGCTGCCTTCCGGCCCTGGGGAGGTTCATAAGATGACGCCGCACGAGGGGTCTGCCCTCCACTGTATAGGACGCCGGGACCGGACCGCACGGGCACGCGGCGGCGGCCCCGTTCGCCCTCGGCGATGCCCACCCCTCCCCCGCCCGCAGGGAGACCGGTCGGCATGCCGATGAGCGGCTTGGACGCCTTGTCCCCGTGTCGTCCCGTCGACATGTCGCCGAACCGCCCCGGAGCGGCTCTCCGCCGCGCCTCAGGGGCACCGGAGCGCCACGGGAATGCGTTCGAAGCACTCCCCTACGGCATGTAGAGTTGTTCTCGGAGGATTCGCCTAGAGGCCTAGGGCGCACGCTTGGAAAGCGTGTTGGGGGCAACCCCTCACGAGTTCGAATCTCGTATCCTCCGCCAGCCTCTACGAGGCAGAACGAAGGCCCCGACCGGGTGCGCGGTCGGGGCCTTCGTCGTGTCCCGTCTCAGTTCCCGTCTCAGTTCTCGTCCCGGGTTTCGTCCCTGATCGCCTGTTCGGCGTCATCCCCGGGTTCCTTCGGACGACCGCGGCCCCGTCGGCGCGCCCAAAGGGCGCCGACGGGGCCGAGCGACCTCCTCAGGCGTCGAGGATCTGGCCCTGGCGGCGCA
Source organism: Nocardiopsis endophytica (assembly GCF_027706725.1). Classification (GTDB taxonomy): domain Bacteria; phylum Actinomycetota; class Actinomycetes; order Streptosporangiales; family Streptosporangiaceae; genus Nocardiopsis_A; species Nocardiopsis_A endophytica. The sequence goes on from NZ_JAQFWQ010000025.1 coordinate 3,297, forward strand.
CCACCGGGGGCTCGACCGACCACGGGAAGTTGATCCAGGCGTCCGTGCGCTTCCACACGTACTCGCACTTGACCAGCGACTGCGGCTTCTCGTAGATCACCGCGCTGCGCACCTCGGCCACGTGCTCGGCGCAGAAGTCGTGCACCAGCTTGAGCGTCTTGCCGGTGTCGGCGACGTCGTCGGCCACCAGCACCTTCTTGCGGCCCAGGTCGACGGCGTTGGGCACCGGCGGGAGCATGACCGGCATGTCCAGGGTCTCGCCCACCCCGGTGTAGAACTCCACGTTCATCACGTGCAGGTTCTTCACGTCCAGGGCGTAGCCGAGCCCTCCGGCCACGAACAGGCCTCCGCGGGCGATCGACAGGATGATGTCGGGCTCGAAGCCGTCGTCGGCGACGGTGCGGGCCAGTTCGCGCACGGCGGTGCCGAACAGCTCATAGGTCAGGTTCTCACGGGCGTCGCCGCTCACGGTGCCCCCTCGGCGTGGTGCAGGTCAGGACCACACCCCAGTATCGCGCGCCGCCGGGGCCGACCCGTACCGGGAGCCCGGCCGGGCCCGCCCGCGCTCCTCCTCCGGCAGCGCCAGCAGCAGGAGCGCGCTGAGCGCCAGGAACAGGCCGGGGCCCAGAATCATCGGGGTGAGGAAGTCCAGGGCGGACATCCCCTCGGGGACGTCCGACATGGAACCGGTCGCGCCCTCGACGCTGACCCCCATCATCCCGGTGTAGTGCATGGCCGCCACCGCCACCCCCATCACGAAGGCCGCCGCCACGATGGAGCCGCTGCTGGTCAGGTTCCGGGCGAACCACAAGGCGACCGTGGCGGCCACCACCGCGATGACGCACGCGGCGGCCACGAAGCCGGTGGAGTGGTGCATCTCGCCCTCCATCCGCATCGACGCCATGCCCATGTAGTGCATGGCCACGACGCCCGCACCGGCGGCCGCGCCGCCGGCGAGCAGGGCGGGGAGGCCGCGCCACAGCGTGACCACGGCCAGGGCCGCGGCCATGATGGCGATCGCGACGGCGGCGCTGACCACGGTCAGCCAGGGGTCGTAGCGGATGACCATCCCGTTGACGCGGAACCCCATCATCGCGATGAAGTGCATGGACCACACGGCGGCACCGCCGAGGGAGACGGCGCCCAGGACGAGCCAGCCCCATCGGGAGGCACCGTCGGCGGAGCGGGCCCGGGTGGCGAACATCAGCCCGATGAACGAGCCGAGGACGGAGACGCCGTAGGCCAGAGCGGGGGTCCACCAGCCGAGCGCTGCGTGTTCGATCATCTGATCGTCTTCTCTCTCAACGTCCCGTCGTTGCGGGGACGGGTGCGGGGCGTTGGTTCGGAAAGCGCGTCGGATCATGCCAAGGCCGCCGTTTCGTTACAACCGCAACCGGTGAGACGAACGTTCCGAAAAGCCGTCACCCAGAGGAGCGAAATCACGACCCCGCGCATGCGCGAACACCCGTCACACGTCCGGAATCCCCCGGCCACTCAGGGTCCACGGCCGTTCCCAGACTTCTCAGGAACGCATGACGCACCGTCACCCCCGCGCTGCGTCAGGCGAGAAGGGGGGCCGTAGAGTATGACCTACATCACTCGAATATCGGCGCCGTCGCGCCCCGCCCGGGCGAGCCTCGGGCACGCGCCGGCGACCGCCAGCACGGGCATGCACGGCGCCGTCACCCGCCCGGACACGAAAAGGCCCGGGCTCACCTGCGTGAACCCGGGCCGGTTGCGGTGGAGGTGGGATTTGAACCCACGGAAGGTTGCCCTTCACTCGCTTTCGAGGCGAGCGCCCTCGGCCACTAGGCGACTCCACCGAGGGTGACTCTACCTGAAACGTCGCCCCGAGAAGAAATCGGAAAGGAGGCGGGCACAGGCCTCGGCCGCCTCGGGGCCCACCAGGTCCGGCGGGACGACCTCCGGGCGGTGGTTGAGCCGCCGGTCGCGCAGGGCGTCCCACATCGAGCCGGCCGCCCCGGCCTTGGGATCGCGCGCACCGTAGACCACCCGGTCCACCCGGGACAGCACGGCCGCGCCCGCGCACATCGTGCACGGCTCCAGCGTCACCACCAGCGTGCAGCCGCTCAGCCGCCACTCGCCGCGCTCGCGCGCCGCCGCACGCAGCGCCACCACCTCGGCGTGCGCCGTGGGGTCCCCGACCGCCTCGCGCTCGTTGCGGCCCACCGACAGGACCCGGCCCCCCTCGTCCAGGACGACCGCGCCCACCGGCACGTCCCCCAGGCCGGCCGCGCGCCGCCCCTCGTCGAGCGCGCGCATCAGTGCCGCGTCCAGAACGGCGCGGTCCATGAGCGGGCCGACCCCGTACCCGGGCACGCCCGCGGCCCCGTCTCCGGTCACCGCCCCATCCCTCAGTGCGACCTCAATGCGTCCTCAGTGTCCCCAGCGTCCCAGTGCTTCGGCCCCGGTGCCTCCTCCGCGCAGCCCGTCCGCGTTCTCCCGGTGCCGCCGCGGCGCTCCCCCGGCAGGCCTCCCCAGGGGCGTCTCCTCAGGGCGTCCTCAGTGCGTCCAGCCGGTCGGCGAACCCGGCGCGCTCGGCGACCTCCGCCAGGACGTCCGCCGGGAGCGCCCCCTCGGCCAGGGCGAGCGCCGCCAGATCCCCGGCGGGTGTGCCCAGGTCGTCCAGCAGGGAGGCGTCGCCGCCCGGGTCCGGAAGCGGCTTCTGCCCGGTCCCCTCGACCTGCTCGGGCGCCTCGATCTGGCCGCTGTCCAGCAGCAGCGCCGCCGTCTCGTTCTCGTGCACGAAGCGCGCGTCCGACAGGAACACCCGCGGGTCCTCGCGGTCGTCCAGGCGCACGATTCCGAACCACTCGTCGTCGGCCTCCAGCAGCAGCACCATGGTCCCGTCCTCGGCGCCGGGCGCGTGCTCCGACGCCGCGTCCCGCATGGCGTCGGCGAGGTCGTCCACCCCTTCGGCGTCCGCGAGGCCGACCTCCGCCGCACCCCACTCCCCGGACGCGCGGAAAAAGACCGCTGAGAAGACCGACACCTGGTGCTCCCGGGCTGCTCGCTGTGGCCCCCGCCGGGCCCTCCCCGGCGGCCGTCGTGGGGCTCCTTACCCCATGGTGTCCAGGGCACGCTGGAACGCCTGCTGGAATCCGAGCCGCTCGGAGACGCTGGCCAGCACCTCGTCGGGGTACAGGTCCAGGTCGCCCGCCAGGGCGCCCAGCTCCATCTCCTCCAGCCCCAGGTCGGCCAGGATGGACAGGTCCCCCGCCGGCAGCACCTGGTCCAGGTCCTCGTCGTCGGGCACGTCGATGTCCAGGAAGTCCAGCACCTCGCGGGCGACGTCCCAGTCGACCGAGGCCGTCACGTCCGACAGGAACACGCTCACGTTGTCGTGGCCGTACACGCGCGCGATGATGAAGAAGTCGTCGCCGACCGACACCAGCCCGATCGCCCCGCTGATGCTGGGCTGCTGGCGCAGGGCGTGCAGCAGCCCCTTGAAGTCGCGGGTCAGGGCCTCGGGAAGAAGGTAGACATCCCAGAGGTCGTCTTCGCGGTAGGCGACTGCCGCGAAGTCGCCCTCCCCGGGAAGACCGTCGCTCTCGTCGAGTTCCGTCATCGCCACCCCATCAGGCCGGTCGTGATCGGGCCAGGATCGCAGAAGCCCCCCGGCCGCGCCATCGTAGCCCCGGACGCCGCCCCGGCGAGCGGCGGGGAGCGCCCGCATCCCCCATTAGATCGGACATCCGGCACCCGGAGGAACCGGATGTGAGAGATCGTGATCACCGGGAGGAAGCGGTGCCGTGCGCGGATAGACTCGTTCGCCGGATCACGCACGTTTCAGCAGCTCACCCGGAGTGTTCAATGGAGACCCTGGTCGTCGACCACCCCTTGGTCGCGCACAAGCTCACCACCCTGCGCGACGTGCGCACCGATTCGCCCACCTTCCGGCGCCTCACCGACGAGCTGGTCACCCTGCTCACCTACGAGGCCACCCGGGACGTGCGGGTCAGCCGGGTCACCGTGGACACCCCCCTGCGCCCGGCGGAGGGCGTGCAGCTCAGCCGCCCCACCCCGCTGGTGGTGCCGATCCTGCGGGCCGGGCTGGGCATGCTCGACGGCATGACCCGCCTGCTGCCCACCGCCGAGGTCGGCTTCCTGGGCATGGCCCGCGACGAGGAGACGCTGCAGCCGGCCACCTACGCCGACCGCCTGCCCCAGGACCTGTCCGGCCGCCAGTGCTACGTGCTGGACCCGATGCTGGCCACCGGCGGCACCCTGGCCGCGGCGCTCAAGCTGCTGGTCGACCGGGGCGCCGACCACGTCACCGCGATCTGCCTGCTGGCCGCACCCGAGGGGCTGTCGGCGGTGGAGGCCCGCCTCGGCGAGACGCTGGGCGAGGACCACGGCGCGGTGCTGCGTGTGGTCACCGCCGCGGTCGACGACCGCCTGGACGGGAACGGCTTCATCATCCCCGGCCTGGGCGACGCCGGGGACCGGCTGTACGGCTGCGTCTGATCCGTCCCGCTCCCTCCGGGGGAGCGGTCCCCGCCGAGCGTCCCGAGCGTCCGTTCCGACACGGAACGGACGCTTTTTTGTATATGTCGGTCCCGACCGGAATGAATGACCGAAAAGGGGGAAGAAGGGGTCAGTGCGACGAACCCCTCCGCCGCGCCGTGCCCCGCGCCGAACACGCGTGGACGACACGACTTTGACCAGTCGAATTGATTCCGAGATGGAGACGTGACCCCCTAGAGTGATCCTGATCGGTACCCGCACCCGACCACCGCCCCGACCCGACCGAAACCCCGGACCCACCCCGTCGCGCGCCGTACCACCGGGCCCCGCCTTACCCGGAGGCGCTCACCGACCGACACGACCCGAGCACGGAGCGCCGTAGCTCACCCTGCCCCTCGAGGAGTGAGATGCCCGAGCAGACCGACACCGCAGACCGCGAACTGGCCCCCGTCGCCGACCGTCTCGGCGCCGAATTCTCCGGCGTGCACGAGCGCTCCACGGTCGACAGATGCGTGGGCGCCGCACGCCAGGGCGCCCTCGACGTCACCGGCCGGGCCGCCCCCGACCTGGTCGAGCGCATCGCCCGCCAGCACCTCCAGGTGCTCGCCCTGGCCTTCGCGGAGCGCGCCTAGACCCCTTCCCCCGCGCCACCGCCCGCACGGAACGTGACCAGCACCACACGGATATCGCGCGTCACGCCACGCCGAAGACGGGCATCTGGCTTTACGGGGTCGATTGTCGGTGTAACAATCACCTTGGGTTGGTGGGTCAGCGTGCTTTGTTGGGGAGTCGGTCATGGCCAAGTTGAAAAAATGGCTGGGGTATGCCCTCATCGCCTTCGTCGCTTTCTACCTGCTCACTCAACCTGAAAGCGCGGCCGGAGTGATCCAGACGGGCCTGGGCGGGCTGATGTCCGCGGCCGAGTCGCTCTCGCGCTTCGTCAACGCGCTCAGCGCATGACCTGAGGGAACGTGCGGCAATGAAGCTCGTAGCCTCGACGAACCGGGCTCCCGCATCCGTCAACCGATACCTGCTGCCCCACGAACAGGACGTCGTCACCATCCGGCGGCACCCCGCCGTGCTGATGACGCCCGTGGCACTGGTCCTGGGCGCCCTCATCATGGCCGGCATCCTCAGCAACACGGCACTGGCCGCCACGCCGACCGCGCTGGCCGTCATCTGGTGGGTGTGGCTGCTGGTGCTGGTGTGGTTCGTCTGGAAGGTCGCGGAGTGGTCGGTGGACTACTTCGTGATCACCTCCGCGAGGCTGCTGCTCACCCAGGGTCTGATCACCCGCCAGGTGAACATGATGCCGCTCGGCAAGGTCACCGACATGCGCTTCGAGCGGTCCCTCGTGGGCCGCTTCCTGGGGTACGGCACGTTCGTGATGGAGTCGGCCGGTCAGGACCAGGCCCTCAGCCGGATCAACTTCGTTCCCTACCCGGAGCAGCTCTACCTTGAGGTGGTCGGCCTGATCTTCCCCGACAAGGGGTAGTCGCCGCCACGGGACCGGGGTACCCAGGGGCGTCCGCCGCATGGCGGGCGCCTTTTTCGTGCCTGCGGGTGCCGGTCCGGCGCCCCCGCGGGCGGCCGCTGTTCACCCGCGCTCCCCGTCGTCCCCCTTTTGTTCACCTTCTGTTCACCTTGACCCCACCACCCGGGCCGACCTGCGAATACGTCGCCCACACCCCCCGCGGGTCCCGGGTTTGGGGAACGTTGAGTTGACTCTTAGGTGAACGAGGGGTTAACGTAAGGCCTCTTGCGATAGACGAAGGGGGTGCCGCCATGGTTCGCAGGCAGGGCATGGCAGCTCAGTCCGGCCGCCCCGCTCCGACCCGGCGCCGTACGCGCCCCACCGTGGTGCGCCGCGCACCCGGTGCGCTGCGCCGCGCCGACCCCGCTCCTCCCGCGCCCCGCGCCTCGGAGGAGACCGACCGCCGCCCGGCGATGTCCTGGGTGCTGGTGGAAGACGCGAACGGCCGCATGCGGCCGGAGGCCCGCTGGATCTGACCGGGGCCGGACCACCGCGCGAAGAGCGCGCGGCGAAGACGATCGAGGGGGACGACGCACCGCGTCGTCCCCCTCGTCCGTGCGCGGAGCGCTCACTTCAGCAGCGGCAGCCGCTTGGTGAGCGCGTTCACCCGGGCCTTCGGGCCGAACAGCGCCAGCGCCCGGTACACCAGCTCCTCGGACCCGGTCCGCGCCAGGTCCTCCAGGTAGGAACCGTAGTCCCGGGCCCGGCGCGCCGTGTCGGTGAAGCCGACCGCGGTCACGCCGTCCCGCTCACGCCCCGCCTCGTACAGGGCGCGGATCCGCTCCGGGTCGGCCGCGAGCGTGGGGATCGGATGCGGGTCGATCCCCGCGTGCACCCCGCCCGAGGCGTCCTTCCCGTCGGCGCCCAGCGGACCGTCCAGCCGGCGCCCCAGCGCCAGCGCGGCCACGGCCGCCGCATTCGCCGCGCCGCCCCGGTCCATGTCGGCGTCCACCACCACGACGAGCTTGTTCCGCAGCGCCATCGCCATCCGGTCGCTCCTCCCGTCACCACTCCGGTCGAGAACTCCCCGCAGACACTAGACGCGTGTCCGCCATGAACCCCGGCCCATCGAACATTCGGCCGGATCCCGTGCCAGACTCCGGCACATGGACGAACTTGATTCGGAGATCACCGCCCTCCTCCAGGCGGACGCGCGGATCTCCAACCGGGAACTGGCCCGCCGCCTCGGCGTCGCACCGTCCACCTGCCTGGAACGGGTCCGCTCGCTCACCCGGCGCGGCGTGATCCGCGGCTACCACGCCGACATCGACCGCCAGGCGCTGAACCGCGGCGCCGAGGCACTGGTGTCGGTCCAGGTGCGCCCGCTCAGCCGGGCCGTCATCGTGCAGTTCAAGGAGACCGTGGCGGCCTTCCCCGAGGTGCTGTCGGTGTTCGTGCTCGCGGGCGGCGACGACTTCGTCCTGCACGTGGCCGTGCAGGACCTGGACGCCCTGCACGGCTTCCTGCTGGACAAGCTCAGCAAGCGCAAGGAGATCGCGGGGTTCCGGACCTCGGTCATCTTCCAGAGCCGGCACAGCACGGTGGTCACCCGGCTGCCCGACACATCGGAGTGACGCGCCGGCCCCCGCGCGCCGGTCAGGCGCTCCACCGCTTGCGCTCGACCGCGGCCGGACCGGTCACCACCGCGCCGGGCGGCACGTCCTTGGTGACGACGGTCCCGGCGCCGACCACGGCACCGCGTCCGATGGTGACACCGGGCAGGACCGTGACCGCCGCGCCCAGCCACGCCCTGGCCTCGATCGTGATGGGCGCCATCGTGAGGAACTCGCTCCGCTGAACGGGGTCCGACGGGTGGTCGGTGGCGATGAGGTTGGTCTTCGGCCCGATCATGACTCCGTCACCGAGGCGGATCGTGCCCGCGCCCGAGTAGTCCATGAACGTGCAGCCCTGGTTGACGAAGACGTTCTCACCGAAGTCGATGCCGAGCCCGTAGTGGCTGTAGAAGGGCGGGTAGACGGTGACCGACTCGGGCACGGCCCTGCCCGTGATCTCCTTCAGCAGAGCGGCGCGCGCGGCCTTGTCCTCGTAGGGCAGGGCGTTGAGCCGCGCGGTGAGCGTGTTCACGTGCTCGATCCGCTCGGCCACGCGTGCGAACTCGGGCGTGCGGATGTACAGGCGGTCGCGATCGGACATGAGGGTTCCCCAGGGACTCGGGCCGGACCCGTCGGGCGGTGCCCGGCGGGTGATCAACCGCGCGTTGATCGGAGCCATCAAAACGAGCGCCATGACCCGGGATCAAACAACGGGCACGACGGCCACGGGCAACCATTGGTTGTCCGCCTAGGATGACCGGCATGGACGTCGCCGCGGTACGCACCTTCGTCGCCGTCGTCGAGGCGGGACAGTTCCAAGAGGCCGCCGCCGACCTGTCGATCACCCCGCAGGCGGTCTCCAAACGCGTCGCGGCGCTGGAGTCGGAGCTCGGCGTCCGCCTCTTCACCCGGGACGCGCGCGGCGCGCGGACCACCATCGACGGGCAGGCGTTCCTGCCTCACGCCCGGGCGCTCCTCCAGGCCGCCGAGCGGGCCGTCGACTCGGTACGGCCGGGCGGCCGCGCCCTGCGCGTCGACGTCATCGGCCGACGGGCCTGCATGGCGGGACTACTGCGCGGCTTCAACGCGGCCCGTCCCGACATCGCGCTGGACGTCGTGACGCTGTTCGATTTCGACGCCGCCATCGCCGCCGTCGAGGCGGGCACGATCGACGCGACGTTCCGCGCCGTGACCATGCCGGGCAGCCGGCTGCCGCACGGCGTGGAGGCCGCCCCCGTCTTCGACGAGCCGCTCCACCTGTTCACCGGACCGGACCACGTGTTCGCGGACGCCGCCGCGATCACCCCGGCCCGACTCGCGGGGCAGCGGGTCTGGATGCCGGGCAACATGCCCGGCACCGAGTGGGCCGCCTACTACGACGCGTTCGCCGCGGACTTCGGGGCCGTCATCGATACGGGCGGCCCGAACTTCGGGATCGACCACCTGTTCGACACCATCGCCGAGTCCACGACGCTGGTCACCTTCATCGGCGAGCGGACCCCGCTGGTCTGGCCCGCGGGGCACAGCCTGCGCCGCATCCCCATCACGGACCCGGTGCCGGTCTATCCGCACTCACTGGTGTGGCGGAGCGACAACCCGCATCCCGCCCTGGCCGCCCTGCGCGACCACCTCGCGTCCGCCTACCCCGGACGCCCCGAGAGCGGCGTGTGGGTCCCCGAATGGACCCGGCCGGAGGCGGCGTGAGGACCGCCTATCCGGGCGCCATGTCGACGAAGCGGCTGTAGTGCCCCTGGAAGGCGACGGTGACCTCGGCGGTGGGCCCGTTGCGGTGCTTGGCCACGATGATGTCGGCCTCCCCCGCCCGAGGGGACTCTTTGTCGTGAACATCCTCCCGGTAGAGCAGGAGCACCATGTCGGCATCCTGCTCGATCGAGTTGTGCACGTTTATCCCATTTGCCACGAAATTGTGGGCGCCCAGCACCGTCGCATCGTAGACCTCTTGGGGCCCCAGCGGTTCGATCTCGGCGACCTCGTCCCAGAAGACGTCGTTGGTGGCGACAAGGTCCAGCTCCGCATCGTCGAGCACCTGGGCGACCTGCCCCATGCGCTCCCTGCTCGGCGCGTGCTTCCACATGGTGCTTCCGCAGTACTGCGTCCCCACGGCCGACGCGAACTCGCGCTGGGTCATCCCCTTCTCCTCGAGGGTGGTGCGCACCCGGTCCCAGACCTGGACCGGAATCGTGTCGAGGTTGGTATTGGGGGTGCGGTCCACGAGCTCCTCACGGCACACCTCGGCCATGAGGCCCCGCTCGCCGTAGACCCCGATCTTCTTCAGGAAGCGCACCTGGTTCTCGCCGCCGACGACGTGCAGCTGGTAGCCAGGGCGGTAGTCGCCCTTCTTCACCTTCTTCAACCGCGTCATGACGTTGAACCGGAGGAGCAGAGCCGCCACATCGTCGACGAGCCGCCGACTGGTCGAGGCGTAATAGATCCTCGCCTGGCCCGCCTTGGCGTCCCAGAAGACGCAGCCGTCGGTGGCCCAGAGGTGGTGCAGGAACAGCGCCGCCTGGTCATTGGCGAGGCCGAAGACGGGCCTCGGGACGAACTTCTCGTGGCTGCGCAGACCGAAGAGGCCGAGCCCGTCGAGCCACTCGGCGATCGGATTCCGCCTTCCGCGGCTGAGGCGATGGGGCGAACGCAGCCGGAGGCTGGTCGCTCCGGCCTCCTCGTGGTCGTCGCGAACGGGAGCGATCCCGAAGTGGTCCGCCGCCCGCTCCACGGCCTTGAGATTGGCCTCGTCGGCGCTCGCGTACCGGATGGGCTGACGCTTGACGAACGACCCGTCCCCGATCAGGTGGCCGAGCATGACCACTTCGGCCTCTGGCCAGCGCTCCGCGGACTCCGGGGCGGGCGTGTGCCGGGGAACGGCGATCCTGTCCCCGACGGTCAGGGTCGAGAGCTGCCGCCACCCCTCATAGGCGAGGAAAGGGTGGTTCGCCGAGGCCGTGACCTCGCGCCCCGACCGCAGGCGAAGACGGAAGGTCTCCTTGACCCCGCTGGAGAACACGTGCGTCATCGTCCGCGGAATCAGCCGGAGGCGCTCATCCAGCGCCCACACGGGTATGTCCCTCTCCCCCGACGCGTACAGCTCCCCCATGGTGGTCTCGGCCCCCGTGTCGGCCCGGAGGATGCGAGTATCCGCTGTCAGGCACCCGGACTCACGCAGGTCGCTGACCTGGGGCTTTTTGTCCGTTCTCTGTTCAGGACCCCGGTTGAGCTGGGAGAGTGCGATGACCGGGACCTCCAGCTCCTTGGCGAGGAGCTTCAGTGAACGGGAGAACTCCGAGACCTCCTGTTGACGGCTCTCGACGCGGCCCGAGGAGCTCATGAGCTGCAGGTAGTCGACGATGACGAGCTTGAGGTCGTGCTGCTGCTTCAGGCGGCGGCACTTGGCCCGGATCTCCATCATCGACATGTTCGGGGAGTCGTCGATGAAGAGCGGCGCCCCGGCGACCTCGCCCATTCTCCGTGCCAGGCGCTGCCAGTCGTCGTCGGTCATCAGCCCGGACCGCATGGTGTGCAGCGGCACCCGCGCCTCTGCGGAGAGCAGCCGCATGACGATCTCGTTGCGCCCCATCTCCAGACTGAAGAAGACCGAGGTCAACTGGTGCTTGATGGACGCCGCACGGGCGAAATCAAGGGCGAGCGTGGAATTGTGCGTGGGGACCATCGAGCGGGTCGCCAGGTACATGTGGTCGGGATGATCGACCTGCACGCACCTGACCGGGACGCTCTCGATCGGACGGACCTCGGTGATGAACCTGCGTCCGCAGCGCGCGTAGGCCCGTCCTGCGCCCCGCTCGGCGTGCGCCTGCTGCTTGCGGCTCAGGCGGAAGACCGGATCCGGGGTGCTGAAGGTGAGCGTGTAGCAGAGGGAGGTCTCCTCGGTCCGGCCCTCGACCCGCTTCACCGACATCCCGGTCCGGTACCCCAGGCTGTGGACGAGTTCCCGGACGTCTTCGGCCAGACGCCGGTCGACGACGGAGAACTGGACGCACCCGCTGTGCGCGACCGTCCCGTCCGTGTCCAGGAGACCCGCGAGCAGAGCACGGCGCTGCCCCTCGGACGCCCTCAGGTACTCGGAGGGGATGTGCTTGTTCCCGAGGACGCCGATGGTCCTCAGAAGCGCCTGGAGGCTTCCATGGTCGTCGATGCACTCGCGGCAGCGCGACTGGGCGAAGCACTTCTTCCCACAGTCGACGCAGGTGGTGTGCGGCACCGGATCGGAGATGAACCGGGCCTTGCCTCCGCACGACTGGCCGCACGTTCTCACGTGGGGAAGCTTCGGTACGAAGTCCGCACCGCACACGACGCATCGGCGCGGCTGGGCCGTGCCGTCCTCTCCGGGGAGGCGGACGGAGTAGGTGAGCGTCTGGTTGCCGACCGGCTTGACCACGAATCCATCGGCCTCGATCTCCATGAGGAGTTCGGCATCGACGGTCGAGACGCGCGCCGCCTTCGAGGCGCCGTCGCCGAGCCAGGCGCCCAACGTGTAGGGGGGAACCGGCAGGTCCCGTTCCTCCAGCGCCAACGGCTCCGTGTTGGCCACCGAATGGTTCAGCCTGGCGTCGGCGGTGGCACAGCGCAGCGTCTCCGCGATCTGCCGGGTCGTCCGGACCTCGGGAACGCCCCCCGGGGTCCGCCTCGATGCCCGTGTGTCCGTGCGCCACTGGTGCTCGGCGTCGGCGACGACCGTCGTGCCGTCGTCGAACACCACCTCATAGCAGGGGCGCCCCTCCATCACCTCGGTCGCCGCCACGACCCGGGTAGGGGTGCCGTCCGGCGCGACGAGCGCGTCGCCGACCCGCACCTCCCCCATGGTGGTCCACCCGTCCGGCGTGGGAAGCGGCGTGTCCAGGGCGAGGGCCTTGCCCACTGCCGGCCTTGCGGCGATGATCACCATTTGTCCGGCGTGCAGGCCGTTGGTGAGCTGGTCGAAGTCGGTGAAGCCGGTCGGGACTCCGGTCATGGAGCCGTCGTGGGCGGAGATCGCCTCGATCTCGTCCAGGGCGCCCGGCATGATGTCGCTCAGCGGGAGGTAGTCCTCCCCCGTGCGCTTCTCGGCGACGCGGAAGACCTCGGCCTGGGCCTGGTCCACGATGTCGTCGACCTCGCCGTCGCCGGTGTAGCCCATCTGGGCGATGTGCGTGCCCACCTCCACCAGGCGGCGCAGCACCGCCCGGTCGGCCACGATGCGGGCGTAGTACCCGGCGTTGGCCGCGGTGGGGATGGCCTCGGTCAGCGTGTGCAGGTACGGCGCCCCGCCGACGCGGGCGATCTCGCCGCGCTTGGTCAGCTCGGCGTTGACGCTGATCGCGTCCACCGGCTCGCCGCGCGAGAACAGGTCCACGACCGCGTCGTAGACCGTCTGGTGCGCGGGCCGGTAGAAGTCGCTGGAGCGCACGATCTCGACGACCTCGGTGATGGCGTCCTTGGACAGCAGCATGCCGCCCAGGACGCTCTGCTCCGCCAGGATGTCGTGCGGCGGGGTCCGGTCGAACCCGCTGTGCTCCGACGGCTGCTCGGCGACGCTCACGTACTCTCCCCCTGATGACGGCCGGTCCTGCCTGCACCGGCCCAAGCGATTGTCCCGACCGCGGACCCCGCAAGGCAAAGCGGCCTGTGGACGCCGCTGGGGAGATCCTGTGGACGAGTGCGGAGTTCCTGCGGATAGCTTGTGCACAACGCCTGTGGATAACTCCTGTGCACTCCCCGCACATACGGTATGAGCTGCGAAAACCTTATGCACCGCCTGTGCGTGAAAGAAACCGCACACATCTTCGTCCACAGGTTTTCCACAGGGCGTTCGACACACCGTGGACGCCGGTCCCCCACCTCGAACACGTGTCCGGTAGCGTGGCCGGGCCATGTCCGCACCACTGTCCGCGCCTCCCTTCCGCCACCCGCACGACCGCGAGATCCTCCGCCTCGCCGTCCCCACCTTCTTCGCGCTCATCGCCGAGCCGCTGCTGCTGCTCACCGACACCGCGATCGTCGGCACCCTGGGCACCCGCCCGCTCGGCGGCCTCGGGGTCGCCGGGCAGATCCTGATGACCCTGGCCAACCTGTGCATCTTCCTGGCCTACGGCACCACCGCGGCGGTCGCCCGACGGTTCGGCGCCGGGCAGGTGCGCGAAGGGCTGCGCAGCGGCGTCGACGGCCTGTGGCTGGCGCTGATCATCGGCGCCGCGGTGGCCGCGGCCGGGTACGCCGGCGGCCCCTGGCTGGTCGGGGCGCTCGGCGCCTCGGACGCCGTCGCCCCCTACGCGCTCACCTACCTGCGGATCAGCCTGCTCAGCGCCCCCGCGCTGCTGCTGGTCATGGCCGGGACGGGGGTGCTGCGCGGGCTGCAGGACGCCCGCACGCCGCTGCTGGTGTCGGTGGGCACCGCCGCGGTGAACGCCGGGCTGGCCGCGCTGCTGGTGCTCGTCCTGGACACGGGCATCGCCGGGTCGGCCTGGGCGACGGTCATGGCGCAGTGGGGCGGCGCCGCCGTCTACCTCGCGGTGGTGGTCCGGGCCGCCCGCCGCGAAGGGGTGTCCCTGGCGCCCGACCCCTCCGGGGTGAAGGCGTCCGCGGCCGCCGGGGCGGCGCTGTTCGTCCGGACGGTGTCGCTGCGGGTGGTGCTGGTGGTCACCACGGCGGTGGCCGCCCGCATGGGCGACCAGGAGATCGCGGCCCAGCAGGTCGCCTTCCAGCTCTGGTCGCTGCTTGTGTTCGCGATGGACGCGATCGCGGTGGCGGCGCAGGCGATCATCGGCCGCTACCTGGGCGCCTCGGACGCCAAGGGGGCGCGGGCCGCCACCCGCCGCATGGTGGAGTGGGGCGTCATGATCGGCGCCGTGTTCACGGTGCTGGTGCTGGCGGTGCGCCCGTGGGCACCGGTGCCGTTCACCTCCGACGCCCGGGTGGCGGCGCTGATCGTCTCCGCCCTGCTGGTGGTGGCGCTGCTGCAGCCGCTGAGCGGGGTGGTCATGGTGCTCGACGGCATCCTCATGGGCGCCGGGGACCAGCGCTACCTCGCCTGGGCCAGCTTCTGGACGATGCTGGCCTTCCTCCCGTGCGCCGCGGTGGTGCTGTGGACGACGCCCCCGGGCTCCCCCGACGCGCTGCTGCGGCTGTGGCTCGCGTTCGGGGTGTGGATGGCCGCACGCGGCATCACCCTGGGGCTGCGCGCCCGCGGCGGCGCGTGGGTGGTGCTGGGGTCGACGCGCGACTGACGCCGCCGGCCGGCCCGGGGGCGTGTGCCGGGCCGACCTGCCCGCCGGTCCCGTCAGGCGTCCTCCCCGGGTAGGCCCTCTCCGGTCCCGCCGTCTCCCCGGCCGTCGGCGTCGGTGTCGGCGTCGGCGTCCGCCGCCCGCACCGCGTCGCGCTCGCCGAGCGCCGGACCGTGGTAGTAGGGCGCCGCCCGCTCCCCCGTCGGCACCGCCGGGTAGGTCGGCAGGTGCTCCTCGGGCAGTTCGGCAAGACTGAGCAGCTCCAGCCGCTGCTGAGCGGTGCGCATCCGCGAGGCGACGTCCCTGCGCAGGTCGGGGAGCATCCCGTACAGCCGGTCGCCCGGACAGCTCGTGGCGTTGTAGTCGCGGTGTCCGACGATGCTCTTGGCCGGGTCCAGCCCGTACACCAGGCACAGCCACGCACAGGTGTCGGCGAGCGCCGCCATGAGCGCCCTGGTGGGCGTGGCCGAGGTGTACAGCCCCTCGTTCTCGATGCCCACGGTGTGCGAGTTGTGGTTCGCGGTGTGGGCGCCGACGGCGTGCCGCCCGTCGCGCACGGCCGCCAGGCTGCGGTTGCGGCCCTCCATGATGTGGCCGCCGCGCGAGATGGTGAACTGCTGCCCGGTGTCGTCCCAGCCGTTGGAGTCCATGTGGTGGCGCTGTATGGCCCGGGAGAGCGCCGCCGCGTGG
The DNA here is from genome assembly GCF_027706725.1 of Nocardiopsis endophytica. Classification (GTDB taxonomy): domain Bacteria; phylum Actinomycetota; class Actinomycetes; order Streptosporangiales; family Streptosporangiaceae; genus Nocardiopsis_A; species Nocardiopsis_A endophytica. The sequence continues at coordinate 18,800 of NZ_JAQFWQ010000025.1, forward strand.
CTCTTGGAGTAGTCGGTGCTGTTCGCCGTGGCGGTGTGGTGGACGACGATGTGGTCGGGCGCCCCGGTGACCGTCGCGGCGCGCCTCGCCTTCCGCGCTCCCCAGTCGGAGCGGGTGTAGACCTTGGGGGCGGCGACGGCCAGCGCGGGCGCCGGGGCCGCCAGGTCCGCCGCGCCGCCGAGCAGCACCGCTCCGGCGGCCAGCGCTCCGGCCCGGACCGCCCCGCGCCGGGTCAGGCCCATCGGGTGCGGGGACTCCTGCTCGTGACTGCCCATGTCGGCCTCATCCTTCCTGTGGGGCGACGTGCCCACAGGCCACGATAAGTTACAAATAGTGATCAAAGAATCACTATGGGCAATGCGGCGTGTCCGAACGAAGGCCCCGCGCCCGCGGTGCGGGGGCGGGGCCTCACGGGCGCGGCGGACTAGTCGCCGACGACCTCCAGCGCGATGGTGGCCGACACCTCGGGGTGCAGGCGGATACGCACCTTGTGCTCACCGACCGACTTGATCGGGTTGCGGATCTCGATACGGCGCTTGTCGACCTGCGGGCCGCCGGCGGCCGTGACCGCCTCGGCGACGTCCGCGGCGTTGACCGACCCGAACAGGCGGCCGCCGTCGCCGGCGCGCCGGCCCAGCTCCACACGGAGCGAGCGCAGCCGCTCGGCGATCTGCTCGGCCTCCTCCAGGGTGCGGATGTCGCGGGCCTGGCGGGCGCGGCGGATCGAGTCGATCTGCTTCTGGCCGCCGCGGGTCCACCGGATGGCGACCCCGCGCGGAAGCAGGTAGTTGCGGCCGTAGCCGTCCTTCACCTCGACGACGTCGCCGGGGGCACCGAGACCGTCGACCTCGTGGGTCAGAATCAGCTTCACGACTAAAACCTCCCTCGGAATTCCCCGTTTAGCGAGCGGTGCTGGTGTAGGGCAGCAGCGCCATCTCGCGGGCGTTCTTGATCGCCGTCGCGACGTCGCGCTGGTGCTGCGTGCAGTTGCCGGTGACGCGGCGGGCACGGATCTTGCCGCGGTCGGAGATGAACTTGCGCAGCAGAGTGGTGTCCTTGTAGTCGATGTAGGACGCCTTCTCCTGGCAGAAGAGGCAAACCTTCTTCTTGGGCTTGCGTGCTGCCGGCTTCGCCATCGTGGTGCTCCTTTGTCAAGAGCCCCGGATTCGTCCGGGGATGGTCTGTTCGGACTGGGGTGGCCGTCGCGGGGCCGGGCTAGAACGGGGGCTCGTCGGAGAACCCGCCGCCGCCGAAGCCGCCGCCACCGCCGTTGGTCGCCCAGGGGTCGTCGGCCGGAGGGCCGGAGCGGCCGCCCTGGGGGCCACCGAAGCCGCCCCCCTGGTTGCCGTATCCGCCGCCCTGCTGGCCGCCGAAGCCCCCGCCACCGCCGCCGCCGAAACCGCCGCCCTGGCCGCCGCCCTGGCGCTGCGCGCGGGCCACCTTGGCGGTGGCGTAGCGCAGCGTGGGCCCGACCTCCTCGACGTCGATCTCGAAGACGGTGCGCTTCTCGCCCTCCTTGGTCTCGTAGGAGCGCTGCTTCAAGCGCCCCTGGACGATGACGCGCATACCGCGCTGGAGGCTCTCGGCCACGTTCTCCGCGTACTGGCGCCACACCGCGCAGCTGAGGAACATGGCCTCGCCGTCCTTCCACTCGCCGCTCTGGCGGTCGAAGACGCGCGGTGTGGAGGCGACGCGGAAGTTCGCGACCGCGGCCCCGCTGGGGGTGAATCGCAGCTCAGGGTCGTCGACGAGGTTGCCGACGAGCGTGATCTGGGTCTCGCCTGCCATGGAAGGCTCCGGATTCCTATCGGTTCGGATCAGGCGTGCGGGGCGCCGACGCGGGCGCGCGGACCTAGTGGACCTCGGGGCGGAGGACCTTGGTGCGCAGGACGGACTCGGTCAGGTTGAGCTGGCGGTCCAGCTCCTTGACCGTGGCGGGCTCGGCCGACAGGTCGATCACCGCGTAGATGCCGTCGGTGTTCTTCTCGATGTCGTAGGAGAGGCGGCGCTTGCCCCAGACGTCGACCTTCTCCACGGAGCCGCCGTCGTTGCGGACCACCGCGAGGAACTTGTCGAGCGACGGGGCGACCGTGCGCTCATCGAGGTTCGGGTCGAGGATGACCATCACTTCGTAACGACGCATTGCCGTCGTACCTCCTCTGGACTGTCGCGGCCATGGTCTCTCCATGGCAGGAGGGCTGTTGAGCCAGACGAACGCCAAGATTACCAGCCGTCAAGGGGCCGATTCGCCGCCTTCGCCGGGTGCTGTCCAGGGCCCTCGCCCCGGACCGCCCCCGGATTCGGCACCGGTTCCGATACCGGGTCCGGCGGCGGCTCCGGAGGCGGGGTCCGCGGCCCGGCGCCCCGCCGCCGTGATGTCGGCCACGGTCACCCCGCACAGCACCGCCAGGGTGGTCAGGCGGCCCAGGGACAGCAGCGCGTACCCCCCGAAGGCCAGCCCGGCCTCGACGCCCTGGGCCGCGGCCGTCGTGTGCAGCAGGTGCTGCCAGATCCCGAAGAAGTAGCCGACCTCCGCCGCCTGCCACAGCGCGAACGCCGCGACCGGCGGCCAGGTGCCCAGGTTGCGCGGCCAGGCGAGCACCGCGAGCGGGATGAGCCAGAGGACGAACTGGGGCGACCACACCTTGTTGGTGATCAGGAAGGCGGCCACGGTCAGCAGCAGGAGCTGCTCCAGGCGGGGCGGGCGGCGGGCCGCGACGCCGAGGACGGCGATCAGTGCGCAGGCCGCGGCCAGGCCCACGGTGCCGAAGGTGTTCACCAGGTCGTGGTCGGCGCTGTCGACGAGGCCGTGGCCGCCCAGGACGTAGTAGACCGATCCCCAGTCGGTGCCGCGCTCCCGGCTGAAGGCGAAGAAGGTCGCCCACCCCTCGGGGGCGGCCAGGGCCACCGGGGCGTTGACGGCCGCCCACGCGGCGGCGGCCCCGCCCAGGGGGCGCAGGAGGTCCCCGGCGGCGAGCCCGCCGCGCCCGAGGAGGCGGCGCAGGACGAGGACGAGGATCGGCCCGAAGACCAGGAACGGGTAGAACTTGGCGGCCACCGCCAGCCCGATGAGGGCTCCCCCGCCCCACTGCCAGCGGCCCCCGCGCGCGTAGAGGGCCAGCCCGACCGTGAACAGGGCGACGGCCAGGTGGTCCCAGTTGATGTAGGCGGTGAGCACCCCCGCGGGGACGAGCGCGGTGGCGCCCCCGGCGAGCAGGGCCCGGCCCCGGTCGAAGGCGGCGCCTTCGGGCGGGTGCACGCCCCCGCGCCCTGCGAGCCACCCCGTCGCCAGGACGGTGGCGGTCAGGCACACCCCCATGACCAGGGCGGTCACGTCGAAGTAGGCCAGCGCGCGCGTGATGGTGTCGGGCAGCCCGGACACCGCGCGCGCGACGAGGTGCATCAGCCCGCCCGTGAGCACGGGGTACTCCACGGGCTTGTCGATGTAGGGCACGAGCCCCTGGTCGAGCCCGTCCCGGTAGTAGAGGGGGAAGACGTCGCTGTAGCAGGCGGCGGCGTACTGCCCCCCGTCCAGCCACGCGCCCCCGAACCTGCACGGGTACTTGGCGAGGTAGCCGAGGACCGCTCCGAGGGCACCGAGCCCCGCGAGCGCCGCCCACGGGACGGCGTCCCCGGTTGCGCCCCGCGCAGCCGTGCCGTCCGCCTGTTCTGCTTCTCCGGCCGGAATACGCCGAGTGCCGGCGGCGGTCGCCTGACCGCCGCCGGCACTCGGGTGTCCGGCGCCTCCGGACGTGGAGGTCACATCACTCCTGTCGGCTAGTCGTCTCTCCGGCCGAAGATCCCGCCGTCGTCGTTGCCGCCGCCGTTGTTCCCGTCGTCACCGCCGGGGTTGTCGGGGTCGGGCGTCTCGGTCGGTTCGTCGCCGCCCGGACCCCCGCCGTTGCAGTTGGGCCACCAGTCCGGGCACTCCCCGTCGCCCGGAGGCGTCGGCGGGCCCGACGGCTGACCCGTGGGCTGCTCGGTGGGCCGTCCCGTGGGCTGCTCGGTGGGCTGCTCGGTGGGCTGCTGGGTCGGCTGCTGGGTCGGCGTCGGGGTGGCCGGGAGGGAGTCCTGCTTGGTGCCGACGTGGGCGGGCTCGGGGAACTGCTTCACCGGCTTGCCCTCCATCGCCGTCTCCATGAACTCCTTCCAGACCTTGGCCGAGGTCGTACCACCGTATACGTCGGCCTCGCCCGGGATCTCGATCTGCTCGCCGCTGTCGCGGAAGAGTCCGACCGCCGTGGCCAGCTGCGGGGTGTACCCCGCGAACCAGGCCGACTTGGCCTGGTTGGAGGTACCGGTCTTGCCCGCCACGGGGCGGCCGTCGTCGAGCATGGCGTTCTTGCCGCCGCCGTCGGGCGAGACGACCTGCTGCATGGCGTAGGTGGCGTCGGCCGCCACGTCCGCGCTGAAGGCGCGCTCGCCCTTCTCCAGCTGGTCGGCGTCGTTGGGCTGGATCTCCTCGTACTCGCCCTCGGGGTTGGGCTTCTCCACCTTGGTGACCATGTGCGCCGGAATGTGCACGCCGCCGTTGGCGAAGGTGGCGTACCCGGTGGCCTGGTCCTTCGCGGTCACCTGGTAGGTGCCCAGCGCGATGTTCGGGCCCATGTCGGCGGTCTCGAACTGCTGCTCGGCGATGCCCGCCGCCTTGGCGGTCTCCACGACGGCCGGGGGCGTCACGTCGATGGCGAGCTGGACGAAGGAGGTGTTCACCGAGTGCTTGGTGGACTCCGTCAGGTCGACGACGCCCCAGTCCCGGTTGCTGTCGTTCTGGATCTCGCCTTCGATCCCCTCGAACTTCTGCGGGGAGGAGCCGTCGAACTCGCTCTCCAGGCTGATGCCCTGGGTGAGCCCGGTGGCCAGCACGTAGGGCTTGAACGCCGAACCCGCCTGGGCGCGTTCGCTCAGGGAGTTGTTGGCGTCCTGGGTGAAGTCCGTTCCGCCGCGGAAGGCCTTGATCTCGCCGGTGGCGGGGTCGATGGAGGTCAGGGCGTAGTTGGTGTCCTCCGGCATCCCCTCGGGAAGGACCTCGCCGAAGACCTTGTCGGCCTTGTTCATCATCTTGGCGTCGAGGGAGGTGGTGACCCGGAGCCCGCCGGTGGCGATCTGCTGGGCGTTCAGGTTGTAGCGGTCCTCGAGTTCCTTCATGACCGCGTCGCGGACGTAGCCCTTGTGCCCCTCGGTCAGGTCCTCGCCAGGCGAGTACGGGATCGTCTCGGGGAACTCCAGCTTGTCGGCCTCGGCCTGGGTGATGCCGTAGTCGGGGTAGTCCTGGTTCATCAGGACCATGCCGTGGACCGAGTCGTTCTCCCAGCGCTCCTTGAGGATCTCCTCGATCTTGGGGTCGGCCTCGAAGTTCTCGAAGTTGCCCGGCTGCTGGATGATCGCGCCGATGAAGGCGCCCTCGGCCTGGTCGAGGTCCTGAACGTCCTTGCCGAAGTAGGCCTGCGAGGCGGCCTGCACCCCGTAGGCCCCGCGGCCGAAGTAGATGGTGTTCAGGTACTGCTCGATGATCTGTTCCTTCTCGAGCTTCTGGCCCAGCTTGATGGAGATCAGGATCTCCTTGGCCTTGCGCGCGATGGTCTGGTCGCGCGTGAGGGTGTCGTAGTAGTTGCGGGCCATCTGCTGGGTGATGGTCGACCCGCCGCCGGCGCCGCCGCCGCTGAGCACGGCGCGCATGGTGCCGGTGATGGAGATGCCGCCGTCGCTGGGGAAGGTGCGCTGCTCGGTGCCGAGGACCCCGTTGATGACGGTGTCGGGGATCTCGTCGTAGGACACCGGCTGGCGGTTGATGTCGCCGGTGGTGACGATCTCGTCGCCGGCCTCGCCGTCCTTGCCCGCGTAGGAGATGACCGTGGCCTTCTGCGTGGCCTCGGCCTGGGCCTTCATCTCGCCCGGGTCGGGGGCGAGGGCGAGCGCGATGAAGAACGCGGCGACCCCGCCGATGAAGAGCACACCGGTGGTGATCAGCAGCGGCTTCCAGGCCTTGGACCAGAAGCGGCGGATGGGCCCGCGGTCGTCGTGCTCGTCGCGGGACGGCGGGCGGCGGCGTCCGCCTCCCCCGCCCCCGCCCGAGCGGCGGGCGCCCCCGGAGCGGGCCCCGTGGGAGCGTCCGCGGTCGTCCTGCTGCGGCCGGCGCCGGCCGCCGGAGCGCGGCCCCTCCGAGCGCGCGCCCTCGGAGCGGCGGCGCGGCCGCTCGTCGTCCCAGAAGCCGCTGTCGCCGCCGTCGTCCCGGCGGCGCCCGACGGCGCGTTCGTCCGCGGCCGGGCCGGCGGCCCGGCGCCTGCCGCCGCTTCCGCGCGGCGCGTCGCCCGACGGGCCCGAGGCCCGCCGGCGGCCGCCGCCGGCGTTACGTCGTCTTTCGGTACTCACGCGTCCTCGATTGCTGATCTACGGCCGTACGGCCTGACGACTCGGGTAGGAGCGGGGCTCGGCGGCCCCATGGGGGATACGGTTCCGGCCGGTCGCGCCCGAGGGGCTGCGCCCGTATAGGGGACGCGCCGCCCTGGGGCGGGGTTTTCCGGTCGACCGGAATACGTGGTCCTCGGCTTCCTCCTGTCGCTGGACCTCACTGGAGACGGTCTCGGGCCGCGGGCGCGCCCCGCGTTCGCGTGCGTCCGCGCCGCCCCCGGGTAAAGCAGGCGCCACGCTAAGGGCACGGCGCCATATAGCACAACCCGAGCCGCGAGGTTACCCTGCGACGCCCCGGAGCGGGTCACGGTACGGACAACTCGGGGGCTCGGCACGCAGCGTACTCGGTGGCCGCCCGCCGGGGGAGGGACCCGCACACGAAGAGCCCGACTCCTCCCGTCTGCGCAGGGTAATCGCGGTAAAGAAAAGGCAAAGCGCGGGCGGTGCCCGCGCTTTGCGAAAGTGATCCAGACAACAGGCGCGTCCGGCCGGGGCGTCACGCCCCCGAGTCGAGGAGCGAGGCGCCCCCTCCGCCGCCGCCCTCCGCGCCGCCGTCGGACCCGCCGTCACCGCCGGTACCGCCGTCGCCACCGCCGGTCCCCGAGTCGCCCCCGTCGCCGCCGGTGCCGCCGTCCGTCCCGCCGTCGCCGCCTCCGGTCCCCCCGTCGCCGCCGTCCCCGGTGTCGGGCGACTCCGTGCCGCCGCCGTCGTCCCCGTCGCCGCCACCGCCGTCGGAGGTCGGCTCGTCGGTCGGCGTGTCCTGCGGGGTGTCCTGCGGCTCGCGGGTCGGCGTGTCCTGCTGGGTCCGCTGGGGCTCCTGCGGCTGGACGGGGGTGTCCTGGCCGCCCCCGCCGCCCCACACCGGCTCGGGGAACTCCCGTACCGGCTGCCCCTGCATCGCCGTCTCCATGAAGTCCTTCCAGACCAGCGCGGAGGTGGTGCCGCCGTAGACCGCGCCGACGCCGGGCAGCTGCAACGGCTGCCCGTCGGCCCTGCTGAGCCCGACCGCCACCGAGAGCTGCGGCGTGTAGCCCACGAACCAGGTCGCCTTGGCGCTGTCGGTGGTGCCGGTCTTGCCCGCCGCCGGGCGGCCGTCGGACAGCGCCGCCGACGATCCGGTCCCGCCGTCCACGACCTGCTCCATGGCGTAGGTGGCGTCGGCGGCGACGCCCTCGCCGAAGGCGCGCGTCCCGGTCTCCAACTGCGCGGCGTCCGTGGGGGTGAGCTCGCCGTCACCGCCCTTCACCCCGGTGACCATGTGGCGGGGCATGTGCACGCCTTCGTTGGCGAAGGTCGCGAACCCGGACGCCTGGTCGAGCGCGGTCACCTGGTAGGTGCCCAGCGCGATGTTCGGGCCGAGGCCGGCGGTCTCGAACTGCTGCTCGGGGATCCCCGCCGCCTTGGCGGCGTCCTGCACCTTCTGCGCGCCGATGTCGACCGTCAGCCCCACGTAGGCGGTGTTGACCGAGTTCTCCGTCGCCTCCAGCAGGCTGACGGGGCCGTAGCTCCTGCCGGAGTCGTTGCGCACCGGTGCCGTCAGCCCGGGGAAGGACTGGGGCGAGCTGCCGTCGTAGACGCTGTTGAGGCTCTTGCCGTCCTCCAGCCCGGCCGCCAGCGCGTAGGGCTTGAACGCCGATCCGGCCTGCGCGCGCTGCACGAGCGAGTTGTCGGTTTCGTTGACCGGGTCGCTTCCGCCGTGGAAGGCCTTGATCTCGCCGGTCTCCGGCTCCACCGCGGCGAGCCCTTCGACGGTCCCCTCGGGCACCTCGCCCAGGGTCTCGGTGAAGGCGTCCCCCGCGGCCTTCATGAGGTCCTTGTCCAGGGAGGTCTGGACCTCGTAGCCGCCGGTGGCGATCTGCTGGTCGGTCAGGTCGTACCGGTCTTGGAGCTCCTTCACCACGGCGTCGCGGATGTACCCCTCGGAGGGGTCGGAGGACGAGGCGCCCGGTTCCCAGGGGATCGTCTCGGGGAACTCCAGGGAGTCGGCCTCCTCCTGGGTGATGCCGTGCTCGGGATCGACCTGGTGCGCCTTCACGGCGCCGTCGACCGCGTACTGCCAGCGCTCGTGGAGGTCCTTCTCGGCCTGCGACCCGGGCTCGGGGTCGGTGAAGTCGCTGGGGCGCTGGATGAGCGCACCGATGAAGGCGCCCTCGGCCTGGTCGAGGTCCTGAACGTCCTTGCCGAAGTAGGCCTGCGCGGCGGCCTCGACGCCGTAGGCGTTGCGGCCGAAGTACACGGTGTTCAGGTACTGGGTGATGATCTCGTCCGGGCTCATGCGCCGGGCGACCTTCAAGGAGATGAAGATCTCCTTGATCTTGCGCGTGTAGGTGCGCTCCTGGGAGAGGCCGTCGTAGTAGTTGCGGGCCATCTGCTGGGTGATGGTCGACCCGCCGCCCGACTCGCCGCCGCTGAGGACGGCGCGTGTGGTCCCGGAGATGGAGACGCCCGGCGTCTTGTAGAAGTTGCGCTGTTCGGCGCCCAGGACGCCGTTGATGACGGTGTCGGGGATCTGGTCCCTGGTCACCTTGGTGCGGTTGACGGCGCCGGTGCTCGTCGCCTTGGACCCGTCGGCGTAGTGGATCTCTGAGGCGGAGACGGCGGCGTCGCCCTGGGGCTGCAGCTTCGACGGTTCGGGCGTGAGCGCGTAGGCGACCGTGAAGGCCGCGGCCCCCGCGACGACGAGGGCGGAGAGCGTCATCAGCACCCAGTGCAGGACACGGCGCCACGTGGGGATCCGGTGCCCCCGGGCCGCGCCCCGCGCCTCCTGGCGTCCCTTGTTCACAAGCATCCTCACTCGCCCGCGGGAGCCAGGAGGAGGGGGCCTGTCTCCGCCGCGCGGCGCTCACTGTCGGCGGGGGACGCCTCACATGGGGCCGACATCTCGTTCAGGTTGAGAAACGGTCGCGGAAATACTACGTCACCTCGGCGGGTAGACCCCGTATCGCCCACCGAGCACCGAGGGACCTATATCGACTGGATATAGTCATACGCGCATAAAGCACGTGTATGTTCACGTTCCACACCCGGCGGGGGGCGCCGGGAACAGAACGGCCGCCGCCGAAGCTGTCGTCAATGCGCGGCGGAGCGGCCGCGCGGGAGACGGCGCCGGGAACCGGTCGAAGGAGGTGCGGCGGTGAGCACGCGCAGGGCGCGGGTCCTCGACCTCGCCGTCCTCGGCCACCTGTCCGAGGCCCCCATGCACGGCTACGAGCTGCGCAAGCGTCTCAACCGGGACCTGGGCGCCTTCCGGGCGTTCTCCTACGGGTCGCTCTACCCCTGCCTGAAGGAGCTGCTGGAGCACGGCCTCGTGGCCGCCGCCGAGCCGCAGCAGGCCGCGCGGGGCAAGCGGTCGCGCATCGTCTACCGCCTCACCGACCAGGGCCGGGCCGCCCTGGACGGCCTGCTCTCCGCGAGCGCCCCGGCGGAGAACGACGACGACTGCTTCGGCGTGCGCTTCACCCTCTTCGGCCGCCTCGGCTCCGACGTCCGCCTGCGCATCCTCGGCGGGCGCCGGGACCGGATGCTGCAGCGGCTGCAGGGGCTGCACGACCGGATGGCGGGCCTGTCCGAGGGGGGCGACCCCTACACCTACGAACTGCACCGGCACCGCGCCGAGACCGTCCAGCGCGAGGTGGACTGGCTCGACGGCCTGATCGAACGGGAGCGGTGGTGCGCCGGGCGGGACGGGGGCGCCGGTGGCGGCACCGGTGCCCCCGCCCCGCCCCGGGGCACCGCGCCCCCGGGCGGGCGCCGGCGGTGAGGCGGCCCAGGGCCGCACCGCGGGGCGTCCTGAGGGCGCCGCGCATTCCACGTCAACGGATCAGAAGGAGCAAGGACCAATGGGTTCGGTACGCGTAGCCGTCGTGGGCGTCGGCAACTGTGCGGCGTCGCTCGTCCAAGGCGTCCACTACTACCGGGACGCCGACCCGCAGACCCGGGTCCCCGGCCTCATGCACGTCGAGTTCGGGCCGTACCACGTGCGGGACGTGGAGTTCGTCGCGGCCTTCGACGTGGACGCCAAGAAGGTGGGCCACGACCTGTCGGACGCCATCTCGGCCAGCGAGAACAACACCATCAAGATCTGCGACGTGCCGCCGACCGGTGTGACCGTGCAGCGCGGGCCGACGTTCGACGGCCTGGGCCGCTACTACCGGGAGACCATCGAGGAGTCCACCGACGACGCCGTCGACGTGGTCGCCGCGCTCAAGGCCGCCAAGGCCGACGTGCTGGTGAGCTACCTGCCGGTGGGCTCGGAGGAGGCCGACCGGTTCTACGCCCAGTGCGCGCTGGACGCGGGGGTCGCGTTCGTCAACGCGCTGCCGGTGTTCATCGCCTCCGACCCGGAGTGGGCGGCCAGGTTCGAGGCCGCGGGCGTGCCGATCGTCGGCGACGACATCAAGTCCCAGGTGGGCGCCACCATCACGCACCGCGTGATGTCCAAGCTGTTCGAGGACCGCGGCGTCGTCGTCGACCGGACATACCAGCTCAACTTCGGCGGCAACATGGACTTCAAGAACATGCTCGAGCGCGAGCGCCTGGAGTCCAAGAAGACCTCCAAGACCCAGTCGGTCACCTCGCAGATCCCGCACGAGCTGAACGCGGGCGCGGTGCACATCGGCCCGTCGGACCACGTGCCGTGGCTGGACGACCGCAAGATGGCCTACATCCGGCTGGAGGGGCGCGCGTTCGGCGACGTGCCGCTGAACCTGGAGTACAAGCTGGAGGTGTGGGACTCCCCCAACTCCGCCGGGATCATCATCGACGCGATCCGCGCCGCCAAGATCGCCAAGGACCGGGGCATCGGCGGGCCGATCCTGTCGGCCTCCTCCTACTTCATGAAGTCCCCGCCGGAGCAGTACTCCGACAGCGAGGCGCACGACCGCGTCGAGCGCTTCATCGCGGGCGAGGTGGAGCGCTAGCACCTTCCCGTTGATCTCGGGAGAAACGACGCTACCGGCGCGGTTTTAGGGGCGCTTTCCCCGAGATCATCGAGTGCGCGGCCGGGCCATGCGTCGATACGGCGTCCCGTCGCCATGGCGCCGAGTCCCCTGATCGCCTCGCCGATGTGGCGCCGTATCGACATGCCGACGCGTCGATACGGCGCCATCGCACAGACCAAGGGGCCGCCCTGCCGGGCGGCCCCTTCGCCGTTCCACCGCCCCCGCGCGCCGTACTCTTGGCGGATGTCCTTCTTCGGTGATCTGCGGACCGTGCTGCGCGGGGACCGCTTCCGCCGCCTCTTCGCGACCCGCGTCGTCTCGCAGTTCGCCGACGGGATGTACCAGGCCGGGCTGGCCGGGTACGTGTTCTTCAACCCCGAGCAGCACACCACCGCCGCCGAGGTCGCGGCGGCGTTCGCCGTGCTGCTCCTGCCGTTCTCGGTGGTCGGGCCGTTCGCCGGGGTGTTCATCGACCGCTGGTCGCGCCGCCAGGTGCTGCTGGTGTCGGCCCTGGCCAAGGCGGCGCTCGGGGGTGGGACGGCGGCGCTGGTGGCGGTCGGCGCCGACGGGGCGCCGTTCCTGCTCGCGGCGCTGGTCCTGCTCAGCGTGAACCGGTTCTTCCTGGCGGGGCTGTCGGCGGCGCTGCCGCACGTGGTGGCCCGGGACCGGCTGATGATGGCCAACGCGGTGACGCCGACCTGCGGGACGGCGGCGAGCTTCCTGGGCGCGGCGGCCGGGGCGGGGCTGCGCATCCCCGCCGGGGACGGCCCCGGAGGGACGGCGGCGGTGCTGGCGGCGGCCGGGGTGATGTTCGCGGCGGCCGGGGCGGTCTCCCTCACGCTGGGCCGCCGCGAGCTGGGGCCGGACCTGGAGGAGGAGCCGACGCGCGTGCGGGCGGCGCTGCGCGGCACGGTCTCCGGACTGGTCGACGGCGCCCGGCACATCTGGGGGCGCCCTCCCGCCAGGGACGGGCTGGCGACCATCGCCGGGCACCGGTTCGTGTTCGGCATCTCCACGCTGATGACGCTGCTGCTGTACAACAACACGTTCACGGCCGGGGGCGTGGCGGGGCTGGCGGGGTTCAGCGTCGCGCTGTCGGCGTCGGCGGTCGGGTTCCTGCTCGGGGCGGTGGCCACACCGTGGGCGACGGCGCGGATGGCGCCGTCGACGTGGATCGCGGGGTTGTTGGTCTTCGGGGCTGTGGTGCTACTGGTGTTCGGCCTGCCCCTGTCGCCGGCGCTGTTCCCGGTGGCCGCCTTCGGGTTGGGGGTGGTGTCCCAGGGGGTGAAGGTCACGGTCGACACGCTGGTTCAGCGACATGTCGACGATGCCTACCGGGGGCGCGTGTTCTCGGTCTACGACATGCTGTTCAACGCCGCCTTCGTCGCAGCCGCGGGGTTCGCGGCCGTGGCGGTTCCGCCGTCCGGGGAGAGCGTGCCGGTGATCCTGGTGATGGCCGCCGCATACGTGACGATGGCCGGAGCCTGGACTCTGCGTTCGTCCAGGTCATCGACAGAGACGGACAAGGCCCACGAGGTCGCCTGACCGTCCTTGGACCTCAGAAGCGATCGCTCTTGAGGTCAAGGAGGAAGGCACGCCACTCACCCGGAGAGAACGAGAGGTGCCCGGCGGCCCTGTGTCTCGTATCCCGGACGTCCGCGCCCTGCGCATGCTCCCGGACTTCCACGCAATTGGCGCCGTTGGCGCTGTAGCTGCTCTTGTGCCACTCACTCACCACTGAACTCCCTAGAAGCGGTTGCGCTTGATGTCATGAAGGAAGGCGCGCCACTCATCCGGGGAGAACGAGAGGTGCCCGGCGGCTCTATGCCTGGTGTCCCGGACGTCCGCGCCCTGCGCATGCTCCCTGACCTCGACACACTGTCCTCCGTTCTGGGAGTAGCTGGACGTGTGCCACTCATTCATCGCTGATCTCCTTCAATCTCCGAAGGGTGTCGTCCGCTGGGAGAGCGCTGCCGAGGGCTGTCCGTGCGAGGTCCTGCAACCGCTGCACACCAGGGGCTTCGTTCACGAGGATAGTCCCGTTCGTGTGCTCTGACGTGGCCACCTGCGACCCGTCGCGCAGCCGATAGATCTGGAAGGGAGAGGTGACGCCCGTGAGGATGCTGCCAGCAGGGACCATCGCTTCCGCGCCAAGATGCGCCGACCGCTCCTGCGCCACCGGATCGCCGATGCCGTCAAGGACTGGGCGCGTGCCGTCCGCAGGGTCGTCGGCGCCGCCGCCCTCATCGGCGCTTCTGCGGCCCTTCTCCTCCTGACGGCAGGTGTTCTGACGCCATAGTGTCGCGAAATCGACGCTTCTAGGCAGATCAGGTGTCGGTTTCACCACCCAATCCGCCCCCGCGCCACCAGCACCGCGAGAACGCGGAACTCGAACGGACCACCATGACCCCGCCTTTCCCGAGATACAGAGAAGTCGGGAAGACCGGAAGACGACAAAGCCCCATGGGGACGAATCCCCACGGGGCTTCATGCACTCGGCGATTCAGGGAGTAGGGCTCAGAACTCCTCGCCTATGCCGTCAAGGACAGGGCGCGTGTCGTCCGCAGGGTCGTCGGCGCCGCCGCCCTCATCGGCGCTTCTGTGGCCCTTCCACTCCTTGCAGCAGGTGTTCTGACGCCATAGCCGACCTACGCGGCGCTCAGGTGGACTTCCGGCCCCGTGAACGCCGCGCGCAGGCGGCGGTCGTGGGTGGTGACCACCACGGTCCCCTCGTACTCGGCCAGTGCGTTCTGCATCTCCTCCACCAGAAGCGGCGACAGGTGGTTCGTGGGCTCGTCCAACAGGAGCAGGTCGCTCGCCCTGGTCACCAGTCGTGCCAGTTCCAGGCGCCGACGCTGGCCCACCGACAGCACCCCCACCGGGCGGCGCAGGTCCTCCTTCCGGAACAGGCCCAGGGCCAGCAGCTCCGACGCGTGGTCGTCGGGGTGACCCGGCAGCCCGTCGGCGAAGGCGCGCAACAGGGACACGGAGGCACCGCCCTCGCCGACCTGCTGGCGCAGGTGGCCGACCCGCCCATGGACGCGCACCCGCCCCTCGTCAGGTGCCAGCTCCCCGGCGAGGACCCGCAGCAGCGTCGTCTTCCCTGCCCCGTTCGGCCCCGTGACCAGCAGGCGGCCCCCCTTGGACAGGCGCAGCCCGTCCAGCCGCAGGCGGCCGTGGACCGTGAGGTCGGCCGCCTCCACCGCAAGAGGGACGGCCGGATCGCTGTCCACAGGCTGTGGACGCAGCGTCGGCACCGCGAAATGCAGCGGCTCAGGCGGCGGTGGCACCGGATCGGCCGTCAGCCGCTCCAAGCGCCCCTGCGCCATCTTGATGCGGCTCGCCGCACCGTGGTCGCGCGAGCGGAGCTTGAACGCCCCGTGCCCGAAGGCCGCCTTGACCTGCTTCCGGGGAATCGCGTCCATCCGGAAGGCGTTCGACGCCACCAGTGACCGCTGGCGCGCCACCTCCTGTTTCCACTCCTCGTACTCGCGCGCCCACCGCTCCCTTTCGACCGCCTTGGCCCGCAGGTAGCCGGTGTACCCGTCGCCGTACCGCCGAACCCGGCGCAGATCGGGGTCGACCTCCAGAATCGCCGTGGTGACGCGGTCCAGGAACTCCCGGTCATGGGTCACCGCGACGACGGTGCCCCTGTGCCTCCGCAGCCGCTCCTCCAGCCACGCCACCGCGCCGTCATCGAGGTCGTTGGTGGGCTCGTCCAGCAGCAGCACCTCCGGGTCGGCGGCGAGCACCCCGGCCAGGGCCAGGCGCGAGCGCTGCCCGCCCGAGAGCGTGCCGAGCGCCCGCCCCCGGTCGAGGCCGGGAAGCCCCAGCGCGGCGAGAGCGGTGTCGACGCGCGCGTCGGCGCCGTACCCGTCCCGCGCCTCGAACTCCTCGACGAGCCGACCGTACTCCTGCATGGCGTCCGCATCGTCCGTGAGCGCATGCTCGGCGGAACGGATACGCCGCTCCAGCGCGCGGATGTCGGCGAGGGCGTGGTCGATCGCCTGGGCGACCGTCGCCTGCGGCGGCAGGTCCAGGAGTTGGGGCAGGTAACCGACTCCGCCTCGGGCGCGGACCTCCACGGCTCCGGCGTCGGCCTCCTCACGGCCGGACAGCAGCCGCAGCAGTGTGGACTTGCCCGAGCCGTTCTCCCCGATGACGCCGACGCGCTCGCCCGGACGGACCGTGAAGGACACGCGGTCCAGGACGATCCGGTCGACATAGCGCTTTACGGCTTCGGTGACGACGATGCCGGAGTCGGCGCTCCGGCTCTTCCCGCGGGTCCCCCGGGTACGCGGACATACATGGGTCATGGTGCGTGCTCCCCTCTCGAAGGCGTACTCGACACAGAGCCGCCCGAGCAGGGGCGGCGCATCAGCGCCCGCGAATCAGCACGCACTCTCCTTCCGTCGGCCGTACGGGGACCTCCCGAAGCGGAACGCGGCGCGTCCCACCCGGCCGCGACAACGATCGGGGACGCGGTGCCACCGCGTCAACGGGTTTTCACCGCTCCCCCGCGCGCTGAGGCCGCGCGCCGGGGCGGAATGGAGACATGGAGAGAAGTCGGGAAGACCGGAAGACGACAAAGCCCCATGGGGACGGATCCCCATGGGGCTTCATGCACTCGGCGATTCAGGGGGCGGGGCTCAGGACTCCTCGCCGATGCCCTGTTCGCGCGCCCAATCCCGGAGGGCGGCCTCGGCGGCCTCCTTCTCCATGGGGCCGTTCTCCAGGCGCAGCTCCAGCATGTACCGGTAGGCCTTGCCCACCAGCGGCCCCGGCTTGATGCCCAGGATCCGCTGGATCTCGTTGCCGTCGAGGTCGGGGCGGATGCTGTTCAGCTCCTCCTCTTCGGCGAGCCGGCCGATCCTCCGCTCGATGTCGTCGTAGGCCCGCGCCAGCGCCGCCGCCTTGCGGCGGTTGCGGGTGGTGCAGTCGGCGCGCGTCAGCACGTGCAGCCGCTCCAGCAGGTGCCCGGCGTCGCGGGCGTAGCGCCGCACCGCCGAGTCGGTCCACTCCCCCTTGCCGTAGCCGTGGAACCTCAGGTGCAGCGCCACCAGCGTGCTGACATCGTTCACCACGTCCTTGGGGAAGCGCAGCGCGCTCAGGCGGCTCTTGCTCATCGACGCCCCGACCACCTCGTGGTGGTGGAAGGTCACCCGGCCGCCGGACTCGAACGCGCGGGTCTTGGGCTTGCCGACGTCGTGCATCAGCGCCGCGAGCCGCAGCACCAGGTCCGGCTCCATCCCCCGGCTCCGCTCCAGGTCGATCGCCTGGTCCAGGACGGTCAGCGAGTGCTCGTAGACGTCCTTGTGCCGGTGGTGCTCGTCGATCTCCAGGCGCATCTTGGGGACCTCCGGCAGCACGTAGGGGGCGATCCCCAGGTCCACCATGAGCTCCACGCCCAGCCGCGGCGCCGGGCTGACCATCAGCTTGGTCAGCTCGTCGCGGATCCGCTCGGCCGAGACGATCTTGAGCCGGTCGGCCATGGCCGACGCCGCCTCGCGCACCTCGGGCGCCAGTTCGAAGCCGAGCTGGGCCGCGAACCGCACCCCCCGCATGATGCGCAGCGGGTCGTCGCTGAAGGAGTCCTCCGGCAGGCCGGGCGTGCGCAGGCGGCCGGCCCGCAGGTCGTCCAGGCCGCCGAACGGGTCGGCGAACTCGCGGGAGGGCAGGCGCACCGCCATCGCGTTGACCGTGAAGTCGCGCCGCACCAGGTCCTCGTCGAGCGAGGTGCCGTAGTCCACCTCGGGCTTGCGCGACTTGGGCGAGTAGGACTCGCTGCGGTAGGTGGTGACCTCCAGCTGCACGCCCTTCCTGCGCAGCCCCACCGTGCCGAAGTCGATGCCCACGGTCCACACCGCGTCGGCCCACCCGTCGACCAGCTCAAGGATGCGCTGGGGCACCGCGTCGGTGGTCAGGTCCAGGTCGTGCACCTCGCGGCCGAGCAGCGCGTCCCGGACCGGGCCGCCGACCAGGGCCAGTTCGTACCCGGCCGCGGCGAACCGCTCGCCGAGCTCTGCCACGGACTCGTCGACCGTGGAGAACAGGCGGGCGACGGCCTCCCGCCGGTCGGCGGTCGGCTCGGCGGGCGGGGTCTGACCTGTCCGGCCAGGGAGCGCAGTGTTCGACACATCAACAGAGGGTAGGTCGCCCGCCCGGGTGGTGCGAATCGGAGGATCCCGCGCGCACGCGCCCGGGCGTTACTTCGGGACGGCCCCCCTGAGGGGGTATCGTCTGGACCGATAGCGCGACCGCTCTGCTTCCCCCGACGCGGTGGCGCATGCTTACGGGCCACGGCGTCCACCAAGCGCGGCATCCCCGCTGGCCACCGTCAATCCCGACTGGAAACTTCTGGCGTGCGTCGATTTGCTCATCTGGGCGCGGTCGTGGCCACGACCGCGGTCCTTTTCCCGTCACTGGCCGCGTTCAACCCTGCGCAGGCCCCCTCGGCCCCCTCCGAGCGGGACGGGCGGGACCCGCTCGTCGTCGAGGAGATCGGCCCCGAGGCGGTCGGGCCCGACAGCACCGTGCGGATCGAAGGCGAGGTCACCAACACCACCGGTGCCGCGCTGGGCGACGTCTCGGTGCGCATGCGCTACTCCGGCTACCCCTTCCAGGAGCGCTCGAGCCTCGGCGACTTCGCCGCCACCGAGGGGCCGGCCGACCAGCGCACCCCCGCCTACGGACCCGACGCCGCGGTGGACGGCCCCCTGGAACCGGGCCAGACGGCCGCGTTCACCATCGAGGCCGACGCCGCCGACCTGGACCTGGACGGGTACGGGGTGTACCCCGTGGCCGTGGAGGCGGTCGACGGCGGCGAGGGCGCCCTGGCCACGGTGCGCACCTTCATCGCCTACGAGGGCTCCGACGACGCCCCCTCCCCCGTCGACATCGCGTGGGTGTGGCCGCTCATGGACTACCCCCGCCGCACCGACGACGACACCTTCCTCAGCACCGACCTGGCGGCCAGCGTCGGCCCGGAAGGACGGCTCGGCCGCCTGCTCACGGCGGGGGCGCAGGACCCCGGCCTGAGCCTGGACCCGGAGTCCGCGGAGGAGGAGACCGCCTCCCCGGAGCCCTCCTCGCCGGACGCCTCCCCCTCGGCCTCGGCCGGCGCCGACGACGAGGACGGGAACGGTGGCGGCGGCAGTGGCGGTGACGGCGGAGACGACGCCGACGAGGCCGACCGCACGCCCGTGACCTGGGCCGTCGACCCCGGCCTGCTGGCCGACATCGAGCGGCTGGCCGCCGGGTCCTACAACGTCCTGGAGGACACCGACGTGCCCGGCGAGGGCGAGACCCTGCCCGTGCGCACCGTCGAGGCCGACCCCGGCGCCCGCGTCTGGCTCGACCGGACCGCCGCCGCGCTCCAGGACGCCCCCCTGATCGCCACCCCGTACGCGAACCCCGACGTCTCCTCCCTCCTGGAGGCGGGGCTGGAGGACGACCTCGACGCCGCCGTGCGGCTGGGCGGCGACACGGTGCAGCGGACCCTCGGCCGCGAGGCCGACCCGTCGTACGCCCTGCCCCCCGGCGGCCTGATCGACACGGCCACTCTCGACTACTACGCGGACCAGGGGGCCGAGACCTTCCTGCTGTCCGAAACCGCGCTGCCCCCCCAGCCGTGGGTCGAGCACACCGCCACGGCCGCCGCCCCGATGGAGGCGGGCGGCGGCGACGCCACCGGCATCGTCATCGACCCCGGGCTGACCGAGGCGCTGGGCCAGCCCAGCCGGGCCCCCGGGGAGGCCGCCCTGGCGCAGCAGCGCTTCATCGCCGAGACCGCGATGATCGGCGGCGAGCACACCGGCGACGACCGCACCGTGGTCGCGATGCCGCCCACCACCTGGAACCCGGGCGAGGAGTTCGCCTCGGGGGTGCTGGAGGCCTCCGAGGACCTGCCGTGGCTGAGCACGGTCGACCTGTCCGACGTCGAGCCGCCCAAGGGCGAGAGCGAGCGGCGCGGCCCCGCCGGGGGCGACACCACCGCCGAGTCCCGCCTCGGCCAGGAGCACCTGGAGCGGGTCGACGACATCCGCGGCACCGTGCGCCTGTTCAACAGCATCCTGGTGGAGGACGTCGACCCGTACCGCCCCGCGGTGCTGCGCGCCGAGTCGGCCGCCTGGCGCGAGGAGGAGTCGCGCGCCGCCCGCTCGCTCGGGCTGATCGGCGCGTCGGTGCGCAACGGCCTGGCGAGCGTGCGCATCGTGCCGACCGAGCCGGTGACGCTGGCGAGCAAGACCGGCACCATCGGCGTCATCATCGCCAACGACCTGCAGGGCGATCAGGAGGCGGTCCGGATCAAGCTGTCGATGTTCTCCGAGAACCCCGAGCGGATGAAGATCGACGACTACCAGGACGAGATGGAGATCGGCCCCGGTCAGAAGACCACGGTCTACGTGCCGCTGGAGGCGCGCATCAACGGCCGGACGATGCTGTACCTGAGCCTGCAGAACACCCAGGGCGAGCCGATCGCCTCCGAGGAGACCATCACCCCGGTCAACGCCTCGGGGCTGGGCTACCAGGCGATGATCATCAGCGGGCTCGGCGCGCTGGTGCTGGTCGTCGCGCTCACCCCGCGGGCGCTGCGCAAGTGGGCGCGCAAGCGCGCCGCGGCCCTCGGGGACGACCCGTCGGCCGTCGGCGGGGACGGCGGTGACGGCGAGGTGTCCGAGGGCTCCGAGACCGGCCCCGGGGCGGTCGGCGCCGCGGACGCCGACGGCGGGGCCGACACGGGCGCCGAGACCGTGGAGAAGGCCGACGACACCGCCGGTGACGCCGCCGACGACGACACCACCGGTGACGAGGCCGCCGACACCGGGGCCGCCCGGGACGAGCGGGTGTCCGAGAAGGACTCCGCCGACGCGGACGGTGCGGACGACGGCCACGGCGAGCGCCGGGACGGGCCGGCCGAAGGGAACGAGCAGGACGACGGCGAGGACGCCCGGACCACCACCGGAACCTCGGACGACGCCCCCGCCGACGGCGGGCCGGAGCGCAAGGGCGACCAGTGAAGGGAACCGATCCGGTGGCAACGGACACCGCCGAGGGACGCGACGACGCCGGACGCCCTCCTGTGGGGGCCGGGGGCCCCGACGGCACCGGGTCCGGCGACGGCTCCGGGAGCGGCTCGAACGGCGCCGGCGGCTCCTCCCCCTCCGACTCCTCGGGCTCCTCCGGCCCCTCCGGCGGGGGCCTACGCTCCAGCGCCGTCATGGCGGTCGGCACCATGGCCTCCCGCATCACCGGGTTCGGCCGCACCATCGTGCTGGCCGCGGCGCTGGGCACCCAGCTCCTCGGCGACGCCTACAACACCGCCAACACGATCCCGTTCATCATCAACGACCTGCTCATCCAGGGCCTGATGGCGAGCGTGATCATCCCCTTCCTGGTCAAGCGCCGCAAAAGCGACGCCGACGGCGGCAAGGCCACCGAGGACCGGCTGTTCACCGCCGCCGTCGTGCTGCTGCTGGTGGTCACCGCCGCGGCCATCGCCTCCGCGCGCTGGATCCTGGAGCTGTACGCCGGCGGGTTCGACGGGGCGCAGATGGACGTCGCCGTCTACCTGGCGCGCTTCCTGCTCGCGCAGATCTTCTTCGTCGGCCTGAGCGGCCTGATCAGCGCCATGCTCAACACCCGCGACCGGTTCGGCGCGCCGGTGTGGGCGCCGGTCCTGAACAACCTGGTGATCATCGCCGTCGGGATCGCCTTCATCTGGGTGGCGCTGCCCGGCCGCACCCCGGAGAACGTCACCTCGGGCGAGCTCACCCTGCTGGGCCTGGGCACCGCCTGCGGGATGGCGGCGCAGACCGTCGCGCTGGTCGTCTCGCTGTGGCGGGCCGGGTTCCGCTGGCGGCCGCGGCTGGACCTGCGCGGGTCGGGCCTGGGCGAGGCGCTGCGCACCGCCGGGTGGATGTTCCTGTACACCATCACCACCCAGGCCGGCTTCCTGATCACCACCAACATCGCCAACCGGGCGGGCAGCCAGAGCGTGCAGGAGGGGTACGGCGTCGGCGCCGGCCTCACCGCCTACAACTACGCCTACCAGCTCTTCCAGCTGCCCTACGCGATCATCGCGGTCTCGCTGATCACCGTGCTGCTGCCGCGGATGAGCGCCCAGGCCCACGACGGCCTGTGGAGCGAGGTCCGCGAGGGCTTCTCGCGCACCCTGCGGGTGTCGGCGCTGGTGCTGGTGCCGCTGTCGCTGGCGATGGCGGTGTACTCGGTGCAGCTGTCGGTGCTGGTGTTCGCCCGCGGCTCCACCTCGGCGGCCGACGCGCACAACATCGGCGTGGTGCTGGCGGTCATGTCGCTGGGACTGGTGCCGTTCACCGTCTTCCAGCTCATGCTGCGGGTGTTCTACGCGATGAGCGACACCCGCACCCCGGCGATGATCAGCATCGCCAACGTGGCGGTGCACGGGACCCTGGCCGTGTGCGCGTACCTGCTGCTGCCGCCGAACCTGGTGGTGGTCGGCGTCGCCGCCGGGTTCATGCTCTCCTTCCTGTCCGGCCTGACCATCGCCGGTGCCGTGCTCAGCGCCCGCCTGGGCGGGCTCGACGGCCGCCGCATCCTGGGCACGCTGGTGCGGCTGTTCCTGGCCGCGGTCCCGGCGGTCGCGGCCGCCCTGGGCGTGCTGTGGCTGTCCACCCGGCAGTTCGGCGACGGCCTGGCGACCAACCTGGGCGCCCCCCTGGTCGGCACGCTGCTGGGCATGGGCCTGTTCTTCGCGGCGGCGCGGCTGCTGCGGATCGAGGAGCTCCGGTCCGTGGTCGGCCTGGTGCGCTCCAAGCTGGGCCGCTAGTGTCCTGAGACGTCCCCGGACATCCCGGACACCCTGACCACGGCGAAGACGGCGAAGCCCACGAGGGCCGTGAGGGCCGGACCCGCGGATGACCGGGTCCGGCCGGGGGCGCCCCCGGCGGCGCGGCGCCCCATGGCGGCCCCGTATCCTCGGGTCCTCCCCTCCATCGGGCCGAAGGGCCTCCCCGTGCCCCTCCGGGCGCGGCCGGACAACGTACTCCCCTCCCCCGACCAGATTGCAGCCCCGTGGCCAACCACCAGTCCAACCGCGAGGACCCCGACCACCGCCGGCTCCTCATGCCCGAAGAGGTGCTCGACACCCTCGAACGGGAGGAGCCCGAAGGCGCCCCCGAGCCCGGCCTGACGACCGACCGCGACCCCTCGTCCATCGGCGACCTGGGCACCGCGGACCGCGCCGGCGAGGAGGGCGACGAGATCGGCGGTGCGGCGCACGCCGCCCCGGGCGACCTGATGCGCTCCAGCGCGATCATGGCGGTCGGCACCGTGGTGTCCCGCCTCACCGGGTTCGGGCGCACCGTGGTGCTCGCCTCGGCCCTGGGCACCCAGCTGCTCGGAGACGCCTACCAGACGGCCAACGCGGTCCCCTTCGCCGTCTACGACCTGCTCATCGGCGGGCTGCTCGCCAGCGTCTTCGTGCCGTTCCTGGTCAAGCGGCGCAAGACCGACGCCGACGGCGGCCAGGCCACCGAGCAGCGGCTGTTCACCGCCATGCTGCTGGCGCTGTTCATCATCTCGCTGGTGGCCATCCTCGCCGCCGAGTGGCTGATCCGGCTGTACGCGGGCGACTTCAACGGCGCCCAGCACGATGTGGCCGTCTACCTCTCGCGCTTCCTGCTCGCGCAGATCTTCTTCATCGGCGCCAGCGGCATCGCCAGCTCGATGCTGAACGCGCGCAACCACTTCGCCGCCCCGATGTGGGCGCCGATCCTGCACAACCTGGTGGTCATCGCGGCCGGGCTGATGTTCCTGTGGGTGGCCGGGCCGAACAACAGCCCCGAGACCATCTCCCAGTCCGACCTGACCATCCTGGGCGCCGGCACCGCCGCCGCGCAGATCGTGCAGATGGCGGTGCTGGTGTGGACGCTGTGGCGGGCCGGGTTCCGCTGGCGGCCCCGGCTGGACCTGCGCGGGTCGGGCCTGGGCGAGGCGGTGCGCACCGCCGGGTGGATGCTGCTCTACATCGGCGTGGTCCAGGCCGGGATGCTCGTCACCGTCAACGTGGCCACCCGGGCCGGGGTGCGGGCGGCCGAGGCCGGGGAGTCCGCGGCCGGCGCGGGGTACGCCGCCTACCAGTACGCCTCGCTCATCTACCAGCTGCCCTACGCGATCATCGCCGTCTCGGTGATCACCGCGCTGCTGCCGCGGATGAGCGGGCACGTCGCCGACGGCCGCAAGGACCTGGTGCGGCGCGACTTCTCCCTGGGCTTCCGGCTGTCCTCGGTGCTGATCGTGCCGATCTCGGTGGCCATGATGGTCTTCGCCGTCCCCTTCTGCGTGCTGCTGTACGCGCGCGGCAGCATGTCCGTGGACGACGCCCGCAGCGTCGGCATGATCCTCACCGCGTTCGCCGCGATGCTGGTGCCGTTCACCCTGTTCCAGCTCCAGCAGCGGGTGTTCTACGCGCTGGGCGACACCCGCACCCCGTCGCTGATCGCGATCCCCGCGGAACTGGCCCATGCGACCCTGGCGATCCTCCTGCTGTTCACCGCCCCGCCGCATCTCATTGTCGTTCTGCTTCCCCTGGCCTACGGGTCGTACTACATCGTTGGTTCGGTGCTGGCGTGGCGGATGCTGGCGCGCAGGCTGAACGGCCTGGACGGGCGGCGCACCATGGGAACACTGGTGCGGCTGTACGCCGCTTCGGTGCCCAGCGCCGTCTTCGGGATCGCGATGGTCCTCTCCTTCGGGCTGCTTCCCGGCATCTACCTGCCCGCCGTGCTGGCCGTCCTGGCCGGCGGCCTCGTCGGCATCCTGCTCTTCATCCTGGTCGCCCCTCGATTGGGGGTGACGGAAGTCACAACTTTCTTCGGTATGGTACGAACCCGCCTACTCCGTCGCTGATCACCCGGACCGGATGACGGTGCGTAGTCGCAGGAAGGAGGACCGAGTGTCGCAGGTGCGATGTACTTGTCCTCCGAGGACACCGCCCAGGCGTCCTAGCATGGAACAGCAGTTCTCCTCCGCCCCACCCGTGAATCTCCGAGCTGCCCGAAGGGAGGTCAGGGACCGCCGACATGGCCGGCCCCAGCGCTGACGGCATCCCGGCGCCCCCTCGCGCCCGCCCCGCTGGCCCCCCGGTCGTCGTGTCCGTCACTCCCGGCATGAGCACTTCCATGATCGAGCCGGGCGCGCGGCTCGCAGGCCGCTACCGCCTTGACGAACTGGTGAGCCAGACCGAAGGCGCCTCCTTCTGGAAGGCCACCGACGAGACGCTCGCCCGCCTCGTCGCCGTGTGGACCTTCACGGAGGGCTTCCCGCGAACCGGGGACGCCGTCCGCGCCGCCCGCGCCACCAGCCGCATCGCCGACTCCCGTGTCACCCAGGTCTTCGACGCCGACGACACGGGGACCACCCCCTACGTGGTCGAGGAGTGGGTCGTCGGCCAGTCCCTCACCGACCTGCTCAAGCAGGGGCCGCTGCAGCCCGAGCGGGCCGCCGGCCTGGTCGCCGAGGCCGCCGAGACCCTGGCCACGGCCAACGCCACCGGCCTGTTCCACCTCAACCTCACCCCCGACAAGCTCATCTGGAGCGTCGGCGGCGCGGTCAAGCTCACCGGCATCGGGGTGGACGCCGCACTGCGCGGCATCGCCGCCGAGCACCCGGCCCGCGAGGACGCCCAGGGCCTGGGCCGCCTGCTGTACGCGGCCCTCACCGGGCACTGGCCCGGCCCCGGCCGGGTGGAGCTGCCCCCGGCGCCGCTGGTCGACGGGGTGCCGCGGCGCCCCGCCCTGGTCGCCGACGGCGTCCCGCCGCGCTTCGACGAGCTGGTGGGGCGCTCGGCGTTCCAGGCCCCGGTCGGGCCGGGGCCGGTGGGCAGCGCCCGGGAGCTGGCCGAGGCGCTGGCCGACGTGCCGCGCCTGGTGCCCATCCCCGTCTCCCCCGCCGCCGCCCCGGCGGCGCCCCCGCCCGAGCGCGGCACCTCCCGCAACACCGGGCAGATGCCCTCCACCGACCACCGCTCCGGCGGCGGCCGCGGACGGGACCGCGGGGGCCGCTCCCGCGAGTACGGCGACGACCGCCCGCCCGGCGGCGGCAACCGCACCCTGGTCCGGGTGCTGATGGGCGCCGCCGCGCTGATCGTGTTCGTCGGCGTCGTCGTCGGCGCCTGGCACTTCGGCTCCGCCATGAACACCGGGGACACCCCGGAGGGCACCGAGACCGGCAGCAGCTCCGACGACGGCGGCTCCGACCAGGAGGCGCAGATCACGGCCCTGAAGCCGGAGGGCGCCGAGATCATCACCGACACCGGCGACGCCGACCACGCCGACAAGGCCGGGTTCACCATCGACGGCGACCCGTCCACCTCGTGGAACACCTCCACCTACAAGGGCGAGGACTTCGGCCGGCTCAAGTCCGGCATCGGCGTGCTCGTCGACATGGGCGGGCCGGTCGAACTGCACAGCGCCGACATCGACGTCGGCCCGGGCGGCAGCGGGCTGGAGCTGCGCGTCGGCGACGAGAAGTCGCTCGACGCCCTGCAGCCCGTGGGCGAGGCCTCCGGCGCCTCCGGCCCCACCACCATCGAGCCCGACGACCCTGCCAAGGGTCGCTACGTGCTCGTATGGTTCACTGATATCCCCCAGGTCGACGGTGGATGGCGGGGGAGCATCAACGAGATAGAACTGCACGGGAAATCGTGACGAGGGTGATGGACGCAGTCCAAGAGCTCCCCGACAAGGAGCTGTTGTCCAGACACGCTCGCGGTGACGAGAAGGCGTTCGACGAACTGGTCCGCCGCCACCGCGAGCGCATGTGGGCTGTCGCGATCCGCGTGCTGGGCGACCCCGAAGAGGCCGCCGACGCGCTGCAGGACGCCTTCCTGTCCGCCTTCCGCGCCGCCGGCCGGTTCCGCGGCGAGGCGCAGGTGAGCACCTGGCTGCACCGGATCGTGGTGAACGCCTGCCACGACCGGATGCGCCGCCGCATGGTGCGCCCCGCGGTGCCCACCGACGATGCCACGCTCGACGTGCTCTCCAACGAGCGCGCCAAGGCGACCGCCTCCGTGCCCGACCCGGCCGGGCGCAGCGACTCCCGGATGGACGTCCACGCCGCCCTGGAGCAGATCCCGCCCGAGCAGCGGCTGGCGCTGGTGCTCGTGGACATGATGGGCTACCGCGTCGACGAGGCCGCCGGGATCCTCGAGGTGGCCCCCGGCACGGTCAAGAGCCGCTGCGCCCGGGGCCGCGCGAGACTTCTTCCCTATCTGGCGCACCTGCGGAACCCTGAACGCCCCCGAGACGTCACATCCCCGAGAGGAGGTGACGGGAGACCGTGACGTCTCATGTGGACGCGGAGACTCTCGCGTTGTCGCTCGAAGGGCTACTCGACGACGAGGAAGAGCACTCCGTCCGGACTCACGTGGCCGGATGCTCCCAGTGCGCCGAGATCCGGGAGGCACTGGGCGAGGTCTCCGGCCTATTGGCGGAGGAACCGGTCCCGCCACTTCCCGATACGGTTTCGGCCCGCCTGGACGAGGCGATACGCGCGGAGCGGCAGGCCCAGGCCTCCGGCGGCGGCACCCCATCAGCCGCCGAGGGGGACGGGGACGACCGCGACGAGCGGGAGGACCGGCAGGAAGTGGGCCCGGACGGGCCGGGCGGTGCCGTCGACGGCGAGGCCGCCGAGGAACTGCGCTCGCGCGCGGCCGAGGTGGTCCCGATGCGCCGGCGCGGAGCCGCCCGTTGGATGCCCTACATCGCCGCGGCCGCGGCCGCCGTCTTCGTGATCGGCGGAGGCGCGGCGCTGCTGCGCGGGATGGACGGGGGTGCGGACGGCTCGGGCGGCGTCCAGGCGCAGAACGACCAGCCGCACGCCGTCAAGGAGCCCGCCCCGGTGCTCGTGGAGAGCGGGACCGCCTACACGCCGGAGGGCCTGGAGGGCCAGGCGGGCGACGTGCTGTCGCTGGCCGCTCCGGAGCTGCCGCCGCAAGGCGCTGAGAGCGACGAGGAGGCGCCGGAGATCTCGGCCCTGCCCAGCCCCTCGGAGAACCCCTCCGGGGTCTCCACGTGCGTCGAGGGGCTCACCGGGGACGGTGAGCGCACGCCGCTCGTGGACGTGGCCACCTACACGGCCGACGGCGGCGCCGCCGTGCCGGCGTGGGTGCTGTACACCGAGGACGCCTCCGGCTCCTACACGGTGTCCGTGGTCTCGCCGGAATGCGCCGGCGGCGCCCCGGAGGACGCGGTGCTGGACTCGGCCTCCGTTCCGGCCCCCTGACGACCGGACGACGACCGGACCCGGTGGCGGCGGTGCGCCGCCACCGGGTCCCACGAACGGGCCGCTGCACGTTCCCGCGGCCTTCCCCGGAGCACCCCGAACCGGCCCTTTCCCCTGCTCAGTGTCAGGTCACAGACGGGTCCGGCCCCTCCGGGAATGGGGGGCGCCTACCCTGTGTTGAGAGGAACGATCTACCCGCAGGGTCACGGGCGGCAGTGACCTCCCCTGAGCGAACGAAGGGCCGACGAGCGTGAGCGACGTCCGCAACGTAATCATCATCGGGACCGGGCCTGCCGGATACACCGCGGCCATCTACGCCGCGCGCGCCTCGCTCGACCCCCTGGTCTTCGAGGGCTCCATCACCGCCGGCGGCGCGCTGATGAACACCACCGAGGTCGACAACTTCCCCGGATTCCCCGACGGCATCATGGGGCCCGACCTCATGGACAACATGCGCAAGCAGGCCGAGCGCTTCGGGGCCGAACTCGTCGCCGACGACGTGACCGAGGTCGACCTGGCCGCCGACCCCAAGGTGGTCAAGGTGGGCGATGAGACCCACCTGGCCAAGAGCGTCATCATCGCCACCGGGTCCGGCTACCGGGAGCTGGGCGTCCCCGGGGAGAAGGAGTTCTCCGGGCGCGGCACCTCCTGGTGCGCCACCTGCGACGGGTTCTTCTTCCGCGACAAGGACATCGTCGTGGTCGGCGGCGGCGACACCGCCATGGAGGAGGCCACCTTCCTCACCCGCTTCGCCAAGTCGGTGACGATCGTGCACCGCCGCGACGAGCTGCGCGCCAGCAAGATCATGCAGCAGCGCGCCTTCGACAACGAGAAGATCCGCTTCATCTGGAACAGCGAGATCACCGAGGTCCTGGGCGAGGACAAGGTGAACGGCGTGCGCCTGCGCGACCGCGTCACCGGCCACGAGAGCACCCTGGACGTGGAGGGCGTCTTCGTCGCCATCGGCCACGACCCGCGGGTGGAGCTCTTCAAGGGCCAGCTCGACCTCGACTCCGAGGGCTACCTGGCGGTGGAGGCCCCCACCACCCGGACCCGTCTGCCGGGCGTGTTCGCCTGCGGCGACGTGGTCGACCACACCTACCGGCAGGCGATCACCGCGGCCGGCACCGGGTGCTCGGCCGCCATGGACACCGAGAAGTACCTGGAGAGCCTCAACGACTGACCGGAGCGCTCCGGCGCCCTCCGGCCGAACGACGTCCCCAGCCGATCTGTGAGGAGTGAACGACGTGGCGGACCTGAAGCACGTCACCGACGCGACCTTCGAGGAGGAGGTCCTCAAGAGCGACAAGCCGGTGCTGGTCGACTTCTGGGCCGAATGGTGCGGCCCCTGCCGCCAGGTCGCCCCGATCCTTGAGGAGCTCGCCAAGGAGTACGGCGACAAGCTGAGCATCGTCAAGCTCAACATCGACGAGCAGCCGAACACCACGCGTGAGTACGGGATCATGCAGATCCCCACGATGAACGTGTACAAGGACGGCGAGGTCGTCAAGCAGATCATGGGCGCCAAGCCCAAGCGCGCTCTGCTGAAGGACCTCGAAGGCATCATCTGACGATCGAGGCGCGCCGGGCGGTGCCCGGCACTCTGCGGAAGGTGCGGAGGGCCCACGGGGATGTCCCCGTGGGCCCTCCGCCGTTCTCACGCCGTCACGCGGTGCGGAGGCGCCCCGAGCGGTCGCGGGGTCGGCGCCCCGTGCGCGTGGAGGAAGCGCGTCAGCGACGGGGCGCTCAGGGCTGCACGTGACCGCACTTGACCGCGCTGGGCGGCACCGGGCGGCGCCGGGCATTGCGGGGGGCGCCGTTTCACGTGAAACACGGCCCCGCGCCCCTCCCGGGGGAAGGGAGGGCTCCGGCGGTTCCGGCGCCTGCTCCGCGCGCCTGCCGCCCGCCGTCGCCGCTCTCCGGCCTCTGCGCGGACGGGGGCGCGTCCCGGCGAGCGCGTCCTGGCGGGCGCCCTGTCGCCTGACCGCTCTCCTGCCATGGCGCCGTACCGCTCTGGCGCCGTACCGCTCTGGCGCTCTACCGCTGTGACGCCCTGTCGACTTCTCGCTCAACCGACCGGTGCGGACAGGCGGTCGCGCACCTCCCAGAACCGCGCGGCGAAGGCGTCTCCCGGACAAGCGGTCCCGCCCCAGTCGCGGTGCATCGCCACCGCGTGGACCTCCCGGGAGGCGCCGCTGACCGGATTGGCGTAACGGACGCGGGAGGACGGGTCCACCCCGCTGAGGGCGCACAGGGTGCGCACCGTCCGCACCAGCGCGTCCCGCGCCGCGCGGCTCGGCATGGCCGAGGTGTAGTCGCCCAGCAGGCAGATTCCGATGTTCCCCGCGTTGTGGCCGACGGCGTGGGCACCGGTGACGCACCGGGCCGATCCCGGTACGGGGACATCGGAGAACACCGGCAGCGGGCCGCCGGTCGCCCTCCCCTCGTACACCGTGCCCTCGGGGTCGATCAGCAGGTGGTATCCGATGTCGGCCCACCCGTTCTCCACGGTGTGCAGCCAGTAGATCGCCCGCATCGTCTCGCGCGGGTCCGCCGCCACCGGCATCGCCGCGTGGTGCACCGTCACCACCTGGACAGGATGGGAGCCGCCGTCCACGTCGCCGCGCAACCCCTCGTCGGCGCCCCATCCGGCCCGGGTGACGTAGGGAAGCGGGAGCGCCCCGGAGACGCCGCCGGTCTCCAGCAGCCCGTGTCCGGCTCCGCTCATCCGTCGCCTCCTGCCGCTGCGCGTGTCGATGGCCGCCGTCTCCACGGCGTCCTGCCCCTCCATCTCCACCTCGTACCCGGTGGCGCCGGGCGGCGCCTGCAGCAGTGCACCGCCCTCCTGCCCACCGTCGGTCCCGTGGCCGCCCACCCGCACCGGCCTCCAGGGGCCTGGGCCGTCCGGTCCGGTGAACCGCACCCGCCCCTCCCCCGTGCCCCCTGCGGGCAGCACGGCGACGTGGTCGAAGGCGCCGTGGGGTGTGACCGGTGCGCCGGCCGCCGCCAGGCGCTCCACACCCGTCCGGGGGAAGTCGCTCTCGCCCGCGAGCACCCTCGCCGCCGCGGCGGTTCCCCGACCGCCGCCCAGCAGCCGGTCCCCCAGTACCAGCGCCGCCGCCCCGGCACCGGCCGCCACCAACCTCCGCCTGCGCACCATGGCCCCGTCCATCCCCGCCACTCGAACGTCGAGGCCCGGACCTCCGTCGTGCGGAGGGCCGGGCCTCGGCCGGGGTGGACACCCCGGCGGTCAGGAGTCTAGGGAGCGGGTGGGCCGCATCGCAGGGAATCGGCCGCATTCGCGCCCGGTGTTTCACGGGAAACATCGGACACGGGGCCCTGGAAGGCGACATGTCGACCTGCGGCCCAATCGATAGGCGGCCCAGTCGATGGACGGTCCTGTCGGCGGAGCGACAGGACCACCCGGCGACGCGGGCCGCATGCCCGCGGACGTCCCGTCCGTACCGCTAGCCGTCCTCGGGCGCCATCGCGGCGATGATCCGCTCCAGGTCCTCCTTGGTGGCGAATTCGACCACGATCTTGCCCTTGTTCTTGCCCATGTCGACCTTCACCCGGGTGTCGAAGCGGTCGGAGAGCAGCCCCGCCAGCTCGTCCATCTCCGGGTCGGCCGCGCGGGCGGCCGCACGCCGCTTCTTCGGCTTCTCCTCCTCGGTCTCACCGAGGGCGATCAGCTCCTCCAGCGCGCGGACCGACAACCCCTCCTCGACGATGCGGCGGGCGAGGTGGTCCTGGGCCGCCGAGTCCTCCACGGAGAGCAGCGCCCGAGCGTGCCCGGCGCTGATCACCGATGCGGCCACCCGCCGCTGAACCGCCGGGGAGAGGTTGAGCAGGCGCAGGGTGTTGGTGATGTGCGGGCGGGAGCGCCCGATGCGCCGCGCCAGCTCCTCGTGCGTGGTGCCGAAGTCGTCGAGGAGCTGCTGGTAGGCGGCGGCCTCCTCCAGGGGGTTGAGCTGCTGCCGGTGCAGGTTCTCCAGAAGCGCGTCCCGCAGCAGTTCATCGTCGCCGGTCTCCCGGACGATTGCGGGGATGCGGTCGAGCCCGACCTCCTTGCTGGCGCGCCACCGCCGCTCCCCCATGATCAGCTCGTAGTCGTCCGGCCCGACGCGCCGCACCACGATCGGCTGGAGCAGCCCCACCTCGGCGATGGAGGCGCGGAGCTCGTCCAGCGCCTCCTCGTCGAAGTGCTGCCGCGGCTGGCGCGGGTTGGGGGTCACCGCGGAGAGGGGGATCTCCTCCAGGTACGCGCCGTCGACGACGGCCCCGCGGTCGGCACCGCGGTCCGCCGCGCCGTCTCCACCGCCCTCCGAGGACTCCCCCGGGGCCGCAACCGGCCCTTGCGGGATGAGCGCCCCCAGCCCCTTGCCAAGACCCCGCCGCTGCTGGCTCACCGACGTCTCCCTTCCTCAAGCCTCACTGGACTGCGGCGCCCGCCTCGGCCCGGTAGGCGATCTCCCGGGCGGCCTCCATATAGGCGACCGCGCCGGTGGATCCCGGATCGTAGGTCATCACGGACTGCCCGTAGCTGGGCGCTTCGGAGACGCGGACACTGCGGGGCACCAATGTCTTGAGTACCAGATCCCCGAAGTGCTGGCGGACCTCGTCGGCGACCTGTGAAGCCAGCCGGGTGCGGCCGTCGTACATCGTCAGCACGATGGTGGAGATCTCCAGCGAGGGGTTCAGGTGCGACTTGACCAGGTCGACGTTGCGCAGCAGCTGCCCCAGCCCCTCCAGCGCGTAGTACTCGCACTGGATCGGGATGAGCACCTCCTCGGCGGCCACCATGGCGTTCACGGTGAGCAGCCCCAGCGACGGCGGGCAGTCGATGAGGATGTAGTCGAGCTCACTGCTGTCGTAGGCGGCGAAGGCGCGCTTGAGCCGCGCCTCCCGGGCCACCAGCGAGACCAGTTCGATCTCGGCGCCGGCCAGGTCGATGGTGGCGGGGACGCACCACAGGTTGGGGATGTCCGGAACCGGGCGGGCCAGGTCGCGCAGGCCGGCGTCCTCCACCAGGCAGTGGTAGATGGACCGGGAGTCCTGTTCCCGTTCCATGCCCAGCGCGGTGGAGGCGTTCCCCTGGGGGTCGAGGTCGACCACCATCACCCGCTGGCCGTGCATGGCCAGCGAGGCGGCGAGGTTGACCGTGGTGGTCGTCTTGCCGACGCCGCCCTTCTGGTTGGCGACGCCGATGACGCGGCAGGAGCGGGGGCGGGGCCAGGTGTCCTCCCCATACCCCCGCACGCTCATCGCGGCCTGGGCGGCGCGGGCGATCGGCGTATCGAAGACATCGTCGGCCGTGCCGATCTCGGTTTCACGTGAAACAGGGCCGTCGGGGTGCAGGTCTCGGGGCGACCAGCTCGGCGTTTCACGGGAAACATCGACGTCGCCATGGTTCTCGGGCACGAATGAGTTCACCTCTTCCGTCCGCGCTTCTTCCTTCCGGCCGCGGCGCGTCGCGACGGGTGCGGGCGCTCGGTCTCGGAGGTCACCGTGACGCGAACGACCGTGGTAGCGGGGTCGACTTTACCGCTCCCCACCCGGATCACATCGGCGGCGCAGGGGCGCAGCGCGGACAATTCCTTACGCGCCGACTCCAGTTCACTCTCCGCCTGCTCCCCCTTCAGGGCGAGCAGGCTGCCATCCTTGCGCAGCAGCGGCAGCGCCCACCCGGCGAGCCGGGTCAGCGGTGCCACCGCACGGGCGGTGACGATGTCCGCGGCCAGGCCCTTCTGCTCCTCGGCCCGGCCGCGCTCCACCCGTACGTTCTCCAGCTCCAGCTCCGCGACCACCTCGCGCAGGAAGACCGTGCGCCTCAGCAGCGGCTCCAGCAGGACCACCGAGACGTCCGGGCGCAGGATGCCCAGCACCACCCCGGGCAGCCCGGCGCCCGAGCCCACGTCCACGAGGTCGGCGCCGTGCGGGACCAGCTCCTCCACCACGGCGCAGTTGAGGATGTGCCGCTCCCACAGCCGCGGCACCTCCCGCGGCCCGATGAGTCCCCGCTCCACCCCGGCCCCGGCGAGCAGCTCCGCATACCGTCCGGCCGTCTCGATGCGGTCTCCGAACAGCGCGACCGCCGTCTCGGGCATGCGATGGTCAGCGCCGGAGGTCATCTGTCACCACCTTGGTCTCTCCCATGGTCTCTCCGCCGCCCCGCCGTCCCGGCGCTCCGCTCGCCGCTCGGCGTGTCCATCTGTCCGCCTGTCGATCGGCGGACATGTCGGCCGGTCTCCCTGTCGACTTCTCTCCCCGCGGTGGCCGCTCCATCGAGGCGCCGCGGTCATGGCCGCGGGGCGCGGGCGGGGCGATCGCCGGGCCGCAAGGGCCCAGACAGTGGAAGGCGCCCCCCACGATCCTATGCGTGAGGGGCGCCAGTGTTTCACGTGAAACGTCGCGCGATCGCTCAGTCGGCGGGGAGCACCACCACGTAGCGGTAGGGCTCCTCCCCCTCCGACTCGCTGGTGAGCCCGGCGTCGGCCACCGCGTCGTGCACCACCTTGCGCTCGAACGGGGTCATCGGCTCCAGCGCCTTGGCCTCCCCGCTCTTCTTGACCTCGGCGGCCGCCTCGGAACCGACCTTGCGCAGCTCGGCGCGGCGGCCCTCGCGCCAGCCGCCGATGTCCAGCATGAGGCGGCTGCGGTTGCCGGTGCTGCGGTGCACCGCCAGGCGGGTGAGCTCCTGGAGGGCCTCCAGCACCTCGCCCTCACCGCCGATCAACTCGTCCAGCGTGGCCCCGACCACCGAGACCACCGCACGGTCGCCTTCGACGTCCATGTCGATGTCGCCGTCGAAGTCGGCGATGTCCAGCAGCCCCTCGATGTAGTCGGCGGCCACGTCACCCTCGTGCTCCAGGGCCTCGATGTCGATGGTCTCCTCGGGAGCGTCCGCTACCGCGACGCTGCCGCCGCTCTCCTCGGGGGCGTCGGTGTTGCCGTTGCTCACAGCGTCCTGTCTCCTCACGTTCGCGATCCCGCCGCCCGCGCGCTTCTGGGGCCCATCGCCTGCGCCCGGGCGGCCTGTCCGGCCCGAGAGGGCCGGGACTGCCCTACTGCTTCGGGCGACCGCCGCCGCGCTTCGCCCGGGACTGCTTCTTCGGCTGCTTACGCTCGATCTTAGGCTCTTCCACCGGCTCCGGGGCGCTCTCCTTGCGTTTGCCGAGTAGGCCCTTGGCCGACCCGTTCGCGGCGCCCGAGGCACCCGACGCACCCGCCTTGGCCTCCTCGCTGCCCGGCGCGGGGAACTTGCGGTACATCAGGTGCTGCTGCCCCATGGTCCACAGGTTGGAGGTGACCCAGTAGATCAACACACCGATCGGCATACCCAGACCGAACAGACCGAAGGCCGGCGCCAGATACATCATGATCTTCTGGGACTGGGCCATCGGGTTGTCGGCCATCTGGACCGTGGTGCGCTTCATGCTCTGGCGCATGGTCAGGAAGGTCGTCGTCCCCATGATCACACAGGCGATGACGATGACGGTCTTCGCGATGATCGGGTCGGAGCCGTAGCTCTCCAGCTCTGCCGAGGAGCTGGTGAACTGGGCGGCGATCGGGACGTGGAAGATGAGGGCGCCGCGGGCGCTCTCCACCAGCTCCTGGGTGAAGCCGTACTGCGCCTGGCCCTGGGCGACCGAGCGCAGCACGCTGAAGAGGGAGAAGAACACCGGCATCTGCAGCAGCAGGGGCAGGCAACCCATGACCGGGTTGGTCCCGCTCTCCTGGTAGAGCTTCATCATCTCTTGCTGCTGGCGCTGCTTGTCGTTCTTGTAGCGCTCGCGGACCTTCTGCAGCTGCGGCTGCATGTCCTGCATCTTCCGCTGCGTGTGCATCTGCTTCACGAACAGCGGGACCATGATCAGTCGCATCAGGACCGTCAGCAGGACGATGGACAGGCCCCACGCCCATCCGCCGTCGGGGTCGAACCCGATGAAGGTCAGGGCCGAGTGGATCTGGATCAGCACCCACCCGACGATGTTGTACAGCCAGTCCAGCACCGGCCAACTCCCTCTTCTGTCAGTTCGGCGACGGGTTCGCGGGGTCGGTCCCGGTCATGTCTGGGCCCTCTCCCGTGTCGCTCGGTTGGTGGTCGCGTGCCCCCGCGCGCGGGGGAACCGGGTCGAGACCGCCCGGATGGAAGGGATGGCAGCGCGCGATCCTGCGCACCGCCAACCACAGCCCCCGCAGCGCTCCGTGCTCCTGGAGCGCCTGCACCGCGTACGCGCTGCACGAGGGGTAGAAGCGACAGACCGGAGGGAACAGCGGCGAGATGAACCGCTGATACCCCCTGATGGGCACGATGAGGACCCGCGCGAGGGGCCTGGGTCTGTCGTCGGTCATGAACCCGCCCGCTGTTCTCCGTCGGCGCGAGCGGCGTTCCCGTCGCCCGCGCCCCGCCCCTTGCGGCGGCGTGTCGCGCCGCTCCGGGGGCGCCGAACCGCGGCGAGGGCGGCATCGAGCTGCTCGGCCAGAGTGTCGTATCCAACGTGGGCGGCCAAGGGTTTGGCCCGCACTACCAGCAGGCTACCCGCAGGCAGGTCCCCGATCCGGTCGCGCATCAGGTGCCGCAGCCGCCGCTGCACCCGCTTGCGCACCACCGCCGTGCCCACCGCCTTGCTCACGGTGAAGCCGACCCGGGGCGCCTCCCCGGCGCCCGGGTCGTCGGGGCGTGCGGTCAGCAGGACGACGCCGAGGGCGTCACGGCCGGAGCGCCGTCCCCGGCGCATCGTGCGGCCGAACTCGGCGCTGCGCCGCATCCGGTTGCCAGGCGACAGCATGGGATCGGTCCTCGAACACAAGAAGGGGACCGGCCTGCTGGCAGACCGGTCCCGAAGTCATCGGCTGAGCCGTGGGTCAGTGGCTCACGGTCAGGCGGGCGCGCCCCTTCTTGCGGCGGGCCGTGATGATGGCACGGCCGGCGCGGGTCCGCATGCGCAGCCGGAAACCGTGGACCTTCGCACGGCGCCGGTTGTTCGGCTGGTACGTACGCTTGCTCACTGCTGGGCTCCAGGGGCGTCTAGAGAAGTTCGTGCGCGCGGTTCCGCGAGACGGGCCGCGCATGTTCCTGCTCAACAACGTCGCGGGGACGTCCGAGGCTGAGGAACATCGCCCGCTCGCGCCGCCGACCGGCCACCCCGTGCCGAGCGGGGCGCATTCCGGTAGCGACTTAAGCATAAAGAAGATACGGCCGTGCCCGTCACCGGTCAAATCGGCCGCCCGCGCCACCAGGAACGACACCGGCCCAGACGGGGGACGCGGCCCGCCGCCCGGCGCGCCGTCCCCAGTATCCCCCCGCTGTGGACGACGCGCTGTCCACAGCGGGGGAAGATCCCCCACAGCCCCCTAAGCTGTGGATAACGTGGAGGCGGGGAGAACGGCCCTCCGGGGCGCCGACCCGCACGGCGCCCGCCCGTCCTCCCCCAGGTCGCTACCCAGGGTGATCAGGGAATTGTGGACAACCCTCGGCTCCCGCCCGCTTCCACACGGCCTGTGAACGAACCGGTGCACAACTTGTGGACACCGCCCTCACGCTGTGGATACCGGGCGGCCGGTGCGCGGATGGGCCGGGGGTGCGCTCCGGCGGCACCGTACACAGGCCGTCCACAGTGATCCCCCTCTCCATCCACAGGGAGGGGGCGACGGTCCCCGGTCCCGAAGGGCCGACGGGACCGGGACAATGGGGCGTCCGGCCCCGTACGCGGGACGCCGGGCACCGCCGAGACGCCGACCGCCGAGAAGGGGACGAACCATGGCAGGGCACCGTGTCTGAGGCGCAGGTCAACCTCGCGGTGGTGTGGTCCAGCGTGCTGGACGGGCTGGACAGCAACGCGCTGCCCCCGCACCAGCGGGCGTGGTTCCTGCAGACCCGGCCGCTGGGTCTGATCGAGGACACCGCCCTGCTCGCCGCGCCCAACGACTTCGCCAAGGAGATCCTGGAGACCCGGCTGCGGGAGAGCATCAGCCGCGCCCTGTCCGCCGAGCTCGGCCGGGAGATCCGGGTGGCGGTCACCGTGGACCCCACGGCGGTGCAGCCCGCCCCCTCCCCCGCCCCGCAGCCCCCCGCCGCCCAGGGGCCCACCCCCGGCGCCGCGCCGCAGGGGCCGTCTCCGCAGGACACCGCGCCGCCGGCCGCCGGACCGGGACACCCGCCCGCGCCCGTGGGCCCCTTCTCCGGGGAGGGCGCGCGCCCGGGCGCCGAGGGCGGCCCCGCCCCGGCCGACCTGCCCGCCCCGCCCCCGTCGGAGGCCCTGCCCGACGGGCAGTTCGGCCGCCCCGACCCCGCACAGGGTTTTCCACAGCCCTATGGACGGAGCGAACCCGTCCCCCGCGAGCAGGCGCCGTCTCCTTCTCCCCAGGGTGAGGACCTGCTGGCCGGACCTCCCGCCCAGTGGGAGCAGCGTCCCCAGCAGTGGGACTCCGCCCCGCGCGACCACCGCCCCTGGGACCACGGCGCCCCCGCCCAGTGGGAGCACCCCCCGTCCGAGCCGCCCGGCCGCGCCTCGCAGGGCGGTTGGGAGCGCCCCCGCCAGGACCAGGCCCCGCACGACCAGGCGCAGTGGGAGCAGGGCGGGCCGGAGCGCGCCCGCCGCGACCGGCCGAACTGGGAGCAGCCCCAGTGGGAGGCGTCGGGCCCCTCCTGGGAACAGGGCCGGTGGGACGCGCCCGCGCCGGGCGCCTCCGGTGAGCACGGCCCCGGCGGCCCGTCCGCGCCCCCGTCCACAGGCGCCTTCGCCGACGGGCCGGAGGGCACCGAGGCCCCGGACGGCTCCGTCCCGCCGCCCCCGGCGCCCAGCCCGCCCGACACCGAGGGCGGCAACCAGCCGCACACCTCGGCCGAGCCGGCGCGGCTGAACCCCAAGTACACCTTCGACACCTTCGTCATCGGCGCCAGCAACCGCTTCGCGCACGCGGCGGCGGTCGCCGTCGCCGAGGCGCCGGCCAAGGCCTACAACCCGCTGTTCATCTACGGCGGCTCGGGGCTGGGCAAGACCCACCTGCTGCACGCCATCGGCCACTACACCCAGCGCCTCTACGACGGGGCCCGGGTGCGCTACGTCAGCTCCGAGGAGTTCACGAACGAGTTCATCAACTCCATCCGGGACGGCAAGGCCGACGGGTTCCGGCGCCGCTACCGCGACATCGACGTGCTGCTGGTCGACGACATCCAGTTCCTGGAGAACAAGGAGCAGACGCAGGAGGAGTTCTTCCACACCTTCAACACCCTGCACAACTCCAACAAGCAGATCGTCATCTCCAGCGACCGGCCGCCCAAGCAGCTCGTCACCCTGGAGGACCGGCTGCGCAACCGGTTCGAGTGGGGGCTGATCACCGACGTCCAGCCGCCCGAGCTGGAGACCCGGATCGCCATCCTGCGCAAGAAGGCGGCCCAGGAGGGGCTGGCCGCCCCGCCGGAGGTCCTGGAGTTCATCGCCAGCAAGATCTCCACCAACATCCGCGAGCTGGAGGGGGCGCTGATCCGGGTCACCGCCTTCGCCAGCCTCAACCGGCAGTCGGTGGACCTGCACCTGACCGGCATCGTGCTCAAGGACCTCATCCCCGACGACGAGGGGCCCGAGATCACCGCGTCGGCGATCATGGCGCAGACCGCCTCCTACTTCGGGCTGAGCACCGAGGACCTGTGCGGCACCTCGCGCTCGCGGGTGCTGGTGACCGCCCGGCAGATCGCGATGTACCTGTGCCGGGAGCTGACCGACCTGTCGCTGCCCAAGATCGGCCAGCAGTTCGGCGGACGCGACCACACCACGGTGATGCACGCCGACCGCAAGATCCGCTCGCTGATGGCCGAGCGCCGCTCCATCTACAACCAGGTGACCGAGCTCACCAACCGCATCAAGCAGGAGTCGCGGAACGTGTGACGCGGCGCGCCCGGGCCGCGCCGCGGATGCGGCGGCCCCGCCCGGCGAGGTTCGCACCACATCCACCGCTTCGTCCCGCCCCGACCGGCGCCCTCTGGGCCGCCCCCGGACACCGGATCCCTTGCCGCACGGCCGGATCCGGACGCGTTGTCCCCAGGGGCGGCCCTTTTTCTGTGGACAACCGGTGGAGAACCCTGGGGATGGAGGCCCCGATCCTGGGGACGGCCTGGGGACGGGCTGTTGACAGCGGGAAGCCCCCCTGTGGCGGCCGTCCCCCGCCCCTGTGGGCGAGCGGTGGATAACCGGTGGACAAGCCGTGGATAACCCGGGGACAAGCTGTGCACGGCCGATCGGCGTCCACAGCGCACCCTGCTTCTCCACAGCCTCCGCCCACAGCACCGGTGGACAAAAATCTCCGGGCTGACCTGCGAAAAGGACCTCTGTCCACACTGTCCACAGCCCCTACTATTACTGCGCCCCCTGTTAAACCCAATGAGGCTTCAAAATCAGGCTCGGGCCCGATCTGTGGATGAGCGCCGGACGGTCCCCGACCACCCGGTCGAGCCCCCGATCCGGTCATGTGTTGCGGGCAGCGGCGGGCGGTGAATGCGGGTACCGTGTGAACCCGTCCCCGAGGTGAGCCCGCGCCGTCGTCACGCCCCACCGCTCACGGGGTCAGCAGACGCCTTCGAGGAGAGTGAGTCGGAAAGTGAAGTTCCGGGTCGAACGCGACGTACTCGCCGACGCCGTCGCCTGGACGGCGCGCAGCCTGCCGGTCCGCCCCTCGGTGCCGGTGCTCGCCGGGATGCTGCTGGACGCCTCCGAGGACGAGGGCCGCCAGCGCCTGAGGCTCTCCAGCTTCGACTACGAGGTCTCCGCGCAGGTGTCCGTGGACATCGAGGTCGAGGAGCCCGGCACCTGCCTGGTCTCGGGCCGCCTCCTCGCGGAGATCACCCGCAACCTTCCTCCACAGACGGTGGAGATCGCGACGGACGGCGCGAAGGTGACCGTCTCCTGCGGCAGCGCGAAGTTCACACTCCTCACCCTGCCTGTGGAGGACTACCCCACGCTGCCGGAGATGCCCGGCCAGACCGGGTCGGTCGGCAGCGACGTGTTCGCCGCCGCCGTGGCCCAGGTCGCCGTCGCCGCCGGCCGGGACGACACCCTGCCGATGCTCACCGGCGTGCGGGTGGAGATCGAGGGCTCCACGCTGACCCTGGCCTCCACCGACCGCTACCGGCTCGCCGTCCGCGAGATCACCTGGTCCCCGGAGAACCCCGACGTCTCCGCGGTCGCCCTGGTGCCCGCCAAGACCCTGGCCGACACCGCCAAGTCGCTGACCTCCGGCGCCGAGGTCTCCATCGCGCTGGCCACCGGCGAGGGCGCCGAGGGCATGATCGGCTTCGAGGGCGGCGGCCGCCGCACCACCACCCGGCTGCTGGACGGGGAGTTCCCCAAGTACCGCGCCCTGCTGCCGGACACCTTCAACTCGGTCGCCGAGATCAACAAGGCCGAGTTCATCGAGGCGGTCAAGCGCGTGTCGCTGGTCGCCGAGCGCAACACCCCCCTGCGGCTCGCCTTCGGCGAGGGCCGCCTGGTCCTGGAGGCCGGGACCGGCGACGAGGCGCAGGCCGTCGAGGTGCTGGACGCCGCCCTGGAAGGCGAGGAGATCCAGATCGCCTTCAACTCGTCCTACCTGCTGGACGGGCTCGGCGCGGTCGACTCCGACATCGCCCGGCTGCAGTTCACCACCTCGACCAAGCCCGCGATCATCTCCGGCAAGCCCGCCGACGAGTCCGCCGCCTCCGACTACCGGTACCTCATCATGCCGGTGCGGCTCTCCGGCTGAGCCGGGGGCCGGTGTACAGCCCCGGGGAGCACCGGGGACGAACAGGGTCCGAGGGGGAGAGGTCACGATGAAGCTGGGCATGGTCGGCCTGGGCAAGATGGGCGGCAACATGGCCGCGCGGCTACGGGACAAGGGCCACGAGGTCGTCGGGTACGACTTCGACCCCCAGGTGAGCGATGTCGGCAGCCTGGCCGAGCTGGTCGGGCGGCTGGAGGCGCCGCGCACCGTGTGGCTGATGGTCCCCGCCGGTGAGCCGACCGACAGCGCCGTCGAGGAGCTGGGCGGCCTGCTGGACGCGGGCGACCTGGTCATCGACGGCGGCAACTCGCACTACGTCAAGGACCGCGAGCACGCCGACGCCCTCAAGGACAAGGGCGTGCACTACGTCGACGCCGGGGTCAGCGGCGGCGTGTGGGGGCGCGAGAACGGCTACGGGATCATGGTCGGCGGGGCGGCCGAGGACGTCGCCCGGGCCAGGCCGGTCTTCGACGCGCTCACCCCCGACGAGGGCGGCGGCTTCGTGCACGCCGGCGGCGTGGGCGCCGGGCACTTCGTCAAGATGGTGCACAACGGCATCGAGTACGGCATGATGCAGGCCTTCGCCGAGGGCTTCGAGCTCATGCAGGCCTCGGACATCGTCGACGACGTGCCGGGCACCTTCGACAGCTGGCGCGAGGGCACCGTGGTGCGCTCCTGGCTGCTCGACCTGCTGGTGCGGGCGCTGGAGGAGGACCCGGAGCTGGAGGGGCTGCGCGGGTACGCGCAGGACTCCGGCGAGGGCCGCTGGACCGTCCAGGCCGCGGTCGACCACGCGGTCCCGGCCCCGGCGATCACCGCGGCGCTGTACGCGCGCTTCGCCTCCCGGCAGGAGGACAGCCCCGCGATGAAGGTGATCGCCGCGCTGCGCAACCAGTTCGGCGGGCACGCGGTGGCCACCGCCACCGACGACCCGGTGCGCACCCCGCGGAGCTGACGCGCCGCCGGGCATGGGCGGAACCGCCCGCGGGCGCCCGGACCGGGGCGCAGCGCCCGTTTCACGTGAAACCCGGGAACGCCGGGGGCACCGGCCCCCGGCGCTCACAGGAGGGAGAGGCCGGATGTACGTATCGCACCTGCAACTGGCCGACTTCCGGTCCTATGAGTCGGCGCTGCTGGAGCTGGAGCCCGGGGTGAGCACCTTCGTCGGGCCCAACGGCCAGGGCAAGACCAACCTCGTCGAGGCCATCGGGTACGTCGCCACCCTGGGCAGCCACCGGGTCTCCGCCGACGCCCCGCTGGTGCGCCGGGGCGCCGAGCGCGCCGTGGTCCGCTGCGCGGTGGTCTCCGGTGAGCGCCGGGCCGTGGTCGAACTGGAGATCAACCCCGGCAAGGCCAACCGGGCGCGGCTCAACCGCTCCCCCGCCACCCGCCCCCGCGAGGTGCTGGGCGTGCTGCGCACCGTGCTCTTCGCCCCCGAGGACCTGGCCCTGGTCAAGGGCGACCCCGGGGACCGGCGGCGGTTC
This sequence comes from Nocardiopsis endophytica, assembly GCF_027706725.1. Classification (GTDB taxonomy): domain Bacteria; phylum Actinomycetota; class Actinomycetes; order Streptosporangiales; family Streptosporangiaceae; genus Nocardiopsis_A; species Nocardiopsis_A endophytica. The sequence continues at coordinate 61,659 of NZ_JAQFWQ010000025.1, forward strand.
CTGGACGAGCTGCTGGTGGCCCGCGCCCCGCGGCTGGCCGCCGTGCGCTCGGACTACGAGCGGGTGCTCAAGCAGCGCAACGCGCTGCTCAAGTCGGCCTCCGCCCGCTACCTCAAGCGCCAGGAGGTCGACCTGTCGACCCTGGACGTGTGGGACGGCCACCTGGTCGCGGCCGGGGCCGAGCTGCTCGCCGCGCGCCTGGCGCTCACCGCGGAGCTGCAGCCGCTGACCGCCAAGGCCTACGCCGAGCTGGCCGGGGCCGACGGCGCCCCGGTGCTGCGCTACCGCTCCTCGGCCGACCCGGACGCCGACCTGCCCGCCGACCGCGAGCGCCTGGCCGAGGTGCTGCGCGCCGCCCTGGCCGAGGCCCGCCACCAAGAGCTGCAGCGCGGCGTGAGCCTGGTCGGCCCACACCGCGACGACCTGGTGCTCGCCCTGGACGACCTCCCCGCCAAGGGGTACGCCAGCCAGGGCGAGTCGTGGTCGTACGCGCTCGCGCTCCGGCTGAGCGCCTACGAGCTGCTCCGCGCCGACGGTGACGACCCGGTGCTCATCCTCGACGACGTCTTCTCCGAGCTGGACGCCGCGCGCCGCCGGCGCCTGGCCGAGCACGTCGCCCAGTGCGAGCAGGTGCTGGTCAGCGCCGCCGTTCCGGAGGACATCCCCGAGGAGCTGCAGGGGGCGCGGTTCCGGGTCCGCGAGGGGGAGGTCGAGCGTGACTGACGGCGACCGGGCACGGCGCCCCGACACCGGGGCGGGCGGCGCCCCGGACACCCGCGGCGGCCGCAGCGACGGCGCCGCCGCAGGGCGGTCCCCCTCCCCCGACGACGCCCCCAGCGGCATCGACCTGGCCCGGCAGGCGCTGGCCCAGGCGCGGGCGGCGGCCAAGGAGCGGGGGGCGGCGCCCGGCCCGCGTCCGCAGCGGCGGCGCGGCGGCCGGATGCGGTCGCGCCGCGACCCCCAGCTGTTCGGGGACGCGGTGCGCGCCTGGCTGTCGGAGCGGGGCTACGCCGAGCAGGTCGCGGTCGGCGGGGTGTTCGGCCGGTGGAGCGAGATCGTCGGCGAGTTCAACGCCCAGCACCTGCGTCCGGTCTCCTACGAGGCCGGTGAGCTGGTGGTGGCCGCCGAGTCGGCGACCATGGCCGCGCACGCCCGCGCCATGGCCCGGGACCTGATCCGCCGGCTCAACGAGGAACTGGGCCAGGGCACGGTGCACGCGATCAAGGTGACCGGACCGGGGCGGGGGCGCGGGGCCGGGCGGCTCCGCGCCAGGTGACCGGCGGGTAGCCGCCGGGTGACGCTGCGCAGGCGGGCCGACCACCCCGCCAGCAGTCCTGAACCGCTCGCGGATTCGTCGGCACGGGGGGACGCGTGTGGGGAGTCGGCTCCCATTCCGTTCGCGCGTTGTGGGGCGCCACAGCGTCTCTGATGCCACTTTCCCGTGGCGCGCGCGGTATCATGGAGGCGGTTCTTCGGACGCTTTCGCCGGTACGGCCCACCCCTGCCGAGGGTGGCGGGATCTCGGGGTGGTGAGCGGGTCCGGCAGGGCGATCACGCCCGCCTCCCGGTGCCGACCGTCCCCACCGATCCCCCTCGCGCGGGTGGACCGCGTCCCGCAACGGCGTCCCCCAGCAGGAGGGTGTTCCCACTTGGCCTACGATGCTCGATCGATCACGGTTCTGGAAGGGCTCGAGGCGGTACGCAAGCGCCCCGGCATGTACATCGGCTCCACCGGTGAACGGGGTCTGCACCACCTGGTCTACGAGGTGGTGGACAACTCGGTGGACGAGGCGCTGGCGGGCCACGCCGACGCCATCGAGGTGACCCTGATGGCCGACGGCGGGGTGAGCGTCGCCGACAACGGCCGCGGAATCCCCGTCGACCTCCACCCGGTGGAGAAGCGCCCGGCGCTGGAGGTCGTGCTGTCCACCCTGCACGCGGGCGGCAAGTTCGACGGCAAGTCCTACGCGGTCTCCGGCGGCCTGCACGGCGTGGGCGTCTCCGTGGTCAACGCGCTGTCCACCCGGCTGGAGGCCGAGGTCCGCAAGGACGGCCACGTGTGGCGCCAGCAGTACGAGATGACCCGGCCCACCGCGGACGTGGCCAAGGGCGAGGAGACCTCCGAGAGCGGCACCCAGATCTCCTTCTGGGCCGACCCGTCGATCTTCGAGACCACCACCTACAGCTTCGAGACGCTGGCCCGCCGCATGCAGGAGATGGCGTTCCTGAACAAGGGGCTGTCCATCACGCTGCGGGACGAGCGGCCCGAGTTCGCGCCCGACGGCACGGTCGTGCAGACCTTCCACTACGAGGACGGCCTGGTCGACTTCGTCCGGCACATCAACGCCAAGAAGGAGCCGTCGCACGCCTCGGTCATCGACTTCGAGGAGGACGGCGAGGGGATCTCGGTCGAGATCGCCATGCAGTGGAACCAGTCCTACACCTCCTCGGTGCACACCTTCGCCAACACCATCAACACGGCCGAGGGCGGCACCCACGAGGAGGGCTTCCGCACCGCGCTCACCTCGGTGGTCAACCGGTACGCGCGCGAGCAGCGGCTGCTGCGGGAGAAGGACGACAACCTCACCGGCGACGACATCCGCGAGGGCCTGACCGCGATCATCTCGGTCAAGCTGGCCGACCCCCAGTTCGAGGGCCAGACCAAGACCAAGCTGGGCAACACCGAGGCCAAGTCCTTCGTGCAGCGGGTCACCCACGAGCACCTGCGCGACTGGTTCGAGCGCAACCCCGGCGAGGCCAAGGACGTCGTGTCCAAGGCGAACCAGGCGGCGCGCGCCCGCATCGCCGCCCGCCAGGCGCGGGACCTGACCCGGCGCAAGACGCTGCTGGAGTCCACCTCGCTGCCCGGCAAGCTGTCGGACTGCCAGTCCACCGAGCCGGAGAAGTCCGAGGTCTACATCGTCGAGGGCGACTCGGCCGGCGGCTCGGCCAAGGGCGGCCGCGACCCCCTCTACCAGGCCATCCTGCCGATCCGCGGGAAGATCCTGAACGTGGAGAAGGCCCGCGTCGACCGGATCCTGAAGAACAACGAGGTCCAGGCGATCATCACCGCCCTGGGCACCGGGATCCACGACGACTTCGACATCGCCAAGCTCCGGTACCACAAGATCATCCTGATGGCCGACGCCGACGTCGACGGCCAGCACATCCGGACGCTGCTGCTCACCCTGCTCTTCCGGTTCATGAAGCCGCTGATCGAGGGGGGCCACGTCTACCTGGCCCAGCCCCCGCTCTACAAGGTCAAGTGGGACACCCGCGGCAACGACGTGGACTACGTCTTCTCCGACCGCGAGCGCGACGAGGTCATCGCCCGCGGCGTCGCGCAGGGCAAGAAGGACCCGCGCCCGCGGGACCTGGTGCAGCGCTTCAAGGGCCTGGGCGAGATGAACGCCGACGAGCTGTGGGAGACCACCATGGACCCGGCCACCCGCATGCTGCTGCAGGTGACGCTGGACGACGCGGCCCAGGCCGACGAGATGTTCAGCGTGCTCATGGGCGAGGACGTGGAGTCGCGCCGCTCGTTCATCCAGCGCAACGCCCGCGACGTGCGCTTCCTGGACATCTGACCGCGCGCCCCCGCAGCCAGGCCCGACAAGTCTCAGCAGAAAGGGTCGACATCCCGTGACGGATGCGAATACCCCGCAGGAACCCGAGCCCGAGGAGGAGGGCGGCGTCGCCCAGCGGGTGGAGCCGGTCGACATCCAGGTCGAGATGCAGCGCAGCTACCTCGACTACGCGATGTCGGTCATCGTCGGCCGCGCCCTGCCCGACGTGCGCGACGGCCTCAAGCCGGTGCACCAGCGGGTGCTGTACGCCATGTACGACGGCGGGTACCGGCCCGACCGCGGCTACTTCAAGTGCGCCCGCGTCGTCGGCGACGTGATGGGCAACTACCACCCGCACGGCGACACCGCCATCTACGACACCCTGGTGCGGCTGGCGCAGCCCTGGGCGATGCGGATGCCGCTGGTCGACGGCAACGGCAACTTCGGCTCGCCGGGCAACGACCCGGCGGCGGCCATGCGCTACACCGAGTGCAAGCTCGCCCCGCTGGCCATGGAGATGCTGCGGGACATCGAGAAGGACACCGTCGACTTCCGGCCCAACTACGACGGCCGCTCCTCCGAGCCCGAGGTGCTCCCGGCGCGCTTCCCCAACCTGCTGGTGAACGGCTCGGCCGGGATCGCGGTCGGGATGGCCACCAACATCCCGCCGCACAACCTGCGCGAGGTCGCCGACGGCGTCAACTGGTACCTGGACCACCCCGAGGCCGACGACGAGGAGCTGCTGGAGGCCCTCATCGCGCGGATCAAGGGCCCGGACTTCCCCACCAGCGGGCAGATCGTGGGCCGCCGCGGCATCGAGGAGGCCTACCGCACCGGCCGCGGCTCGATCACCATGCGCGCGGTGGTGGAGATCGACGAGGACTCCCGCGGCCGCCAGATCCTCGTCGTCACCGAGCTGCCTTACCAGGTCAACCCGGACAACCTGGCGCTGAAGATCGCCGAGCTGGTCAAGGACGGCCGGGTCACCGGGATCGCCGACGTCCGGGACGAGACCTCCGGTCGCACCGGGCGGCGGCTGGTGGTCGTGCTCAAGCGGGACGCGGTCGCCAAGGTGGTGCTGAACAACCTGTTCAAGCACACCCAGCTGCAGGAGACCTTCGGGGCCAACATGCTGGCGCTGGTCGACGGGGTGCCCCGCACCCTGCGGCTGGACCAGCTCATCCGGCACTGGGTCGCGCACCAGATCGAGGTCGTGGTCCGGCGGACGAAGTTCCTGCTGCGCAAGGCCGAGGAGCGGGCCCACATCCTGCGCGCGCTGCTGCGGGCGATCGACCGGATCGACGACGTCATCGCGCTCATCCGCTCCAGCGCCTCGGCCGACGAGGCCAAGACGGGCCTGATGGAGCTGCTGGACATCGACGACGTGCAGGCGCGCGCGATCCTCGACATGCAGCTGCGCAAGCTGGCCGCCCTGGAGCGCAACCAGCTCACCGCCGAGTACGACGAGCTGATGGCGCAGATCGAGGAGTACAACGCGATCCTGGCCTCCCCCGAGCGGCAGCGCGCCATCATCCGCGACGAGCTCGGCGAGATCGTGGAGAAGTACGGCGACGACCGCAAGACGCACATCGTCCCCTTCGAGGGCGACATGCGCATGGAGGACTTCATCGCCGAGGAGGACGTCGCGGTCACCATCACCCGCGGCGGCTACGCCAAGCGCACCCGGCTGGACAACTACCGGGCGCAGAAGCGCGGCGGCAAGGGCGTGCGGGGGGCCCAGCTCAAGCAGGACGACATCGTCCAGCACTTCTTCGTGACCACCACCCACCACTGGATCCTGTTCTTCACGAACAAGGGGCGGGTGTACCGGACGAAGGCCTACGAGCTGCCGGAGGCGGCGCGCGACGCGCGCGGCCAGCACGTGGCCAACATGATGGAGTTCCAGCCGGACGAGGAGATCGCGCAGGTCATGGCGCTGCGCGGGTACGACGTCGCGCCGTACCTGGTGCTGGCCACCCGGGACGGGCTGGTCAAGAAGTCGCGCCTGGAGGACTTCGACTCGGCGCGCTCGGCCGGGATCATCGCGATCAACCTGCGCGAGGGCGATGAGCTGATCGCCGCGCGGCTGGTGTTCCCCACCGACGACCTGCTGCTGATCAGCAGCGACGCCCAGGCGATCCGGTTCTCGGCCGCGGACGAGTCGCTGCGCCCGATGGGGCGGGCGACCAGCGGCGTCATCGGGATGCGGTTCACCGAGGACGCGAACCTGCTGAGCATGGACGTGATCCGGGAGACCGATGGGCCCACCGACGTGCTGGTGGCCACCGCGGGCGGGTACGCCAAGCGCACGCCGTCCGACCAGTACCCGGTGCAGAACCGGGGCGGCAAGGGCGTGCTCACCGCCAAGGTGGTGGAGGCCCGCGGCGGGCTGGTCGGCGCCCTGATGGTGCACCCGGAGGAGGACGAGGTCTTCGCGATCACCTCCAACGGCGGGGTGATCCGCACCCGCAGCGCCGAGATCAAGCAGTCGGGCCGCGCCACCATGGGCGTCCGCCTGGTCAACCTCGACAAGGGCAGCCACGTGGTGGCGGTGGCCCGCAACGCCGAGGCCGACGAGGAGGCCCCCGACGACACCGAGGGCCTGGAGGCCGGGGACGCCCCCGGCGCCGGGGAGGGCGCTCAGGGCGGCGTGGACGGCCCACAGGGCGACGCCGAGGGCCGCGCGGAGGGCGACGAGGGCGCCGAGTCCTGAGGCTCGCGTAGGGTGCCATAGAGCGCCTTGAGAACATGTTCGGACCGGCCGCCTCCCCAGCGGCCGGTCCCACCATCCCTCGGCCCGAATTCCACCTGTCTCATGGAAAGTCCAGCGGTAACGTGGCTATGTCGGACAAGACGTCGGAGAAGACGAAGGACGCTTCAAAGGACGTGAAGCGGTCCGAGGCGAAGACGGAGCCCGGCGCCGAGGCGCCCGGGGAGGAGTCGGCGGAGTCCGCTGAGGCGGCGGCCCCGGAGGCCCCGGAGAAGGAGTCCGAGGACACCGGCGCGAAGGACGCGGAGAAGGGCCCGGCGGCCTCGGAGGACGCGGAGGACCCGGAGGACACCGCGTCCGGCGAGGACGGGGACGAGGCCTCCTCCACCGCCTCTTCGTCGTCCTCCACCGCGTCCTCCGCCGCCTCGAAGAAGCCCGCATCGAGCGGTTCCGGCAGGACCGGATCGTCCGGGACCGCCCCGTCCAAGACCGCTTCGGCCAAGACGGCTTCGGCCGGGGCGGGCACGGCGGCGGACTCGGCCAAGAAGAGCGGAAGGCCCGCAGGCAGCGGGGCGGGCACCGGCGGCCCCTCCGCAGGCGGGAAGAAGTCGGCCAAGAAGTCCACCTCCGCCGCGAGCGTCGGCGCCAGTGGTGGGAAGGACTCCGGCAAGGGCGGCGGCTCCGCCGCGGAGCCGGGTACGGCGTCCGCCGCGGGGGCGGGCGCGGGCGCGGCCGGGAAGGACGGGGGGTCCGGCACGGACTCCTCCGCCGGGTCGGCGCCGAGGTTCGAGGCGCGGGAGGGGACGGCCATGGCGGCATCGGGGGCCGGCGGGGGGAAGCCGCCCGTCGCGGCGGCGAAGTCGGCGCGCAAGGCGCACCTGAGCGTCAGCAGGGTCGAGCCCTGGTCGGTGATGAAGTTCAGCTTCGTCATCTCGCTGGTGTGCTTCATCATCCTGTTCGTCGCGGTGGCGGTGGTCTACGCGATCCTGTCGGGGCTCGGGGTGTTCGACGCCCTGGCGGACATGCTCACCGCCCTGACCGAGGGCGGCGAGGGCGAGGAGGTCCCGATCGACCCGGCGAGCTGGTTCTCCCCGGCCCGCGTGCTGGGCTACACCGGCCTGATCGGGGCGCTGAACATCATCCTGATCACGGCCCTGTCGACGGTCGGGGCGATGCTCTACAACCTGGCCGCCGACCTGGTCGGCGGCATCGACGTCACCCTGACCGAGTCGGAGTGAGCCGACCGGCGCCCCGGGCGCCGGAGCGGTCCCGCCCACCTGCGGGACCCGGTAGGATACGGAGGAGCGGGCCCTCGCGCGAGGCCCCGCTCCTCCCCCCGCATCCCGCCTGATCCGGTTCGCCGGAGGGTCCCGGATGCGGTAGAGTTCCATCCGGAACGCGGGCGTATAGCTCAGTCGGTTAGAGCGCATCCCTGATAAGGATGAGGCCCCAGGTTCAAGTCCTGGTACGCCCACCCGCGAAGAGGCTCCCTACGGGGGGCCTTTTTTCATGCCCGTGCGTCATACATGCGTCAGGGCGAATCGCGAACGTCGAGCGGTTCGGCGCTCCGCCTCCCTCCGCGACCTGCCCGACGCCGAACTCCATCTCCTCGACGCCGCCCATTTCGCCCTCGATGCGCCGCCGATCGCCGGCTTTCTCGAACGCACGTGGACGTGACCTCGCCGGGGCACGGGGGCCGCGGAACCCGGGGGCCCCGTGCCGCGTCGGACCCGACGACCGCTGTCCCCCGATCCCGCGGTGGGCTCCAGGACCCGAGGAGTAGTGCGGTATGTCGCAACCATCCCTCCCAGACGACGTACTCGCGCAGAGCGCGGGGGCCGACCTCGTCCGACTCATGTGGAGTGGGGCGCACGGGATGATCATGTGGACCAGCGCCAAGCAGCGGTTCGCCCGCATGTGGGGCATGGGACGCCAGGCCGACGAGGAACAGGTCGCCGAACTGCTCAGGGCGGGCGCCGAGGCGCTCGGCGAGCGAGACGTGGCCGGGAAACACCTCCGACAGGTCCGCAGGTCCGTGCGTCCGCGGGAGCTGGCCGAGCACTGGTCCCGCTCCATCGCGGCGGCACTCGCCGCGGGCAGGTTCGAGCCGGAGCGGCTGTCGGAGTTCTTCGAGGAGTTCAGCACCCCGGTGGAACTCGGCGGGGAGATGATGCGGATCCGGTTCGAGTCCGAGGGACTCGCCGCCCGCAGGACGGAGCTCACCCACCGGGTCAGCGTGCTCTGGGACAGGGTCCGGGCCGTGGGCCGGGAGGTCGACCTGGAGTGGGAGCGGGGCCGCGTGGACCGTATGGAGCAGAGGAACGCGTCCATCGCCGACGGGGCGCAGCGGCGGCTGGAGGCGAGCAAGGCGTTCAGCAGCGCCCGCAGCGAGGCGAAGGCCGCCGCGCACCGCGTCTCGGTCTACGAGCGGCAGTCGGCCGCGGGCAGGAGGACGGCCGCAGAGGTCGAGGAGGCGCGGGAGGCCCAGCTCCGGGCCGAACGCGCGCAGGAGGAGGCCAAGGCCGCGCTCGACCAGGTGGACGCGGACATCAAGGCGGCACGGCAGCGGCGCACGGAGGCCCCCACCCCGGCTGATGTGCGGCGCCACAACCGGAAGGAGGCCGAGGCGTTCCAGGCCGAGGCCGAGGCCGAGATCGACGTCATCGACCAGCGGCTCGACGAGCTGGAGAAGTGGCACGCCGACCTGCGCCGGGCCGTGCACGAGGAGGACATGTTCCACCGCGAGCAGCTGCACGCGGCGTGGGTGGAGCGGACCGCCGAACGGGCCCGGGAGCACGAGCGGCGCCAGGCCGAGCGAGACCGGGCGCTCGCCGAGAGGAAGCACCGGACGCGCGGCGCCGCTCTGCGCGACCCGGGCGACCTGCTGTCGGGCGCCCCGGCGGCGGCCGAACCCCTGCCGAGGATCGAGGAGATGATCGGCTCGCTGCGCGAACGCTACGCGTCGCGGGAGGTGCGGGGTCCCGAGGAGGGGGCGGGGGGACAGGACCGGCCCGGCGCCCCGTCCAGCCCGCCGTTCGGGTTCTCCTTCCCCACGCGGGAGGAGGAGGCGTCATCCGGCGATCCGCATGGGGGCGACTCTCCGGGGGACACCGCTTCCGCCGACGGCGCGTCCCCCCCTGGCGCCGCCGCCGATCGGCTTCTCGTTCCCGGAGTCCGGCTCCTAGGACGCCTCGCGGCCCCGACCGGCGGCCGGTCGGGGCCGCGGGCAGCGCCGACGCGAAGCGCGGCGACACTCAGCGGCCGGAGTCCGCGCCGGTCCCGATGATCCGGCACACGACGGCGTCGCCTCCCGAACGGCTGACGGACTCAGCCGCGTGGCGGGCGGCGAGCAGTGAGCGGCGCAGTCGGCGCAGCTCGTCCATGGTGCGGTCGATCTCGTCGGGGTGGGCGTCGGGCATGCCGGTGACCCGGCCGCACGGCTCGAACGAAATCCCCAGGTCAGAGGATGTGTGCGTCGCTCTGACCCGGGGTCCGTGAGTGCCTGATGAGGATGAGGCCCCAGGTTCACGTCCTGGTACGCCCGCCCACGAAAAAGGTCCCCGGGCAGGGGCCCTTCTTCGTGTCCGTGCGCCATGCGTGCGCCAGGACGCCTGACCGCTCGACGTGGTGTGGGGCCTCGTCCTCGTCAGGGATGGGGCCCCATGTTCCCGACTGGCCTGAGGCGGCCTCGTATGAGGATGTCGGTAGCGTGAACACCTCTGGCATCATCAGGCCGATCGGAAACGCCCCGACCCAACCGAGAGCGGTGCCATGGCCTCCCCCCTCCATGACGGCGATCCGTCCCGCCTGGGCCCTTATGACCTGGTAGAGCGCCTCGGAATCGGAGGCATGGGGCACGTGTTCCTCGGGCGCTCCCGCAGCGGCCGCCTTGTCGCGGTGAAGGCCGTGCGCCCGGAGCTGGCCAACGACGCCGCCTTCCGTCGTCGCTTCGCCACCGAGGTGTCCGCGGCGCGGAGGGTAGGAGGGTTCTACACCGCCCAGGTCGTCGACGCGGCCCCCGATGCCGAGCCGCCCTGGATGGCCACCGCCTTTGTCCCCGGCCCTTCCCTCCACCAGGCCGTCACCGACCACGGGCCGCTTCCCCCGGCTTCGGTGGCCGTGCTCGGAGCGGGACTCGCCGAAGGGCTGGCCGCCGTGCACGCCTGCGAGGTGGTCCACCGCGACCTCAAACCGGCCAACGTCATCCTCGCTGAGGACGGGCCCCGCCTGATCGACTTCGGAATCGCGCGCGCCCTGGACACCACTTCGCAGACCCAGACCTCCACGGTCCTGGGCACCGCCTCGTTCATGTCTCCAGAGCAGGCCCGGGCGCAGGAGGTCGGACCTCCCTCGGACGTGTTCTCCCTCGGGTGCGTTCTCGCCTATGCGGCCACCGGCCGCTCTCCTTTCGGCGACGGGCCTTCGCACGCCATCGCCTACCGGATCGTGCATGAATCCCCCGACCTGGAAGGCATACCCGCGCACCTGGCCGAGCTCGTCGGCTCCTGCCTGGCCAAGGACCCCGACCACCGGCCCGACCTCGAACAGATCCTCGACGGCCTCACGGCGCCTGCCTTGGGCGCCGATGACACCGGCCAAGGCGGATGGCTGCCCCAGGACCTCACCGAGGTCGTCACCCGGCGCCGCACCCTCGCTCTGACCGCCGTCGGCCCCGGAGAAGGGAGAGATCTCCGTAGCCGGCCCCGGACACCGGCACCCATCGGTCCCGTTCCGGCTGGACGGCCGCAGCCCCTCCTCGCCGAGGAACGCGTACGGACACGCCCGATCGCGGGCTACCGGAACGCCGTATACGCGCTGCTCGCCCTCTTCGCCTTCATCTCCGTCGCCGTACTGCTCCGACACCTCGCGTGGATATCCCAGGTGGCCGATCCAGACGATCTGGAGCAGCGCCTGTACGAAACCGTCTTCGAAGAGGCAGCGCTCACCTACCCTGCTCCGACCGTCCTTGGCATGCAGGTGGTCCAGTTCGCCTCATGCGTGGGAGCGGTGGTGTGCTGGCTCCTCTGGTTCCACCGGGTGCGCCTGATCGCCGAGCGGTTCGCCCCGGGGCGTCTTCGCTATGAGCCGCGCATGGCGGTGGCCTCGTGGTTCATTCCGGTCGGGAACCTCTTTCTCCCGAAGCAGATCGCCGACGATGTCTGGCACGCATCCAGCCCGCCCGGGAATGGCGGAGGAATGGCCCCTGCCGGTGCACTCAATACCTGGTGGTCCCTCTGGCTGTTCACCTTCCTCACTTGGCCGATATTCTGGACTCCTTGGTGGGTGCCGGCCTTGCCCGAGGAATTCTGGGAAGGACCCGTCGCCGCGTTCACGTTCGTTGCCTACCGCTTCGTCTTCATCGTCTACCAGTCCGAGGTTCTCGTCTGGTCCTATTTGGCGCTTCAGGTACTCGTCGTGCCGGCTGCGATCGGTGCCGGGGTCTTCGTTCATCGGTTGACCGCCATGCAGGAGGCAAGGCTCCGCACCGACCGCGGAGCGATCGAGTAGGCAGCGGGCCGGGGTTCGAGCAGATGGCCGTGTACATGGGGGCCTTTTTCATGCCCGTGCGCCAGGCGTGCGTCGGCACGCTCTTCGGGGTCCGCCGTGGCCGACGTGCGCGAGGAGTGGTCGAATACCCTGCTGGCCGACCCCTCGACCTCGGAGGAGACGGCATGGCACGGATCGGGATCACCGGTCACTCGAACCTCTCGGCCGACAGTGTCCCCCTCGTGCGTGAGGCCCTGACGGTAGTGCTCGCTTCGCACAACGACGGCGACCTGGTCGGCCTGTCCTGCCTCGCGCGGGGCGCCGACCAGATCTTCGCCGAGGTCGTTCTGGAGGCCGGCGGGACGCTCGAAGTCGTGCTCCCCTCGGTCGACTACCGCGAGGCGAAGGTGAAGCCCTCCAACCGCGACCAGTTCGACGACCTGCTGATGCGCTCGGCGCTGGTCCGGTACATGCCGCACAAGACCGCCGGGCGCCAAGCCTATGAGGACGCGAACGAGGCGATCCTGGGCGGGATCGATCGGCTCGTTGCCGTCTGGGACGGGCAACCCTCAGGAGGCCAGGGCGGCACCGGCGACGCGGTCGCGGCCGCCCGTGGCCGCGGGGTTCCCGTCGACGTCGTGTGGCCGGACGGTGCCCGCCGTGAGTGACGATCGGCATGGAATGCGAGACGGCAAGTCATTCACCGTCTCAGAAGGTGTCCGTAGCGTGGGCCGCATGATCACCACCGCGCGTAGCGTGCTCTTCGATGAACCCGGCGGCCCCGACGTCCTCCGGATCGAGTCAGGGGCCGCACCTGCGCGGTAGTGGGAGGATGCTCGAATGGTGCCGGAACCCAGCGAGGACACCCATCCGCTCGACCGGGGTCGCGACCCGTCCCACGCCGCCCTCGTCCGAGGCCTGGCCGCCGAGGTGGCGGCCCGCTACGGCGGCGATCTCGCGCGGATGCGGCGGGCGAACGGCTACTCGAACGCGACGTGGGTCGGTGACGGCATCGCCGTGCGGATCGCACACACACCCGTCGATATGGCTCGTGAGGCTGCGCTCGTACGTGCTCTTCCACGGGAGGTCGGTCACCCGGAGATCCTCGGTGAGGGCACTGCCGAGGGCCATGGCTGGATGGTGACCGCGGAGGTCCGCGGCCGGAACCTGCACGAGGCATGGCCGACGCTGACGCCTGCGGAGCAACGGCAGGCGGTCCATCAGCTGTGGGCTCGGACCCGGATCGTGCACGACGCGGGCTCGTCCCTAGGGGCGCATGTGGCGTCGCACGGGGGTTTCGTGCCGGCAACGCTCGGCGATGCCATGGCGGCGGCGAAACGCGCCGACGCTGCGCTCGAACTGTCCAGCGCCCGGCGGGCGCGGCTCCACGAGGTCGTCGAGGGCTACTTTCGGGTCGCGCCCGAGGTCGAGCACACCGTCAACCACGGCGACCTCGCCCTGATGAACGCCCTATGGGACGGCGAGGTCGTCGCCTTGCTGGACTTTGAGTTCGCGGTGCTCGGCCCGGTCGAGATCGACCTATGCCGCCTGGTGTGTGAGGCCCGTGTATCCGAGGAGGGCCGACGCGTCGACTCGGAGGCGGGGCGTGCCGCGGTGGAGATCGCGGCGCGTTACATGGATCCGGTTCATGGGTGCGCGCTCATCCACGGCGCAGCGGTTCTCGACCAGCTCCGCGACCTCGGCATCTGGCTCGCCCTTGACGGCACAGAGGAACGTGCCGAGGACTGGCGCCCGTGCCGTCTGCTCACTTCCCTGCTCGACGACGAGGGCGGTTATCTAGGGCCGCTGCTCAGGTAGGAGCCCGCGCGGAGAGGCGTGCGGCTCGGCTGGTCCCCCGCGTCAGGTCCCCGGCCGGGTGGCGGGCCGCCTGGGTGTGAGCGGGATGGCGGCGACGAGGAGAGGTCGGCGGCCCGCGGTGCAGCGTCGTCGGCTGCCAGGCGTGCGGGTGGTCGCCGT
>NZ_JAQFWQ010000026.1 GCF_027706725.1 Nocardiopsis endophytica
GTTCTGGTGTCGCCGTGTTCGTCGCCGCGGGGTCTTGGCGGGTGTCGCGGAGGGCATTTCTCGCCCCTCCGCGCCCCTAACGCGGAGTGTTCGCCCAGGTCATAGCCGTGCTGGGGGTTGCCGTGCGGGACCGCCGACCGCCACCGGCGCGGGAGAGCGCGAACCTCGCCCACCGCCCCGCTCGCCCGGACCATCCGGGGCCTGCCGGACGGCCGACAGGGCCGGGGAACCGGCAGGCGTCCCGCCGTCGCTGCCATTCACGGTGACTGCGCACACGCCGGACGGCCGACAGTGCTGCTGGAAGGGGCGCCGGCCTCTCTTCGTCGCCGCCCTCCACCTCACACTCCGGCGGGCCGCCGGCCGGCTGGGGCCCTCAAGTGGGGGACCTGCGCAGCCGCCCGCCCACCCGGACCGCGAGGGGCCGGACGGACGGCAGGCAGGGCCCGGGAACCGCCCCGCTTGTGCCGTCGCTGCCATCCCCGGTGACCACGCACACGCGCCGCGGCCGACGGCGCTGTGGTACGGGCCGCCGGCCTTCGTCGCCGAGCTCGACCCGGCGCTCCGGTGGCCTGCCGCTCGGGCGGGGTCCGGGAGCGGGGGACCCGCCCAACCGCCTGCCGCCCCGCCCTCAGTTGGACTCGGTGAACTCCTCGATCGGGAGTTCGGCGTCGTCGCCCCGGTCGTTGCTGGTCAGCATCAGGACGCCGCCGCGCACCCGCTCCGCGTCGGGGACCGTGAACACCAGCTCGCCGCGTGCGCTCTCGCCCGGGGCGACCGGGTCCCACAGCGGGGCCTCCGCCTCCAGGTCGGACGGGCGCTCGGCGATCACCTCGCCCACGCCCGGCGCGCTCAGGCGCTGGCGGCGGTGGTCCAGCCGCACCGGCTCGTCGCCGCCGTTGAACAGCTCCAGCTCGAACACGCAGTAGGTGCCGTTCTCCACCCGCAGGTGCCGTCCTTCGACGCGGTCGGAGCAGCGGTAGTCCCCGGCGGTGAACGCCGACAGGCCGTCATCGGCCACGCCGGGGTCGCCCGAGTCCGGGGCGTCGGCCTCCGTGTCACCGGCTCCGCCCGCTCCGTCCTGGCCCTCCGGCTCCTTCTGCGCTCCTTCGCCGGCGTTCTGGTCCCGGCCCTGGTCCGCCGCCGCGTCGGCGTCGTCGCGGCCGCCCCAGGGCACGGGCAGACCCGATCCGCTGAGCAGGGTCAGCACCGCCACCAGCAGCACCACCAGGAGCACCGCCACAGCGGCGGTGATCGCGACCCACTTCATCCTGCCCTTGGAGGGCTGCAGCGGGCGGTGCGGCGGGGGCGGCGCCGGGGGCACGTAGGGCTGCGCCTGCTGCTCCTGCGGGGGCAGCGGGATCGGCCCGGTCTGCTGCGGTCCGGGGGGACCCGGCGGGGGCATGGGGCCGCCCTGCTGGGCGAACTGGCCGGTCTGCCCCGCGGGCGCCTGCTGGGCCACCCCGGCCGGGCGCTGGATCGGCTGGCTCGTGTGCGGGCCCGGGGGAGGCGGCGGCGGGCCCTGGGGGCCGTTCGGTGGGCCTGCGTGGGGGCCGGGCGGGGGACCGCCCGGCGGGGGGTACGGCCCCGGCGGCGGGCCCTGCGGGGGCCCCTGGGGGACCATGTTGGTCATGTTCGGGTTGGGGCCCGGGTGCGGGGGCATGGGCGGCCCGGGCGGCGGCATCGGCGGCAGGTTGGGCCGCCACGACTGGTGCAGCGCGTGGCTCACCATGTCGTTGGGGTCGTTGGCGCTGCCGCCGGTGTCCTCGCCCCCGGCCAGCTCCAGCAGGAGGTCCTGGGCCTTGGGGCGGCGCTCGGGCTCCTTGGCCAGCGCGCGGGCCACCAGGCGGTCCAGCGGGCTGTCGAGGTCGCCGATCTGCGGCTCGGCGAACAGCACCCGCTTGCCGAGGGTCATCGCGTCGCCGTTGCCGAAGGGGTGCGTGCCGTTGCCCGCGAAGGCGACCAGGCACCCCCAGGCGAAGATGTCCGCGGCGGTGGTCACCTTCTCCTCGAGGAGCTGCTCGGGCGCCATCCACCCCGGGCTGCCCATGACGATGCCCGTCTGGGTGTGGTTGGTGGCGGTGTTGATCGCCCGCGCGATGCCGAAGTCGATCACCCGGGGCCCAGACAGCGACAGCAGCACGTTGGCCGGCTTGAGGTCGCGGTGGACCAGCCCCGCCCTGTGGATGGCGGCCAGCGCCGCGGCCACCCCGAGGGCGAAGCCGTGCAGCGTGCTGGAGTCCAGCGGCCCGTGCTGGGAGATGTGCTCGGCCAGCGCGGTCCCGGAGATGTACTCGGTGACCATGTACGGCCGGTTCTCGAAGGTGCCGTGGTCGAGCACCTTGGCCGTGCAGAAGGAGGCGACCCGGCGGGCGTTCTCCATCTCGTCGTGGAACCGCGCCCGGGTGGCCTCGTCGAAGGCCAGCTCCGGGCGGATCACCTTGATCGCGACCTGGGCACCCTTCTCAGGGGCGCGGCCCAGGTAGACCGTGCCCATCCCCCCGCTGCCCAGCCGTCCGGCCAGCACGTAGGGACCGATGGTCGCCGGATCTCCGGCGGCCAGCGGTTCCAGGTCCTTTGGGAGCCCATCCGACGGCAAGCGACCCTCCCCGACGGTGTCCACACTCCGTCTGGCCCCAAGGTAGCGGGGATCGCGGCCCTATACCCACCCGCGCAGGCCAAAGCGGCCCAGAGCAGACCACTCTGGGTGACCGGTGCGGAAGGGATCGGTGAGGGAACGCCCCGGGTGCCGGGGCGCATGCGGGGCGCGGATGGCCTCGCTTCGGCGTCCGGGCTCACTGGCAGGGGGGTTCCTCTATGATCTAGGGCTCATGACCGCTGTTACCGCCGTGACCGTACGGGCGCCCGCGAAGGTCAACCTGCTACTGGCGGTGGGGCCGGTACGCGAGGATGGATACCACGATCTCGTGAACGTGTTCCACGCTGTCTCACTGTTCGACGAGGTTACCGTCCGTCGGGCCGACCCGGGCCCGGCAGGGGCCGGTGAACCGGTGATCGACGTGCACGCGGCGGCCGGCGGCCTGGACGCGCACCTGGCCGGAGTGCCCCGCGACGGCGACAACCTGGCGGCCCGGGCCGCCCGATTGGTGGCCCGCGAGGCGGGGCTGTCCGAGGAGCGGGCGCGGGTGCGCATCCGCATCGACAAGGCGATCCCCGTCGCCGGGGGCATGGCCGGGGGCAGCGCCGACGCGGCCGCCGCCCTGCTGGCCTGCGACGCCCTGTTCGGCGCGGGCCTGGACGCCGCGGCCCTGCAGGCGCTCGCCGCCGAACTCGGCAGCGACGTCCCCTTCCCGCTGCTGGGCGGCACCGCCGTCGGCACCGGCCGGGGCGAGGTCCTGGAGCCGGTCCCGTCCCGGGGCCGCTTCCACTGGGTGTTCGCGCTGTCCGAACGCGGCCTGTCCACCCCCGCGGTGTTCGGCGAGTACGACCGGCTCCGCCCGGACGCGCCTCAGCCGCGCGGAGACGCCGCGCTGACGGCGGCCCTGGGGGCCGGTGACCCCCCGGCGCTCGCGGCGGCCCTGCGCAACGATCTGGAGCCTGCGGCGCTGTCCCTGCGGCCGGACCTGGCCCGGACCCTGGACGCGGGCCGCGAGGCGGGCGCCCTGGCGGGCATCGTCTCCGGCTCGGGCCCCACCTGCGCGTTCCTGGCGCCCGATGCGGACGGTGCCGCCGAGGTCGCCGAGGCCCTGGAGAAGTCCGGGACGTGCGAGCGCGCGCTCACCGCCCACGGCGACGTCCCCGGCGCGGAGACCGTCACGCCCGCGGTCTCCTAGAGCCCGCCCTCGCGTGCGGGCTTCAGGCCCGGCGCGCCGGGCCCCTGGGAGGCCAGGACGTCGTCGTGGTTGTTCAGGTGGCAGTCCTTCAGGGACAGGCACCCGCACCCGATGCACGAGGTCAGGCGGTCCCTCAGGCGCTGCAGCGCGTCGATGCGCGCCTCCAGCTCGTTCCGCCACTCCTCGGACAGGCGCGCCCAGTCGCTCACCGTCGGCGTGCGGTTGTCGGGCAGCGTGCTGAGCGCATCCTGGATCTGCCCGAGCGACAGCCCCACCCGCTGGGCCGTGGCGATGAACGCCAGGCGCCGCAGCGTGTTCCTGTGGTACCGGCGCTGGTTGCCCGAGGTCCTCTCCGAGTGGATGAGCCCCCGTTCCTCGTAGAAGCGGAGCGTCGTGCGGGCGATCCCGCTGCGCTCCGACACCTGGCCGATGGTGAGCCTGACCGGCAAGTGGGCCATGTCACATCCCCTTCGCGTCGACGGCGTCCGCGGACGGTTGACCTCAAGTTAACTCGAGCTTACAGACTAGCGCCATGACGACGACGGCACTGAGCCGGTACGCCGACCTCCCCGCGCTGGTCGGCCTGATGACCGGTGACGAAAAGCACCGCGCGGCCGCCGAGTCCACGCTGGACGTGCTCTGGGTCCTCTACGACCGCGTCCTGCGGGTCTCGCCGGAGACCGCCGACGCCCCCGACCGCGACCGCTTCCTGCTCTCCAAGGGCCACGGCCCCGCCGCCTACTACGCCGTGCTCGCCGCCAAGGGCTTCCTGAGCGTCGCCGACCTGCGCTCATGGACCCGGTTCGACTCCCCGCTGGGCCACCACCCCGACCGGGTGCTGGTCCCCGGCGCCGAGATCGGCAGCGGCTCCCTCGGCCACGGCCTGGGCCTGGCCGTCGGCACCGCCCTGGGCCTGCGCGCCCAGGGCCGCACCGGGCCCCGCGTGGTGGTGCTGGCCGGCGACGCCGAACTCGACGAGGGCAGCAACCACGAGGCCATCGCCGCCGCCGCGCGGCTGGGCCTGGGATCGGTCACCGCCGTGGTGATCGACAACCGGTCGGCCACCCACGGCTGGCCCGGCGGCATCGCCGCCCGCTTCGAACAGGAGGGGTGGACCACCCGGACGGTGTGGGGGCGCGACCACGACGCCCTCGCCGACGCCTTCTCGGTCCGCGACCCCCGCACCCCGCACGCCGTGATCGCCCGCGTCCAGCCCAAGGAGTGAGTCCCATGACCGCGACCGCCACCGAGGCCCCCCGGGGCACGGCCGCCCGGGGCGCCACCGCCGCCCGCCCGGTCCCCGCCGTCACCCCGCAGCCGATGCGCGACGCCTTCACCCGCGCCGTCACCGAGTCCATGGACGCCGACCCGCGCCTGACCGTGGTCCTCGCCGACATCTCCACCGACCGCTTCGCCGCCGCGGCGGCCCGCCACCCCGGCCGGGTCGTCAACGTCGGCATCCGCGAGCAGCTCCAGATCGGCGTCGCCGGGGGCCTGGCCCTGACCGGCCAGCGCCCGGTGGTGCACACCTTCTCCTCGTTCCTCGTGGAGCGGCCGTTCGAGCAGGTCAAGCTCGACCTGGGCCACCAGGGCGCGGGGGCGGTGCTGGCCGGCATCGGCGCCTCCTACGACTACGCCGGCGCCGGACGCACCCACATGGCCCCCGGTGACGTCGCCCTGCTGGACACGCTGCCCGGCTGGACCGTGCACGTGCCCGGCCACGCCGACGAGGCCGACCGCCTCGTCCGCGCCGCGCTCACCGGCGACGACCGGGTCTACGTCCGCCTCAGCGAGTACGGCAACGCCGCCCCGCGCCCGGTCGGCTCCGGCCTGGTCCCGGTACGCACCGGATCGCCCCGCGCGGCCGGGGTGGTGGTCGCGGTCGGACCGATGCTGGACCGGGTGCTGGCCGCCACCGAGGGACTGGACGTCACGGTCGCCTACACCGCGACCCCGCGCCCCTTCGACCGCGCCGGGCTGAACCGCCTGGTCGCCTCCGTCGGCGGCGCCGACGTCCTGCTGGTCGAGCCCTACCTCGCCGGGACCTCCGCGCACGAGGTCGCCGCCGCCCTGGAGGACCGGCGCCACCGCCAGCGCGCGCTCGGCGTCTCGCGCGAGGCCGAGCTGCGCAAGTACGGGACCCCGGGGGACCACGACCGCGCCCACGGCCTGGACACCGAGGGCATCGCACGCTCGGCGCGCGACTTCTTCCTGGTCTGAGCGCCCATGACGAGCGCGGGACGGGGCGGGCACCGGACCCCTTGAGGGCGGTCCGGCGCCCGGGGCGTGTCATTCCAGTGGGGGACAGCCCACAGAATGGGAAGACGATGAACCTCGTCAATCTTCAGGAAGTCTCGCTCGCCTACGGCCCGCTCGTCCTGCTCGACGGCGTCTCACTCGGCGTCGACGAGGGCGACCGGATCGGCGTCGTCGGCCGCAACGGCGGCGGCAAGTCGACCCTGGTCTCCGTCCTCGCCCAGACCACCGAGCCCGACTCCGGCCGGGTGATCCACAACCGCGGACTGCGGGTGGGATTCCTGCACCAGCGCGACAGTTTCCCCGACACCACCGTCGGCGCCTACGTCCTGGGCGACCGCGCCGAGCACGAGTGGGCCGGCGACCCGCGCGTCCGCGACGTGCTGCGCGGCCTGCTCGGCGGCTGGGACCTGGGCGCCGGGATGGACACCCTCTCCGGGGGCGAGCGCCGCCGCGCCGCCCTGGCCCGCCTGCTCACCGGCGAGCACGACCTCATCGTCCTCGACGAGCCCACCAACCACCTCGACATCGAGGGCATCGCCTGGCTGGCCGACCACCTCAACGCCCGTAAGGAGGCGCTGGTGGTCGTCACCCACGACCGGTGGTTCCTGGACGCGGTCACCAACCGCACCTGGGAGGTGGTCGACGGCCGGGTCGAGCGCTACGAGGGCGGGTACGCCGCCTACGTGCTGGCCAAGGCCGAGCGGGAGCGCCTGGCCGCCGCGGCCGAGGAGCGGCGGCAGAACCTGATGCGCAAGGAGCTGGCGTGGCTGCGCCGCGGTCCCCAGGCCCGCTCGTCCAAGCCCAAGTTCCGGGTGGACGCCGCCAACGCGCTCATCGCCGACGTCCCGCCGCTGCGCAACACCGTCGAACTGGTCGGCTTCGCCAGCGCGCGCCTGGGCAAGACCGTCATCGACCTCGAACACGTGGACCTGAGGGCGGGGGACACCACCCTCCTGGAGGACCTCACCTGGCAGCTGGGTCCCGGCGACCGCGTCGGCCTGGTGGGGGTGAACGGCGCCGGGAAGACCAGCCTGCTGCGCCTCCTGGCGGCCGAGCGCGAGGCCGACGGCGGCAGGGTGCGCCGGGGCCGCACCGTCAAGCTCGCCCACCTCTCGCAGAACCTCGCCGAGCTGGACCCGGGGATGCGCCCCCTGGAGGCCGTCAACGAGGTCCGCCAGTTCGTGACGATCGGCAAGCGCGAGTTCACCGCCGGGCAGATGCTGGAGCGGTTCGGCTTCCGGGGCGACCGGCAGTGGACGCCCATCGGCGACCTGTCCGGCGGCGAGCGCCGCCGCCTGCAGCTGCTCCGGCTGCTCATGGACGAGCCGAACGTGGTGCTGCTGGACGAGCCCACCAACGACCTCGACATCGAGACCCTCAACGAGCTGGAGGACCTGCTCGACGGCTGGCCGGGCTCGCTCGTGGTGGTCAGCCACGACCGCTACTTCCTGGAGCGCGTCACCGACCGCACCCTGGCCCTGATGGGCGACCGGACGCTGGCCTTCCTCCCCGGGGGCGTCGACGAGTACCTCGCGCGGCGCGCGCGTCAGGAGGGGCGGGACACGGTCCCGGGGGTCGCCGCGTCGGGGTCCGATGCTTCCGCCGACGACAACGTCAGCGGAGGCGCTGAGGAGGCGTCGGACGCGGCGCCCGTGGTCTCGGCCGCCGAGCGCCGCGCGGCGCAGAAGGAGATGCAGCGCCTGGAGCGGCGTATGGACCGCATCGGCACGCGGGAAGAGGAGCTGCACGCCCTCATGGCCGAGGCGGCCGACGACTACACGCGCCTGGCCGACCTCGACTCCGAGCTGAAGACCCTCCAGGCCGAGAAGGAGGAGCTGGAGGAGCGCTGGCTCGCCGAGGCCGAGCGCATCGGCGAGTGACACCGTCGTTGATCCCGGGGAAGTCGGGGTGAGAACGGGCAGCATGAGCCCGACTTCCCCGGGATCGACACAGGGGCGGCGCGGCCGGTTACCCGGCCTCGACCAGCCGCTCGAAGGTCCGCGCTATGTGCTGGGCGCCGGCCTGGTTGGTGTGGATGTCGGGGCCGTCCTGGGTGTTGCACATCCACGTGTAGTCGCAGATGTACTGCACGTTGGTCGGCATGTCCGAGTCGCCGTCCCCGGACTCCTCGAAGTTCTGAGACTCGAAGGCCTCCTCCACGTCGGCCACCTGCATGTCGGCGTCGCTGTAGGAGGAGCGCAGGATGTCGTTCATCTCCAGCAGCACGTCGGTGGCGTAGTCGACGAGCTCGTCGTCGGCGGGGGAGTCCGCGTCGCCTCCGCCGTCACCGCCGTCCCCGTCGCCGCCGTCCCCGTCCCCGTCGCCGTCGCTCTCCGACCCGGAGTCCTCCAGCAGCATCGCCGCGAGGAAGGGGTTGTAGTACGTCATGCCGATGATCTGCACGTCCGGTCCGGCGGCCGCGCGCAGCCGGGAGGTGATCTCGGGGACCTCCTCCTCCAGCCGGTCGAGCCCGTCCTCGACGCAGTCCCGGTCGAGCTCCACGTCCGGGGTGCCGCCGTTGCCGGAGTCCCCGCTTTCCTCGGACCCCTCCGACCCCTCGGGCCCCTCTGACTCCTCGGGCTCCGCAACGGCGCCCTCCGGGGCCTCGGGCCCACCGCCTCCCAGGTCCACGCACCCGGTGAAGTTGTTGCCGCCGATGTCGATCGTCACCAGGTCCACCTGCCCCCGGTGCTCCTCCAGGAACCGCTCGGCCTGGGCGAGCTGCGTCCCCTCGGTGTAGCGCTCCCCGCAGAGCTCCAGCCCGCCGTCCTTGAAGGTCGTGGTGTCCTCGCCGCCGCAGCCCATCCGCTCGTGGCGCAGCGACGGCCGCCCGTCCTTCAGCGTGCGGTACAGCGCGTCGGTATAGCCGTCGGTGGTCTCCTCGAACCCGCCCTCGCCGTCGGGCTGCACGCCCACGGCCAGGGAGTCGCCCAGGGACAGGTAGTACCGCTCCTCGGGCGCCCCGCCGGACTCCTCGGAGGAGCAGGCGGCCGCCGCCAGGAGGACCGCCGCGGCGAGGGCGGCGCTGCGCTTGATGTGCACGTAGATCTCCGCTCGAATCGGACACGTTGCCTGCGCGCCCCGGCGGCATCCCGGTGAGGGGACGGATACCGCCGAGTAACAAGAGTGTCCGAAACGGGGGCGTACGTCGAGGGGTCGTCTCAGAGGTGCCGCCTCAGAGGGGGCGGCTCAGCGGGGGCTCCTCACTCGTCCAGCGGCGACAGCAGCGAGCGCAGCAGGGCGGCCAGCGCCGTGCGCTCGCCTGCGGGCATCGGCTCCAGGATCGACTCCTCGTAGCCGAGCAGGGCCTCCAGGGCGGCGTCCACGCGCTCGCGCCCCTCGTCGGTGAGGCGCACCAGCACCCCGCGCTTGTCGGCGGGGTCGGGGCGCCGCCGCACCAGCCCCGCCGCGGCCAGGCGGTCGATGCGGTTGGTCATGGTCCCCGAGGTGACCAGGGTGGCGCGGAGCAGCCGCCCCGGGCTCAGCTCGTAGGGGGCGCCGGAGCGGCGCAGCTCGGCGAGCACGTCGAACTCCCACGGCTCCAGGCCGTGGTCGGTGAAGACCGCGCGCCGGGCCCGGTCCAGATGGCGCGCGAGCCGCGAGACGCGGCTGAGCACCTGCAGCGGCGCAACATCGAGGTCCGGGCGCTCCGCACGCCACGCCTCGACCAGCCCGTCGACCTCATCACGCATGAGCACACCCTATCTCTTGATATCAAGATAGTGTGCCCGACACGGCGATGCGGGCGACAGGCCGGTCGGCCCTAGCGTTCCGGCCGCTTCCGGTCGACCGACTCCAGGGACGGCTTGGGCTCCAGCGCCGACAGGCCGTTCCAGGCCAGGTTGACCAGGTGCGCGGCCACCACCTCGCGCTTGGGCTTGCGCACCTCCAGCCACCACTGGCCGGTCAGCGCCACCATGCCCACCAGCGACTGGGCGTACATCGGCGCCAGCTTGGGGTCGTACCCGCGCTGCTTGAACTCGTCGGCCAGGATGTGCTCGACCTGGGTGGCGATGTCGCTGATCAGGCTGGCGAAGCTGCCGGTGCCCGAGGCGGCGTGGGAGTCGCGGGCCAGGATGCGGAACCCCTGGCTGTTCTCCTCGACGTAGCGCAGCAGCGCCAGCGCGGCGTTCTCGATCTTGCCGCGGGCGTGGTCGGCGGTGAGCGAACTGCCGACCATGCCCAGCAGCGTGCGCATCTCCCGGTCCACGACGACGGCGTAGATGCCCTCCTTGCCGCCGAAGTGCTCGTAGACCACGGGCTTGGAGACCCCGGCGCGGGCCGCGATCTCCTCCACGGAGGTGCCGTCGAAGCCGCGCTCGGCGAACAGCTCCCGGCCGATGTCCAGGAGCTGCTCACGGCGTTCCCTGCCGGTCATCCGCTTCTTGCGGGACCGGACCTTCTTCTCGCCCACGGCTTCCATGATGGTTCCCGACTCTAGACGCTCACGCGCTTGGCCGCGAGGCGTTCGGCGTTGGGCCAGCGGACCTTGGTGGCCCACCCCAGCTTCTCGAAGGCCCAGATGATCCTGGCGGAGATGTCGACCTGCCCCTTGAGCACGCCGTGCCGGGCGCAGGTGGGGTCGGCGTGGTGCAGGTTGTGCCAGGACTCCCCGAAGGAGGGGATGGCCAGCCACCACACGTTCCGGGAGCGGTCCCGGACCTCGAAGTTCTCCTCGCCGATGGTGTGGCAGATGGAGTTGATCGACCAGGTCACGTGGTGCAGCAGCGCCACCCGGACCAGCCCCGCCCAGAAGAAGGCGGTGAACGCGCCCCACCACGACATGGTCACCAGGCCGCCGATGGCGGCCGGGGCCAGGAGGGAGAACAGCACCAGCGGCACGAAGAGCTTGTCGACCCGGACGATGTCCTTGTCCTTGAGCAGGTCCGGCGCGAAGCGCTTGGGCGAGGTCTTCTCCTCGCTCAGGAACATCCACGCCATGTGCGCGTAGAAGAGCCCCTTGGCGACCGAGCGCCAGTCGTCGCCGAAGCGCCACGGCGAGTGCGGGTCGCCCTCGGCGTCGGCGTACTTGTGGTGGCGGCGGTGGTCGGCCACCCACTTGATGACGCTGCCCTCGATGGCCAGGCTCCCCGCCACGGCGAGCGCGATGCGCAGCGGCCGGTTGGCCTTGAAGGAGCCGTGGGTGAAGTGCCGGTGGAAGCCGACGGTGATGCCCAGCCCCGACACCAGGTAGAAGGCAGCGCCGATGCCCACGTCCAGCGGGGACAGCCCCCAGCCCCAGGCGAAGGGGACCGCGGCGACCAGGGCCAGGAGCGGCACCAGGACGAAGACGAAAACGGTGATCCGCTGGGCCTTGCTGGCCCCCTCGGGGTCGAGCTCGGGCTCGGGCGCCCGCTTCGGTGCGGGCTCGGCGACTACTGCGGTCATCTACTCCACCTGCGTTCTCGTGACGGCCGTGCGGGGCGCACGTGCGGAGACGCCTCCGCCCGCGCCGCCCGACCGCCCGGCGATCGCGTCGACAACTTATACCTACGTAACCGTAACCTACGAAGGCGTAGGTTGCGCAAGACCCGTCGCGGCGGTCCGCGCCGGCCGGGTGCGGACCGGTGCGGCGCGCGGTGCGCCCCGGTGCCGCGCGACCCGGCCGTGCACGGCGGTGAGCGCCGGGGCGGAGGGTTTTCGGGATGACCGGATGTCGGGGAGCGGCTATCGTGTGCCGTGGAGGCGTGCGCGGACCGCGCCGCAGTCCATCCCGGGTGGTGTAATGGCAGCACTGCGGTTTTTGGTGCCGTTTGTCCAGGTTCGAGTCCTGGCCCGGGAGCCCTTCCCCACCGGTCCCTCGGGGTCCATCGCGGCCCCCTCCCGCGGCGCCGATGGCCGATCTCACACCCGGCCCGCGCCCCCCGGCGCCCCTGGGCCCCTGCGCAGGTCCGCCCCGGGGTGCGCCCCGAGGCCCCCGGGCGCCGCATGTATCCTTCCCCTGTCGGCCCCTGATCCCGCTCCCATCAGCGTGCGCGCAGGGCGATGTTCAGCCTCGCCGACCGGTCGCGTCGGCCGCGCGGGGGACCCGCCCGGCGGCGCCGGCGCGACGACGCATCCGATACCGCCAGCGACATGAGGAGTCTCCGCCCGTGAGCGTGAGCCGTCCGGCTGCCGTCATCGTCCTCGCGGCGGGCGAGGGCACCCGAATGAAGTCCAGGCTTCCCAAGGTCCTGCACGAGATCTGCGGGCGGGCCATGCTGGGCCACGTCCTCGCCGCCGCCGGGGAGCTGGATCCCGAGCGCACCGTCGCCGTCATCGGCCACGCCCGTGAGCGCGTCGGCGCCTACCTGGCCGAGGCCGCGCCGGAGGTGGCCACCGCCGTGCAGGCCGAGCAGAACGGCACCGGCCACGCGGTCCGGGTGGCGGTGGAGGAGCTCAAGGCGCAGGGCGCCCGGCTGTCCGGGACCGTGGTGCTGGCCTACGGCGACACCCCCCTGCTGCGCGGCTCCACCCTGGCCGGCCTGGTCGAAGCGCACGAGTCGGCGGGCAACGCGGTCACCGTGCTCTCGGCGAAGGTCCCCGACCCGGCCGGGTACGGCCGCGTGGTGCGCGACGCCGACGGGGTCTTCACCGAGATCGTCGAGCACGCCGACGCCACCGCCGAGCAGCGCGCCGTCGACGAGATCAACTCCGGCATGTACGCCTTCGACGGCGACCTGCTGGCCGAGGTGGTGCACCGGCTGTCCACCGACAACGCCAAGGGCGAGGAGTACATCACCGACGCCGTGGCGATCCTGCGCGGCGACGGCCACCGGGTCGACGCGGCCCTGGCCGCCGACTGGGTGGAGATCCAGGGCGTCAACGACCGCGTGCAGCTCGCCGAGGCGCGCCGCCTGCTCAACGACCGGCTGCTCGAGGCGCACATGCGCGCCGGGGTGACCGTCGTCGACCCCGCCACCACCTGGGTCGACGTCCAGGTCGAGGTGGGCCGCGACACCGTGCTCGAACCCCAGGTGCGGCTGCGCGGCGGCACCCGCGTGGGCGAGGGCGCCGTGGTCGGCCCGAACACCACGCTGACCGACACCGCGGTCGGCGACGAGGCGCAGGTCCGCGAGGCCTACGCGGAGGGGGCCGAGGTCGGCCCCGGCGCCTCCGTCGGCCCCTACGTCTACCTGCGGCCCGGGGCGGTGCTGCGCGACGGCGCCAAGGCCGGCACGTTCGTCGAGGTCAAGAACTCGACCGTCGGCCCCCGGTCCAAGGTCCCGCACCTGACCTACGTCGGCGACGCCGACATCGGCGAGGGCGTCAACATCGGCGCCTCGTCGGTGTTCGTGAACTACGACGGCGTCCACAAGCACCGGACCACCATCGGCGACCACGCGCGGACCGGGAGCGACAACATGTTCGTCGCCCCGGTGAGCGTGGGGCCGGGCGCCTACTCGGGCGCCGGGACGGTGGTCCGCGATGATGTCCCGCCCGGTGCGCTGGCGGTCTCCGCCGGAGGCCAGCGCAACATCGAGGGGTGGGTGCAGCGGAAGCGCCCGGGCACCGCCGCGGCCGAGGCCGCCGAGCGCGCGCTCCGGGACGCCGAGATCCGCGACGAAGACGCCGGCAAAGGCGAATGACATGTGTCTGTGGGGGATCTGAGAAGTGACCGGCATTAAGGCCGCGGGTCAGAAGAAGCTGATGCTCTTCTCCGGGCGCACGCACCCGGAGCTGGCCGAGCAGGTGGCCGAGCAGCTCGGCATCCAGGTGGTTCCGACGAAGTTCCAGGACTTCGCCAACGGCGAGATGTACGTCCGCTACCTGGAGTCGGCCCGCGGGAGCGACGCGTTCGTTCTCCAGTGCCACTCCGACCCGATCAACGAGTCCATCATGGAGCAGCTCATCATGGTGGACGCGCTCAAGCGGGCCTCGGCCAAGCGCATCACGGTGATCACGCCGTTCCTTGGCTACGCCCGGCAGGACAAGAAGCACCTGGGCCGCGAGCCGATCACCGCCCGGCTGATGACCGACCTGTTCGCCACCGCGGGGGCCAACCGCCTGATGGCGGTCGACCTGCACACCGACCAGATCCAGGGCTTCTTCAACGGGCCGGTGGACCACCTGTTCGCGCTGCCGCTGCTGGCCGACTACATCAACGGGCGGATCGAGGGGGCCGAGGCCACCGTGGTCTCGCCGGACGCCGGGCGGGTGCGCACCGCCGACCGCTGGGCCGACCGCCTGGGGCTGCCGCTTGCCATCATCCACAAGCGGCGCGACCCCGAGGTCGCCAACGAGGTCAAGGTGCACGAGGTCGTCGGCGAGGTCGAGGGCCGCACCTGCATCCTGGTGGACGACATGATCGACACCGCCGGTACCATCGTGAAGGCCGCCGACGCCCTCTACGAGCAGGGCGCCAGCAACGTCATCGCCGCCGCCACGCACGGCGTGCTCAGCGGGCCGGCCGCCGAGCGGCTGCAGAACTCGCGCATCTCCGAGGTGGTCATCACCAACTCGCTGCCGGTGCCCAAGGAGCGCGACTTCGACAAGCTGACCCAGCTGTCCATCGCGCCCCTTCTGGCCAGGGCCATCAACGAGGTGTTCAGCGACGGGTCGGTCACCAGCCTCTTCGACGGCTGACCGGTCCGTGCAGGGTGCAGGGGAGGGCTCTGGGCCCTCCCCTGGACACCGATGTGTACGGAAGACGTCGGGCGAGGCATTAGACTGGACCGAGTGTCCCCGTGTCCGCGGGGTTCCACTGCGGCCACCGGGTCGAATGCCGCGTGGTCGCCGTGCCCGGGCGCGGCGCGCTTCGGCGTCTCCGCCTGCCTGCGGGACCGATCCCGTGCAGTTCTCCCGTGTCCCGCGGGAGTCGTTTCAGAGAAGTCGTGTTCCCCGTGTCGTGCGGGGACGAACCTCCGAGGAGTTTTGTCGTGTCCGAGGTACGCATCGCTGCCGAGCCGCGCACGGAATTCGGCAAGGGCGCCGCACGCCGCGCCCGCCGCGCGGGTAAGGTGCCGGCCGTCCTCTACGGCCACGGCACCGAGCCCCGTCACATCACCCTTCCGGGCCACGACCTGATGCTCGCCCTGAAGACCCCGAACGTGCTGCTGCGCGTCGACGGCGTCGAGGGCAGGGAGAACCTGGTCCTGCCCAAGAGCGTGCAGCGCGACCCGATCAAGGGCTTCCTTGAGCACGTCGACCTGCTCGTGGTGAAGAAGGGCGAGAAGGTCAACGTCGAGATCGCGGTCAACCTGACCGGCGACGTCGCCTCCGGCAACTCGGTCTACCAGGAGCTGGTGACCGTCGAGGTCGCCGCCGAGGCCACCCACATCCCCGAGGGCGTGGAGCACTCGGTCGAGGGCCTGGAGGACGGCGCGCACGTCAGCGCGGGCGACCTGAAGCTGCCCGCCGGCGTGGAGCTGGTCACCGACCCCGAGGCGTGGGTCGCGTCGGTCTCCGCCGACCAGGCCGCCGAGGCCGAGGAGTCCGCCGAGGGCGAGTCCGAGGGCGAGGGCGAGTCCGCCGCGTCCGAGTCCGCCGAGTAGTCGGCCCTCGAACGCGAATGGGCATGGGTCCGGTGCGTGGTCTCCTTGAGCGCCTGCTCGGGGGCCGCGCATCGGGTGTGTCCGGGGCCGATGCGGGCGGGGACGAGGGAACGGGCGTGGCCGAGACCGAGCGCTGGCTGGTGGTGGGGCTGGGCAACCCCGGCCCCAAGTACGCCGGGAACCGGCACAACGTGGGGTTCATGGTGGTGGACGAGCTCGCCGAGCGCGGCGGCCACCGCTGGAAGGCGCACAAGGCGCACGCCGACGTCGCCGAGGGCCGCCTGGCGGGCACCCCGGCGGTGCTGGCCAAGCCCCGCAGCTACATGAACCTCTCCGGCGGGCCGGTCGCCGGGCTGAGCCGGTTCTACAAGGTCCCGATGGAGCGGGTCGTCGTCGTGCACGACGACATGGACATCGCCTTCGGGGCGCTCAAGCTCAAGCGGGGCGGCGGCGCGGGCGGCCACAACGGCCTGCGCTCGATCACCTCCTCCCTGTCCGGGCCGGACTACCTGCGCGTGCGCGTGGGGGTGGGGCGCCCGCCCGGGCGCATGGACCCGGCCGCCTACGTGCTCAAGGACTTCTCCTCCACCGAGCGCAAGGACCTCCCGCTGGAGCTCGCGCGCGCCGCCGACGCGGTGGAGTCGCTCGTCACCGAGGGGCTGGAACGCGCCCAGAACTCCTTCCACACCTGAGGCGCACCACCGGCGCCGCCGCCGACCGCGCGCGGCACCGGGAAGGGGCCCGGCCGACGGCCGGGTTTTTTCTTTACCCGATTAGGTCACGTCACGCGACTGAATGAACACTCTTGGCTACTGTTGGCCCATCGGAGCGAGTTTTCGCGCCTGCCGATTCCCCGCTCTTCACGGGCCGGTTCCGCCGGGCCGCGGTCGGCGGCGCGCCCAGGGCGAGGGGAGGGGTCATGGCGGTGGTCGCCGGCGTGCGGAACGGGGCCGGTGAGCGCCGGGACGTGCGCGCCCCGGCCGCGTGGGTGCGCGGCTACACGCGCGGACTGGTGGCGCTGGACGCCGCGGCGGCCGGGATGTCCGGAGCCGTCACCCACCAGCTGCACTTCCAGGGGCAGGTGCAGGAGCCGTCGGCGGCGGCGCACGCCGGGCTGTCGCTGGCGCTCCCGCTGCTGTGGGTCGCGGTGGTCGGCATGGGCGGCGGGTACGCCCGCCGCTTCCTGGGGGTGGGGACCGAGGAGTTCCGCCGGGTGCTGGGCGCCGGGGTGGTGCTGACCGCGGCCGCCGCCATCGCCGGGTTCGCCGCCGTGCCCGCGCTGGCCCGCGGGTTCGTGCTGGTGGCGCTGCCCGCCACGGTGCTGGCGAGCCTGGTGCTGCGGTACGGCTGGCGCAAGCGCCTGCACCGGCTGCGCCGCTCGGGCCGGTGCATGGGCGGGGCGGTCGCGGTGGGCCACCGCGACGCCGTCGCCGCCCTGATCCGCCAGCTGCGCGGCGAGCCCTACCACGGCATGCGCGTTGTGGGGGCGTGCCTGCCCGACGGGCGCGAGGGCGCGCGGGCGGACTCGGTCGACGGTGTCCCCGTGCTCGGCGACTTCTCCGACGCGGCCGAGGCCGCCGCCGCGGTGGGCGCCGAGACGGTGGCGGTTCTGGCCTGTCCGGAGATGGACGGGGTGGAGCTGCGGCGGCTGGCCTGGCGGCTGGAGAAGTGCGGCACCGACCTGACCGTGGCCCCGGCGCTGATGGAGGTGGCCGGGCCGCGCACCACCATCCGGGCGGTGGCGGGCCTGCCGCTGCTGCACGTGGAGCACCCGGAGCTGGAGGGGGCGCGACGGGTGGTCAAGGGCCTGTTCGACCGGGTGGCGGCGGGGGCGGCGCTGCTGCTGCTGGCGCCGGTGTTCGCGGTGCTGGCCGTGGCGGTCAAGGCGGCCGACGGCGGGCCGGTGCTGTTCCGGCAGACCCGGGTCGGCAAGGACGGGGCCCACTTCCCTCTGGTGAAGTTCCGTACCATGGTTCCGGCGGCCGAGGAGATGAAGAGCGGTCTGCTCGGCGCCAACGAGCACGACGGAGTGCTGTTCAAGATGCGCGCGGACCCTCGCGTGACGTCGGTCGGGGCCTGGCTGCGCCGGTACTCGCTGGACGAGCTTCCCCAGCTCGTCAACGTGGTGCGCGGCGAGATGTCGCTGGTGGGCCCGCGGCCGCCGCTGCCCGAGGAGGTCGCGCGCTACGGGCGCGACGTACGCAGGCGGTTGGTGGTGAAACCGGGGATGACCGGTCTGTGGCAGGTGAGCGGGCGGTCCGACCTCTCCTGGGAGGAATCGGTCCGCTTGGACCTGCGTTACGTGGAAAACTGGTCGCTGACCCTGGACGTGCAGATTCTCTGGAAGACGTGGTCAGCGGTGATCCGCGGGGCGGGAGCGTACTGAGGCCGGTGAGCAGCATCCGAAACGATCATGAAGTCGCACGTGACCTTGCGGGCGAGGCGGGGCAGCAGCTGTTGCGGCTGCGGGCCCGGCACGGGTTCGAGGAGCCCGACGTCCTGCGCACCCTCGGCGACCGCACGTCGCACGAGTTCCTCTTCTCCGCCCTGGGGCGGCTGCGCCCCAGCGACGCGGTGCTGTCCGAGGAGGGGGTGGACGACCCGGCCCGGCTGAGCGCCCGCCGGGTGTGGATCATCGACCCCCTGGACGGGACCCGGGAGTTCGCCGAGGCCGGGCGGACCGACTGGGCCGTGCACGTGGCCCTGTGGGAGAACGGGCGTCTGGCCGCGGGGGCGGTGGCGCTGCCCGCCCAGGGGTCCACGCTCTCCACCGCCGAGCCGCCGTGGCTGCCCGAGGAGCGGCCCAGCGGGCAGCGGCTGCGGATCACCGCCAGCCGCACCCGGCCGCCGGAGTTCGTCCAGAAG
The DNA here is from genome assembly GCF_027706725.1 of Nocardiopsis endophytica. Lineage (GTDB taxonomy): Bacteria > Actinomycetota > Actinomycetes > Streptosporangiales > Streptosporangiaceae > Nocardiopsis_A > Nocardiopsis_A endophytica. Next base: position 18,389 of record NZ_JAQFWQ010000026.1, read on the forward strand.
ATGGCCACCGCGCTGGGCGCCGAGATCGTGCCGATGGGCTCGGCCGGGGCCAAGATCTGCGCGGTGCTGCTGGGCATGGCCGACCTGTACGTGCACGCCGGCGGGCAGTTCGAGTGGGACAGCGCCGCGCCGGTCGCGGTCGCGCGCGCCGCGGGGCTGCACGCCTCCCGGATCGACGGTGCGGACCTGGAGTACAACGCGCTGGACCCGTCCTTGCCCGATATCCTTGTATGTCGACCAGAATTGTCGGGTATGTTGTTGGGGAGCATCCGCGACGTGGCGGATCTGGACGGGGCGGGCCCCCAGGCCGCCGGGTAGGCGGCCGGGCCGCGGCCCGCCGTCGGACTTCACGGGAGCGAGGCGCAATACATGGGCACGGCAGCGGAGCTCGGACGGTACCGGCTCTCCCAACTGGACCACCTCGAGGCCGAGGCCGTCTTCATCATGCGCGAGGTGGCCGCCGAGTTCGAGCGGCCGGTGCTGCTCTTCTCCGGGGGCAAGGACTCCCTCGTGCTGCTCCGCCTGGCCGAGAAGGCCTTCTTCCCCGGCCGGGTGCCCTTCCCCGTGATGCACGTGGACACCGGGCACAACTTCCCCGAGGTGATGGAGTTCCGCGACCGCCGCCTGGCCGAGGCCGGGATGGAGCTGGTGGTCGCCTCCGTCCAGGACCAGATCGACCAGGGCAAGGTGGTCGAGCCCACCGGCCGCTGGGCCAGCCGCAACCGGCTGCAGACCGCCGCCCTGCTGGAGGCCATCGAGGAGCACGGCTTCGACGCCGCCTTCGGCGGGGCCCGCCGGGACGAGGAGAAGGCCCGCGCCAAGGAGCGCGTCTTCTCCTTCCGCGACGAGTTCGGCCAGTGGGACCCCAAGGCCCAGCGGCCCGAGCTGTGGAACCTGTTCAACACCCGGATCGACCGCGGCGAGCACATCCGGGTGTTCCCCATCTCCAACTGGACCGAGCTGGACGTGTGGGACTACATCCGGCGCGAGGGGCTGGAGCTGCCCTCCATCTACCACGCGCACCAGCGCCCGGTGTTCGAGCGCGACGGCATCCTGCTCGCCGACGGCCCCTACATCAACCGCGACGAGGACGAAGAGGTCTTCGAGGCGACCGTCCGCTACCGCACGGTCGGCGACATGACCTGCACCGGCGCGGTCCGCTCCACCGCGACCGAGATCGACGAGATCATCGCCGAGATCGCCGCGACGCGCATCACCGAGCGCGGCCAGACCCGCGCCGACGACCGCGCCAGCGAGGCGGCCATGGAGGACCGCAAGCGCGAAGGCTACTTCTGACCGGCCCCACCCGCACCGATCCCCGAGGAACGCGCGCACCATGACCAACGACATCCTGCGGTTCGCCACGGCCGGATCCGTCGACGACGGCAAGAGCACCCTCATCGGCCGCCTTCTCTTCGACTCCAAGTCCATCTTCGAGGACCAGCTCGACTCGGTGGAGCGCACCAGCCGCAGCCGCGGCGAGGAGCAGACCAACCTCGCGCTGCTCACCGACGGCCTGCGGGCCGAGCGCGAGCAGGGCATCACCATCGACGTCGCCTACCGGTACTTCGCCACCCCGCGGCGGACCTTCATCATCGCCGACACCCCCGGGCACATCCAGTACACCCGGAACATGGTGACCGGCGCCTCCACGGCCGACCTCGCGGTCATCCTGGTCGACGCCCGCAAGGGGCTGCAGGAGCAGAGCCGCCGGCACGCCTTCCTGGCCACCCTGCTCCAGGTGCCGCACCTGGTGGTGGCGGTCAACAAGATGGACCTGGTGGACTACTCCCAGGAGCGGTTCGAACAGATCCGGGCCGAGTTCACCGACTTCGCCGCCAAGCTGGACGTGACCGACCTGGCGTTCATCCCCATCTCCGCGCTGCACGGCGACAACGTGGTGGAGCGGTCCATGGAGATGCCCTGGTACGAGGGCACGTCGCTGCTGCACCACCTGGAGAACGTGCACATCGCCTCGGACCGCAACCTCATCGACGCGCGGTTCCCGGTGCAGTACGTGGTGCGCCCGCACAAGGCCGACGACCCCGAGCTGCACGACTACCGCGGCTACGCCGGGCAGATGGCCGGGGGCGTGCTGCGCAGGGGCGACGAGGTCGTGCACCTGCCCTCCGGCATCACCTCGCGGGTGTCGCGGATCGTCACGGCCGACGGCGACCTGGACGAGGCGTTCAGCCCGCAGTCGGTGACGGTGCTGCTGGAGGACGACATCGACATCTCCCGGGGCGACATGATCTGCCGCCCCAACAACCGCCCGCGCGAGGCGCGCGACCTGCAGGCGATGGTCTGCTGGATGGCGGAGGCGCGCACCCTCACCCCGCGGTCCAAGCTGCTGCTCAAGCACACGACGCGGACCACCAAGGTGATGGTCAAGGACCTGCTGTACCGGCTGGACGTGAACACCCTCAGCCGCGATGAACACCCCGCCGAGCTGGGGCTCAACGAGATCGGGCGGGTGGCGCTGAAGGCGGCGCAGCCGCTGTTCGTCGACGAGTACAAGCGCAACCGCACCACCGGCGGGTTCATCCTGGTCGACGAGGGCACCAACGCCACCGTCGCGGCGGGGATGGTGCTCGACACCGACTGACCGCGGCGCGCCCGCTCAAGGGCGTGACCGGCCTAAACCACGGAAAGCAAGCAATCTGTCACAGGGCGTACTAGTGTTGCGTCCTGTGAGCGGATTTCGTCTGGTGTTCGTCGGGGGGATCGGCCGGTCCGGATCCACGCTCATCGAGCGGCTCCTGGGGGAGCTGCCGGGGGTGTGCTCCATGGGCGAGGTCGTGCACATGTGGCGCCGCAGCCTCGTCGACGACGAGGTGTGCGGCTGCGGCGCGCCGTTCGCCCGCTGCCCCTTCTGGGCGGAGGTGGGCCGGGAGGCCTTCGGCGGGTGGGGGCGGGTCGACCCCGCCCGGGTCCTGGAGCTCAAGGCGGCCGTGGACCGGACCCGGTTCGTCCCGGGGCTGCTCGCCGACGACCCCCCGCCGGACCTGGCCGCGCGCGCGGCCCGCTACACCGACTTCTACGACCGGCTCTACGCCGCGGTGGCCCGGGTGAGCGGGTGCCGCACCGTCGTCGACTCCAGTAAGCACGCATCGCTGGCCGCGTGCCTGCGGCTGCGCTACGGGGCGCGGATGCGGCTGCTGCACATCGTGCGCGACCCCCGGGCGGTCGCGCACGCCTGGGGGAAGCGGGTGCCCCGGCCCGACGCCCGGCCGAGCAGCCCCGAGCAGTTCATGGCGCGCTACTCGCCCACCCGGGCGGCCGTGCAGTGGGTGGCGCAGAACGGGGTGCTGGCGGCGCTGGAGCGGGGCGGGCTGCCCACCCTGCGGGTGCGGTACGAGGACTTCGCCGCCGATCCGCTGGGGGAGTTGCGCGGCATCGCCGAGTTCGCCGGGTGCGCGGCCGACGGGCTCCCGCTGGGGGCGGACGGGTCGGCGGAGCTGTCCCCGGCGCACACGGTCTCGGGGAACCCGATGCGGCTGCGGACGGGGCCGGTGCGGGTGCGCGCGGACGTGACGTGGCGCTCCCAGCTGGCGGCCCCGGCGCGGGTCGCGGTGTCCGCGCTGACGCTCCCGGTTCGGTGGAGATTCGGGTACTGAAGCCGACACGCCCGATTCGCTCACCTTTCGTGGTGAATTGATTGCGTACTGTGAATATCCCATGGTGTCCCAAGGGGGGTTCCAGGACGACCCGGGAGGGGGCCGATCGTGGAGCGGGAACACGGGCGCGGGGGAGCGCACGGGGGAGGACCCGCGAGGAGCGGGGCGGTCCGGGTCGGTGCGGCGCTGGCGGCCCTTCTCGTGGCGACGGCGGCGTGCGAGGAGAAGGAAGGGCTCGAGGGGCTCGAAGGGCTGGGAGCCCTGGAGTCGGGGGAGCCGGTGGCCCAGGCCTCGGAGGGGCCGGGGGGCCTGGTGATCCCGCGGCAGCCGACGCCGAGCCCTTCGCCGAGCGCGTCACCGGACGGGTCGGGCGGGTTGGTGATCCCGCAGCAGCCGACACCGTCCCCGTCGCCCAGCCCGTCGCCTTCGCCTTCGCCGAGCGCGTCTCCGGAGGGACCGGGCGGTCTGGTGATCCCCCAGCAGCCCACACCGAGCCCGTCTCCTTCGCCAAGCCCGTCCGCGAGTCCTTCGCCGAGCCCGTCACCCAGCCCATCGCCCTCTCCGGTCCCGTCGCCGACACCGCAGACCCCGCCCGTGGCGCCCTCGCCGAGCCCGTCGCCCAGCGCGTCGCCGGAGCCCACACCGTCGCCGGGCACCACCCCGGAGCCGCCCGGCGACGACCCCCGCTGCGACGTCAGCGAGATCCTGGAGCCCACCTGCGGCCTGTGGTGGGGCGCGAGCCCGTGGCAGGGCGACCCGGAGCCGCTCGAGCGGGCGGTCGACCGCAAGCTCGACATCGTCTACACGTGGAACGGCATCGACCAGTCGGAGATCCCCACCGACGCCGAGCTGGAGTACGCCGAAGAGGGGCGGCTGATCCACGCCAACATCGAGGCGAAGCGGTTCAACATGCGGGGCCACCCGGAGCAGGACTACAAGGACATCGTGGTCGGGCGCTTCGACCGCTCGCTGACCGCCCAGGCGAAGCGCATCGCCGAGCTGGAGCACCCCGTCTTCGTGACCTTCGACCACGAGGCCGACGCGAACAAGCGGTACAACCGGCGGGGCACGCCGGAGGAGTTCGTGATGGCGTGGCGGCACATCGTCGACGTGTACAGGAAGAACGGCGCGGACAACGCCGTGTGGGTGTGGAACGTGACCGGCTGGGCCGACAACCTGTCCCGCCTGCCGCGGCTGTGGCCGGGCAACGAGTACGTGGACTGGATCAGCTGGGAGGCCTACAACATGACCGGGTGCGAGCTGATGCCGCACTGGGACGACGTGGTGTCGTTCGAGGAGGCGCTGCGCCCGGCCTATGAGTGGGTGCAGGAGGAGGGGCCCAAGCACGGCATCGATCCGGAGAAGCCGGTGATGATCGGGGAGATGGGGACGGTGCCGATCCCGGGCGACCCGATGGCGACGGCCAAGTGGTACGCCGACATCCCCGAGGTGCTCAAGCGCTATGAGCGGGTGAAGGCCGTGAAGATGTGGGACGGGATGACCGCGCCCACCTGCGACTTCCGGGTCGGGCAGGACGCGTACGCGCAGTGGGGCTACGGCCTGGCGGGGCGGCACCCCTACGTGGCGGTTCCCGACCGGGTCCAGGAGATCGTGGACCGGGCGCTGAAGACCAAGGAGCACCTGCGCAAGGCCCAGGAGGAGATCCAGGGCCGACCGCGTCGGGGGGAGTGACCCGGCGGCCGCCTCGTGGTCCCGGCGCTGTCGTCAATGGCGGGCCTGAGACGGCGCCCGGCGACGAGCGGTCCCGGCAGGTCGGTGTCGGTCTCGGGGGAAGCGACGCTGCCGGGCCACTCTCAGGGGCGCTCTTCCCGAGATCAACGAGGCAGGGGCGGCGCTCGGCGGCGGAGTCGGCGGGGCTGGGCGCCCGGCGGCGAGCGGTCGCGGCGAGTCCTCTACAGGCCCTTGCCGTGGCGGTGCAGAGTACGGATCACCCACGGGGCGGGCAGGCCGCAGGCGACCGCCAGCGCCAGCGGGGTCCGCGGCTCCAGGGCGCGGGCCCGGAAGGTGCGGCCGACCCATCGCAGGGCGGCGCGGCGGCGCCCCGCGGCGGCCTCCGCGAAAGCGATCTGCCCGGCCACGCGCGCGTAGCCGCTGGGCACCAGGCGGAACTCGGGATAGCGGTCGAGCAGCCAGCGCAGGGCGGTGGCGATGGTCTGCCACCGGCCGGCGAAGTGCGAGCGGCGGTGCCAGAGCACCCGGACGCCCGGCGCCGGGATGTTCCGGATGGGCGCGCGGCGGGCCATGCGCAGCAGCAGTTCGTAGTCTTCGGCGTAGCTGCCGGGCAGCTCCTCGCTGACCGGGCCGCCGCCTTCGAGCAGCGCCTCGCGCCGGATGAGGAAGGTGGAGGGGTGCAGCTCGGTGAGGCGCGAGCCGAGCAGGTCGGAGAAGGAGACGGCGGTGCGGTCGAGCATCCGCTCGGCCTCGGTCCGGTCGTAGACGACGCGGATGCCGCAGCAGACCATCTCCGTCCCCGGGTCGGCCAGCAGCACCTCCACCTGGGAGCGGAGCTTGCCGGGGAACCAGGTGTCGTCGTCGTCGCAGAAGGCCACGTACTCGCCGCGCGCGGCCATGATGCCGGTGTTGCGGGCGCCGGCCAGGCCGGGGCTGTGGTCGTTGGCCACGACCGCCACCGGGCGCCGCGGGTCGTCGGAGGCCAGGGTGGTGTCGGGGTCGTCGTTGTCGAAGACGACGACGGTGCGCAGCACGCCGGGGTAGTCCTGTTCGGCGATCGAGCGCAGGGTGCGGCGCAGCAGGTCGGGCCGGTCACGGGTGGGCACCACGGCGCACACCTCCGGCCAGGTGCCCGGGGTCTTCTCCAGCGCGGGCAGCGGGTGGTCGGGGCGCGGCGGAGGGGCCAGCAGGTCGATGAGCTCTCCGGCGCGGCGGGCGGCCGCCTCGGAGCCGCCGGCCCCGGGGGCGCCGATGCGGAACTCGCCGGGGTGGGCGACGGCCTTGTCCAGGGCGGCGGAGAGCTGTTGGGCGGTGGTGCAGGCGCGCACCAGTCCGGAGGCGTCCAGCCGGGTGACGAAGCGGAGCTGGTGGTCGTCCACGTGCTCACCCAGCTCGGGGTCGCGGGCGGCGGCCAGCGGCAGGTGGCCGGCGCGGCGGGCGGCGGTGATCGACCCGGGGCCGCCGTGCGTGACCACGGCGGCGGCCGAGCGCATCAGCTCCTCCAGGCGGTCGGGCGGCAGGAAGGGCTCGCCCTCGGCGGCCGCGGGGGCGGGGGAGTGGCCGTGCTGCACCAGGACCCGGACCTCGGGGCGCTCGCGGGCGTAGGCGTCGGCCCACTCCACCAGGCGGCCGAACGGGTGGTGGTCGGTGCCCAGCGTGACGAGGACCAGCGAGGTGTCGGAGGGGACGGGGGCCGGGGAATCGGGCGCGTGGGTCACAGCAGCGGTCCTACGGTGATGGCGGTGGGCATGAACGAGCGCTGCTCCTCCCACTGGGCGAGGAAGAGCCGGGTGAAGGGCCGGCACAGACGGGCCGTCAGGGTCGGGGTCTCGATGCGGTCGTAGACCTCGATGTAGACGGTGGGCACCCGCAGCAGCCGGGCCAGGACGAAGAACGGCAGGGCGACCCCGGCGCCGGTGGAGACCACCGCGGCGGGGCGCCGGGCGGCCAGCACGCGCACCGCGAGCGCCGTGTTGCGCAGCAGGTTGGGCACGTTCCGGGTGGTGGGGTGGTGGGCCCAGTGCACCTCCTCGCCGTTCAGCAGCGACTCGGCGTCGGGGGTGCGGAAGGTGACCCAGGTCCGCTCGCGGTTCGACCACCACGGGCGCAGGGCCATGAGCTGGGCGAGGTGGCCCCCGCTGGAGGCGACCAGCAGCACCGGGGAGCTCTGGGCCGGGGCGTCCTCCTCGGCCCGAACCCCTGCGGTCAGATTCGAAGCGCGCCCGGAGGGCGCGATGAACGCGGTTGGCACGGAGACATCATTGCATAACTGAGAGTAATTTCTTCATTGCCTTGTGTGGTTTCGTAAGGAAATCCGGGAGTTGGGCCGAACGAGAGCCTCGACACACCCCCACCCGTCGGATGAGCCCACATCCGGGAAGAGGTCGTCGCGTCCATCCCTTGCCCACGGTCGGCCGCCGCCTGGTGGGCCCACCCCACACCGGGGAACGCGGTGGCGCGGGGCGCCGGTCTCCTCGCGGCCCCATCGGGGCGGCCCAGCAGGTACCCCGCTTATGGCCCCGGCCGGGTGGCAGGTCGGGTGGAGTGCAAGGGAAATGGCGGCGACGAGGAAGGTCGGCGGCCCTTCCGGCAGCGTCGTCGGCCGTCCGGCGTGCGGATGGTCGGCGTGGTTGGCGGCGACGGCACAAGAGGGGCGGTTCCCGGGCCTTGCCTGCCGGGCGGCGGGTTCCTCGCGGTCCAGGCCCGGCCGGAACCCCCGATCCGGGTGCCTTGGGCACCTGCCCGTCCCCCTCGGCGATGATCTCGGGAAAAACGCCCCTACCGGGCCGGTTTTAGCGTCCTTTTCCCCGAGATCAACGAGGGAACGGCGGCGCGGGGGTGCGCTGGTGTTGATCTCGGGGGAGTCGGGCTTATCGTGTCCGTTTTAACCCCGACTTCCCCGAGATCATCGCGGAGGGGGCCGCCCGGGCAGTGCATACCGGGCATACCGGACAGCAGGTGAAGGGGCCGGGCATCCCGCGTCGTGAAATCGACGCTTTTACGCAGATCAGGCGTCGATTCCACCACCCAAGTTCGCCCCCGCCTCCCTCGCCCGCCCCCTCTGTGATGATCTCGACGGAAGTGCTGCCATTCCGGCGGTTTTGACAGCACCCTTGTCGAGATCATCGCCGGGCAGGGGCGCACCGGGTCGACGGCCGCCACGAACACGGGGGTACCAGCCGAGCCGCCGCCGACCTGGACCGCGAGGAACCTGGCGCCCGGCAGGCGGGGCCGGGGAACCGCCCTGCTTGTGCCGTCGCTGCCAACCACGTCGACCATCCGCACGCGCCGTGGCCGACAGCGCTGCGGCGAGGGCCGCCGACCTTCATCGTTGCTGCCCTTGCGGCCTTGTGCTCCGGCGGTCTGCCGCCCGGGCGGAGTCCGTGAGCGGGGTACCTGCCGTGCCGCCCGCCGACCTGGACCGCGAGGGGCCCGCCGCCCGGCAGGCGGGGCCGGGGAACCGCCCTGCTTGTGCCGTCGCTGCCAACCACGTCGACCATCCGCACGCGCCGTGGCCGACAGTGCTGCGGCGAGGGCCGCTGGCCTGTCCTCGTCGCTGCCCGCCACCTCACACCCCAGCGGCCTGCTGCCCGGGCGGAGTCCGTGAGCGGGGTACCTGCCGTGCCGCCCGCCTACCCGGACCGCGAGGAACCTGGCGCCCGGCAGGCGGGGCCGGGGAACCACCCGGCTCGTTCCGTCGCCGCCCTCTCCGGTGACCACGCACACGCGCCGCGCCCGACGGTGCTGCCGTATGGGTCGCCGACCTGTCCTCGGCGCCGCTCGACACCTCTCACTCCGGTGGCCTGCCACTCGCCCAGGGCTTCGGAGCGCCGGGGCGCGGCGGTCAGTGAGCCTCAGTGGGGGCCGGGGTGGGCTTCTTCCAGCGTTTCGGGAGGAGGCCGTCCAGGTCGAGCACGGTGCGCATCCGCCACACCGTCGCCGCCCAGCCACTTCCGCCGAGCATCAGCGCCAGTACCAGCGACGGGCCGGTCGTCCCCAATACCCCCGCACACACCGCCGGCACCGCGCCGAACCACGCCAGCGCCGCGCCCGCGGCCGCCGTCCATCGGGGGCTGAACGGGTGCACCCCGATCATCCGGTGCAGCTGGACCAGCGGCAGCAGGTTGCGCACCCCGATCGCCGCCGCCCACGCCAGGGCGGCCCCCACCGCGCCCAGCGGCGGGATGAGCACCACGCACAACACCACGTTCGCCGCCAGCGACATCAGGTTGTTCGCCAGGTTCCACCCGGTCCGCCCGGCCATGGTGAGCAGCAGGTCCCCCATGCCCAGCGACGCCGAGGCCATCTGCGCCACCGCGACCACCACCAGCACCCCCGTCCCGGCCGCGCCCGCGTACCCCGGCCCGAACAGCTCCATCACCAGCGGGGCGTACACCACCGCCGGGAGGAACAGCGGCCACGTCAGGCAGATCAGCCACGCCGTCGCCGACCGGTACAGCCGCGCCGTGCCCTCCCGGTCGTCCACGGCCAGCATCTCGGCCATCCGGGGCCCCGCCGCGAACTGCACCGCCTGGGTCGCGAACTGCCCGGCCACCAGCAGCCGCGTCCCGGCGGTGAACACCGCCGCCGACGCCGCCCCCTGCACCGCCGCAACCAGCACGATCCCCGCGCGCTGGTTCCCGATCTGTGCCACCTGCGCCACCGACCTCGGCAGCGTGAACCCCCAGAACTCACGAGGAGTGGTGGGGGCGGTGGCGGGGCGCTGGTCTTGTGGGCCCGTACCTGCCGCCAGCGGTGGCGCCCCCTTGCGCACCACCCGCCGCAGCCACAGCGCCGCTACCACCGCCGCCGGCAGGTACGGGCCCGCCCACGCCACCGCGAGCAGCCCCGCCGAGCCGACCCCCGCCGCTCCGAGGACCAGCAGCACCTGTCCCAGCGGGCGGCCGACCTTCTCCACCACGGCGGTCGCCGCCATGTCGTGGTGGGCCCGGGTCGCCGCCAGCAGCGCCTCGGTCACCGCCGCGAACGGCAGGAACGCGGCCAGCAGCCTGAGGTACACCGCCGCCCCCGGCTCGCCCGCCGCCTCCGCGACCGGTCCGGCGAACACCGCCATCGCCGCGGCGAGCGCCAGCGACGCCGCCGCCACCGGCACCAGGGCCGTGCGCAGCAGGTGCCGGGCCTGCCCCGCGGCGCCCAGCGCCCGCGTCCGGGCCAGGAAGTACACCAGCCCGTTGGCGGTGCCCAGCTGCGCCACGGCCGAGGCGATCAGGAACACCGACGTCGCCGCGAACAGCAGCCCCGCGGTGTCCTGGGAGAACCCGCGCGCCACCGCCACCACCAGGGCCAGGTTGAGCCCGGCCCCGGCGACGGCGGCCGCCATGTTCAGCGCCCCGCCCCGGGCCGTGCGCGCGACGGCCTCGGCCCCGCCCCGGTCCTCGCCGCCGCCGCGGGTGGGTGTCGGGCTCTCGGTGGCCATCGTGCTCCGCTCGGGTCGTCGGTGTCGGGGGCAGGGGCGGTGCCGACCGGTGCCGGGCGGCACCGGTCGGCGCAGGTCAGTGCCGCTCGGAGGCGTACTTGGGGGAGGAGGAAGTGCCGGAGTCCCCCGTGCCCTCCCCGCTGGAGCCGTTGCTGGAGCCATCGCCGGAGCCATGCCCGTGGGTGGCGTCGGAGGCGCCGTCGGCGGCCTCCTCGGAATCGGCCTTCCCCTCGGAGCGCCCTTGCGCCCTGCTCCCCCTTCCCCCCTCCGGCTCGCGCCAGGACGGGGTGCGCCCCCACCACTCCGCCAGGCGCTCGTCGGAATCGGCGAACGCCTCCTCCAACCGCCTGCGCAGCCGCTCGGGCAGCTCCGCCCTGGGCCGGGCGTTGTGGTGGCCGAACACCACCCCCGGGCAGTGCCGCACCCCCAGGAACTCCTCCAGCTCCGGGAAGTGCCGGTCGGGGTCGGCGAAGAAGCGCTCGGCGTCCACCACGAACATGCGCTCGCGCCCCACGTGCCGCTCCAGGCGCAGCAGCTGGTCGATGTACCGACCCCGCGCCACATAGGCGTGGTGCTGGTGGTGGAACGACCGCTCCGAGGGGCCGGCCGCCGCCAGCCGCTCCTCCTCGCCCGCGATGCGCTCGGCCTCCAGGTCCAGCGCGCGCTCGAACGGCTCGGTCTCGTACCCCCGCGCGCTCTCGTGGCTGTGCGCCGAGTGCGCCCGCTCCACCGGGTCCCGCAGCATCACCACCACCTTCGCCTCCGGCAGGTCCGCGGCGATCCGCTCCGCGCACAGCGGGTGGAACAGGTAGTACGGGCTGGACTCGCCGACCACGCCGCCCGCGCCCCCGGCGGCCGCCCGCACGGTGCGGCGCAGCGGGAACCGGCTCCGGTACCAGTCGGTGCCGCGTCCGTAGGCGGTGTCGAAGAAGTGCACCCCCTTGCGCAGCGTGGGTCCGAACACCTGGGGATGCTGCATGAGCGCCTTGTACAGGGTCGTGGTGCCGCAGCGCTGCGCCCCGACGATGAGGAAGTCGGGGAGCGCCCGTGAGCGGCGGCCGACCCGGCCGGCCGCGTCGGCCGCGGTGAGAGCGGCGTTCTTCAGGGGGGTCGGAACGGACCGTCCGGCCAAAGGCAAGCGCATGGGTGTCCTCACGTGGTCGGGATGGAGCCCCGCGCGGGGTGCGGGGTGCGGGGTCGGGCGGCCGGAGCGGGCGGGGCCCGGTGCGGGTGCGGGGCCGACGGCGCCCGGGAGAGGCGCCGCCTGCGGTCATCTGCGGGGTCCGGCCTCGTGCGCCGCGCGCTCGCCGAGCCCCTCCAGGGCGGGCAGGAGCCAGTCGTCGACGGCCGCGAGCGGGCTCCCGGCCTCGTCCTGGCGGTCCTGCAGGTACCGGGTGGCCAGGTCGACCAGGTACAGCGCCATCACCACCGGCACGGCGTGCGGGCGCAGCCCCGCCTCGGCCACCAGCGGGTCGCACAGCAGCCGCGCCCCGCTGTCCAACCACCGCTGCACCCCCGCCTGCACGCCGCCCTGCACGCACTCGTTGAGCTCGTAGTGCAGCGCGTCCATGCCCAGCGGGACACCCGACTCCAGGCGCTCCCAGTCCCACACGAACGCCCGGCGCGGCGTCCCGGCGATGTTCCACCGGGTCAGGTCGCCGTGCCAGGCGCCGAACGGGATCCGCACGTCCGGCAGCGCCTCCAGGGCCTTGCGCAGCCGCGGCGCCTCCGGCCGCCCCGCCAGCACCTCGATGCGCCGCTCCAGGTGGGCCCGGTAGGGGCCGGTGCGCAGGTCCCCCTCACCGATCCCGTCCATGGCGGCGATCTGCAGGACGCACCGCAGCAGCTGGCGCCGGGTGGGCCGGTCGGTCTGGTCGCCGACCGGCAGCGCCTCCTGCACCAGCAGGGGCCGCCCGTTCCACTCGCCCTCGTACATCAGCCGCGGCACGGTGACGTCCGGCAGGTGGGCCTCGGCCAGCCGTCTCAGCGCCCGGGTCTCGGCCCGCACCAGGCGCGAGGTCAGATCGTTGACGCCCACCTTGGCGTAGCCCACCGCCCGCCCGGCGGGGGTGAGCAGGAGCAGCACCGGTTTGCGGTTGGCGCGCGGCGGCCCCACGTGGATGGCGATGACCACGTCCCGGTCCAGGGCGGCGCCCAGGGCGTGCTCGATGGTGTGGCCGGTGCCCACGTGCAGCCGGTCGCGCAGCAGCAGCGGCGCCACCCCGCTGGCGAAGGCGGTGGTGAGCAGGGCGGCGCGGACCCGTTCCCGGAAGGAGTGGCGCTGGGCGAAGGCGGCGATGCCGCGGGCGGCCGCGTACCGGTTGGTGACAGGCAGGATCACCCGAGGATTGTGCGCGGACGGGACCGGAAGGTACTCGCGCACGTGCGCGGCGGGGTGGTCGGGGGCGGGCACGCGTCTCTCCGCGCACTCGGCGCCGCGCCCCAGGAGCCCTCCGCAGGGCCACAGCACCTCGGCCAGGTCCGTCAGATAGGTGGTCTCCCCGTTCACCGCGCGACACCCCCTGCCGCCGTCGCCGCCACGGCACCGGGGGCCCGCCGCCAGAGCAGTGCGATGCCGGTCATCGTGACCGCCAGCGGTGCCGTCAGCGCGACATAGAAGAACATGTACCAGAAGAGCAGGAGAACCGATAGAAGGGCGGCGGATCCCACCGCGTCCCGTTCTCCCCGGTGGCGCCAGGCGGCCGCGGCGAAGAAGCCGAGGAACAGCCCGGTGCCCACCCACCCGTTGGAGATGAGCGTCAGCCAGAACTGGCCGTTGTTGCCGATGGTGTGGTTGCCGCAGCCCGGGCACTCGGGGGAGGTGCCGATCGCGATCGAGTCCGAGCTGCCGAGCATGTCGCGGGTGGTGCCCCAGCCCAGCACCGGTGACTGGGCGGCGGCGTCGACGGCGGCCCAGCTGGTGGCGGCCCGCCCGTCGTCGCTGTGCGGGTTGGCGATGCGCTCGCTGACCAGGTCCATCAGCGGTGAGGCGGCCAGCGCGACGCACAGGCCCGTGACCGCCAGCACGCCCGCGAGCGCCGCGGCGACCCGGCCCGACCGCACTAGCTGCACCAGGGCGAACACCGCGGTCAGCGCCAGGCCCACCCACAGGGCCCGGTTGAGCGAGTGCACGATGGGCAGCAGGGACACCGCCACCGCCGCCAGACCGGCCCAGCGGCGCCACCCGCCCCGCCCGCGGCCGGTGAGGATCCACCCCGCCGCCAGCCAGGGCAGCAGCAGGGACAGCATGTTGCCCCAGGTGTTGGTGTAGGGCCACGGCGCCTTGGGCCGCGCCGTCTCGTACCCCAGGACGTCGTCCATGACCTGTGACGACGACGGGTGGATGAGGGCTTGGACGTAGGAGTCGGAGGCGACGGCGCCGGGCAGCAGCGCCTCCAGCGGGGAGGTGAACCCGAAGTTCGGGGCGGCCATGCCGAGCAGCCCCCCGGCCGTCGTCGCGAGGAACAGCCACCCGAGCGCGCGGGCGATCCGCGCGTCCGACAGCTCGTCGCGGCCGGTGTTGCCGATGTAGAGCAGCAGTACCGTCAGCGCCAGGTAGTGGCCGAGCCGCACCAGTGCCCCGAGCACGCCGCCGGACCCGGGCAGGGCCCCGTCCGGCACCATCCCGATCAGCGCCATCCCTGCGGCCGCCCACAGCAGGAACAGCGCCCACAGCCCGAACCCGGGCGGCAGCCGGAGCCCGCGCTCGCGGTGGCGCCGGAGGAGTCCGGCGGCCATGGGCACGGCGAACACCCAGAAGGCGAAGGGGCCCAGCCCCAGCGCCCACCAGAGCGGGTACCCGGCGAACAGCCAGATGACCGGCCACCCGGGTGCGAGGAGCCGGAAGGCGGACGGGGCGGCGGCCTTCTCATGGGCCGCACCTACTCCGGCCGCCCCTTCTCCGGGCGGCCCGGCCCCCGACCGGGTCGAGGCCCCCATCAGCGGCGCGCCCCGGCCTCGGCGGGCTCCTCCTCGCGGGACCGGTCCGCCGACCCCTCGTCGGCGTCGGCCCCCTGGTCGGCGCCCTCCTCCTGAGCGCCCTCGTCCTGAGCGCGCTCCCCGTCCGAGGCGGGCGGGACCGTCCCGGACTCCCCGGCGACGGCCTCCGCCGCGGGTGCCTCCTGCGCTTCCTGGGACTCTTCCGCCCCCTGCGGCCCCTGGACGGCCGCGTCGGCCCCGGCCCGCCCGCGCGCCCTGCGCTCCAGGGCGAACGCCGCGCCCGCGCCGACGGCCAGCCCCAGCATGCCGCCGCCCGCCAGCCACAGCACCGGCTGCGGCGACGCCGGGCCGTCCGGCAGCGCGGCCGGGGTGAGCACCTGCCCCGGGATCAGCGACGCCTTCGCCGCGGTCAGCGGCCCGGTCTCGGCGTTGAGGTCGGAGATCTCGCTCTGCACCGCCTCCAGCCGCGCCTCGGCCCGCGCCCGCTTGGCCGCCCCGCCCTTGGCGGCGTCCTCGGCCAGCTCCTCCATGTCCTCGGTGCGGGCCTCGGTCTGCTCGTCCAGGGCGGCGAGCCGGGCGTCGATCAGCTCGCCCACCCGGGCCCGCCGGTCGGCCAGGTAGGCGTCGGAGAAGGCGGTGGCGCCGTCGCGCGCGGCCTCCGGCGTCGGCGCGGTGTAGGAGATCTCCAGCACGCTGCTGTTGGGCGGGACCTCCACCTCCACCCGCTCGCGCATGGAGGCCGGGTCCGCCCCGCCGAGCTCCCGGCCGGCGGCCGAGGCGACCCGTGCCGAGGCCACCACCTGCGCCTCGGTGTCCAGGTTGACCTCCCCGTTGGTGCGCCCGGACAGCTCGCCGGTGAGTTCGGCGACCCCGGTCGGGCGCACCTGGACCGCCGTCGTCGCGGTGTAGGCGCGGGGCGCCAGGGCCAGCCCGGCCCCCGCGATCGCCAGCCCGGCGGCGGTGGCGGCGGCCACCGCCCTCCAGCGTCGGCGCAGCGTCTGGGCGCAGTCCTTCAGGTCCGGTCCGGCGGCGGAGGTCTCCATGCGGCCCTGGTCCTTCCTTGACTACCACTAGTGGTGAATTTTCGAATACCTAGAGTAGTCGTTTTCGGGCCCAGGGGAGGGGAGCTCCGCACGTGATTCGAGGACAACCGAAACGGGCGGCCCTCGTGGCGTGTCCCGGAATGGACCGCGGGACGGCCCGGGGACCCCTCTACAGGACGCCGAAGGGCCGCCGCGGACGTCCGCGGCGGCCCAGGAGCACCGGGTGGGCCCGGCCTGCCCGGCTCTGGCCTGCCGGGCCCACCCGGTCAGCCGGCCGGCTCCTTGGCGGCCACCGGCTGGAACAGCGCCTTGACCAGCTCGGCGCACCACTCCAGCAGCTCCAGGTCCTTCAGCGGACGGCCGCCCAGCCCCCCGGACTTGGGCACCGGGACCAGCAGGGTGTCCGTGGCCTCCTTGAACACCGCCTTGGGGTACAGGCGCCGCATCCGCAGCATCTGCGACTCGCGCATCCGCGCGGGCGCGAACCGGATCTGGGACCCCTGCAGCACCACGTCGGTCAGCCCCGCCGCCTTGGCCAGCACCCGGAACCGCGCCACCTGCAGCAGGTTCTCCACCGGCTCCGGCGGCGTCCCGTACCGGTCCACCAGCTCCTCGCGGGCGGCGGCGATGTCCTCCTCGCCCGCGACCCCCGCGATCCGCTTGTAGGCCTGCAGCCGCAGCCGCTCGCCCGGGATGTAGTCGTGCGGGATGTGCGCGTTGACCGGCAGCTCGACCTTGGTCTCGACCTCCTCGGCCGCCCCGTCGCCCTTCAGCTCGCGCACGGCCTCGCCCACCATGCGCACGTACAGGTCGAAGCCCACCCCGGCGATGCTGCCGGACTGCTCGGCCCCCAGGATGTTCCCGGCCCCGCGGATCTCCAGGTCCTTCATGGCCACGTACATCCCGGCGCCGGTCTCGGTGTGCTGGGCCACCGTGGACAGCCGCTCGTAGGCCGTCTCGGTCAGCGGGCGCTCCGGCGGGTACAGGAAGTAGGCGTAGGCCCGCTCCCGCCCCCGGCCCACCCGGCCGCGCAGCTGGTGCAGCTGGGACAGCCCGTAGGTGTCGGCCCGGTCCACGATCAGCGTGTTGGCGTTGGGCACGTCCAGGCCCGACTCGACGATGGTGGTCGACACCAGCACGTCGAAGTTCTTCTCCCAGAAGTCCACCATGACGCGTTCGAGCTGCTGCTCGTTCATCTGCCCGTGCGCGTAGGCCACCCGCGCCTCGGGCACCAGGCGGCTCAGCGTCGCCGCCACCTTCTCGATCGACGCCACCCGGTTGTGCACGAAGAACACCTGTCCCTCGCGCATCAGCTCGCGCCGGATGGCCGCCGCGATCTGCTTCTCCTCGTAGGGCCCGACGAAGGTGAGCACCGGGTGGCGCTCCTCCGGCGGGGTGAGGATGGTGGTCATCTCCCTGATGCCGGTCAGACCCATCTCCAGGGTGCGCGGGATCGGGGTGGCCGACATGGCCAGCACGTCCACCTGGGTGCGCAGCTTCTTCAGCGCCTCCTTGTGCTCGACGCCGAAGCGCTGCTCCTCGTCGATGATGACCAGCCCCAGGTTCTTGAACCGGGTCTCGCTGGACAGCAGCCGGTGGGTGCCGATGACGATGTCGATCTCGCCGGTGCGCAGCCCCTCCCGGGCGGCGTCCACCTCGGCGTCGGTCTGGAACCGCGACAGCGGGCGGACCGTCACCGGGAACGAGGCGTACCGCTCGGTGAAGGTCGACAGGTGCTGCTGCACCAGCAGCGTGGTGGGCACCAGCACCGCCACCTGCTTGCCGTCCTGCACCGCCTTGAACGCGGCGCGCACCGCCACCTCGGTCTTGCCGTAGCCCACGTCGCCGCAGATCAGCCGGTCCATCGGGACCGACTTCTCCATGTCCTGCTTGACCTCCTCGATCGCGGCGAGCTGGTCGGGGGTCTCGGCGTAGGGGAAGGCGTCCTCCAGCTCCCGCTGCCAGGGCGTGTCCGCCCCGAACGCGTGGCCGGGCGAGGCCTGCCGCGCCGAGTACAGCCGGATCAGGTCCCCGGCGATCTCCCGGACGACCTTGCGCGCCTTGCTCTTGGTCTTGGCCCAGTCCGACCCGCCCATCTTCGACAGCGTGGGCGCCTCCCCGCCGACGTAGCGGGTGACCTCCTCCAGCTGGTCGGTGGGGACGAACAGGCGGTCGCCGGGCTGCCCGCGCTTGGACGGCGCGTACTCGATGACCAGGTAGTCGCGGGTGGCGCCCTGGATGTTGCGGCTGACCATCTCGATGTAGCGGCCCACGCCGTGCTGCTCGTGCACCACGTGGTCGCCGGACTTGAGCTGCAGCGGGTCCACCGCGCCGCGGCGGCGGCTGGGCATCTTGCGCATGTCCCGGGTGGACGCGCGCTGCCCGGCCAGGTCGGTCTCGGTGAGCACCACGGTCCGCACCGACCGCCACACGAACCCCTGCTGCAGCAGCCCGGTGGCGACGGTGGCCAGCGCGGGCTCCGGCGGCTCGGGCAGGTCGGAGCTGAGCCGGGTGCCCAGCCCGGCGCCGCGCAGCATGTCCGCCAGCCGCTCGGCCGGGCCGTGCCCCTGGGTGACCATGACGACCCGCCAGCCGTCGTGCAGCCACCCCTTCACGTCGGCCAGCGCGCGCTCGGTGTCGCCCCGGTAGGCGTCGGCGTCCGAGGCGCCCAGCGTCAGCGTGGTCTCCGCCTCCTCCTCGTCGCCGGACTCGAACGGCGACAGCGTCCACCAAGGCTGGCCCAGCTCGGCCGCCTGGGAGCGCACGTCGGAGATGGACATGTAGGCCGAGGCGCCCAGGTCGATGGGGGCCTCGCCGCCCGAGGCGGCGTTGATCCACGACGCCTGCAGGAACTCCTGACTGGTGGCCTCCAGCTCCAGCGCGCGCGTGCGGATGCGCTCGGGGTCGCAGGCGACGATCTGCGCACCGGCGGGAAGGTAGTCCAGCAGCGGCTGCATCCGCTCGGCCAGCACCGGGGCGAAGGCCTCCATGCCCTCCACGGCCACGCCCTCGGCGAGCTTGTCGAGCACGTCGGCGAGCTGGGGGTGCTCGGCGGCCAGCGCGGCGGCGCGCTCGCGCACCTCGGGGGTGAGCAGCAGCTCCCGGCACGGCGGGGCGAACAGGCCCTCCGCGGCCCGGCCGTCGCCGCCCTCGGGCAGCGACCGCTGGTCGGCCACCTGGAAGTAGCGGACCTCCTCCACCTGGTCGCCCCAGAACTCCAGGCGCAGCGGGTGCTCCTCGGTGGGCGGGAACACGTCCACGATGCCGCCGCGCACCGCCACATCGCCGCGCTTCTCCACCAGGTCGACCCGTGCGTACCCGGCGTCGACCAGGCCGGAGACGACCTCCTCCAGGTCCGCCTCGTCACCGGGGCGCACCCGCACCGGGACCAGGTCGCCGAGCCCGGCCACCAGCGGCTGCAGCACGCTGCGCACCGGCGCCACGACCACCTTCAGCGGCGCGGCCAGCGGGTCGGACGGGTCGGGGTGGGCCAGGCGGCGCAGCACCGCCAGCCGCTGGCCGACCGTGTCGGAGCGGGGGGAGAGCCGCTCGTGCGGCAGCGTCTCCCAGGCGGGGAACAGCGCCACGGAGTCCGGCGGCAGCAGCGAGCCCAGCGCCTCGGACAGGTCGGAGGCCTCGCGCTCGGTCGCGGTCACCGCCAGCACGGGCCGCCCGGCCCCGGCGGGGGCGTCCGCGGCCAGCGCGCCGACCAGGAACGGGCGCAGCGACCCGGGCGCGACCAGGTCCAGGGCGGGACCGGCCCCGGAGCGGGCGGTCTCGACGGCCCGGGTGAGCGCCGGGTCGCCGGCGACGGTGGCGAGAAGTCCAGAAAGGCTCATGGCACCAATCAGGGGCGTGTGACGACAGGTCCGGTGGCGCTGGCGGGCGCGCGGCGCTCCGCGCGGGTGCGGTGGAGGCCGGGCGGCCGTGCCGGTGCGCGGCCGCGGGGCGCCGTCGGGCGGTTCAGCGGGCTCCCCCGTGCCAAGACTACTGCCGCCCGGCGACGGAGGAGGGCGGCCCACGGGGTCCCGCAGGGGCGGGAGCGGCGCGGTCCGCACATGCCCGTCAACACCTCGGCGGCCCCCTGTGTTCCCGGCCCGGGAGCGGCGCCCCCTACGCTGTGCTGCGACGGGACACCCAGGCGCCCTCGGGCGCGGGCGAGCGGAGGTCGCAGTGCACACGGGCACCGAGAACGGGAACGGGGCGCCGGTCCACACGCCGGACCACGCCGCCCTCGCCCACTTGGAGCTGATCCTGAGCGGGTCCTACCCGCTCCCCGGGTTCATGGGCGAGGCCGAGGCGCGGGCCGCGGCCGGCGGCGCCCTGCCGGACGGCACCCCGTGGCCGATCCCGGTCACCCTGCCGGTTCCGGCCGACCTGGCCGGTGCCGAGCGGGTGGTCCTGGCCGACCCCGAGGGCGCGCCGCTGGCCGAGCTGCGGGTGAGCGGGGCGTGGGAGGCCGGGCCCGACGCGCCCGACGGTCTGGGCCCCGGCCACCGGCTGGCCGGGGAGGTGCGGCTGGCCGGGCCGCCCGCCTACGGGGCCCTGCGCCACCTGCGGCTGGCCCCCGCCGAGCTGAGGGCCCGCCGCGAGGCCCAGGGCGCCACCGGCCCGCTGCTGGCGGTGGTGGCCCGCGGTCCCCTGCACCACCGGGCGCTGGCCCGCATCCGCGACGCCGCCGACCGGATCGGGGGCGAGGCCCCCGCCGAGGTGCTGCTGCTGGTGGACGTGCCGCTGGAGTCGCAGGGGTGGGCCCCGGCGGTGCTGGCCGCCGAGCCGCTGCTGCCGCCGCGCACCTGGACCGCGGCGCTGACGCTGCCGCCCGGAAGCGACGGCGACCGGGTGGCGCCCTTCGTCGCCCGTGCCTTCGGCGCCACCCACCTGCTGGGCGACGGCGGCGCGGGGGAGGACGCCTCCCCGCTCCCGGTGGTCGACCCGGGGCGGTGGCGCTACGACACCGCCAAGGGGGCCTGGCGCCCCGCCGACGAGGTGGAGGACGGCGACGCCGCCGACGAGCCCTCCGCCGAGGAGGTGGAGGAGATGCTGGCGCGGGGCCGCACCCTGCCCGCGTGGTTCACCCCCGCGCGGGTGGCGGCGGAGCTGGCGCGGCTGCGCCCGGCCCGCACCCGCCGCGGGCTGACCGTCCTGTTCACCGGCCTGTCCGGGTCGGGCAAGTCCACCGTCGCGCGCGCGGTCGCCGAGGGGATCCGCCGCTCCGGCCGCACGCTGACGCTGCTGGACGGGGACGTGGTGCGGCGCATGCTCTCCAAGGGCCTCACCTTCTCGCGGGAGGACCGCGACATGAACGTGCGGCGGATCGGCTACGTCGCCGCCGAGATCACCCGCCACGGCGGCGTGGCCGTGTGCGCCCCGATCGCGCCGTACGCCGCCACCCGGGCCGAGGTGCGCGCCATGGTCGAGGAGAACGGCGACTTCTTCCTCGTCCACGTCGCCACCCCCCTGGAGGAGTGCGAGCGGCGGGACCGCAAGGGCCTGTACGCCAAGGCCAGAGCAGGCGAGATCCCGGCGTTCACCGGGATCTCCGACCCCTACGAGGAGCCCGCCGACGCCGACCTGGTGCTGGACACCACCGGTCAGGACCCCGCCGATTCGGCGGCCGAGGTGCTCACGGCGCTGCGCGCCGGGGGCTGGCTGCCGGGCGGTCCGGACGGCGCCGAGCAGGCCTGAGAGGAGCGCAGAGGAGCACATGGGCACCGAGTCCCCCGAAACCGGTTCCGAGGCGGCCCCTGGCGGGGGCGCGGCCCCGGGCCACCGGGTGCAGGCCCTCGTCGCGACCATGGACGAGCTGCGGCGGCGCTGCCCCTGGGACGCCGAGCAGACGCACGAGTCGCTGGCCAAGTACCTCATCGAGGAGGCCTACGAGACGCTGGAGACCATCGAGCGGGGCGAGTACGCCACCCTCCGCGAGGAGCTGGGCGACGTGCTGCTCCAGGTGGTCTTCCACGCCCGCATCGCCGAGGAGCGCGGCGAGGAGGGCTTCACGGTCGACGACGTCGCCGACGGCATCATCGACAAGCTGGTCCGCCGCCACCCGCACGTGTTCGCCGACACCCGGGTCGACGGCGCGGAGGAGGTGCGCGGCAACTGGGAGCGCATCAAGGCCGCCGAGCGGGCGGGCAAGGGCGAGCACGACGCCTCGGTGCTGGAGGGCGTGCCCTTCGCCCAGCCCGCCGCGCTGCTCGCCTACGAGCTGCAGAAGCGGGCCGTGCGCAACGGGCTGCCCGAGGACCTGGTGGACGCGGGGGAGGGGCCGGGCGCGGAGCTGTTCGCCGCCGTGGACGCCGACCGCCGCGCGGGCGGCGACCCGGAGATGGACCTGAGGACCGCCGCCCGCCGCTTCGACGCCCGGGTCCGCGCGGCCGAGGCCCGCGCCCGCGCCGACGGCCGCGACCCGCGCGCGCTCAGCGCCGGGGAGTGGCGCCGGTACTGGGACTGACGCCGTCCGTCCGGGCGGGCAGCGCGATCAGCTCGGTGGCCTCCTGCCCCGGCCCGGCCACCGGGTCGGGCGGGGGCCGCCGGCAGGCGTCGCTCACTCGCAGCCAGAGCCCGATCACCAGCCAGCTCGACACCAGCGACGAGCCGCCCGCGGCCAGGAACGGCGTGGTCATCCCGGTGAGCGGGATGAGCCGGGTGACGCCCCCGGCCACCACGAACACCTGGAACGCGAAGAGCATCGCGAACCCGGTCACCAGCAGCTTGGTGAACACCTCCCGGGCGTCCAGCGCGGTCCGCGCCGCCCGCTCGACCAGCAGCAGCAACAGCACCAGCACCGCCATCAGCCCGGTCAGGCCCAGCTTCTCGCCGATGCTCACCAGGATCAGGTCGCTGTCGGCGGCGAAGATCTCCCCGGCCCGCCCCGCGCCGAAGCCGGTGCCGGTCAGCCCGCCCTCGGCCAGCGCGTACAGGCCCTGCACGAGCTGGTAGCTGCCGCCCTGCGCGGCGTTGTACACCTCCGGGTCGAAGGCGTTGAGCCAGATGTCGACCCGCTGGCGCACGTGCGGGAAGAGCCACCAGGCGGCGGCCGCCCCTCCGGCGAACATGACCAGGCCGATGCCCACCCAGGACTTGCGCCCGGTGGCGGCGTACAGCATGGCCAAGAAGACCAGGTACAGCAGCAGCGAGGTGCCCAGGTCCTTGGTGCCCACCAGCACGAGGATGGCGAACCCCCAGGCGACGGTCATCGGCCCCAGGTGGCGCATGCGCGGCAGGCTGAACACCTTGACGCCGCGGACCGTGATCTGCCGCCCGGCCGCCGCCAGCACCTCGCGCTTCTGCCCCAGGTAGGCGGCGAGGAACACGATCAGCGGGAGCTTGGCGAACTCCGAGGGCTGCACGGTGTACCCGGACACCGCCACCCAGCGCCGCGCCCCGTACAGTTCGATGCCCAGGCCGGGCACCATCGGCAGCAGGAGCAGGACCAGGCCGCCGACCGCCAGCAGGTAGGGGTAGCGCTGCAGCCGCCGGGGGTGGGCCACCGCGAGCAGCACGGCCAGGCACCCGGCCGTCCCGATCACCGCCCACATGAGCTGGCGCCAGGCCTCGCCGTGGCCCTCCGGGCCGCCCAGGCCCCAGATCATGGTCAGCCCGGTGCCGGTGAGCAGGACGGCCAGCGGCAGCAGCAGCGGATCGGCGAAGGGGGCCAGGAAGCGCACCGCCAGGTGCGCGGCGAGGGCCGAGGCCCCGAACAGGGCGGCGTACAGCGGCAGGCGGTCGGGCACCGCGCCGGCGGTCTGCCACCCGGCGGTGCACATCCCCAGCACGAAGACGCCGAAGGCGGCGGCGAGGAGCCATGCCTCGGTACGGCGCGGCCGCGCCGCCGCTCCCGATCCGGCCGCTGCTCCGGGTCTGGCCATTCCGCCTCGCTGGGGTCCGGGCTCTCGTCACTTCCGGCGAGGGGAGCCGGACGGTATCGAACTATAGGCAGGCGGTCATGGTGTTCCCCGCAGGCGCGGCCGAAAACGGGATCATCGGGGCCTCAGCGGCCGGATGCGGCGGAGGCGGCGGAGGCCGCGGACAAGGGGTAGTCCTTCAGCGCGATCGCGTTGGCGGCCTTGCTGATCCCCCCGCTGAGCCGGTTCAGCGCGGGGACGTACGGCGCGGCGCGGACGGCGGCGTCGCGCACGAGGATCTGCACGCGGTCGCGGGGGACCAGGAACGACATGCCGTTGGTCGCGATCGCCTGGTTGCGCCGCACGAAGCCGCGCATGGCCTCCTCGTAGGCGGGGAAGGCGCGGTGGTGGTCGCCCCCGGCGGCGGCCAGCTCCCCGGCCAGCACGTAGGCCCCGACCAGCGCCAGGCTCGACCCCTGGCCGGACAGCGGGGAGGGGCAGTGGGCGGCGTCGCCGAGCAGGACCGTGCGCCCCTTCGACCAGGAGCCCGCGTGCACCTGGGCGATGGAGTCGAAGTACAGGTCGTCGGTGGCGTCGAGGGCCTCCAGGATCTCGGGGGCCTTCCAGCCCATTCCGGACAGGCGGGCGCGCAGGTACCGGCGGCGGGAGGCGGCGTCGCGCAGGCGCGAGGCGGCCTCGGTGCGCGACCGGAAGGCCACGAACGCCTGGGCGGGGCCGTCCGGGTCCCCGGCGTACAGGCCGACCGTGCGGCCGGGGTCGCTGTGCAGGACGGCCCGGTGGTCCAGGCCGAACCGGTTGGGCAGGTCGAAGATGGACACGTGCGCCTTGAGGAAGCGCAGGTACCGCTCCTCGGGGCCGAACACCAGGCGGCGCACGTTGGAGTGCAGCCCGTCGGCGGCCACGAGCAGGTCGAAGTCGCGCGGCGCCGACCGGGCGAAGGACACCCGGACGCGCTCGCCGTCGTCGTCGGCGGCGGTGACGGAGTCCCCGAAGACGTACTCGACCCCCTCCTGGGCGGCGTCGAAGACGATCCGGCTCAGGAGGGTGCGCCGGATCTCCAGGTCGTCCGGGCTGGACGCGGTCAGCTCGGTCCCGGCGGCGGCGCGGACGCGGCCGCGCGCGTCGACCAGGTCCAGGCCGCGCAGGTTGTCGGTGGCGGCGCGGAACGCCTCGGCCAGGCCCATCCGCTCGGCGACGGTGAGGGCGGCGCCGCGGACGTCCACGGCCCAGCCGCCGGTGCGCAGCCGCGGGGCGTGTTCGACGACGGTGGGGCGCAGGCCCAGACCGCGGAGCCAGAAGGCGAGGGCGGGGCCCGCGATGCCCGCGCCGGAGATGCAGACGGTGCGTGCCATGACGCACTCCTTTCGCATCGGGGCCGCACACCGCGGCCCGGTACGGACGACGCTACCCGTCAAACTAGCCGGGCGGCAAGTAACTTACCGGGCGACTAGATACTTACCGACCGGCAGGCGGGTAGGATCGCCTTCGACAACGGCGCACGGCTCTCGTCGAACCCGGCGGAACGGCCCTTGAAACCGCACCGGTAAGGGCGCTTCTCCCGGGATCGACGGAGGGGCCGCGCAGGAGGAGAGAGCGGAAGGGGCGCGCGTGCCCAGACAGCGGACCGACACCCGGGCCGAGATCCGCGAGACGGCGCTGGAGCTGTTCGCGGAGAAGGGCTACACCGCGACCAGCCTGCGGGAGATCGCCGAGGGCCTGGGCATCACCAAGGCGGCGCTGTACTACCACTTCAGGTCCAAGCAGGACCTGTTGGCCGACATGATCCGGCCCATGATCGACGACGGGGAGCGGACCGTCAGGGAGCTGGAGGAGGAGCCGGGCGTCACCGCGCGGCACGTCCTGGAGGCGTTCTACGACACGGTGCGCCGCCACGGGGCGCTGTTCCAGGCGGTCATCGCCGACACCGCGGCCCTGGGCGACCTGGGCGACGTGGTGCCCAAGCTCTTCGACTGGCGGGAGCGCCTGCTCCGCCTGATCTTCGGGGCCGATCCCACGGAGCGCCAGCGCGCGCTCGCGGTGCTGGCCGTGGGGGGCCTCCAGGACGCGGCGGTGATGGCCGGGGACGAGCTCGGCCCGGACGGTTCGGGTGACGGCGTCGACCTGCGCTCCGTCGTCGTCGAAGGCGCCCTCCGCGCCCTCGACCTCCCGGCCTCCTGACCGCCTCCCCCTCCTCGTTGATCTCGGGGAAGTCGGGCTTATGGCGTCCGTTTTTACCCCGACTTCCCCGAGATCAACGCGAGGGGGCGGGCTCCTCCGTGTGCGGGGCGGCCCGGCGCTCGGCGAAGTGCAGCCGCCAGCAGTGCGCGACGGCCGCCGCCCACGCCAGCAGGATCCCGGCGTACAGCGCGTAGGTGGGCAGCGGCGGCAGCTGTGCCCACTCGGCGCCGAGCACCACGCGGGTGTTGGTGAGCACGATGAGCCCGCCGACCATCGCCCCCAGCGGCCGTGCGGGCACCGAGCGGGCCAGCCAGGCGGCGACGGGCGCGGCCAGCAGCCCGCCCAGCAGCATGACCCCCACCCACGCGAAGTCGATACCGCCCAGGCCCAGGCCGACCGCGAAGCCGAGGCTGCCCGCCACCACCACGGCGAACTCGCCCACGCTGATCGACCCGATCACCTTGCGCGGCTCCAGGCGGCCGGTGGCCAGCAGCGCGGTCGTGCCGACCGGCCCCCAGCCCCCGCCGCCGGTGGAGTTCATGAACCCGGCCACCAGCCCGAGCGGGGCCAGGAAGACGGTGCTCAGCGGGCGCGCGCCGGTGGGGCGCGGCAGGTCCCGCAGGGTGAAGCGGAGCAGCAGGTACAGCCCCAGCGCCAGCAGGATGGTCGACATGAGCGGGCCCGCGGCGTCGGTGGACAGGCGGCTGAGCAGCAGCGCGCCCGCGAACGCGCCGACGGCGCCGGGGGCGGCGATGCGCAGCACCACGTGCCGGTCGACGTTGCCGAAGCGCCAGTGCGCGAACCCCGAGGCGAGCTGCGATCCGACCTGGGAGAGGTTGACGGTGGCCGAGGCGACGGCGGGGCTGGTGCCGATCATCAGCAGCATGGTCGTGGAGGTGACCCCGTAGCCCATGCCCAGGCTGCCGTTGATGAGCTGGGCGGCCAGTCCGACGAGTCCGAGGAGGATCAGGGTCTGCATCGCGCGCCTTCGCTGACGGTGACAGGGGCGGGGCCGCCGCGGGACGACGCGGCCTCTTTCTCCTACTTAGTTAGTGGGAATAGTAGGCACAGGGGACGGGGCGGGGCAAGGGGCGACACGCCGGGCACCGGCGTCGGGCGAGGTCGGGCCCAGGAATTCCGGGCCGCCCCCGCGCCCGCGGGCGCGGGGGGTCGCTAGGCTCGGAGGCGGTCCGCCAGTGAACGAATAAGGAGGGCGACGGTGTCGTCGATCGAGGCAGTACAGGCGCGAGAGATCCTTGACTCCCGCGGGAATCCGACGGTCGAGGTCGAGGTCCTCCTCGACGACGGGACGACGGCGCGCGCCGCGGTGCCCAGCGGCGCCTCCACCGGGCAGTTCGAGGCGGTGGAGCTGCGCGACGGGGGCGAGCGCTACGGCGGCAAGGGCGTGGAGAAGGCCGTCACGGCCGTCAACGACGAGGTCGCCGACGAGCTGCTCGGGTTCGCCCCCGAGGAGCAGCGGATGATCGACCGGGCGCTCATCGACCTGGACGGCACCCCGAACAAGTCCCGCATCGGCGCCAACGCGATCCTCGGCGCCTCCCTGGCCGTCGCGCACGCCGCCGCCGAGGCCTCGGGCCTGCCGCTCTTCCGGTACCTGGGCGGCCCCAACGCGCACGTGCTCCCGGTGCCGATGATGAACATCCTCAACGGCGGCCAGCACGCCGACAACAACGTCGACATCCAGGAGTTCATGATCGCGCCGATCGGCGCGGCGAGCTTCCGCGAGGCCGTGCGCTGGGGCGCCGAGGTCTACCACGCCCTCAAGTCGGTGCTCAAGGGCCACGGCCTGTCCACCGGCGTCGGCGACGAGGGCGGCTTCGCCCCGGACCTGGACAGCAACCGGGCCGCGCTGGACCTGATCGTCGAGGCCATCCGCAAGGCCGGGTACACCCCCGGCACCGACATCGCGCTGGCCCTGGACGTGGCCGCCTCGGAGTTCTTCGAGGACGGCGTCTACCGCTTCGAGGGCTCCGAGCGCAGCGCCGAGGACATGGCCGCCTACTACACCGAGCTGGTCGAGGCCTACCCGCTGGTCTCCATCGAGGACCCGCTGGACGAGGAGGACTGGAAGGGCTGGACCGCCCTGACCGCCTCCATCGGCGCCAAGGTGCAGCTCGTCGGCGACGACCTGTTCGTCACCAACCCCGAGCGGCTGCGGCGCGGCATCGACGACGGCGCCGCCAACTCGCTGCTGGTCAAGGTCAACCAGATCGGCACCCTGACCGAGACCCTGGACGCGGTCGCGCTGGCCCAGCGCAACGGCTACACGGCGATGATCTCGCACCGCTCCGGCGAGACCGAGGACACCACCATCGCCGACATCGCGGTGGCCACCAACGCCGGCCAGATCAAGACCGGGGCCATGGCCCGCAGCGAGCGCGTGGCCAAGTACAACCAGTTGCTGCGCATCGAGGAGGAGCTGGACGAGGCCGCGATCTACGCGGGCGCGTCGGCCTTCCCGCGCTTCAGGGCCCAGGGCTAGGCTGCCTCTCCATGCCCAAGGAGCCGGAGAAGCCGAAGCGGCCGTCCTCCGCGCGCGGCGGCGGGCCGCGGCGCGCGGAGGACGGCCGTGGGCCCCGTTCCGCCGGGGGCGCGAGCGCCCGCGGCGCCCCGACGACGGGGCCCAGGGCCTCCGGTGCCCGCGGACGGCCGGCCGACGCACCGGGCCGCCCGTCCGCGGGCAGGGATCCGTCCAAGGACGGGGCGAAGAAGGAAGGCGCGAAGAAGGCGTCCGCGAAGGGCGCCCCCGCGGGGAGCACCGCCAAGAGCGCGGCCAAAGGCACCGCCAAGAGCACCGCCAAGGGGGCCAAGACCGCCAAGGCGTCCACGGGCGGCGGCGGGACCGCCGGAAAGGCCGGGAACGGCAAGGGCGGCTCGGGCAAGGGCTCCGGCTCGGGCGGGCGCCGCGGGCTGCGCCCCGCGCTCACCAGCCGCGCCGCCATCCTCGCCCTGGTGGTGTGCGCCATCGCGCTGAGCCTGGCCTACCCGCTGCGCGAGTACGTCGCCCAGCGCTCCGAGATCGCCCAGCTCCAGGACGAGCTCGCCGAGCGCAAGGAGGGCGTCGAGGACCTGCAGGAGCGCAGGGAGCAGCTCCGGGACCCCGACCACATCGAGCGGGAGGCCCGCACCCGGCTGCACTACCAGTACCCGGGCGAGCAGGCCTACGTCGTCGTCTCCGGCGACGACCCCGAGTACGGGGAGCAGGGCGGGGAGGGTCCCGAGGACCCCTGGTTCACCAAGCTGTGGAAGTCGGTGGAGGCCGCCGACGACCCGGGCGCCGGCCGGGAGCGCATCCCCGACGCCCAGCCGCCGGGCCGCTGACCCCGAAGGCCGCCGCCCTCGCCGATGATCTCGACAGAGGTGCTGTCATCCCGCCGGTTCTGACAGCACCTTCGTCGAGATCATCGCGGGGTCCGCGCACCGGCTAACCTGAGACCGCCATGACTTCCGCAGAACACACCACCGGCGGCCCCGCCGTGCCCGGGCACGCGTCCCCTGAGCCCGACCCGTCCGGGGCCGTGTCCCCCGAGGACGTCCGGGCCGTCGAACGCCAGCTCGGCCGCGCCCCGCGGGGGCTGCGCGCCGTCGCCCACCGGTGCCCGTGCGGGCTCCCCGACGTGGTGCGCACCGCGCCCCGCCTGGAGGACGGCTCGCCCTTCCCCACGCTGTACTACCTGACCTGCCCGCGCGCGAACTCGGCGATCGGCTCCCTGGAGGGCGGCGGCGCGATGCGGCGGATGCAGGAGCGCCTGGGCGAGGAGCCCGGACTGCGCGAGGCCTACCGGTCGGCGCACGAGGCCTACATCGCCGAGCGCGACGCCCAGGCCGCCGCCGACGGCCTGGAGCCGCTGCCGCGCGGGATGCAGAGCGCAGGCGGCATGCCCGACCGCGTCAAGTGCCTGCACGCCCTGGCCGCCCACGAGCTGGCCGAGCCGGGGACCAACCCCGTCGGCCGGGAGGCGCTGGACGCCCTCCCGGACTGGTGGGAGAAGGGGCCGTGCGTGTGTGCCGGCCCGGACAGCGAGGACACCTCTGGGGGAGGCCGACCGTGACCACCGTGGCCGCCATCGACTGCGGGACCAACTCCATCCGTCTGCTCATCAGCGATGTCGCCGTGCACGACGGCGACGAGGTCGGCCTGGTCGACCTGGAGCGCCGGATGGAGATCGTGCGCCTGGGCCAGGGCGTGGACCGCACCGGCGCCTTCGCCCCCGAGGCCCTGGAGCGCACGTTCGAGGCGCTGCGCTCCTACGCCAAGCTGATGCGCGAGCACGGCGTCCCCTTCGACGCCGAGCACGTGCGCATGGTCGCCACCAGCGCCACCCGGGACGCCTCCAACCGGGAGGAGTTCATCTCCGGGGTGCGCGGGATCATCGGCGTCGAGCCCGAGGTGATCAGCGGCGAGGAGGAGGCCGAGCTCTCCTTCGTCGGCGCCACCGCCGAACTGGAGGCCGAGGGGGACGGCGGCGGGCACCCCCGCCCCTACCTGGTCGTCGACATCGGCGGCGGCTCCACCGAGTTCGTCCTGGGGTACCCGCAGGACGCCGGGGAGGCCGACGGCGTGGTGCGGGCGTCGCGGTCGGTCGACATCGGCTGCGTGCGGATGACCGAGCGCCACCTGTCCTCCGACCCGCCCACCGCCGAGCAGGTGGCCGCCGCCACCGCGGACATCGACGCGGCCCTGGGCGAGGCGGCCCAATCGGTGCCGATCGGGGAGGCGGCGACCGTGGTGTGCGTGGCCGGGACCGCGACCACCGTGGCCGGGATCGCCCTGGACCTGCCCGAGTACGACTCCGAGCGGATCCACCTGACCCGGGTCAGCGCCGAGCGCACCGGCGAGATCGCCCGCGAGCTGCTGTCCATGCCGCACGGGCGCCGCGCGGAGCTGGGCGTGATGCACCCCGGACGGGTGGACGTGATCGGCGCGGGCGCGCTGATCCTGGACCGGGTCCTGGCGCGGACCGGGGCCGAGGCCTTCTACGCGGGCGAGCACGACATCCTCGACGGCATCGTGTGGGGCCTGTGCCTGGGCGTCCCCGACCTTTCCGGGGACGCCGAGGGGTGATCCGCGCCCCTCGGGGGCGAGGGGCCCACCACCCGGGAACGGGCAGGTGAGCCGTGTCACCCGCCTGACCTGTGTGAAAGCCTTAACACCCGGCCTGACCAGGTACGACAGGCCTTACGTCGGCTTTATGATGGTCTAAACCTTTCATGGGCGGCGCTTCCCTGTCGGGAACCGCTTGTGAAAGAATGCACAAGCAGGCGGCGAGGAGGGCGAGCTCCACGCCGAGGCAACGAACGCGAACTTTCCGGTCGGAACACGACGGGGATATGCCAGTCAACGAAGACTTACCGATCTTCACTCCCCAGGCCAGGGGCGGGGAACGGGACTTTAGGGCGGATATGCGATGACCGAGAGCAGGAACTACCGGCTGGTCCACGGCGGCGGCGATGAGGCGGAGATCCCGCACATCCTCATCGTCGGCGGCGGTTACCTGGGCATGTACACCGCGCTGCGGCTGGAGAAGAAGCTCGGCGCCGGCGAGGCGCGCATCACGGTGGTCGACCCCAACTCCTACATGACCTACCAGCCCTTCCTCCCCGAAGCCGCCGCGGGCAGCATCAACCCGCGCAACGTGGTGGTGCCGCTGCGCAAGGTCTTCAAGCGCACGAAGGTGCTCACCGGCCACGTGGTCAGCATCGACCACGCCCACCGCACGGTCGGCTTCGAGCCCGAGGTCGGCGAGCCCCGCGAGATCTCCTACGACCACCTCGTCATGGCGGCCGGCGCGGTCTCGCGCACCCTGCCCATCCCCGGCCTGGCCGAGTGGGGCATCGGCATCAAGACCGTCGAAGAGGCGGCCTACCTGCGCAACCACGTGCTGGAGCAGCTCAACATCGCCGACTCCACCGAGGACGAGGCGGTCCGCCGCAAGGCGCTCAACTTCGTGTTCGTCGGCGGCGGGTTCGCCGGGGCCGAGGCCATCGCCGAGCTGGAGGACCTGGCCCGCGACGCCACCCGGATCTACCCCTCGATCAGCGTCGACGACCTGCGGTTCTACCTCATCGAGGCGGCCGACAAGATCCTGCCCGAGGTCGGGCCCGAGGTCGGCACCAAGGCGCTCAACCAGCTCAAGCGCCGCGGCGTGGACGTGCGGCTGCAGACCTTCCTGGAGTCGGCCGAGAACCAGGTCATCAAGCTCAGCGACGGCGCCGAGTTCGAGGCCGGGACGCTGGTGTGGACCGCCGGCGTCAAGCCCAACCCGGTGGTCTCGGCCAGCGACCTGCCGCTGGGCCCCAAGGGGCACATCGACACCAGCGAGTACCTGACCGTCAACGGCGTGGAGAACGCCTTCGCGGGCGGCGACAACGCCCAGGTGCCCGACGGCAAGGGCGGCTTCTACCCGCCGAACGCCCAGAACGCGGTCCGCCAGGCCCCGGTGCTGGCCGACAACGTCATCGCGGCGGTGCGCGGCAAGAGGATGACCGCCTACCGGCACGACAACCTGGGCGCGGTGGCCGGGCTCGGCCTGCACAAGGGTGCGGCCCAGCTGTTCGGCAAGGTCAAGCTGAACGGGCGGATGGCCTGGTACGCGCACCGCGCCTACCACCTGTTCGCGGTGCCCACCTTCAACCGCAAGATGCGGGTGCTGGCCGACTGGACGCTCGGCCTGTTCCTGCGGCGTGACTACGCGGCCCTGCCCGAGATGGGCGAGCCGCGCCAGGCCTTCGAGGAGGCCGCCCAGCCGCAGCCGGTCGAGAACGGCCGCCTGCTGCGCCGGGTCAGCTGACACCGGACCCGGGGCGCGCCGACACGGCCACGGCCCGCGCCCCCGCCCAGCGGCGGGGGCGCGGGCCGTTTTCGGCCGTCCGGGTACGGAAGCGGCGGGAATCCTGCGGAATCGGCCTCCACTTGTATGATGGTCGCGCCCTCGTAGCCCAATGGAAGAGGCAGGCCCCCTAAAAGGGTCACAAGTGTCGGTTCGAGTCCGACCGGGGGCACTCGCCTCCCCGCCGGCTCACCGGTCGCGCTCCATCAGGAGCTGCAGGTGGGTGAAGAGGCGCTGGTCCGGTTCGGCCAGGTCGATGCCGCTGACCGCCTCGGCCCGGCGCACCCGGTAGCGCAGCGTGTTCGGGTGGATGTGCAGGTGCTCGGCGGCGGCCCGCACGTCGCCGAAGGCCTCCAGGTAGGCCAGCAGCGAGCGGACCAGGTCCGAGTCGCTCTGCGCGTCGTGCCGCAGCAGCGCCTCCACGCGCGGGTCGCGCAGGCCCGGGTTGGCGCGCAGGTGCGCCAGGGTCTCGCCGACCAGCACCCGCGCCCGCACGTCCCCGATCGTGGCCACGTCGGCGTCCAGGTCGCGCCCCATGGCGTCGAGCACGCGGTCGGCCTCCTGCCGGGACTGGGAGATGTCGTCGGGCGACTCCACCGGGGAGCCCACCGCCGCCTGCACCCCCGACCCGATCAGCCCGCGCGCCGCCTCCACCGTCTTGCGGGCCAGCGCCAGCACCGATGCCTCGGCGGCCGCCGCCGGGGTGCGCAGGTCGGGCACCAGCACGTAGATCCGCCCGCCGAGCACGGTCACCAGGGCGTTCTTGCGGTAGGCGGCGGTGTGCACCGCGATCAGGTCGGCCATCCGGCGGCGCTGCAGCTCCAGGCCCGAGCGGTTGCGCTCGGACTTCGGGCCGCGCCCGGCGCCCAGCGAGAACGCCGCCACCAGTGCGGGCCGCTCCGGTGAGACCTCCACCGAGTCGGCCAGCGCGGCGGCCTCGATCCGGCCCTCCAGCAGCCCGGCCAGCAGGTCCTCGCGCAGCCGCAGCCCGGCCGTCACCTCGGTGCGGTGGCGCAGCATGTGCAGGGCGGTGATGCGGGCGGCCCCGAGCAGCGCCTCCTCGGCGCCCTCGGCGAAGGGCCCCGAGCCCTTCTGCACCCAGATGGTGCCCAGCGGCTGGTCCCCGGCGTGCACGCCCACCGCCATGCGCGGCCGGATGCCCAGCTCGGGGTGCTCGGCGATGTGCACCACCTCGTGCCCGGCGCGCAGCCGGGAGAACACCCCCCACTCGCGCAGCAGCGCCAGGTACTGCTCGGGGCCCTGGCGGCCGAGCACCGACAACCGCCGCAGCTCGTCGACCTCCTCGCCGCTGGAGTAGGCCAGCACCCGGCTGGCGGCGTCCTCGATCGCCACCAGGCCGCCGGTGAGCGAGGCGATGGTCTGGGCCAGCGAGAACAGGTCCCCGGCCGACTCGCCCAGGTCGGTCTCGCCGGTGAGCCGGGCGTCGTCGACCACGCTGCGGCACAGCGCCTGGAGCTGGTCCCAGCGCACGTCCGGGCGGACCGCCAGCAGCGCCACCCCGGCGTCGCGGGCGGCGCCGCGCAGCAGGCCGACCTCGTCGGCGGAGGGGCGGGCCGGGGCCGGTGCCCCCCAGCCCTGCGGGGGCGGGTAGCTGGGCTCCTCGGCCTGGGCCCGGGCGGCGGCGTTCACCTTGACGGCGACGGCGGCGGCGCCGCGCTCGGCGGCGGCGCGCACGAGCTGGCGGGCCGCCGCGCCGCGGGCGCCGATGAGCAGGACGAGGTCGCCGGCGAACGCGTCCACCTCGTCCTCGGGGTCGGCGATGACGACGTTGTCCACTTGCACATCCAGCCCGGCGGGGGCGGCGAGCACGTCGACCAGCGGGTCGCCGACCGCCAACAGGAGTTGGCGGAGGGGGACACCAGGGTTTTCTCCGGCTTTGTCTGGGTCTGGTGGCGTATGTTGCTGCTGTGGTGTTCCGTGGTCGCTGAAGTCCATGGCCCTATCAGTTTGTCGTATCGACCAAGTGTCCTCGACAAAAAGTGGCCGTGTCCACAACGCCGCACCCTGTCGGGTTCGCTTACGTTTGACCGGTTCGATGGAGTTGACGACGCTGTCCCGACGGAGGTGCCCATGGACGCGGTGACGAACGTCCCCGTGCCGGCGAACGAGCCCGTGCTGACCTACGCACCCGGCAGCCCCGAGCGGGCCGAGCTGGAGACGAGACTGGCCGAGCTCGGCAAAGAGCCGGTCGAGCTGCCGATGACCATCGACGGCGAGCGCCGCATGGGCGGCGGGTCGCGCATCGACGCGGTCCAGCCGCACCGCCACTCCGCCGTGCTGGGCACCATGGGCAACGCGACCCACGACGACGCCCGCGCCGCTGTCGCCGCCGCCAAGGGCGCCGCGCAGCAGTGGCGGGACCTGCCCTTCGACGAGCGCGCCGCGGTCATCCTCCGCGCCGCCGACCTGCTCGCCGGCCCCTGGCGCCAGACGCTCAACGCCGCCACCATGCTCGGCCAGTCCAAG
This sequence comes from Nocardiopsis endophytica, assembly GCF_027706725.1. Lineage (GTDB taxonomy): Bacteria > Actinomycetota > Actinomycetes > Streptosporangiales > Streptosporangiaceae > Nocardiopsis_A > Nocardiopsis_A endophytica. The sequence goes on from NZ_JAQFWQ010000026.1 coordinate 53,504, forward strand.
ACCGCGATCCAGGCCGAGATCGACGCCGCCTGCGAGCTGATCGACTTCTGGCGGTTCAACGTCGCCTACGCCCGCCAGCTCATGGAGCAGCAGCCCTACAGCCCGGCCGGGCAGTGGAACCGCCTGGAGCAGCGGCCGCTGGAGGGCTTCGTCTACGCCATCACCCCGTTCAACTTCACCGCCATCGCGGGCAACCTGCCCACGGCCCCCGCGCTGATGGGCAACACCGTCGTGTGGAAGCCCTCGCCCACCCAGCAGTTCGCCGCCGACCTGACGATGCGGCTGCTGGAGGAGGCGGGCATGCCCCCCGGCGTCATCAACATGGTCACCGGCGACGGCCTGGCCGTCTCCGACGTCGCGCTGGCCGACCCGGAGCTGGCCGGCATCCACTTCACCGGCTCCACCCGCACCTTCCAGCACCTGTGGAAGTCGGTCGGCGAGAACATCGCCAACTACCGCTCCTACCCGCGCATCGTCGGCGAGACCGGCGGCAAGGACTTCATCGTCGCCCACTCCTCGGCGAACCCGGACACCGTCCGCACCGCCATCGTCCGCGGCGCCTTCGAGTTCCAGGGCCAGAAGTGCTCGGCCGCCTCGCGCGCCTTCGTCGCCCGCTCGGTCTGGGAGCGCATGCGCGACGACCTGATCGCCGAGACCGAGGCCCTGACCATGGGCGACGTCACCGACCTGCGCAACTTCATGGGCGCGGTCATCGACCGCCGCTCCTTCGACCGCCTGTCCGCGGTGCTGGAGCGGGTCAAGGGCGACCCCACCCTGACCGTGCTGGCCGGAGGCACCGCCGACGACTCCGAGGGCTACTTCGTGCGCCCGACCGTCATCGAGGGCACCGACCCCTCCAACGACGTCTTCCGCACCGAGTACTTCGGCCCGGTCGTGGCCGTGCACGTCTACGAGGACGGCGACTACGACCGTATCCTGGAGGTCGTGGACCAGGGCTCGGACTACGCCCTGACCGGCGCCGTGATCGCCGACGACCGCGCCGCCGTGCAGAAGGCCCAGCACGCCCTGCGCTTCACCGCCGGCAACTTCTACATCAACGACAAGCCGACCGGCTCGGTCGTGGGCCAGCAGCCCTTCGGCGGCGCCCGCGCCTCCGGGACCAACGACAAGGCCGGCTCCGCGCAGAACCTGGCCCGCTGGGCCAGCCCGCGCTCCATCAAGGAGACCTTCGTTCCGCCGAAGACCTCCGCCCACCCGCACCAGGGCTGATCGGCCCGGGATCACCCCCCGGCCCCGGGCGGCGGTGCCCGGGGCGGTCAACATCGGTCCCGCGGCGCCGCCCGGTCCGGACCTCCACGCGGGGTCCGGCCCGGGCGGCCCTCGGAGGAAACGCGAGGTCATCCATGCTTCGTACGCCACTGCTGGCGGCGGCACGCTCCACCGCGTGCCGACGGCTCGTCGAGCGAACCCCCGTGACCCGGGGGCTGGTGGACCGGTTCGTCGCCGGGTCCACCCAGGAGCAGGCGCTCCCCAAGGTCGCCGAGCTCACCAGGGACCGCTACGTCACCCTCGACCACCTGGGCGAGGACACCACCGACGCGGCGCAGGCGCAGGCCACCGTCGACGCCTACACCCGGCTGCTGGCGGCCCTGGCCGAGCAGGGCCTGGCCGGGCGGGCCGAGGTGTCGGTGAAACTCTCGGCGGTCGGCCAGTTCCTTCCGGCCGACGGCGAGAAGATCGCCCTGGACAACGCGCGGGACATCTGCCGCGCGGCCGAGGCCGCGGGCACCACGATGACCCTGGACATGGAGGACCACACCACCGTGGACTCCACCCTGTCCATCCTGCGCGACCTGCGGGTGGACTTCCCCTGGGTGGGCGCGGTGCTGCAGGCGTACCTGCACCGCACCGAGGCCGACTGCCGCGACCTGAGCGGCGCGGGCTCGCGGGTGCGGATCTGCAAGGGCGCCTACGACGAGCCCGCCTCGGTCGCCTACAAGGACAAGGCCGAGGTCGACAAGGCGTACGTGCGCTGCCTGAAGATCCTGATGGCGGGGGAGGGCTACCCGATGGTGGCCTCGCACGACCCGCGCATGGTGGCGATCGCCCAGAGGCTCGCCGCCACCGCGGGCCGCTCCGATGACGACTACGAGCACCAGATGCTCTACGGCATCCGCGACAACGAGCAGGTCCGCCTGGCCGCCGAGGGCAAGCGCATGCGCGTGTACGTGCCCTACGGCGACGAGTGGTACGGCTACTTCATGCGCCGCCTGGCCGAACGCCCGGCGAACATGATGTTCTTCGCCCGCTCCCTGATCACCCGCGGCTGACCCCGCGGGAGTCCCCCCGCCCCGGCCCGCGGCCGATCCCGCAGGCCGTGGAAGGGGAGACGCCCCCTAGCACCGACCGGCCCCGAGGCCTGCCCAGGCAGCCCGGGGCCGTCGTCGTGCGAAGGCCCTCAAACAGCACGCCGGGGCCGCTTGGGGCGGGACGCCTGGGCCTACTCGTCGGTGCCGGGTCTGCCGTTCACGGCGGCCCTGGCCGCCGCCACGAAGGCGGCGACCGCCGGGTGCTCACCGCCTCCTGCCCGGAAGGCGACCTTCGACCGGCGGAAGACCGGGAGCCGGGTCAGCACCGCCCCCTCGGGGGTGGGCGTGGTGGCGATCTCCGGCACGAACCCGACACCCTGCCCGATGGCGGCGAGGGACAGCACCGTGCGGAAGTCGTTGACCTGGTGGCGGATCCTCGGCTGGAACCCGGCCGCCTGGCAGGCGCGCACGACCATCGCGTGGCCGGTCGTCCCGTCCCGCGCGGTGATCCACGGCGCGTCGGCGTAGGGGCCGAGCAGTTCGGCGAGCGTGGCGGGGTGGTCCGGGGCCTCCGGTGAGGCTTCGCTGCCGGCGGTGGCACGGGCGGTACCGGATTCGGCGCCGGTGGCCAGGTACATCGGCTCTTCCAGCAGGGACACCTCGTCCACCGTCGTGTCCGGCGACGCCGGGACGAAGTCGTAGTCGTGCACCAGCGCCGCGTCGAGGTCGCCCGCCCGCAGGCCGTCGGAGACGCGCGCCGAGTCGATCTCCTGCGCCATCGGCTCCAGCGCCGGGTGGCGCCGGGCCAGCTCGGCCAGTGCGGCCGGAAGGATCGTGTGGCCTCCCGAGGGGAACGTGCCCACCCTCAGCGGGCCGCCGATGCCCTCCCGCGCCCCGGCGAGCTCGGCGACCGCCAGTTCGAGCCGCTCCAGTACGGCGTCGGCGTGCGCGACGAGGGTCCGCCCCGCCGGGGTGAGCACCACCCGCCTGCCGCTGCGCTCCAGCAGCGGTACCCCCGCCTCCCGTTCCAGGGCGCTCAACTGCTGGGAGACGGCGGACGCGGTGAAGGTCAGGGCCTCGGCCACGGCCGCGATGGTGCCCCGCCGGTCCAGTTCGCGGAGCAGGTGGAGGCGGCGGACGTCGAGCATAAGAACAGCTTAGGTGTTTCGCCAGAAATCGGAAATGGACCTACCGGGTCGGCCTCGGCGAGGCTGGGGGCATGGACTCCGAACCGATCCTCACCGGCCTGTACGTCCCGCTGATCACCCCCTTCACCGACGACCTGCGCCTGGACCGGGGCGCGCTGGCCCGCCTCGCCGACGACGCACTGGCGGCCGGGGCCTCCGGCCTCGTCGCGCTCGGCACCACCGCCGAGGCGGCCGCGCTGACCCCGGAGGAGAAGCGCACCGTGGTCGGTGTCTGCGCCGCCGCCTGCCGTGAGCACGGCGCCCCGCTCATCGTCGGGGTCGGCACCGGTGACACCGCCTCCGCCATCGCCGCGTTGCGCGAGCTCGCCGGCACCGGCGACGCCGCCGCGGCGCTCGTCCCCGCCCCGCCCTACATCCGTCCCGGTGAGGCGGCCACGCTGGCCCACTTCACCGCGCTGGCCGAGCAGGGCGGCCACCCGCTCGTCGTGTACGACGTCCCCTACCGCACCGGGCAGACCCTCGGCGCCGACACGCTCGCGGCGCTCGGCCGCCTGCCCGGGGTGATCGCGGTCAAGCACGCCATCGGCGCGATCGACGCGACCACGGTCGACCTGCTCGGCCGCCCCGCGCAGGGCTTCGCCGTGCTCGGCGGCGACGACGTCGTCCTGTCGCCGCTCCTCGCGGCCGGCGCCCACGGCGCGATCGCCGCCTCCGCCAACGTCCGGACCTCCGACTTCGCCGAACTGGTCGCGCTGTGGCGCCGCGGCGACGCCGGACCCGCCCGCAGACTCGGCACCGAACTGGCCCGGCTGTCGGCCGCCCTCTTCGCCGAGCCGAACCCGACGGTGATCAAGGGCGTTCTGCACGCCCAGGGCCGCATCCCCACCCCGGCCGTGCGGATGCCGCTGCTGCCCGCCTCCGCCGGATCGGTCGGCAGGGCCGCGCCCCTGGCCGGCACCCCGGCCCGCCACGGGGCTCCGGCCCCGTGCTGAGACACGGCCCGGGCGGCCCCGGCGCCGGATGAAGCGGGCCGGGGCCGACGGAGGGTGTCATCGCGCCGTCAGTGCGTCCACTGTGTCCACCGTGTCCACTGCGACCACTGCGTCGTCAGTACGGGCGGTCCCCCACGATGGCCACACGCTCGGCGACGCGCGGGTGCGGGTGGTAGTCGTTCACCGCGTAGTGCTGCGTGGCGCGGTTGTCCCAGAACGCGATCGAGTTCTTCTCCCACCGGAACCGCACCTGGTACTCGGGCACGTGCGCCTGCTGGAACAGGTGCCGCAGCAGCGCGTCGCTCTCCTCGCGCTCCATGCCCAGGATGCGGGTGGTGAAGGAGACGTTGACGAACAGCGTCTTGCGCCCGGTCTCCGGGTGGGTGCGCACGACGGGGTGGTGCACCGGCGGGAACCGGTCCTGCCACTCCAGCAGCCGCTCCCGGTCCAGGAAGCGCGCGAAGCCCGGGATGACGTCGTGCTCGGCGACGGCCCCGTCGATGCGGGCCTTCACGTCCTCGGAGAGGTTGTCGTAGGCGGCGGCCATGTCGGCCCACATGGTGTCACCGCCCTGCGGCGGCACCTCGACCAGGCGGAGGATCGCCCCCAGCGCGGGCTCGCGCCGCCACGTCACGTCGGTGTGCCAGACGTTCTCGTAGCTCGGCGGCATCTTCCCCTTGGCGAAGCGCGCCACCACGGCATCGTCGCCCTGGTCGATGAACGGGTTGGTCTCCAGGTCGCCCCACATGCGGGCGATCTGCTGCTGCCGCTCGGAGGTGATCGGCTGGTCGCGGAAGAACACGACCTTGAACTCCAGCAGCGCGCGGTGGATCTCGGCGCGCAGCTCCTCGGAGACCTCCTCGCGCAGGTCGACGCCGTGGATCTCGGCGCCGATCACCGGGCCGAGCGGGCGCACCTCGAACAGCCGGTACGGCGCGGACTCCTGGCCCTCGGCGAGGCGGCGCAGCGTGCGCGGCCCCTCGACGACGGCCTCGTCCACGGTGCGCGCGTCGCGCAGCCGCGTTTCCGGATCCGTTGTCGGGTTCTCGGCGATGGTCATCAGGGAGTTCCTTTCTCTTCTTTCGGGAGCACTGTCTTGGGAGTGCAATCGGGTGGACCGGTCACGGGGTGTCCGGACCGGGGATCGGGGGCCCAGACAGGCCGGGCGTACACGGCACAGCGGCGCGTGGCCGTTGCGTGGCCATACTGCTGCGCCGAGTGATGGGTTCAGGGGTGGCAGGGCGGGTGAGCGGCCCTCTGCCGAACGCGTCCCTCCACCGATGATCTCGGGGAAGTCGGGCTTAAGACGGGCCTCTTAAGCCCGACTTCCCCGAGATCAACAAGGAGTCCGGACAGGGGCCGAAGAGGATGTCGGTGGAGGACGGACAGGGATCGGCGGCGGACCGAGGCCGAGGGGACAGGTGTCCGGCGAAGACGGGTGACCGGCGGAACGGAGGGGCCGAGAAGGCGGGCCGGGAACGTCACCCGGGACGGCGCGGAGGAGCGCGCCGGATCAGACGTGGAAAGGAGGAGACCCCAGGCGGCCGCGGAGGCGGATCACCCCGGCGGTACCGCGGCCGATGGCGCGGTCGCGTCGGCCCCGACGGATCGTCAGGAGGATGCGGGGGTCGGTCGTCATGGCGCCGAGCATGGGGGAGAGGTCCGACGTCTGTCAAGGCGAGTCCGAGCCGTGACACCGCCCGGGAACCCGGCCGAGCGGTTGCACGTTAGGTTGTAGGCAGTAGACCCACGGCCCTGGAAAGGCTTGCGCAAACATGCGGATGAGGAGCTCCAATCCCGTCCTGAAGCGGGCGATGCAGTCCGGTCAGGGCGGCGGGTACGGCCAGCAGGCATACGGCGGCTACCAGCAGCCGTATGGACAGCCCGGATACCCCCAGCCCGGATACGGACAGGACGCCTACGGCTATCCCCAGCCCGGCGCCTACGGCCAGCCGCCCATGGCGCCCGCCCAGGGACGGCTGACCATCGACGACGTCGTCGTCAAGACCGGCATCACGCTCGGCGCGGTGCTCGTCACGGCGGTCATCAACTACTTCATCGGCTGGATGGTCAACCCCGGCCTCGCGATGGTCCTGACCTTCGTCGGTGCGATCGCCGGACTGATCCTCGGCCTGGTCATCGGTTTCAAGGGCTCGACCAACCCGGCCCTGATCCTGACCTACGCCGCCCTTGAAGGGCTCTTCGTCGGCGGCTTCAGCTTCATCCTCGAAGCCCAGCTCGTGGCCACCGGGGTGTCCAACTCCAGCACGGGCTCCCTCGCGGTGCCCGCGATCTTCGGCACGATGTTCGTCGCCGGGACGATGCTGGCGCTCTACAAGTTCAAGGTCATCCGCGTCACCAACACCTTCGTGAAGGTGGTCTCGGCCGCGGCGATCGGGTTCTTCGTCCTGATCCTGGCCAACTTCCTGCTGAGCTTCTTCATCGACGGCGGCCTGGGCCTGCGCGCCGCCAGCCCGCTCGGCCTCATCGTCAGCGCCGTCGCGATCGTGATCGCCGCCGCCGTGCTGGCGATCGAGTTCAAGAACGTCGACGACGCCATCGCCATGGGCATGCCGGAGAAGTTCTCCTGGCAGCTCGCCTTCGGCCTGACGGTGACCCTGGTCTGGCTCTACATCGAGATCCTGCGCCTGATCTGGATCATCAAGTCGCTGTTCGAGTAGCCCGCGTGGCCCGAACGGCCCGAACGGCCCGGGCCGCCGCCTGAGCGGCCCTCGGACCGGACACGGGAAAGGCGCCGCACCCGAAGGGGTGCGGCGCCTTTCCTGCGCCGGGAGAACGCCCGGTCGCCCGTTGTCCGTCGTCCTGGGGAGCCGGCCTCAGGAGCGCTGCCGCGGGATGGGCTGGTGGCTCCGGTGGCGGCGCATGTACTCCTGCACGATGGCGTGCGCGTAGCCGCGGGTGAGCTCGTACTCGTCGGCGAGCCAGGCGCTGCGCTCGGAGCAGCGGGTCAGCGACGGCCCCCTGTCGAGGGCGTCGAACCACTCGTGGAGGTCGCGACCGGTGACGGACGGGATGCGGGCGAGCAACTGGGCGTGGATCTCCGGCGAGTGGGTCACCGCCATGGGTGCACCTCCGATGCTGAGCGGCACTTACCTGCGACCTTGCAACAGGATGAAGCCTTGGACAAGCCCCGATGACAGGGTTTTACCCTCGGTTTCGCCGCCCGGGGCGCCCCACTGGCCCGGGACGCCCCGATTCCTCCGCATCCGCCCGGAGCGCGGCCCCGGCGGTCAGCTCAGCCGCTCGAAGACGGCCGCCATCCCCTGGCCGCCGCCCACGCACATGGTCTCCAGCCCGAAGGTCTTGTCGTGGAACTGCAGCCCGTTGAGCAGGGTCCCGGTGATCCGCGCACCGGTCATGCCGAAGGGGTGGCCCACGGCGATCGCCCCGCCGTTCACGTTGAGCCGGTTCTCGATGTCGATCCCCAGGTCGTCGGCCGAGGGCAGCACCTGGGCGGCGAAGGCCTCGTTGATCTCGACCAGGTCGATGTCGGAGATGGTCATGTTGGCCCGGCCCAGCGCCTGCCGGGAGGCCTCCACCGGGCCCAGCCCCATGATCTCGGGGGACAGCGCGCTCACCCCGGTGGACACGATCCGCGCGATCGGGGTCAGCCCGAGCTGGGCGGCCTTGGCGTCGCTCATGATCACCACGGCGGCGGCGCCGTCGTTGAGCGGGCAGCAGTTCCCGGCGGTCACCGTGCCGTCCGGCCGGAACACCGGCTGGAGCTGGGAGACCTTCTCGTAGGACGTGCCGGGCCGGGGGCCGTCGTCGGAGTCGACCACGGTGCCGTCCGGCAGCGTGACCGGGGTGATCTCGCGGGACCAGAACCCGTTCTCGATGGCCTTCTCGGCGAGGTTCTGCGAGCGCACGCCGAACTCGTCCTGGCGCTGCCGGGAGATGCCGCGCGTCTGGGCGACGTTCTCGGCGGTCTGGCCCATGGCGATGTAGACGTCCGGCAGCTCGCCGTCCTCGCGCGGGTCGTGCCAGGTGTCGGCGCCGCCCTCGGCGCGCCGGGCGGTGCGCTCCTCGGCGGCGGTGAACGCCGGGTTCTTGGTGTCGGGCAGGGAGTCGCTGTTGCCCTTGGTGAACCGGCTGACCATCTCCACGCCGGCGGAGACGAACACGTCGCCCTCCCCGGCCTTGATGGCGTGGTAGGCCATCCGGGTGGTCTGCAGGCTGGAGGAGCAGTACCGGGTCAGGGTGGCGCCGGGCACCGTGTCCCAGCCGAGCTGGACCGCGATCACCCGCGCCAGGTTGTGGCCCTGCTCGCCGCCGGGCAGGCCGCAGCCCAGCAGCAGGTCGTCGATGTCCCGCGGGTCGAGCTGCGGCACCTTGGCCAGTGCCGCGGTGATGATCTGGGCGGTGAGGTCGTCGGCCCGCAGGTCCTTCAGCGACCCCTTGAAGGCGCGCCCGATGGGTGAGCGCGCGGTCGCGACGATGACGGCTTCAGGCATGCTCGCGGCCCTTCCGATGGTCGGTACGGTTCTCGGGTCTGCCGTGGTAGATCCCGTTATTACCAGCAAGTTAACCTGTCGGCCGCCGGGCCGGTGGCGCCGGGGTGCCTCAAGTGCGCGAGGGCGCGGTGCTCTCCGCGCCTCCGGTCCCTCCGGTGCCTTTGCCTCCGGTGCCCTCTGGGCCCCCGGGCTCCCCGGCCGCTCCGGCGCCCCCGGAGGCCGGGGCACCGGCACCGGCGCCGGCCTCCATCCCCTCCTGCGCCTCCGTCCCGGGCCGGGCCCGGCCGCCGCGCCGCAGCAGGGCGGCCCAGCGCCCGCGCGGACCGCGCTCGCGTCCGGCCACCCGCACGCCGCTGACCTCCATGCCCGGCTCCTCGGCGGCCTCCACCGCCGCCCGGTCCACCGGCAGGACGCCCTCGCCGCCGCGCCGGTCCAGCGGCGCCTCCAGCTCGGGCAGCAGCCCCAGGGCGGCGCAGGCCGACGGCAGGACCGCGGTCGCCGCGTGCGCGTACCCGCGCGCGGAGGGGTGGAACCGGTCGGGGCCGAACATCTCCTCGGGGCGCGCGTCGAAGTCGTCGGCGAGCAGGTCGGTCAGCGACACGGTCCGCCCGCCCTCCTCCACCACCGCGATGGTCTGCGCGGCGGCGAGCTGGCGCGAGGCGCGTCTGGCGACGGCCCGCAGCGGCTGCCCGATGGGGCGCACGCTGCCCAGGTCGGGGCAGGTGGCCACGACCACCTCGGTGCCCTGCGCCCGCAGCGCGCGCACCACGCTCTGCAGGTGGTGCACGGCGTCGGCCGGGCGCACCCGGTGGATGACGTCGTTGGCGCCGATGAACACCACCGCCAGGTCGGGGGCCCGCCCGTCCAGCCGCTCGGCCTGGCGCACCAGGTCGGCCGAGGTGGCGCCGACCTTGGCCGTGCTGCGCAGCCGTACCGGCCGCTCGGCGGCCTCGGAGATCCCGGCCGCCAGCAGTGCGCCGGGCGTCAGCGGCCCGTCGGTCAGGGCGAACCCGGCGGCGGTGGAGTCGCCGAGGACCGCGAAGTCGATGGGTGGGCCGGTGCCGCCGCCGTAGACGCCCTCCACCTCCGGCGGCGTCCACGAGGTGAACCCGATGGCGCGGTGGGCCAGGCGCGCCTGCAGGTACAGCAGCGCCATCGTGCCGGCCCCGAGCAGGGTGAGCCCGCCGCCGCCGAACGCGGTCGCGGTCGCGATCCTCCTGGCCCGTGCGGCGCGCAGCATGGCCCCCTCCTCTGCCCCGGCGCGGTGCTCCCCGTCGTCCGATAGGAGGATGCCCCCCGCACGCGCCCCGTACGCACCCGCGGACCCGGGCGGGGACCGCGCGGCCCTTGTAGTGTCGGTGCCACCAGGGGAGACCGCCCCCACCAGGGGCGGGTATCCCGGACAATGGCGTTCAGAAGGGGAGCCCCGATGCGGGTGCACCAGTCGTTGATCGATCTCGTCGGAGACACCCCGCTGCTGCGGCTGAACAAGGTGACCGAGGGCCTGGCGCCGACCGTGCTGGCCAAGGTCGAGTACTTCAACCCCGGCGGATCCGTGAAGGACCGCATCGCGCTCCGGATGGTCGAGCAGGCCGAGAAGGACGGGCTGATCGGCCCCGGCGGCACCATCGTGGAGCCGACCTCGGGCAACACCGGGGTGGGGCTGGCCATCGTCGCCGCCCAGCGCGGCTACCGCTGCGTGTTCGTGTGCCCGGACAAGGTGGGCAACGACAAGCTCGCCGTCCTGCGGGCCTACGGCGCCGAGGTGGTGGTGTGCCCGACCACGGTCGCCCCCGACCACCCGGACTCCTACTACTCGGTCTCCGACCGCCTGGCCGAGTCCATCCCGGGCGCCTGGAAGCCGGACCAGTACGCCAACCAGAACAACCCCGAGTCGCACTACCGGTCCACCGGCCCGGAGATCTGGGAGCAGACCGAGGGGCGGATCACCCACTTCGTCGCGGGCATCGGCACCGGCGGCACGATCACCGGCACCGGCCGCTACCTCAAGGAGGTCTCCGACGGCCGGGTGAAGATCATCGGCGCCGACCCCGAGGGGTCGGTCTACTCCGGCGGCAGCGGGCGCCCCTACCTGGTGGAGGGGGTCGGCGAGGACATCTGGCCGGAGACCTACGACCCCTCCATCTGCGACGACGTCATCGCGGTCAGCGACAAGGACTCCTTCCTCATGACGCGCCGCCTGGCCAAGGAGGAGACGCTGCTGGTGGGCGGCTCCTGCGGCACGGCGGTGGAGGCGGCGCTGCGGGTGGCCGCCACCGCCGGCCCCGACGACGTGATCGTGGTGCTGCTGCCCGACGGCGGGCGCGGCTACCTCGCCAAGATCTTCAACGACGAGTGGATGGCCGACTACGGCTTCCTGTCCACCGAGACCGAGGAGCCCACCGCAGGGGACGTGCTCGCGGGCAAGAGCGCCTCGCTGCCGGAGTTCGTGCACGTCCACCCGCACGAGACGGTGGGCACGGCGGTGGAGGTCATGCGCGAGTACGGGGTCAGCCAGGTCCCCGTGATGAAGGAGGAGCCGCCGGTCATGGCGGCCGAGGTGGTCGGCTCCATCGCCGAGCGCGACGTGCTGGACGCCCTGTTCGCCTCCCGGGCGCGGCTGCAGGACACCGTCGGCGACCACATGAGCGCGCCGCTGCCGGTGGTCGGCGGCGGCGAGCCGGTCAGCCGGTGCGTGGAGCTGCTGCGCGGCGCCGGGGCGCTGGTGGTGCTGCGCGACGGCAAGCCCGCCGGGGTGCTCACCCGCCAGGACCTGCTGGCGCACATGGCGGGGTAGCGTTCGCGCGGCCCGGCCCCCGCCCCGTCGGGCGGGGGCCGCGGACGCGGGCGGGGCCGGCGCCTATTACAGTTCACCACGGTATTACCCGTCGGTAGATTCGAGGGTGCGGGTGGCACGGCTGACGTCCTGGATCGCGCGCGGGCTGTGGGGGTGGCTCCGCCGCAACGCCGACGTGCGCGCGGGCACCCGCGCCGCGCGCCGGTTCGCCGCCTACGGCCCCGGCACCTCCATCGCCTTCCCCACCGCCACGGTCTTCGGCGAGCCCTGGATCGCCCTGGGCGCGCACACCCTCATCGGCGCCGACATCACCCTGTCCGCCGGGATGCTGCCCGGGATGGATCTGGGCCCCGAGCCGCTGGTGCGGATCGGCGACGGCTGCACCATCGGCCGCGGCTCGCACGTCGTGGCGCACTGCTCGGTCGAGATCGGCGACCACGTCTTCACCGGGCCCTACGTCTACATCACCGACCAGAACCACGTGTACAGCGACCCGCACACCCCCGTGGGGCTGCAGTGGCCGCAGGACGCCCCGGTCCGCATCGGGTCGGGCACCTGGATCGGCGCCAACGCGGTGGTGCTGCCCGGGGTGCGGCTCGGGCGCAACTGCGTGGTGGCCGCCGGGACCGTGGTGCGCCCCGGGGAGTACGCCGACCACAGCGTCATCGCCGGGGTCCCCGGCAGGGTGGTGCGCCGCTACGACGAGGACGCCGGGTGGGAGCCGCCCCTGCGCCCCGACGCCGGCGGCTCCCACCCCGCACGCCGCGGCTGCCCGGGCCTCGCCCCGCCGCCCGACCGAGGGGCCCCGGGCACCCGCGCGGACTAGTGTGGGCGCCATGACGTTCGACGGGTTTGAGACGCTGGCGATCCACGCCGGTCAGGAGGCCGACACCGAGACCGGTGCGGTCGTCGTCCCCATCTACCAGACCAGCACCTACGCCCAGGACGGCGTGGGCGGCCTTCGGGGCGGCTACGAGTACTCGCGCACCGCCAACCCCACCCGCAAGGCGCTGGAGGAGTGCCTGGCCGCGCTCGAGGGCGGCGCGCGGGGGCTGGGGTTCGCCTCCGGCATGGCGGCCGAGGACACCCTGCTGCGCACGGTCGCCGGGCCGGGCGACCACGTGATCATCCCCGGCGACGCCTACGGCGGCACCTTTCGGCTCTTCTCCAAGGTGCTGGAGCGCTGGGGGGTCGCCTGGGAGGCGGTGCCGCAGACCGACCCGGACGCGGTGCGCGCGGCGGTGCGGCCGGAGACGGTGGCGATCTGGACCGAGACGCCCACCAACCCGCTGCTCAACATCACCGACATCGAGGCGCTGGCCGGGATCGCCCACGACGCCGGCGCGCTGCTGGTCGTGGACAACACCTTCGCCTCGCCCTACCTGCAGCGGCCGCTGACCCTGGGTGCGGACGTGGTCGTGCACTCCACCACCAAGTACCTGGGCGGGCACTCCGACGTGGTCGGGGGCGCCCTCGTGGTCGCCGACCCCGAGCTGGGGGAGCGGCTGGCCTTCCACCAGAACACCATGGGCGCGGTCGCCGGCCCCTTCGACGCCTGGCTCACCCTGCGCGGCGTCAAGACGCTGGGCGTGCGCATGGACCGGCACTGCGCCAACGCCGAGCGGATCGCCGACGCGCTGCGCCACCACCCGGCCGTGAGCGAGGTGATCTACCCGGGCCTGGCCGAGCACCCCGGGCACAAGCTGGCGGCCAGGCAGATGCGCGGCTTCGGCGGGATGGTCTCCTTCCGGCTGCGCGACGGGGAGAAGGCGGCGCTGCGGATGTGCGAGCGCACGCAGGTGTTCACCCTGGGCGAGTCGCTGGGCGGGGTGGAGTCGCTGGTCGAGCACCCGGCGCGGATGACGCACGCCTCCACGGCCGGGTCCCCGCTGGAGGTCCCCGCCGACCTGGTGCGGCTGTCGGTGGGCATCGAGTCCGGCGACGACCTGGTGGCCGACCTGCTGGCGGCGCTGGACTGACCGCAGGACCGCGTGCGCGGCCCCTCCCGGTCCGCCGGGAGGGGCCGCGCCTCGTCGTGTGGGCCCGGCCGCGCCTATGCCCCGGTGGAGCCGTAGGCCGCCAACCGCTCGTCGAGGCCGTCCCCGTAGTCGCGGAAGGAACGGTGGACCGGGCGCTCGGCGGTGCCCGGCTCGGTCCCGGCGATGACCGCGCGCACGGCGCGGGCCACCTCTCCGGGGTCGGGGAGCAGCCCGAGCCGCAGGTAGCGGGTGTCCTCCAGGGCGACCCACCCGTCGGCGTCCATGGTGCCGAAGCGCCAGCCGCTCTCCTCGTCCCAGACGAACCGCAGCCGCTCGCCGGCGGCGCCGCGCGCGATGACCGTCGCGTCGCGGGGGTCCATCGGGTCGTTCCAATGGTCGAGCACCTCGGTGCCGTCCGCGGCCAGCGCGGCGGCGACCGCGTCGACGTAGGGCCGGGGCAGCAGGACCCACGCGGGGGTGTAGGGCGCGGGCATCAGGCCGTTTCCGTTCACGGCGCGTTCCTTGTCTAGGACTGTGAGGATTCGAGGACAATGTGAATGCGACGGTGCGCATGGTGCGAAAGTGAAGAGAAGGGGAGCGGGCTCGGGTCAGGGCGGCCGCGTCCCTTCTCGGGTCAGGGATATTCGGTGTGGGCCCACGGCGCCAGTGGGGCGCGCGGGTGTTGTGCAGCCGTGATGGTCTCCGACCGCTATCGGTCGGCGTGGTTTCGCGCCCCCAGGGTTCGGTGCCCGATTTCGTCCTCAGAATCCTGTTCACCGCCCCGAATGGCGAGCGTGCCCGGCGGTGCGCCGGACACGCGGTCCATTCGGGACGCTCCGCGGCCGTTTCCGTGCGCGGACCGGCCGCCTCAGATCAGGGCGCCGGTCCGGCCGCGCCGGCCCTCCGCGTCGGACCGGTCGCCGAGGCTCTCGGGGAAGCAGAGCCCGGAGACGGTGCGGCCGGCGCCGGAGAAGGAGCGGTTGTCGCTTCCGTCGCGCAGCGCGCGGTAGCGGCCGCGGTCGTTGCGCTTGATCCCGATGGAGGCGGCGATCAGCAGTCCCAGCAGGGTGCTGAAGAACACCACCAGGACCAGCAGCAGGATCCCGATGACCAGGGGCATCTTTCATCCTCCTTTCGAACCGCGCAGGGCCGTGGGCCCCGCGCGACCCCGGAGGCTCTCCGGGGGAGGAACGCACCCGATGCGGCCGGGAGGGAGAAAGATCGTCTTCTTCGGCGTTCTCCTGTTCAGCTTCATCAGATTCATTCCTATGATTATCACCATCGGCTCCCGACGGCGTTGCGTCAAGGCCGGTGAGTAGAATTATTGGTACGAATCTGCGAACGGGAGCGGACAATGGAGCCTCGGCACCTGGAGATCGCCCAGGACCTCATGGAGGACATCGACCAAGGCCGTTACGCCCCCGGAGCGCCGCTCCCCACCGAGGACCGCCTGATGGAGCTCTACGGCACCTCGCGCAACACCGTGCGCCGCGCCATGCAGGAGCTCACCAACCGCGGCCGGATCGACATCAAACAGGGCAGCGGGAGCACCGTGCGCCGCTACCGGCCCACCACCCACCTGGCCAGCTCCGCCGAGGGCGAGGCCGACGACGAGCGGTACGCCGCCTACGTCCGGCGGATGCGCGCCGAGCAGGGGATCGAGCCCAACCAGCGGCTCCGGGTGATCGTGGAGTCCGCCGGGCCGACCGTGGCCGACCTGCTGGAGCTCGGCCCCGCCGAGGAGGACCGCTACGTGGTCATCCGCAGGTGCGACCGCTACCTGGCCGGGCGGCTGTGGCAGCGGCAGCTCTCCTACTACCCGCGGCGGCTGGCCCAGGGGTCGGACAAGGGGTCCGAGCTCATGACGCCCGAGGACATCCAGCGCGGCACCCGGACCCTGCTGGCGGAGATGGGCTACCCGCAGACCCGCTCATGGGACGTGGTGGGCGCCAAGATGCCCTCGCTGAAGGACTCCACGCTGTTCGGGATCGGGCCGGGCATCCCGCTGATCGTGCACGACCGGCTCGCCTACTCGGGGGACGAGCCGGTGCGGTTCACCAAGACGCTGATGCCGGCCGACCGCCACCAGCTCATGTACTTCGAGGGGGAGATGACCCCCGAGCAGCTGCGGGCCGGGACCGACCTGAACATCTACGACCACTAGGGCGTGTGCGCGGGCGTCCTCGGTGCGTCCCGGAATGCCAGGCCCACCACGCGCCGGCCGGAGGCCGACAGTGGGCCCCCGTCGGGGTCGTCGCGCAGGGACCGGTAGCCGCCCTTGCGGTCGCGGCTGCGGATGCCCAGGGAGACGGCGAGCATGAAGCCCAGCGCGAGGCCGGTGACCACCAGCCCCGCGACCAACAGAAGGACCGCCATGGGGCGCCCTCCTTCCCGGTCTCGGACCCGCCAGGGGGTGCGGCGGGGGAGTCGGTGCCGGGATCGTCGTCGATCCGCGGAGTATCGTCGGTTGTCCCACCCATGGATGAGGTGGGACCAGGACAGCGGTTTGGACTTGTTGGTACAGGCTGCATACCCCTCGAGGGACGGTTCATGCGCGAGGAGAGCAGATATCGGAGGATCGCCCGGATCCTCCGCAGGGAGATCCAGGGCGGCGACCTGGCTCCGGGGGCCCGGCTGGCCTCGGAGAAGGAGCTGGAGGAGCGCTTCGAGGCCTCCCGCAACACCGTGCGCCTGGCCCTGGGGATGCTGCGCAACCAGGGGCTCGTGGTCAGCCACCCGGGCCGGGGACACTTCGTGCACGACGTGCTGCCGGTGACCTACTACGCCAACCGCTCGGCGAAGGAGACCGGGTCGGGCATCGAGTTCGCCGCCTTCGGCGCGGGCGCGCGGGTGGCCGAGCTGCTCATCGAGAGCGCGTCGGCCGAGGTCGGCAGCAGGCTCCGCATCCCGGAGGGGGAGCGGGTCGTGGTGCGCCGCACCTACGGGTACGTGGACGACCGCCGCGCGATGCGCCGCACCTCCTACTACCCGATGGACATCGCCGAGGGCAGCGCGCTGATGCACCCGGCCGACCTGCCGGAGGGGGCGGCCGCCGTGCTGGCCGGACTCGGCCACCCGCAGGCGGGGCACGTGGACGAGCTGCAGACACGGATGCCCACCCCGGAGGAGGCCGAGGAACTGGCCATCGGGCAGGGGGTGCCGGTGCTGGAGCTGTACCGCACCGGCTACTCGGAGGTCCGCCCGATCGTGCTCGAATGGGTGGTGTTCGCCGGGAACGGCGCCCGGTTCCAATACGAGATCGACGACGTCAGCGCATACCGAAGGGACTGACGGCAGCGATGAGCGCGCCCAAGAGGACGATCGTGGCCGAGCACCTCCGCCAGGCCCTGATGAGCGGCGACTACCAGCCGGGGGAGCGGCTCCCGCACGAGGAGGAGCTGGCCGACCGGTTCGGGGTGTCCCGCGGAACGGTGCGCACGGCGCTGCGGACCCTGCAGGAGGAGGGCAGGATCAGCATCCTGCCGGGGCGCGGGGCCGAGGTGCGCGAGTACAGCCCGATCGTCCACCTGGCGACCGAGGTGCGCGGCGGCCGGGACTCCGAGCGCTTCGACACCGGCTACGCGCCGAACCTGCGGGCGCAGGGCTACGACTCGGTGGTCGAGGAGATCAAGGTGGTCATCGAGGAGGTGCGCCCCAAGGTCGCCCGGCGTCTGGGCCTGCCCGACCCCTCCGGTGCCGAGCGGTCCGCCTCTCCCCACGACCACCGCATCGTGGTCCGCCGCTGCGACCGTTTCGTCGACGGGGTGCTGTGGGAGTCGCAGACCAGCCACATGCCCTACGGCATCGCGGGCGACACCGAGCTGATGTCGCCCGAGCGGATCGGCAGGGGCATCGACCAGGTGCTCGCCGAGCTGGGCCACGAACGCGAGTGGTCGTGGGACGTGGTGGGGGCGCGGATGCCGATCCCGACCGAGATCGACGCGTTCGGGCTGCGTCCCGGCGTCGTGCTGCTGGTGCAGGAACGGGTCACCTACGCGGGCGACCGGGCGGTCCGCTTCACCGAGACGGTGATGCCGGCCGACCGCCACCAGCTCCTCTACGCCGACGGCGACGCCCCGGGCGAGCTGCTGCTGCTGGCCTCGGACGTGAGCATCTTCGAGACCTGAGGGCCGACGAACGCCCGCCACAGTCGACCACGGGGCGTGTGCGCGGTCACCGAGGTGGGGCGGCGACAAAGGCCGGCGGCCCGCGCCGCAGCGTCGTCGGCCGTGAGGCGTGTGCGTGGTCGCGGTGGATGGCGGCGACGGAGCGAGCGGGGCGGTTCCCGGGCCCTGCCTGCCGTCCGTCCGCCCCCTCGCGGTCCGTGTGGTCGGGCGGCTGAGCAGGTACCCCGCTCACGGGTCCTGGCCGGGCGGCAGGCCGACGGAGCGTGAGCAGGATGGCGGCGACGACGAAGGTCAGCGGCCCGTGCCGCAGCGTTGTCGGCCGTGAGGCGTGTGCGTGGTCGCGGTGGATGGCGGCGACGGAGCGAGCGGGGCGGTTCCCCGGCCCTGCCTGCCGTCCGTTCGCCCCCTCGCGGTCCGGGCGGCGGCGCGACCGGGCGGGTTCGTGGTCGCCCGCGGTGCGCCCTGGCCCCCTCCTCGTTGATCTCGGGAAAAACGACGCTACCAGGCCGGTTTTAGCGT
>NZ_JAQFWQ010000027.1 GCF_027706725.1 Nocardiopsis endophytica
TCGATGGCGGTGCGGATGATCTCCTCGGACGCCGCATCGCCCCAGGCCTGGAAGGTGAACCCGAAGGCGGACGAGGCGATCTCGGCGCCCCGGTCGGCGTAGGCCTCGCGGTGGCGCTCCTCGTGCCCGGCGAGGTCCAGGCGCTGGGGAAGCTCCCTGCCGATCCGCTTGAGAGCACGGTCGGCCACACCGGACTGGGCGGCGGTGACCATGATGTGCTCGGCCCGGCCCCGGTAGTCGGCCGCGTCCGGGTGCCGGTCGGCATCGCGCCCGGCCACGGCCTTCTCGACCATTTCCATGATCTGGGCGAGCTGGGCGAAGCCGATGCGCCCCTCCTCGGCCGCCGCGACGGCGTCGGGGTAGTCGTCCAGGTGGTCGGCCACGGTCATGATGGCGGCGGCCTGGGCGGTGGAGCGGCCGTGCTCGCGCAGGAGCCCGGCCACGGTGGCGTGGCCGGTCCCGGCGAGGGCGCCGGTGGTGCGGATGCGGGCGGCCAGGCGGGCCAGGGCCAGGTCGAGGGCGCCGAGCCCGGCGGCCAGCACCGCGAGCAGGTCGCACAGCAGGTGCTGGGCCCCGGAGGGGAAGTCCTCGGCAAGGGCCCCGCGGGCCTTCTCAGCACGCCGGCCAGGCCGGCCTGGATGCGCTGGGCGCGCGATCCGGGCGGGGGCCCGCTGGTGTGCTCCTGGCTTGCCATACCACCAACGTTAGAACAGGGGTACGACAATTCGGGGGTTGTTTTCGAGCCTGTGGGAAAACCTCGTAACCCCAGGCCATGGGCGCCAAGATCATCCCGGGGCGAGGCGCGGGGAGGCGGCCGGGGAGGCGGCCCGGGTGGTGGCGCGGGGCCCTCACACCACCCAGGGCCCCGCCCCGCCCCCGCCCGCTGCCTTCCGGGCCCGGCCCTGGGCTCGGGGCCTCCGGGAGCAATCCTGCGTGGTGAAATCGACGCCCGATCTGCCTGAAAGCGTCGATTCCACGACGCGGGTTGCCCGGACCCTTCTCCGGCTGTCCGGTATGTCCCCCTTCGCGATGATCTCGGGGAAGTCGGGGTTATCGTGTCCGGTTCAACCCCGACTTCCCCGAGATCAACACCGGCGCGCCCCGCACCGCCGTTCCCTTGTTGATCTCGGGGGAATGGACGCTAAAACCGGCCCGGTAGCGTCGTTTTCCCCGAGATCATCGCGAAGGGGGCACCGGGTCGGTGGCCGCCGCGAACACGGGCGGCCACCCGCCCACCGAGCCGCGCCGCCCTCCCAAACCGCGAGGAGCCCGCCGCCCGGCAGGCAGGGCCGGGGAACCACCCGGCTTGCTCCGTCGCCGCCATCGACGGCGACCACGCACACGCGCCGCGGCCGACAGCGCTGCGACGAGGGCCGCCGACCTGTCCTCGTCGCTGCTCTCCTCGCCACACTCCGGCGGTCCGCCGCCCGGCTGGGGCCCTGAAGCGGGGTACCAGCCCAGCCGCCCCGCTGGCCCCGACCGCGAGGGGCCCACCGCTCGGCTGGCGGGGCCGGGGAACCGCCCCGCTCGCTCCGTCGCCGCCCGCTCCGGTGACCATGCACGCGCCGGACGGCCGACAGCGCTGCCGCAAGGGCTGCCGACCTCTTCTCGTTGCCGCCCTCCACCCCACACCCCGGCGGCCCTCTGCCCGGCCGGGGCCATGTAGCGGGGTACCAGCCCAGCCGCCGCCCACCCGCACCACCAGGACGTCCCTCTCCTCCTACTCGCGGTATCTGATGATCACGGCGGTCGGTGAATGCTGTTGGAGTGCGGTACCCATCACCTCGGGGGGTGGTCCGTGCCTCGTTGTCCAGTTCACTCTCCGCAAGGCCTCCGGTGGTGTGTGCTCGCGGATGAAGCGGCGCTTCACCTGGGCGGTCATGGCCGACCCCGACCGGGGCCCGGTGGCGGAGCGGCGCTGCCACCGCCCGCCGCACCCGGCCCCGGCACCCGCCCCCACCGGCCGCTCCCCGGTGTCCGCTCGCGAAACGTCCCCGCATCGCTCTTAACATTGGTTGCGTGACGGACCAGGGGACTTCGGGCAGCGATACGGCCGATCCGGCGTCGGAGGCCGACGGCGCCGACTGGAATCCCCCCGCCCGGATGCGCGCACAGGTGTCGGCGCGCCCGCGGCCGCGGGTCGACCTCACCGCCCTCTTCGGGTTCGCCTCGGGCGGCTGGGCCTGGACGACGGCGGCCAAGGCCGCCATCGCCATGTCCTCCTCCTTCGCCCTCGCGACCCTCCTTCTGGGCCCCCAGGTCGGCACGCTCGCCGCCCTGGGGTCGATGACCGTCCTCTACGAGAAGAACACCCCCTACGCCTACCGGGCCGTCGCCCTGGGCATGGTGGGGCTCGGGTTCGTCGCCGCCGTCGCCGCCGGCTCGCTGGCCTCCCTCAACGCCTACGCCTCCGCCCTGGCCATCGGCGCCGTCGCCGGGGTCGCCACCTGGCTCTGCCAGGCCCTGCGGGTCGACAAGCCCGGCCCGCTCTTCTTCGTGCTGGTGTGCGCCATCTCCACGATCGCCCCCGGCGGGCTCGCCGAGGTGCCCCTGCACGCCGGGGTCGCCGCGCTCGGCGCCGCCGTGGGGTGGGCCGTGTCCATGGCCGGCGCCCCCGTCCGCAGCCGCCACCCCGAGAACCGCGCCGTGGCCGACGCCTTCCGGCAGCTCGCCGCGCTGCTGCGGGCCGTGGGGACGCGGGAGCTCGACCACGTCCAGCACGAGGCCTCACTGGCCGTCGCCGAGGCCTGGCGCATCGTCCTGCTGGGGCAGACGCGCGGCTACCGGGACACCGCCCAGGCCGCCCGTCTGCGCGCGCTGCTGCGCTGGGTGTCCGACATCCACCTCGCCGCCACCGACGTCTGCCTGGCCCGCACCGACCCCCTCCCCGAGGAGGCCGCGCGGTTCGCCGACCGGATCGCCGACGCCGTCGGCAGGCCCGAGCTCTGCCCTTCCCCCGCCGAACTCGACGAGGTGCGCAAGGGCCTGCGCCCGCGCTCCCTGGAATCGCGCCTGTACTCGCGCCTCGCGCGCGCCGCCCAGGCCGCCCGCAAGCCCACCCACGAGGACGACAGCCGCGGCCTCGAGCTCTACGACCAGCGCCACCCGCCGCTGCACAGCCTGCTGCGCTCCAGCCTCGACAAGGACTCGCTGATCGTCCCGACCGCGCTGCGCATGGGCATCACCGTCGCCGTCGTGGGCCTGGCAGCCCTGCTCATGGGCTTCGACCGGTTCTACTGGGTCTCCATCACCGCCACCTCGGTGCTGCAGGCGGGCAACGTCGTCCTGACGGTGAACCGCGGCATGCAGCGCGCGCTGGGGACCCTGATCGGCGTCGTCATCGCGATCGGCATCCTGCTGCTCGACCCGTCCCTGCCGGTCGTCATCGCCCTGGCCGCACTGTTCCAGGGGCTCACGCAGCTCGTGGTGGCGCGCAACTTCTTCTACGCCAGCATCCTGCTCACCCCCATGGCCCTCCTGCTGGCGCACACGGCCGCCCCCCATCCGGTGGACGAGCTGGCGCAGGCGCGGGTCGTCGACACCGTCCTGGGCGCGGTCGCCGGGATGCTGGGGTCGGTGCTGCTGTGGCGGAAGGCCTCGGCGTCGCGCCTGCCCCAGATGATCGTCGACGTGCTCGACCAGACCCGCGCCTCGGTACTGGCCGTGCTCGACCCCGACGTGCGCATCACCCCCGAGCGCCGCTACGAGCTCCGCCGGGACCTGCGCGCCGCGCTGATCGGCCTGCGCGGCGTCTACGACAGCGCCATCGGGGACGTCCCCCGCGCGACCACCACACAACCCCTGTGGCCGGTGGTGGTGGCCGCCCAGCGCGCGGGCTACCTCGCGCTGTCCACGCTCGCCCTGGAGAACCCGCCGACGGCCTCGCAGATCACCCTGCAGCGGCTGGACCTGGCGTTCAACGAGCTGATGGCCGCGATGCGCGAGCGGCGCACCCCGCGCCTGGGCGCCCTGCCCCGGCTGGTCGACTACCCGCGCATCAACATGGAGCTGCGCATGCTGTCCTCGTCCATGCGCACCGCCGTGGCCGAGGACGAGCGCGCCGCCGAACAGGAGCAGGAGCGCCGCGCCCAGCGCGAGCACCGCCGCGCGCGCGAGGAGGCCGACGCCGATCTCTAGCGCGGCCTCCCCGGATGCGCGCCGCCGACTCCGCCGCGGCTAGCCGTCGATGATGGCGAACGCCCGCACCGGGAAGGTCCCCATGCCGCGGACCTTGGCCGGGACCGCGAAGAAGCGGAAGCCCTCGGCGGGCAGCCGGTTGAGCATGCACATGTGCTCCACCACCGGCACGCCCGCGGCCAGCAGCACCGAGTGGGCCGGGCGCGCCCCCTGGGCCGCCTCGGAGGTGTCGTCGATGTTGACCGAGTCGATGCCGACCATGCGCGCCCCCTGGTCGGCCAGCAGCCGCGCCCCCTCCTCGGTCAGGAACGGGTGCTCGGGGTCCCCGTACTTGTCCGTGCGCCAGTGGCGGTCCCAGCCGGTGCGGATGAGCACCGCCCTGCCCTGCACCGGGACGTCCGCGAAGGCCTCGGGCCCGACCTCGCGCGCGGGCGCGTCGACGACCGTCCCGGGCACGTCGGCGACCTTCTCCAGGTCCAGGTCGGCCAGGTCGGCGCCGTCCCGGTAGCGGTGGGCGGGCATGTCGATGTAGGTGCCGGTGTTGGCGACCATGGAGATGCGGGTGATGCTGAACTCGGTCCCCGGGGCGTAGCTGCGCTGCGAGGCGTCGAAGGTGACGTGGTCCTCGATCTGCGGGCCCGGCAGCCCGGGATAGGTGGTCATGTCGTGGGTGATCTGGTGGCTGACGTCGACGAACCGTCCCATGTACGCCCTCTTCCCTCGGTCTGCGGCCGGGGCGGCCCGGCCGGGTCGTGACCGCTCCCTACCCCGGGCCACCGCGCCCGCCTCATAGGTCTAGACCAACACTAGCGCCCGGGGCCGCCCGGCGCCCGGCGGTCCTCCCGGTGCGCGCCCCGCCCCGCGGCGCCGTTAAGGTTCCATATCGTCCGTACCGGCGCCGACCGGCCCGGACACCCGCCGTTCCCGCCCGCACCGACGACCAAGAGAGGGGCACCCGAGTGTCGCTGTACGGGGCCGCCAAGGCGGTCATCGCCCCCGCCACACGGACCCTGTGGCCGATCGAGACCGAAGGGGTCGACCACATCCCCGCCCGGGGCCCGGTCATCCTGGCCTCCAACCACCTGTCCAACATCGACCCCCTGTTCATCGGGGTCGCCGTTCCCCGGCCGGTGGTCTTCATCGCCAAGGAGGAGCTGTTCGCCGAGGGCAACGCGGCGCAGCGCACCTTCACGCGCGCGCTGCGCGCGATCGGCCAGCTGTCGGTGGACCGCAAGCCGGGCCAGAGCTCGCAGGAGGCGATGGAGAACAGCCTCGACGTGCTCCGCGAAGGCAGCGTGTTCGGCATCTTCCCGGAGGGCACCCGCTCCCCTGACGGGCGCCTGTACCGCGGCCAGACGGGTCTGGCGTGGCTGGCGCTGTCGTCGGGCGCCCCGGTGGTCCCGGTCGCCCTGTACGGCACCGACCGCATCCTGCCGCACGGCCGCACCGTGCCCGTCCTGCGCAGGGTCGGCATGCGCTTCGGTGCGCCGGTCGACCTGTCCCCCTGGGAGGGCGAGGCGGCCAAGGCGCGCTCCCGGCGCGCGGCGACCGACGCCATCATGGCCGCGATCCAGCGCCTGTCCGGCCAGGAGCAGGTGCCGCGCTTCGCCGCCACGGTCAAGGCCGAGCTCCAGGAGCAGCAGGAGCGCACGCGCGCGGAGTCCGCGGGCCGCCCCGCCCTGAAGGACCGCCTCCGGCTCGGGCGGCGGGGCTGAGGCCGGGCCTCAGCAGGGGGATTCGCCCGTTCCGCCCACGCACACGCGTGCTCCGGTCTAGAGTGTGGCCACAGAAGACCGGTCCCCTCGCTCTTCCGGTCGCAGCGGGCCCGGCCGCGTCGTGCGGCCGGTTCGGCGGTTGCACGCGTGAGCGCGGAGGTGGATCGAAGGTGGCCCGGTTGAGCCGTTCGCTCTTCCCTGTCCTGCCCGAGGACGGCGTGTTCCGTGTCTACGGCCAGGGCGCCCGGCCCGACGCGCCCGGCACCCCCGCACCGCCGGGCGGGGAGCTCCTCGCCTGCGGGGACGACCACATGGAGCTGCGCACCCTGCAGGGGCGCGTCCCGGTCGGCGTGACCGTCGAGGAGTGGGACGGCCCACCGCGCTCCGACGTGCTGGACGCCGACGAGGGCGGCCCCTGGGAGGAGCGCGCGCTGGGTTCACTGCTGTTGCGCGGCCAGATCTCGGTGCGGGGCGGCGTCAACGGCAGCCCGGTGCGGATCCGCCTGGCCGGGGGCTCCGGCAGGTACGCGGCCGAGGTGCGGGCCCGCCACCGGCGGTCGGTCGCCGAGGACTGCGTGCGGCTGCTGCGCCGCCATCCCGACCCGCGCTGTGAGGGCTTCCTGGCCGCGGCGCGTATGCTCGGCGGTCGGGAGGCGTTCCTGATCCGCCTGTGGCCGCTGTCGGCCGCTGCGGACCAGCGCGCTTCGCGCGCGGTGGCGGTGAGGTACCCCACAGTCGTTTCGGGCTGAGTCCCGCCCCGTCGGCGCGTTCTTTCGTGCAGGGGCCGCGTGCGCGCCGCTGACGTGCGCCGACGCCCCGCGCTCCGGTCGCCGGACCCCGAGCGGCCGAGCGGAGAGGGCAATGCCTATCTTGGAGATAGGGTTTATAGGAAACCGATCCCTCCTATAAATTAGGTTAGCCTCGCCTGATTCACCGCGCCCTGGGGGCGTGGACGGCGGCCCGCGCGCCCGGCGGGACCGCGGACGACCCGGCGCGACGAATGGAGAAGGAACAGATGACGCGACCACTGCGCGTGGGAATCGTGGGGGCCGGCCCCGCGGGGATCTACGCGGCGGACCTGCTCACCAAGGACGAGACCCTCGCCGCGGCCGGGGTCGAGGTCAGCATCGACGTGCTCGACCGGCTGCCCGCGCCCTACGGCCTGGTCCGCTACGGCGTCGCCCCCGACCACCCCCGCATCAAGCAGATCCAGTCGGCCCTGCACAAGATCCTCGACAAGCCGCAGGTCCGCTTCCTGGGCAACGTCGCCTACGGGATCGACCTCAAGCTCGAGGACCTGCACCGGCACTACGACGCCGTCATCTTCGCCACCGGCTCCGACCGCGACCGCCCCCTGGACGTCCCCGGCATCGACCTGCCCGGCAGCCACGGCGCCGCCGACTTCGTCTTCTGGTACGACAGCCACCCCGACGTCGCGCCGCAGTGGCGGGTCGAGGGCTCCAGCATCGCCGTGATCGGCGCCGGGAACGTCGCGGTCGACGTCGCCCGCATCCTCGCCAAGGACGCCGACGACCTGCTGTCCACCGACATCACCGACAACGTGCACCAGGGCCTGCGGGCCAAGGGCGTCACCGACGTGCACGTGTTCGCCCGGCGCGGCATCGCCCAGGCCAAGTTCACCCCCATGGAGCTGCGCGAGCTGGACAAGCAGCCCGGCGTCGAGGTGATCGTCTACCCCGAGGACTTCGAGATGTGCGACGCCTCCGTCGCCGCCGCCGAGGAGTCCAACCAGGTCAAGACCAACGTCAAGGTCCTGCAGAACTGGGCCATCCGGGACCCCCGCGGCGAGCCGCGCCGCCTGCACCTGCACTTCCTGCACCGCCCCGCCGAGGTGCTCGGCGAGGACCGCGTCACCGGCCTGCGCACCGAGCGCATGGAGCTGACCGGCGACGGCGGCGTCCGCGGCACCGGCGAGTTCGTCGACCACGAGGTGCAGGCCGTCTACCGCGCGGTGGGCTACCTCGGGTCGCCGCTGGCCGACCTGCCCTTCGACGAGGAGCGCGGCACCGTCCCGAACGCCGGCGGCCGGGTGCTCGACATGGACGAGCGGCACATGCCCGGCGTCTACGCGACCGGCTGGATCAAGCGCGGCCCGGTCGGCCTCATCGGCCACACCAAGGGCGACGCCCTGGAGACCGTCACCAACCTGGTGGAGGACCGGTCCTCGCTGCCCGAGGCCGAGGCGCCCGAGCCGGAGGCCTTCGTGCGGCTGCTCGAGGAGCGCGGTGTGCCCTACACCACGTTCGAGGGGTGGAAGCGCCTGGAGACGCACGAGGAGTCCCTGGGCGAGGCCGAGGGCCGCAAGCGCGTCAAGGTGCGCGAGCGCGACGCCATGACCCGCATCGCCCGCGGGGAGGACTAGGGCGGTCCCCGGGCCGGACCGCCTTCGACACGGCCGCCGCCCCCTGCTGCGCCGACTCCGCCATGTCGGCACGGTAGGGGCGGCGGCCGTTCGCCGTCGTGTTGCGTAAGTCACGCCCCGCCATGCGGCCTCAGAGCACCTCTCCGACCCGTTCGGCCGATGGCGGCCACGGCCCGCCCACCTCGTGCCCCGGATCCCGGACACCGCCCCTTCCACCGGCCGCTATCGTCGTTGATGGCTCAGACACACACGGCGAGGCGATCGGCCGGACCGGATCGCGCGGGCGGCGGTGGCCGTCGGCTCCGCGCACCCGGCACAGCCCGCTCCCCCTTCGGCGCCGATGCCGAGCCGTGACCCCTGCGCGCGCGGGGGCGGCGCACCCCGGGAAGGACGAATCAGGCGTGGACGACAGGTGGACACCGGGAGAGGACGACGACGCGTTCCCCCGGCGCGACCAGGAGAGCGGTGAAGGAGGGGCCCCTCCCCCGCCGCCCGCCGGCGCACGGGAGGAGGCGGAGTCCGCCCAGGCCCGCAACCCCTATGTTCTGCCGACGGCACCCGCTGGAGGGGACGGGGCGGGGCCGCCCGGCGGAGGCATCGACTGGAAGGCGCCGCCGCGCCCGTCCGGTGAGGGTGCCCCCCGGGTGCCTCAGGCTCCTGAGGTGCCTCAGGCGGCCGAGGAGCGCCCGTTCCCCGAAAGGGCCGCCTCCGACCCCCAGGCGTCCGCCGCTCCCGCTTCTCAGCCGTCTGAGGCCCCCGAGGCCCCGGCGGCGGACCAGACCATCCCCACCGCTCAGGGCGGCGGCTTCGGCGATGAGGCGGGCCACGTGTCCGCCGCCGAGCAGACCCTCCCCACCGGTGAAGGCCTGCCCTGGCGGACGGACGGTACCGACCGGTCCGGCCCCCCTGGCGCCGACGCGCCGGGAGACCACGGGTTCTCGTGGCAGACGCCTTCGGCTCCTGCGGACAACCCCTTCGAGGACCAGCCCCCGCAGGCCTCCGACCCGACCTCTGAGCCGGGGGCGTCCGACCGCCGGGCCCCCTGGGGGGCGTCCGCCTTCGACCTCCAGGACTCCGGGCCGCAGGAGCCCTACGGGGCTCATGGGGCCGAGCGCCCCGGCATGCCCGGGTCGGACGGGTCGGCCATGGGAGCCCCGCACACGCCTGAAGGCGCGCCCGTGCCTCCGGGCCCCTCGGAGCCGTCGGAGACCATCGCCCACCGGTTCGACACCCCGAACGGCCCTGACACCGGCGGCGCCCCCTCCACCCCGCCCGGCGGGTTCGGCGCGGCTCCGGCGGGGCTGTCCTACCTGGACGAGACCTCCAACCCGGCCTTCCCGAACGCCGAGCGCTCGCCGTTCCCCGAGTCCGACGAGATCCCTGCGGAAGCGCCCTCAGGCGGCGACGCCGGTCCCGGCACACAGACCTTCGCCGTGCCCTCCGACCTGTCCGCGGCGTCCTCCGACCCGTCCGGTCCGGCAGGAGGCGCGGACGATCCGGCCGGGCACGGCGACTCCGGAGGGTTCCCGCCTCCGCCGGTCCCGCCCGGCTCCGGGGGCGCCCCGAACGCGTTCGGTCCCGACTGGCAGCGCGGCTCCGCAGCGTCCGGCGGGGCCGGGGGCTACGGCGGGCCTGGTGGGCCCGGCGGGCCGAACGGCCCCTTCGGCGACGACCCGGCGCCGAAGCCGAAGAAGCGGTCCCGCAAGGGCCTGTTCATCGGCATCGCCGCCGCCGTGCTGGCGGTCGTCCTCGGCGGCGGCGTCACCGCCTGGTTCGTGCTCGGCCGGGGGGCGGGCCCCGAGGGTGCCGCCGACTCCTACACCGCCGCGTGGGCCGAGCGGGACTACGCGGCCATGGCCGGTCTGACCACCGGCGGCGACGCCGAGAAGGTGCTCACCGCCATCGACGAGAACCTCGGCGTGGAGAAGGCCGCGGTGGAGCTCGGCGAGGTCGCCGAGGGCGACGGCGGAACCGCCACCGCGCCCTTCACCGCCACGCTCACCCTGAGCGGGGTCGGCGACTGGTCCTATGAGGGCCAGTTGCCGCTGGTGCAGCAGGACGGGGAGTGGAAGGTCGACTTCAGCCCCTCCGCGGTGCACCCCGAGCTCGAGGAGGGCACCACGCTCGTCCGCGCCAACGTGCGCGGGGAGCGCGGGAAGATCCTCGCCGCCGACGGCTCGCGGCTGGACACCGACGACGCCTCCGGCTCCATCAAGATGCTGACCGGGGCCGTGGGCGCCGCCACCGCCGAGGACGTGGAGCGGCTCGGCGCCGGGTACAAGGAGGGCGACCCGGTCGGCCAGGGCGGCATCCAGCAGGAGTACGAGGAGCGCTTGGCCGGCGCGTCGTCCGCCTCCATCCGCATCGCCGAGGACGGCAAGGAGGAGGAGACGATCGAGGACCCCGACGCCCCCGTGGTGGCCACCATCGAGGGCGAGGGCGGCCAGGACGTCACCACCGCCATCGACCCGGCCATGCAGGACGCCGCCGCGGCGGCGGTGACCTCCCAGGGCAAGCCGACGTCGCTGGTGGCGGTGCGCGCGTCCACCGGCGAGGTGCTGGCCGTCGCCAACAACGCGGCCGGGTTCAACCGCGCCTTCGACGGGCAGTACGCCCCCGGGTCCTCGCTGAAGATCATCAGTTACGAGTCGCTGCTGGAGAACGGCATGGCGACCACGGACCAGTTCAACTGCCCGAAGGAGGCGCTCGGCTTCAAGAACGCCGGGGACGCCGCCTACGGCGCCCAGACGATGAGCGAGGCGTTCGCGACCTCCTGCAACACCGCGCTGGTGCAGGAGGTGGTGCAGCGGCTCAGCGGTGAGCAGCTCACCGCCACGGCCGAGGAGTTCGGCATGAACGCCGAACTCAACGTCGGCATCCCGGCGCGCAAGCCGTCGTTCCCGCAGCCCGACGGCGAGGGCATGCTGGCCGCGCAGAGCATCGGCCAGGGGCAGGTCATCTCCACGCCGCTGCACATGGCGACGGTCCCCGCCGCCATCGCGGACGGGTCGTGGCGGTCCCCGTCGCTGGTGACCGAACCGGCGCTGGAGGACAAGCCCGAGCCCAAGCCGATCGCGCACGCCGAGCAGATCCGCCCGATGATGCGGGCGGTCGTCACCGACGGCACGGCGAAGAACTCCGGGTTCGAGGGCGAGGTCTACGCCAAGACCGGCTCGGCCGAGTTCGGCACCGCCAGCGGCGACGAGGAACTGGAGACCCACGCGTGGGTCGTCGGCTACAAGGGCGACGTCGCCTTCGCCGCGGTGGTCGAGGGCGGCGGAGGCGGCGGCTCGGTCGCCGGCCCGGTCGCGGCGAAGTTCGCCAACGCGATCTAGAAGACCGAGGACGAGACGCCGAGGGCCGCCCGGACACGATCCCGGGCGGCCCTTCGCCACGTCGGCGGCAGGACGCGCCCGCCTTCTCAGACGCTCGGGCGGTCCATGGCGGTGGCGGTGGTGTCCTGCCCGTCGCCCGTCCGGTCGACCTGTTCCTGCTCGGGGGCCATCTCCCCGGACGGGGCCTCGGCAGGGGGCGCCAGGAGGATCAGGGCCAGCATCACCAGCAGCACCATCGATCCCACGATCGCGCAGACCAGCCACGCCCGCCACCGGACGTCGCCGTCGGCGGGCGCGTCCGAGAGCCCGGGGTCGCACTCGCCGAACGACTGGAGGCGCCCCGCCAGGACCGGATCGTCCTCGGTGAGGCGGTGCTCGATCGCGGCCAGGATCCGCTCCTCGTACTCGCGCAGAGCCATGGCGCCACCTTTCGCATCGGCACAGGGGGCGCGGAGACATATACGGCGGTCCCGCCCCCGATACCCGCCTTTCTATCCGGGCAGAGGGGCGCTGTCATCCGGTTCCGGAAATTCGCTCCCACGCCGGACGCGCCGGACGCCCTCAGGCCCGGCGGCGGGGGTGCCTCAGTCCTCCCGGAGGTCGACCTCCGTCCCCTCCCCCGGTGCGCCCTCGGTGCGGTAGCGGTCCAACGCGGTGACGAAGTACCGGGGCCACGCGCCGTCGCCGTCCTTGCCCACGTCCTCACCCGTACCGCTGTCACTGAACGACGGCTCGTCCTCCGCGCCCACGACGCCGACCAGGTTCTCCCGCCCGCCCAGCGCACACGGGTCGTCGGCCTCCTCCTCGGACACCCGGTAGACGGCGTAGGACCGCGCCCCTTCGACGGGGTCCCACGACACCCGCACCTCGCCGCCCTTGCCGAGCGCGGCCTGCAGCCCCCCGACCGGGTCGGGGCGCCCCTCCCCGCCCTGGGCCTCCGGCGGCAGGGCCGGAAGGGCGTAGTGGTCCTCCCGGAGCCGCTCCATCGCCCCTTCGGCGCGCCCGCGCATGTCCTGCATGGAGAAGAACACGTCGCCGCCCACCTCGGGCAGCTCCCCGCTGTAGTCGAGCTGGCGGGCGAGGACGCCGTCACCCTTCCAGGCCTTCTCCCCGTCCTCGCCGACCCGGTAGGCGGCCTGCCCGATGTACAGGTCGACGCCGGTGCCGCGCACCTCCTCGGCCCACCACGGCGCCAGCACCTCGTAGTCGGCGGTGGAGAACCCGCGCTCCCAGTACAGCTGCGGCACGAGGTAGTCGACGGAGCCCTCGCGGATCCACTCACGGGTGTCGGCGTACTGGGCGGAGTACGACTCCAGCCCCTCGGTGTCCGACCCGTCGGCGTCGCTGTCGCTGTTGCGCCAGATCCCGAACGGGCTCACCCCGAAGCGCACCCACGGCTTCGACTCGCCGATCGCCGTGTGCACGTCGGCGATGAGCGCGTCGACGTTGGACCGCCGCCAGGCGTCGCGGCTGTCGGCGTCGCCGCCGTGCTCCTTCCAGCTCGCGTCGTCGTCGAACTCCTCGCCGTCGGCCGGGTAGGGGTAGAAGTAGTCGTCGAAGTGCACCCCGTCCACGTCGTAGCGGTCGACGACGTCCATGACCACCCCGGTGACCCATTCGCGCACCTCGGGCAGACCGGGGTCGAGCCACCCCTGGTCGTCGTACTCCACCAGCCAGTCCGGGTGCTCCACGGCGGGGTGGTCGTCGGCCAGCCCCTCCAGGTCGGGGTCGTCCCAGCCGACGCGGTAGGGGTTGAACCAGGCGTGCAGCTCCAGCCCGCGGGCGTGCGCCTCCTCGACGGCGAACTCCAGCGGGTCGTACCCGGGGTCGCCGCCCTGCTCGCCGGTGAGGTAGCGGGCCCAGGGCTCCTTGTCTGAGGCGTAGACGGCGTCGGCGGTGGGCCGCACGTGGAAGAAGACCGCGTTGAGGCCCAGGTCCCGGGCGTCGTCGAGCTGCGCGCGCAGCTCGTCCCTCTGCTCCTCGGCGTCCAGGCCCGGCTCGGACGGCCAGTCGATGTTGCGGACGGTGGTGAGCCACACCCCGCGCATCTGCCGCTTGGGCACGTCGGCGGTCTCCTCGCACTCGGCGGGGATGGGGCGGGCGTCCGCCGCGCCCGTGTCGGGCTCGGCGCCGTCCTGGGCCCCCGTGCAGGCCGCCAGGACCGGAAGGATCGCGGCCGTCGCCGCCCAACTCAGCAGCCTCCGCATGTCCCCCGTGTCCGCCTTTCCCGCGTATGTCCCGCATCGCCGCCGATTCCCGGGACAGCCTAGCGGCGCCCGCGCGGCGCCCGCGCACGGTTCCGCGCGCTTGGGCACGCCGCCCCCGCCGACTCCCTAGACTCGAATGTCGTGAGTGTCGCCTTTGCTTCTCCGCCCCGTCTGGCCGTGCGCACCGTCGAGCTGCGCGACCGGCGCCCGCTGCTGTCCCACCTGCCCGCCGCCGCGCCCCTGTGCTGGCTCCGCGGCGGCGACGGACTGGTCGCCTGGGGCGAGGCCGCCCGTGTGGAGCTGCCCGCGGAGGAGGACCCCCAGGGGGCGCGGCGCTTCTCCGAGGCCGCGCGCCTGCTGCGCGACCTGTTCGCCGACGCCGAGGTGGACGACGCGGTGGACCTGCCGGGCACCGGCCCGGTGGCCTTCGCCTCCTTCACCTTCGACGCGCGCTCGAACGGGTCCGTGCTGGTGGTGCCCAGCGTGGTGGCCGGCCGCCGCGGCGGGCGCACCTGGCTGACCACGATCGGCGGCCACCGCCCGGGGTCCCACCCGGGCGCGCTCACCGTCCCGGGGGCGCCGCTGCGCCCGGTGGGGCCGCTGACGTGGGGGCCGGGCTCGCTGACCGCCGAGCAGTGGTGCGGGGCGGTCGGCGCCGCGGTCGACCGGATCCGGGGCGGCGGCCTGGCCAAGGCGGTGCTGGCACGCGACGCGTTCGCCGACGCCGAGCGGGCCATCGACCCGCGCACGCTGCTGGGGCGGCTCGCCGCCGCCCACCCCGAGTGCTACACCTTCGCCGTCGACGGCCTGCTGGGCGCCACCCCGGAGCTGCTGCTGCGCCGCGACGGCGACCGGGTGGAGTCGCTGGTGCTGGCGGGCACCCGCCGCCGGGGCGCCACCGAGGAGGAGGACGCCGCGCTGGCCGAGGACCTGCTCTCCTCGGACAAGGACGGCGAGGAGCACCGGTACGCCGTCGAGTCGCTGCGCGCGGCGCTGGGCCCGCTGGCGACGGAGGTGGCGGCGCCGCCCGAGCCCGAGCTGCTGCGCCTGGCCAACGTCCAGCACCTGGCGTCCCCGGCCTCGGCGGGGCTGCGCCCGGGGGTGTCGACGCTGGACGCGGTGGCGGCGCTGCACCCGACGGCCGCGGTCGGGGGCACCCCCACGGCGGAGGCGGTGGAGCTCATCCGTGAGCTGGAGGGGATGGACCGGGGGCGCTACGCGGGCCCGGTCGGCTGGATCGACGCGCAGGGGCGCGGTGAGTGGGCGATCGCCCTGCGCTGCGCGCACGTGTCGGGGTCGCGGGCGCGGCTGTTCGCCGGATGCGGCATCGTGGCCGGCTCCGACCCGCAGGAGGAGCTGGCCGAGGCCGACTCCAAGTTCCGGGTGATGACCGAGGCCCTGACCGACCGCTGAGGCCCGGCGCCGCCCCCGGCCCGCGGCCGGGTCAGTCCGGCAGCGCCTCGAAGTCCTCGAACTCGAAGCCCGGGGCCACGATGCAGCTCACCAGCGCCTCCTCGCCGACCAGCGGGCGCGCCGTCTGCCAGGTGCCCGCCGGGACGAGGATCTGCAGGTTCTCGCCCGCCTCCACGTACGGCCCCAGGACCAGCGGCCGCTCCTCCTCCGGCCGCTCACCGGTGCCGCCCAGGACCAAGCGCAGCGGCCCGCCCCGGTTGAACACCCACAGCTCGTCGGAGCGCACCCGGTGCCAGCGCGACTCCTCCCCCGGGCACAGCAGGAAGTGGATGGCGGTGGCCGCGTGGCGCGGGCCGGGGTACCCCTCGGGCCGGGAGCTGACCGGCGAGCGCCACGTCTGCCGGTACCACCCGCCCTCCGGGTGCGGCAGCAGGTCCAGCGCCTCGGCGGTGGGGCTGCGCCGCACCACGCCGGTGTACCGGCCCCACGGGTCGCGGCGCAGGTAGCGCACACCGACCACGGCGGAGCGCGGGATGGGCCCGAACACGTGCGGGAAGAGCACGTCCGGGTCGGCCCCGGGCGGCGGCTCCGGCGAGGGCTCCTCCCACCGCACCTCGGCGCCGACCATCCCACTGTCCACGACCAGGGCCACCATCTGCTCCTCGGCCCGCCGGTAGAAGGCGTTGGCCACCGCCAGGAGGGTGCCCTCGTCCGGGGAGGCGTGCACGAACCCCTCGGTCCGCAAGGAGTCGGCGCCGATGTCGCCGCCCGCCTCCCACCGGGAGTGCTCGGTCATGTGGAGGATGTAGCCCATGGGGGGACCGTACCAAGCCTGTGACCGGCGACACCCCGCGACTCCCGGCCTTCACCCGGGGCGGGGCGGAGCACTAGCCTTCGATGAGCGGCACTGGTGGGACCTTTGAGCCGGCCCTCCGGACGCCGCACAGCCACACGGCGCGGGCCCCCCGCGCCCCCGCCCGCTCCGGCGGGTGGACGAGAACGCATAGGCAGGGAGCCGACCTATGGCACAGCATTTCGACGTCGTCGTCCTGGGCGCGGGCCCCGGCGGCTATGTGGCGGCGATCCGCGCCGCCCAGCTCGGCCTGAAGACGGCGGTCGTGGAGGAGAAGTACTGGGGCGGCGTCTGCCTCAACGTCGGCTGCATCCCCTCCAAGGCGCTGCTGCGCAACGCGGAGCTGGCCTACACGCTCTCCCGTGAGGCCGACACCTTCGGCATCGAGTTCGGCGGGAAGGTGTCCTTCGACTACGGCAAGGCCTACCGGCGCAGCCGCGACGTGGCCGAGGGCCGCGTCAAGGGCGTGCACTTCCTGATGAAGAAGAACAGGATCACCGAGCTCAACGGGCGCGGCACCTTCACCGGCCCCACGAGCCTGGAGGTCTCCGGCCCCGACGGCACCGAGCAGGTCACCTTCGACAACGCGATCATCGCGGCCGGGGCCTCGCCGAGGCTGCTGCCCGGAACGTCGCGGTCGGAGCGGGTGGTCACCTACGAGGAGCAGATCCTCGCCGACGAGGTGCCCGGCAGCATCATCATCGCCGGGGCCGGGGCGATCGGCCTGGAGTTCGCCTACGTCCTGCGCAACTACGGGGTCGAGGTCACCCTGGTGGAGTTCCTCGACCGCATCGCGCCGACCGAGGACGAGGAGGTCTCCGCCGAGCTGGCCCGCCACTTCAAGCGCCTGGGGGTGGAGGTGCTCACCTCCACCCGCGTGGACACGGTGGAGGAGTCCGGCGGCAGGGTCCGCGCCGCGGTGACCGGGGCCGACGGGGCCCAGAAGACCCTGGAGGCGGACAAGCTGCTGCAGGCCATCGGCTTCGCGCCGAACACCGAGGGCTACGGCCTGGAGGCGGCCGGGGTCCAGTTGACCGACCGGGGCGCCGTGGCGGTGGACGCGCGCGGGCGCACCAACGTGCCGGGCGTGTACGCGATCGGCGACGTCACGGCGAAGCTGATGCTGGCGCACACCGCCGAGGCGATGGGCATCATCGCCGCCGAGACCATCGCCGGCGCGGAGACCCAGGAGATCGACTTCCGGATGATCCCCCGGGCCACGTACTGCCAGCCGCAGGTCGCCTCGTTCGGCTACACCGAGGCCCAGGCCCGGGAGGCCGGGTTCGACGTCCAGGTCGCCAAGTTCCCGATCATGGCCAACGGCAAGGCGCACGGCCTGGGCGACACCCGCGGCTTCGTGAAGGTGCTGGCCGACGGCAAGTACGGCGAGCTGCTGGGCGCGCACATGGTCGGCCCGGAGGTGACCGAGCTGCTGCCGGAGCTGACCCTGGCCCAGCAGTGGGACCTGACCGTGCACGAGGTGTCCCGCAACGTGCACGCCCACCCGTCCCTGAGCGAGGCGGTGAAGGAGGCCGTGCACGGCCTGGCCGGGCACATGATCAACCTCTGACGGCTCCGCCGCCGCATGGGGCCGGCGGCTCAGAAGCAGAGCAGGCTCCCGACGCGCACCGGCCTCCCCGGCGGGATCGGGGGCGTCAGGGGTTCGTCCAGGGGGACGCCGGACCAGTCGATCCGGAAGGGGCCCTCCTGCGGC
The DNA here is from genome assembly GCF_027706725.1 of Nocardiopsis endophytica. Classification (GTDB taxonomy): domain Bacteria; phylum Actinomycetota; class Actinomycetes; order Streptosporangiales; family Streptosporangiaceae; genus Nocardiopsis_A; species Nocardiopsis_A endophytica. The sequence continues at coordinate 17,758 of NZ_JAQFWQ010000027.1, forward strand.
TCGGTCGGGACCCGTCCCGTCAAGTCGAAGGCGGCGACCGGCCGACCGGGGCGGTGCACGTCCACCTGCAGCCTCACGAAGTCGTCGAGGTCGTCGCGGGTGATGTCGCCGGTGTCGCGCAGGCCCGCCTCGGCGGCCTCCCGGAGGGCGGCGGGCGTCCCGAACACGCGGCCGGCGGTGATCCACTCGGAGTTGGCGATCCGCGCCTCCTCGCGCAGGAGGGCGAACGCATACGGGCGCGGGGGCGGAGACGGGCGCGGGTCCGCCTCCCGGGCGTCCGCCGGACCGTTCCCGGCGCCGAGCACTTCGAGGCAGGCGTCCGCCTGGTCGTCGAACGGGTCGCGGCGCAGCGCCTCGCGGTAGGCGGCGACCGCCCCGTCGCGGTCGCCGAGCCAGGCCAGCGCGTGGCCGAGGTGCACCGGCACGAGCGGGTCCTGGGGGTCGGCGTCCATAGCCGCCCGCGCGGCCTCGGCGGCGCGGACGGCGACGGGGCGGCTCACCCCGTCCTCGTCGTCCTCCTCCACACCGTTGAGCGGTGGACCGTCCCAGTCGAAGTCCCAGCCGGAGTTGAGGTCGTTCTCGACGTCTATGCACAGGCGCAGCTCGAACTCGGCGATGAGGGAGCGGCCGATCGCCACCGTCGCGCCGTCGGCAGCGGCGTCGGCGGTCTCCGCGGCGTCGTAGCAGGCGCCCGCCTCGGCGAGCAGCGCACCTATCCCGTCGGTCCCGTGGCCTTCCCAGAAGCGGTGGGCGCACTGGGCGAGCAGGCCGGAGGCGCGTTCGACGTACATCCGGGAATCATGCCATCTCCGGGCCGGGTCCGGTGGTCAGCCCTCCAGGGCCCGGTCGACCGCCTGCTGCATGCGCGCGCGCAGGGCCGCCGAGTCGGACCGGCCGGTGCGCACCTCGATGAGCCGCAGCCCCTCCCCGAGCAGCGCCTTGGGCAGGTCGCTCGCCCACTCCAGGCGCGTGTACCCCACGTCGGCCATGGCCGCCACCCGCTCCATCGACACGCCGTGGGGCGTGCCGAAGACCCGCTCGAAGTCCGGGTGGCCCGCCTGCTCCAGGCCCGAGAAGATACCGCCGCCGTCGTTGTTGACCACCATGACCGCCAGGTCCGGTCTCGGCTCCCCCGGGCCGATCACCAGGCCGTTCTGGTCGTGCAGCACCGCCAGGTCCCCCAGCAGGGCATAGGCGGGCCCGCCGCCGTCGGCCTGGTGGGCCAGCGCCGCGCCCACGGCCGTGGAGACCGTGCCGTCGATGCCGCTCACCCCGCGGTTGCCGATGATGCGGGCGCCGCAGCGCGCGTCCATCGCGCCGTCGAGGTCGCGGATCGGCATGCTCGACCCGGCGAACAGCAGCGACCCGTTGGGCAGCTGCGCGGCCAGGTCCCGGGCCAGCCGGGGCTCGCTGAGCGCCTCCTCGGCGTCGAGCACCCGGTCGACCGCCTCCCGCGCCGCCGCGTCGGCCCTCCTCCAGGACTCCGCCCACGCGGTACCGGGTTCGGCCCCCTCGGGCGCGGCGAGCGCCGGGACGACCCGGGAGGCGGTGCGCACCGGGTCGGCGAAGTGGCGTGGGTCCCCCACCGCGATGTGGTTCCGGGCGGTGCGCAGGTAGGACATGAGCTGCCGGGACAGCCCCGGGCGCCCGACGCTGACCACCAGGTCGGGGACGTGCTCGCGGGCGAAGGCCGGGTTGGCCAGCAGCTCGCGGTAGGAGGAGACGGCCTCGGCGCGGCGCGCGTTGGAGGTGGGCTCGGCCAGCAGCGGCCACCCGGTGCGCGCCGAGAGGGCGAGGTAGGGGATCGGGTCGTAGTCACCGTCCCCGCACACGATCACTCCGCGCTCCACGGCGGGGGCGCGGACCGGTTCGGGTTCGCACGGCACGGCCGGGCCCACGAACCACGGCGCCCCCTCCCCCCGGCCGTCCAGCGGCTCGGGCCAGGCCGGGGCGCCGGGCCCGTCGTCGGGCACCAGGGGGTCGCGGAAGGCCAGGTTGAGGTGGACGGGCCCGGGGTGGCCGGGTCCGGTGGCCGCCCAGGCGCGGCAGGCCAGCGACCGCCAGTAGGCGACCATCCCCGGCACCGGCTCGGGCACCCCGGCCTCGGCGAAGAACCGCACCGCGGGCCCGTAGAGGCGGATCTGGTCCACCGTCTGGTTGGCGCCGGTGCCGCGCAGCTCCGGGGGCCGGTCGGCGGTGAGCACGAGCAGCGGCACCCCGGCGTGGTCGGCCTCCATCACCGCGGGGTGGAAGTTGGCCGCCGCCGTGCCCGAGGTGCACACCAGCGCGACCGCGCGGCGCGAGGCGCGCGCCAGGCCCAGCGCGCAGAAGCCCGCCGACCGCTCGTCGATGCGCACGTGCACGCGCACCCGGGGGTGGGCGACCAGGGCCAGCGCCAGGGGGGTCGAGCGCGACCCCGGGGCGACGACCGCCTCGGCCAGCCCGCAGCGGGCGAGCTCATCGACGAGGACCCGCGCCATCGCGGTCGAAGGATTCATGCAGCACAGCTCTCACGTAGTCGTCTTCAGGCCAGTATCGGCGGAGCACCCGCCGAACCCCCCACCGGGTGCAACGGATCGCCGGGCCCGTACGGTCCCGCAACGGGTGCGAGACTCCCCACGTCCCCGCGGCCTGCGGCCCCGTCTGCACACGCGGCCCGTGGTCTCCGCCCTGCTGCGGCACTCGTCGCTCCCCCTTGCTCCGATGCGCCGGCGCACCAGAAGTGCGGGCGTGTCCACGCCCCTTCCCTCCCGCGGGGCCGCCACACCCCCGAACCGCTCCGGACCGCGCCCGGGTACGGCGCTCACCCCGCCGCCGCGCGCGCGGCGGCCATGCGGTCCCTCCACCCCTCAGGGGCGATCTCCACGGCCTCCAGCAGGTCCGGGGCGACCTGCGGCCTGCGCACGGGGAGCGCCCCGTCCACCGGCAGCATGGGGTCGTCGCACACGTCCGCGGTGAGCAGCTGCACCGTGGCCAGCCCGCACGCGTAGGGCAGCTCCGGCAGCGCCGCCGCCAGGGCGACACCGGCGGCGATGCCCACCGACGTCTCCACGGCGCTGGAGACCACGGCGGGCAGCCCGCACGCCTCGGCCACCCTGAGGGCGGGGCGCACCCCGCCGAGCGGCTGCACCTTCAGCACCACGATGTCGGCGGCCTCGGCGGCGCGCACCCGAAGCGGGTCCTCGGCCTTGCGGATCGACTCGTCGGCCGCCACCGGGACGTCCGTGCGCCGCCGCACCTGCGCCAGCCCCTCCAGCGTCGGGCACGGCTGCTCGGCGTACTCCAGGTCGAACCGGTCCAGTGCGCGCAGCATCCGCACCGCCGTGTCGGCGTCCCAGCCGCCGTTGGCGTCCACCCGCACCCTGCCCGAGGGGCCGAGCGCGCCGCGGACCGCCTCCACGCGCTCCAGGTCCTCGGAGGGGTCCTGCCCGCGCTCGGCCACCTTCACCTTGGCGGTGCGGCAGCCGCCCGCGGCGACGATGCGCGCGGCCTCCTCGGGCCCCACGGCCGGCACCGTCACGTTCACCGGGACGCTGCGGCGCACCGGCTCGGGCCAGCCCTCCTCGGCGGCCTCACGGCAGGCGGCCCACCACCGCGCGCACTCCGCGGGCCCGTACTCGGCGAAGGGGGAGAACTCCCCCCACCCCGCCGGCCCGCGCACCAGCAGCCCCTCCCGGCTGCGGACACCGCGGAAGCGCGTCCTCATCGGAATCGAGAACGCCCGCCCCGCCGCGTCCCGTCCGGCCGTCCCGGCCATCGCGGCCCCTTCCCCTCGCCCCGGCTCAGGGACGGCGCGGGAAGCGCTCGAACTCCGGACGCCGCTTCTCCTTGAAGGCGTCCCGGCCCTCCTGAGCCTCCTCGCTCATGTAGTAGAGCATGGTCGCGTCCCCGGCGAACTGCTGCATGCCCGCCGCGCCGTCGCTGACCGCGTTGATCGCGCCCTTGAGCATGCGCAGCGCCAGCGGGGACTTCTCCAGCATCTCCCGGGCCCAGGCGACGGTCTCCTCCTCCAGGCGCTCCAGCGGCACCACGGTGTTGACCAGGCCCATGTCCTGGGCCTCCTGGGCGCCGTACTGGCGGCACAGGTACCAGATCTCGCGCGCCTTCTTCAGGCCCACGGTCTCGGCCAGCAGCCAGGCGCCGTATCCGCCGTCGAACGACCCGACCTTGGGGCCGGTCTGGCCGAAGCGGGCGTTGTCGGCGGCGATGGTCAGGTCGCAGCACACGTGCAGGACGTGGCCGCCGCCGATGGCGTACCCCGCGACCATGGCGACCACGGGCTTGGGCAGGCGGCGGATCTGCACCTGCAGGTCGAGCACGTTGAGCCGCCCGATGCCCTGCCGGGCGACGGCGTCGTCGCCCATGTAGCCGTCCTCGCCGCGGATCTTCTGGTCGCCGCCGGAGCAGAAGGCCTTGTCGCCGGCGCCGGTGAGGATGATGACACCGACCTCGGAGTCGTCCCGGGCGGCGTTGAAGGCGTCCTGCAGCTCGAAGAGGGTCTGCGGCCGGAAGGCGTTGTGCACCTCCGGCCGGTTGATCGTGATCTTGGCGATGCCCTCGGCGGTCTCATAGATGATGTCGGAGTACTCGCCCGACCGCTGCCACTTCACGCCACTCACGATCCCGTCATCTCCTCAAGCCAGACGTCGGCCATTGCGCCGTACCGCTCCCCGGGCGGCGCCCGGTACCGGTCGGTACGTCGGACGAGCTTAGTAGCCCGCGAGGGCGCGGCCGCACGCCCGCCACGGTGGGATACCCTCGGGGGACGTGCCGGAACGACCATTGCACGCGCTCCTGGGCCCCGAGCCCGCGCGTCTGAGCGAACACCTGGCCGCCGCGCTCGACGGGAGCGGACCGGCCCTGCTGCCGATCGACCCCGCCCTGCCCGAGCCGCGTGTGCGGGCCCTGCTGGAGTCCATGCGCCCGGCCGCCCTGCACACCCCCGACGGCGTGCACGCGCTCGACGGCGCCGAGCCCGTCCCCGACGGCACCGCCCTGGTCATCGCCACCTCCGGGTCGACCGGCACGCCCAAGGGCACGGTGCTGTCCGCCTCCGCCCTGCTGCACTCGGCGCGCGCCTCCACCGACCGCATCGGCGCCCGGCCCGGGGACCGGTGGCTGTGCACCCTGCCCACCGCCCACATCTCCGGCCTGCAGGTGGTGCTGCGCGCCCTGCACGGGGGCACCGAGCCGCTGCACGTGCCCTTCGCCGCCGACGCCGTCATGGCCGCGGCGGCCGAGCACCGGCCGCACGTGTCCCTGGTCCCCACCCAGCTGCGCCGCCTGCTCGCCGCCGGCGCCGACCTGTCCCTGTTCGGCACCGTGCTGCTGGGCGGCGCCGCCGCCGAGGGGCCGCTGCTCCGGGCCGCCCGCGAGGCCGGGGCGCGCGTGGTGACCACCTACGGCATGAGCGAGACCTGCGGCGGGTGCGTCTACGACGGCCGCCCGCTGGACGGGGTGCGGGTGCGCACCGACGGCGAGGGCCGCATCCTGCTGTCCGGGCCGGTGCTGTTCTCCGGGTACCGGGGGGCCGCCGCCCCGGCCGGCGGCGGGCTGGTCCGCGACGACCGGGGCCGTTCCTGGCTGCGCACCGGGGACCTGGGCGCCCTGGGCGACGACGGGGTGCTGCGGGTGCGCGGCCGCGCCGACGACGTCATCAACACCGGCGGGCACAAGGTCGTCGCCGGGGAGGTGGCCGGGGTCCTGTCCGCCCTGGAGAGCGTCGCCGAGGCCGCCGTGGTCGGCCGGCCCGACGCCGAGTGGGGCGAGCGCGTCACCGCCGTCGTGGTGCCCGCCGACCCGGCCGCGCCGCCCGCCCTGGAGGAGCTGCGCGCCGCCGTCCGGTCCCGCCTGGCCCCCTACGCCGCGCCCCGCGAACTCGACCTGCGCACCCGGATGCCGCTCCTGGCCTCGGGAAAGCCCGATCTGGCCGCCCTGCGGACACCGCCGAACGGCCGCGATTGACGCGCCCGCGCACGGGCAGCATGATCATGAGCGGTGTCCGATGCCGGACGGATCCGGCGAATCGGGGGAACTGATCGCGCCCCGCGGGCGTCTACACGGCAGACCGCTCTGTTCGGCGCCCCAGGGCCGCCGCCGGTGCGGGGATCCGGATCCGTCCCCGGGGGGAAGTGGTACCCGCCGTCTCCAGGGGCTCGGCCGCGGCCGGGGCAGCCCCGTCCGCCGCCGGACCCGCCGTGCGCAACACCCCAGGCCGTGACCTGAACCACGACCGGCGATATCCAATCGAGACCGGGAACATTTGACTCTCTGACACGTTAGACATATTGGCGCGCCAAGACGGCGGATCCAGGCCGCCGCGTGCCACAGGTCTTGGAAGGGAGGGAGGTGCCTTCATGACGCGCACTGCCCTAGCCACTTCTCCCACGGTGGCGGACACCGCGGACGGCAACGCGGCCGCGTCCGCGGCTCTGGACGAGCTCATCACCCGGGGGCGCTCCCAGGGACACCTGTCCCTGTCGGAGCTGCGCGCCGCGTTCACCGAGGCCGGGATCAGCCCGGCCGACGGCCGCTCCATCCTCCGGGAGCTCACCGACTCCGGGGTGCGGCTCGCCAACGGGGGCGAAGAGGGCGGCACGGTGGAGGCGGCCGACGGCGTCGTCGAGGCCGTCGACGCCGACACCGAGGACGAGGCGCTCGAGGACGCCCTCGACACCGCCAGGACCGCGGCGCGCGGAAAGGGCACCGAGGCGGCCGCCGAGGTCGAGGCCGACCTCGACGACCAGTCCCCCGCCATGGGCGACTCGGTGCACACCTACCTCAAGGCCATCGGGCGGCGCCAACTGCTGACGGCCGAGCAGGAGGTGGACCTGTCCAAGCGCATCGAGGCGGGCCTGTACGCAGAGTACCGCCTGGGGGTGCTGCCCGAGGCGCCCGAGCCGGCCGCGATGTCGGCGGCCGAGCGCGAGGAGCTGGAGTGGGTGGCCGAGGACGGCCGCCAGGCCAAGCAGCACATGCTGGAGGCCAACCTGCGGCTGGTGGTCTCGGTCGCCAAGAAGTACAGCGACCGCGGCATGTCCCTGCTGGACGTGGTCCAGGAGGGCAACCTCGGGCTGATCCGCGCGGTGGAGAAGTTCGACTACGCCAAGGGCTACAAGTTCTCCACCTACGCCATGTGGTGGATCCGGCAGGCGATACAGCGCGGCTTCGCGGACTCGGCCCGCACCATCCGGCTGCCCGTGCACGTGCTGGAGCTGCTCAGCAAGGTCAGCCGTCTGGAGCGGGACATGCACCAGACGCTGGGCCGCGAGCCCACCCCCGAGGAGCTGGCCCACGAGCTGGACAAGACGCCCGCGCAGATCGAGGAGCTGCTGCGGGTCACCCGCCAGCCGATCAGCCTGGACTCGACCATCGGCGAGGACGGGGAGACCCGGATCGGCGACCTGATCGAGGACATCGACGCCTCGGAGGCCTCCGAGGTGGTCGACCGCCAGCTCATGGCCGACCAGCTGCGCCGCGCGCTGGACGACCTGGAGCCGCGCGAGGCCACCATCATGTCGCTGCGGTTCGGCCTGATGGACGGCCGCCCGCGCACCCTCGACGAGATCGGAAAGCACCTCGGCCTGACCCGGGAGCGGATCCGCCAGCTCGAGAAGCAGTCGCTGTCCAAGCTGCGGCACCCCAGCCGCGCGCAGCAGCTGCTGGACTTCGCGAGCTGACCCGGACCCGCACGGTCCCGCAACCGCATACAAGGCCCCGCGCCCGCCCACCGGCGGGCGCGGGGCCTTTCCGCGCCCCCTCCCCTCGGGCCGCGCGCTCAGGGTCTTCCCTGATTCCTCCCTGGGACCGCGCCCGCTCCCTCCCCCCGCGGCCCCGCTCTCGGGAACAATCGGGGTATGACTGCGCAGAACACCGGTGGCCCCCCTCCCCGCGCCGCCAGGGACGAGGTGGCGGCCGCGCTGCAGACCAGCCGGGAGCTCGGGCCCGAGTACGACGACGCCGTGGCCGCCTCGCTGGCCGAGAAGCTCGACTCGGCCATCGAGGCGCGCGTGCGCGAGCACGTGGCGGCCGCCCAGGCGCCCGCGGCGCGGCTCACGCCGCAGGAGCAGTGGAAGAGCCCCCGGCTGATCATGGGCATCATCACCATGGGGGTCTCGATCCCGCTGACCGCCATCAGCGCCGGGATGATGGGCAGCGGCGGGGTGGTGCTGGCCTGGATGGGGCTGCTCGCGCTGTACCTCATCTCCGTCATCGGCCTGAACCGCCGCTGAGCCCGCGCCGCCGGCCGCCCGTCCCCGTGCCCTGTTACCGCTATCGTTGGTCCGTACGACGGCACGGGGGCGACGGTGCCCCCAGCACCCCGGGGAGACCGTGAGCGCCCAGCCCGCCGAACAGAACGTCAGCGCCCGCGAACGCAACGAGCGGCGCCGCCGCGGACGCATCCTCCGTGCCGCGGCCGCCCTCGCCGCCCGCGGCGGGCTGGAGAACGTGCACATGCGCGACGTGGCCGACCGCGCCGACGTCGCGCTGGCCACGCTGTACCGCTACTACCCGTCCAAGACGCACCTGATGGTGGCGGTGCTGGCGGCCGAGATCGCCTCCCTGGACGAGTCCATCCGGCGGCGCCCCCTGGTGGGCGAGGGCCCCGGCGAGCGCGCGGCGGCGGTGCTCGTCCGCACGGCCCGGTGGATCATGCGCGAACCCGATCTGGCCGACGCGATGCTGCGCGCCGCCAACTCCGCCGACGCCTCCGTGGTGGACTGGCGGTCGTCCGTGCAGGACCGCCTCACCTCGGTCGTGCTGTACAGCGCCTACGGCCCGGACGCCGCCGAGGAGCCCGGCGCGCGGTCCCGCCTCCTCGCCCGGGCGCTGCACGAGGTGTGGACGCAGGAGCTGGTCCTGCTGCTGCACGGCTCCACGACCCTGGACGAGCTGGAGACCACCATCAACGAAGTGGCGCCCCGGCTCCTCGACGACCGCCCCGCCGACGCCCGGGCCCGGTAGGGCGCGGGGCGCGGGGCGCGGCGCCCGCCCTCAGCCGGCGGTCTCGGCCTGCCGCAGCGCCGCGGCCACGATGTCCAGGGCCTCCTCGCGGTCCAGACCCAGGCGGGAGACCGCCTCGGCGTACACGCGCGCGGCCGCCACCGCCTCCTCCCGCTGGGCGTCGCCCCCGGCCGCCACGAAGGTGCCCGAGCGGCCGCGGGTCTCCAGCACGCCCGCCTGCTCCAGCTCCCGGTAGGCGCGCGCCACGGTGTTCACGGCCACCGACAGCCCGCCCGCCAGGGCGCGCACCGTGGGCAGCTTGTGCCCGACGGGGATCTCCCCCTCGGCCGCGGCGTTCGCGATCGCGGCGCGGATCTGCTCGTAGGGAGGGACCCGGGAGTCCGGGTCGATGTCGATGAAGTCCGGGACTTCGGTCGCCACTGCCAGTCCTGCCGTCCTCGGTCCGGTCCGCCCCGCGCTCGCGGGGGCCTGTCGCGGCCCGTGTGGGCCGCCGGGGCGGCCGGCCCCGCGGCCCGCCCCCTCCCCCGATCCTGCCATCGGGGAGGGGGCGGCGCACCTCAGACCCCGGCGGGGCGGCGCGGAACCCGCTCCACGCCCTGCAGGCGGTGCCGCTCCCGGGCGGTGAGCAGGCGCTCGGCGCGCTCGGTGGCCACGCGCACCTCGGGGCGGGCCAGGCGCTTGCGCCGGTAGATGCGGTCGGAGTAGCCGCGCTCGCCGACCAGCACCCGCTCCTGGGCGTAGGCCGCGCGCACGGCGTCGGTCAGGGCCGTGTCCAGCGCCTTGCCCAACCGGTTGAGCTCCTCGACGCCGAGCCCCTCCCCGTGGGCGGCGACGAGCGCCGCCTCGGCCTCGGCGACCGCCTCCATCAGCTCCGGCAGCCGGTCCGCGTGCTCGCGGTCCTCGGCCAGGCGGCGCCGGTCGTCCTCGTCGCCCCTGCGACCGAACAGGCCCATGCTCACTCTCCATCGTCATCGCACTCGTGCCGACCGCCCCACACTCTAGTGTGCCGGGGATCACGGCGGCGAGGCGGCCGCGTTCCGATGGCGCCGCTTTACCCGGTAGATCTAGAGTGGCGCCTGTGACCCGATCGAGCCGAAACAACGCCGGCCTGAGCACCGAGCGCATCATCGTCGAGGCCCTGCGGATCATCGACGGCCAGGGGCTGCGGCGGCTGACCATGCGCCGCCTCGGCGACGCCATGGAGGTGGAGGCCATGGCGGTCTACCACCACTTCCCGCTCGGCAAGGAGCAGCTCTTCGAGGCCATCGCCGAGTACGTCACCGACGTGCACCGCGCCCGCGCCGAGACGGCGGAGGAGGCGCTCGGCGAGGAGGAGGGCGACCCGCAGGGCGACCCGGACGAGGGGGCCGAGGAGGAGCCCGACGACCGCCCCTGGGACGAGCGGCTGCGCTCCTGGGCCCACGACTACCGGGCGGCGCTGCTGAAGCACTCCGGGGCGCTTCCGCTGCTGATCAACCGGCGCCCCGACACCGAGGCCGCGGTGCGCTCGCTGGAACTGCAGTACGCCGCCTTCAGCGAGGCGGGGCTGGAGGGGCGGGACGTGGTGAACGCGGCGGCGGCGCTGGAGTCGTACGTGACGGGCGCGGTGGTCCACGAGGTGCGCGCGGGCGGTCTGGAGAGCCCGCACCCCACGCGCCTGGACGGCCGGTTCCCCACCGTGACCGGCCTGCGGCACACGGAGCTCGACCACGGTCAGGCCTTCGCCGAGGGCCTGGAGAAGCTGCTGAAGGCGCTCGTCCCCGGCGGCTAGGCACGGCGATGGTGTCCCGCCGAGTGGTGTGGCTCTCGTCGTCCGCGACCTCCTCCGGCGGGCGGCCCTTTGCGACCAAAACCGCCTGGGCGGATGGACATCTCACCACTCCGACGGACGCGGCCGGACCCGGCGTCCGGGTGCGGCAGGCGGAGGGGCGGCCCAGCGGGACGGCGCGTTCGTTGCGGCCCGGGGCGCGCCGCCTACGATGCCCTGACCAGCGACCCGCTGTTCGGCGGGCGGGCGGCCCTTCGACTGCCGCCGACGGCCGCACCTCTCCGCACGTCATCAGGGCTTGCCAGGGTGGTGCTTTCACCACCCGATCACCTCTGAACGGTCCCTTTCGCCACGCTCGATGCTTATGGGGCCCGCGACCGATCGTTGTCGGGGCGAGCGCGCTCGATGCCGACGCGGCCCGCCCCGGGCCTCACCGCTCTCCGAGCGCCTCCTGGGCGACGATGGCCGCCTGGACCCTGCTCCTCAGGTCGAGCTTGGTCAGGATGCGGCTCACGTGCGTCTTGGCCGTCGTCTCCGTGATGCCCAGCCTGCGGGCGATCTGGCGGTTCGACAGGCCCTCGCCCACGCAGCGCAGCACCTCCCTCTCGCGGGCGGTCAGCTGCTCCAGGGCCTCGGCCGCCGCCTGAGGGCGGGCGGGCCGTCCGGAGTGCTGCGCACGCCCGTCGCCCGGACCGGCGAACTCGGCGATCAGCCTCCGCGTCACCCCCGGCGCGATCATGCCCTCCCCCCGGGCCACCACCCGCACCGCCTCGACCAGGTCATCGGCCTCGATGTTCTTGAGCAGGAACCCGGCCGCCCCGGCACGCAGCGCGCCGAAGACGTACTCGTCCAGGTCGAAGGTGGTCAGCACCAGCACGTCGGTGCCCGAGCCCGCCAGCTCGCGGGTGGCGGCGATGCCGTCCTTGCGGGGCATGCGCACGTCCATCAGCGCCACGTCCGGGCGGGTGCGCCGCACCGCGGCCACCGCCTCCTCGCCGTCGGCGGCCTCGGCCACCACCGTGATGTCCGGCGCCCCGTCCAGGATCATCACCAGCCCGGACCGGACCGCCCATTGGTCCTCCGCGACCACGACCCGGATCACTGCTCCGCCTCCGCTCCGCCGCGGGCCGCGGCCCCGTCGGACGGCTCCAGCACCGCGCACGGCAGTTCGGCCCGCACCCGCCACACGCGGCCGTCCGCGGTGGGCCCCGCGGTGAAGCGCCCGCCCAGCAGGACCGCCCGCTCGCGCATGCCCGCCAGGCCCATCCCCGCCCCCAGCGGGTCCGGCGCGGCGGCTCCCCCGTCGGGCAGCGGGTTCTCCACGGTCACCACGAGCGTCCCCGCCTCCCCGGCCGGCGGGTACGCCAGGCCGATCTCCACCCGGCGCGGATCCGCGTAGCGCTGGGCGTTGGTCAGCGACTCCTGCATGATCCGGTAGGCGGCCGCGTCGACCTGGGGCGGAAGCGGGCCCGGCTCCCCGTGCTCGCGGACCTCGACCCGCATCCCCGCCTCGCGGGCCGTGCGCACGAGCAGGTCCGTCTCGTCGACGCGGGGGGTCACCCGCTCCTCGGCGGGCCGCTCCCCCGCCCTGAGAACCCCGATCATCCTGCGCATCTCCTCCAGTCCTTGCACGCTGTTGTCCCGGACGACCTCCAGCACGCGGCGGGTCAGCTCCGGGTCGGGGGTCCTTCTCGAGAGCGCCGCCGTGGACTGCACCGCCACCGCGCTCATGTGGTTGGCGATCACGTCGTGCAGCTCGCGCGCCACCCGCGTGCGCTCCTCGGCCACCGCCCGGGCGCGGTCGAGCTCGGCCATGCGGATCCGCTCCTCGGCCCGCTCGCGCTCCAGGTCGGCCCGGCCGCGGTGCTCGCGCACGCTCCACCCGGTGACCACCGGCAGCGCGAACACCATCACGTACAACCCGATCAGCTGCAGGTATCCCAGGGCCCCGTCGACGTACCCGGCCGCGTACGCCCACAGGCCGGCCCCCATGACGGCCACGGCCCCGGCGACGGCACCGAGCAGTGCGGCCAGCGCGCTGCGCCTGCCGCCCCACACGCTCGCCGCGTACAGCAGGTCGCCATAGGCCAGGTACACCCCACTCGACGGCCCGAACACGGTGTCGACCACGAGCACCGCGGTCCCGGCGGCGAGCGCGGTCCCGGGGGCGGTACGGCGCAGCAGCATCAGCGCGCACAGCGCCGTCACCGTCACCAGCAGCACGCCCGGCCCGACGCCGTCGCGGTAGAAGTAGGCGCCCAGCGCCCAGAGCAGCACGCCCAGCGACAGGTGCACCGCGGCCCACAGGGCGCTGCCCGCGTACACCCACCCGCCCAGGAACGCCCGGTTCCGGTCGATGGCGCCGAAGAACGCGCCCCTGCCCGCCAGGGCGCTGCGGAGTCCACTGATCACGGCCACCATCCCAGCATGAACGGCACCCCGGCACGTACTCCGAAGGTCGTAGGCCGATCTCGTCCCGGCGCCGATGCGCCCGGCGGGCGCCCCCGGCGATGCTCGTCCCGGCACATCGGACGACTCTGAAGGCTCTCCGCGATGATCGTGGCATTCATCCTCGCCTGCGAGGCGATGTTCTGGGTCCTGCTGCTCGGCGGGCTCGCAGCGCGCTACCTGCTGCGCAGCCGCGGGCTCAGCACGGTGCTCCTGCTCCTCGTGCCGGTGCTGGACGTGGTCCTGCTGGCGGCGATCTCGCTGCACCTGGCCTCGGGGGCCGACGCCGAGGCGGGGCACGGCCTCGGCGCGCTCTACCTGGGCTTCACCGTGGCCTGGGGGCACCCGCTGATCCGCTGGGCCGACGCGCGGTTCGCCCACCGGTTCGCGGGAGGGCCTCGGCCGCCCAAGCCCTCGAAGGCGGGGCTCGCGGGGGTGCGCCACGAGGCGGTCGCCTGGCTGCGCACCACGGCCGGGTGCGTGATCGGCGCGGCCGTCCTCGGCGGGCTGATCTGGCTGGCGGGCGACCCGGAGCGCACGCAGGCGCTCAACGGCTACTTCGCCCCGCTCGGCATCGTCATGTTCTGGAACACGGTGATCGGCGTATGGGGCGCGGTCGCGGCGGTCGCCGCGAAGGACCGCGGCCCGCGGGCCGGCGTGTCCGCAGCCGTCCCTGGCGGGGCCCCGCCCTCCCCTGAGCGCGCTCCGGACGCGCCCCAGACCGCCTCTAAGGCCGCTGCGGGCCGGGGCCCGGCCTCCTCCTGGGACCTGTGGGTCGGCGCCGTCCTGGGCGCCGTCGGCGGCCTGGCCCTGGGCTACCACTACATCGGCGCGCTCATCGAGGGCGTCCCGGCCGGCCCGCCTCCACTGCACTCCCTCATCCAGCTCGGCGCCGGGGCCGCGCTGGTCGGCTGGAACATCGTCGGCCGCCTCCGGTAGGACGGGCCGGTCGGGGGCGGGGGCCGTCAGGCGGCCTCTTCGCCCTCGGCGCGCAGGCGGACGCGCTCGGCGCGGTGCTCGCGGGCCTCGTCCGGGTCGAGGACCGGGGCCGCGTTCAGCAGCGAGCGGGTGTACTCGTCCTGCGGGTCCTCGTACACCGAGTCGCTGTCGCTCAGCTCGACGACCCTGCCCTTCTTCATGACCGCGACGCGGTCGCTGACCTGGCGCACCACCGCCAGGTCGTGCGCCACGAAGATGTAGGTCAGGTCGAAGTCGTCCTGCAGCTCCGACAGCAGCCGCAGGACCTGGTCCTGGGTCGACACGTCCAGCGCCGAGACCGGCTCGTCGCAGATGACCAGCTTGGGCCGCAGGATCAGCGCCCGCGCGATCGCGATCCGCTGGCGCTGGCCGCCCGAGAAGGCGTGCGGGAAGCGGTTGTAGTGCAGCGGCTCCAGGCCGACGCGCTCCAGCAGCTCCTGCACGCGCCGTTTGATGAGCTTGCCGTCGGTCTCGCCCTGCACCCGCAGCGCGGTGCCGATGCTGTCGCCGATGGTGAGCCGCGGGTTCAGCGACGAGTAGGGGTTCTGGAAGATCATCTGCACGTCGCGGCGCAGCGGGCGCAGGCTGCGCTCGGAGATGTGCGTGATGTCGCGCCCCTCGAAGACGACCTTGCCCTCGGTGGGCTCCAGAAGGCGCATGACCATGCGCGACAGGGTCGACTTGCCGGAGCCGGACTCGCCGACGACGCCCAGCGTCTCGCCCTTGTGGAGGTCGAAGGAGACCCCGTCCACGGCGTAGAAGTCGGTGCTCTTGCCCATCATGCCGCCGCGCACGCGGAAGCGCATGCGCACGTTGTCCACCGACAGCAGCGGGTCCCGGTCGGGGTCCCAGGCGGCGTCGGCCTCGGGCAGGGCGGTGGCGCCGGTGCGCTCGAGGGCGGGCGCCGCGGCGGCCTCGGCGGCCCCGGCCTCCTGCCGCTCGCCCTTGGCGACGGCGGCCTCGGCGGCCTCCGAGCCCTCGCGGGCGGCGCGGTCGGCGCGGACCTCGGCGCGGCGCTGGGCCCGGGAGACCTCCACCCGGGGCACGGCCCCCAGCAGGGCCTTGGTGTAGGGGTGCTCGGGGGCCGACAGGACCCTGCGCACCTCGCCGTGCTCGACCGCCTTGCCCTTCTGCATGACCAGGACCTCGTCCACGGACCCGGCGACGACCGCCAGGTCGTGGCTGACCAGGATCAGCGCCATGCCCAGGTCGCGGCGCAGGTCGTCGAGCAGGTCGAGGATCTGCGCCTGGACGGTGACGTCCAGGGCCGTGGTCGGCTCGTCGGCCAGCAGCACCTTGGGGTCGCACATCAGCGCCATGGCGATGATGACGCGCTGGCGCATGCCGCCGGAGAACTCGTGCGGGTAGGAGTTGACCCGCCGCGACGGCTCGGGGATGCCCACCCGGTCCAGGGCCTCGACGGCACGCGCCTTGGCCTCCGCGCGCGTGGCCTTGGGGCGGTGGGTGCGGTAGGCCTCGATGAGCTGGTTGCCGATGGTGTACTGCGGGTGCAGCGAGGACATCGGGTCCTGGAAGACCATGGCGATGTCGTTGCCGCGCATCTGCCGGATGCGGGCGTTGGAGGCCGACACGATGTCGGTCCCGGCCACCGCGATCTCCCCGGTGATGCGGGCGCGGGTGCCCCGGTGCAGGCCCATCAGCGCCAGCGAGGTGGCGCTCTTGCCGGAGCCCGACTCGCCGACGATGCCCAGGGCGCCGCCGGGGGCCACCTCGAAGGAGAGGCCGTCGACGGCGTGGACGTCGCCGTCCATCGTCGGGAAGGTGATGGAGAGGTCCTGGACGAGCACCGCCGGACCGGCGGCGTCCTGTCCTGTGCCCGTGGTCGTCATTGCCGGTGTTTCCTTCGGATCGGGCCCCGGCCGCCGGGGCGGCGCGGGGAGCGGGAGTTCGTTGTCCAGGCCCTCAGCCGGCCACGCGCACGCGGGGGTCCACCCAGGCGTAGAGCAGGTCGACGATGAGGTTGGCGACCACCACGAAGAAGGCGCCGAACAGGGTGACGCCCAGGATGACGGGGAGGTCCTGGGAGATGATCGCCTGCACCGCGTAGCGGCCGATGCCGTTGAGCGAGAACACGGTCTCGGTGAGCACCGCGCCGCCCAGCACCAGGCCCAGGTCCAGACCGAAGATGGTGACGATCGGGGTCAGGGTGGGGCGCAGCCCGTGCTTGAGGATCACCTTCCACTCGGGCAGGCCCTTGGCCCGCGCCGTGCGGATGTAGTCCTCGCCCATCGTCTCGAGCATGCCCGCCCGGGTCTGCCGCGCGTACTGGGCGGCGTGCAGGAACGCCAGGGTGATCCAGGGCAGGAACAGCGCGGTCGCCCAGGCGACCGGGTCCTCGAAGAAGGGGGTGTAGCGCGGGGTGTCGAACAGCTCCCAGGAGTGCACCAGGAAGGCCAGCGACAGCAGGCCGGTGAAGAAGACCGGCAGGGAGACGCCCGCCAGGGCCAGGCCCATGCTGACGCGGTCGAAGACCGAGCCCTTCTTGATGGCCGAGATGACGCCCACGGACACGCCGCCGACCAGCCAGATGACGCCGGCGCCGATGGCCATGGAGAAGGTGACCGGGAGCCGGGCCACGATCTCGGGGAAGACCTCGGTGTAGTTCTGGAAGGAGTAGCCGAAGCACGGCGCGGAGCACACGACCTCGCGCCCGCCGAAGTTGTAGGTGGCGCCGACGAAGATGCCCTTGATGAACTCCCAGAACTGCAACGCGATGGGCTGGTCCAGGTTGAGCCGGTCGATGGTGGCCTGGATGGCCTCCTCGGTGGGCGCCTTGCCCACGTACATCGTGGCCAGCTGCTGGACCGTCTGCCCGGCCATCCGGGGCACCACGTAGAAGATCAGGAAGGTCACCAGGGTGACGATGGCGAGCAGCAGGACGCCGGCGCCGAGGCGACGAAGAAGATAAGTGACCAACGTATCCGGCCGCGAAGGCCGGCCGGGCCCGGTGCGGGCCCGGCCGCCCCCGCGGCCTTCACCTGCCTAACTCTCAGGTCGAAGGGTCGGGGTTCCGGGTGCCGCTAGGTGTTCGTCGTACCGAGCGGCATGTAGTCGTACATCGCGTACCCGGCGCTGAACCGGACGTTCGTCAGGCTCTCGGGCCGGTACAGCACCGACTTCTCGAAGACGATCGGCAGGATGGCGCCGGTCTCCATGATCCGGCGGTCCACCTCCTGGTAGAGGCGCTCCTGCTCGCTGGCGTCCTCCGTGGCGACGGCGTCGGTCAGCATCTCGTTGATCTCCTCGTCGTCCAGCTCGGAGATGTTGGAGTTGCCGGCCTTCTTGATGTTGTCGCCGTGGGCGATGTAGCTGAGGAACCCGTAGCCGGTGGGCCAGTCCGGGATCCAGCCGTAGATGTTCAGCCCCAGCTCGTTCTCGTGGACGAAGTCCGGCGAGCCGGCCTGGGTGTTGGTGAAGGTGTCCGACGGGTACTGCTTGATGTCGACCTTGATGCCGACCCGGTCCAGGCTGGCCTGCAGCGCCTCGGCCGCGGCGACCTCGGTGGGCCGGTCGCTGCGCACGCCCAGGTTGGTGGAGAAGCCGTCCTCCTGGCCGCACTCCTCCAGCTTGGCCTTGGCCTTCTCGACGTCGCCCTTGTCGCCCTCGGAGGGGTACAGGTCGAGCTTGGGGTCGTGCCCGGCGATGGCCGGCGGGATGACGTCGTTGGGGATCTCCCCGCCGGCGGCGCCGCCCCAGGCCCGCTGGAGCGAGTTGTGGTCGGCCGCGTACATCACGGCCTGCCGGCAGGCCTCGTTGTCGAGCGGCTCGACGACGGTGTTGACCGCGACGTAGCGCAGCGACCCGTTCTCCGGGTTGTCCGCGTTGGCCTTGGCCTCCTCGTCGGTGAGGACCTCGCCCTTCTTGGCCGGGCCCAGGCCGGTGCCGCCCAGGTCGACGTCGAGCTCGCCGTTGACCAGGCGCTGGTCGATCTCGTTCTGGTCGACGCCCTCCTCGACGGTGATCTTGTCGGGCAGCGCCGGGCGCACCGGGTCGGAGTCGGGGTCCCACTCCTCGTTGCGCACGAGGGTCAGGCCGTTGCCGGGGCTCCAGTCGCCCTCGAACTTGTAGGGGCCGGAGGAGACGACGTGCTCCTGGTACTGCTGGCCCTTGTCGGCGTCGGCCGGGACCGGCGCGGTCTGCGGCTGCACCAGCACGTACGGGAAGTCCGCGAAGGCCTTCTTGAGGTGGAACACCAGGGTCGTGTCGTCCGGCGTCTCGATGCCGTCGAACCCGGCCAGCGGGTCGGAGGGGTTGGCGTTGACGCCCTCGTAGTCGTCGCTGTCGGCCAGCAGCTCCTTGAAGTAGCGCGGGCCGTTGGGCAGCGCGTCGTCGCCGTAGTTGCTCCGCGCGATGCCGTACTTGATGTCCTCGCTGGTGACCTCCGAGCCGTCCTCGAAGGTGATCCCGTCGCGCAGCTTGACGGTGTAGGTCTTGCCGTCGTCGCTGACCTTGGGCATCTCGGCGGCCATGTCCGGGACCGTCTCGGTGGTCTTGCCCGGCTCGGCGCTGTAGGTGAGCAGCGTCCGCGCGTAGTAGCGGCTGAAGTTCCAGACGTACCCGTAGTAGGTGTTGCCCGGGTCGGTGCTCTCGATGTTCGCCGAGATGGCGTAGCGCAGGGTGCCGCCCTGCTCCTCCGAGGCGTTGACGACCTCGGTGGTGCCCTGGTCGAAGGAGCCCGACGCCCCGCTGTCGGAGCCGCCACCGCCGCCGCACGCGCTCAGCAGCAGCACGGACGACACCCCCAGCGCGGCCAGCCCCAGTGATGACTTGCTCAATTCCCTGCCTTTCTCGGTATGCGTGATCGTGCGCCGCGGCCCCCGGCCCGCCCCGGGCGGCCGCCCCCGTGCGCTCAGTCGGACGAGCGGGGGTCGAAGGCGTCCCGGAGGCCGTCACCGAACAGGTTGAACGCGAGAACGGTGATGAAGATGGCCAGGCCCGGGATGATCACGTAATGGGGCGACGTGGTGTAGAAGTCCAGCGAGTTGGACAGCATGCCGCCCCAGCTCGGGGTGGGGGGGTTGATCCCGACGCCGAGGAAGGAGAGGGAGGCCTCGAAGATGATGTTCGTCGGGATGAGCAGCGTCGAGTAGACGAGGATCGGCGTGATGAGGTTGGGCAGCAGCTCGCGGAAGAGGATGTGCCCGCTTCCGGCGCCGAGGCTGCGCGCCGCCTCCACGAACTCGCGCTCCTTGAGGGTGAGGGTCTGCCCCCGCACGATGCGGCCGATGTAGGGCCAGTTGAAGAAGCCGATGATGAAGATCAGCAGGCCGACCCGCAGCGCGTTGCCCTGCAGCCCGAAGGCGCCGTCGGGGACGACGCCGGCCAGGGCGATGGCGAACAGCAGCAGCGGGAAGGCCAGGAAGATGTCCATGGCCCGGCTGATGATGGTGTCGGTGATCCCGCCGAAGTACCCGGCGACGATGCCCAGGACCGTTCCGATGACCACGCACAGCACGGTGGCGCCGAAGGCGACCAGCAGGGAGATCTGCGCGCCGTAGACGATGCGGCTGAACATGTCGCGGCCGGTGACCGGCTCCAGCCCCAGCAGGTGCTCCGAGGACATGCCGCCCCAGGGGTCGATGCCCGAGGCCGGGTCGGCCGGGTCGTTGAGGGCGCCGCCGGTGAGCGGGTCCATCAGGCTCTGGTGGAACTCGTTGGGCGGGAACCCGAAGAGCCTGGTGAGGAGCGGGGCCAGCAGCGCCATGGCGATGAGCAGCACCACGACGACGGCGCCGCCCATGGCGACCTTGTCGCGGCGGAAGCGCTGCCAGGCGATCTGGCGGAGGGACCGCTCGGCGGCCGCGGGCGCCCCGGAGGCGGCCCCGGCCGCTGCGCCGCTTTCCTCCACCTGCTTCTCAGGTGCGTCCGAAGGCGCGCTCATGGCACCACTACTCCCCCACTACTTCCGCTTGGTGTCGCGGCTTCGGCACCGGCCGCGGGCCGGTGATGGGTCGACCGCCGGCGCGGGTCCGGCCGGTGGGCCGGCCCGGGCCGGCCGGTCGTGTCCCGCGGCGCCCCGGGGGGGCCGCCGCCGGATCTGCCAGCCCGCCCGTCGGCTTAACACCGAAGCTCGACGTGGCTAACAGGATTCGTGCAGATCGGTTTGCACCGCGATCAATGTACGCCCGCTCACATCGCGGACCGTCCAAATCACACTCTTGTGGCTGAATCGTGACTGCTCACCAACGAATCCGTCATGTCACGACACGTCGGCAGGCACTCACCGGACGCCACCCAGTCTGCCCGAAAACGGGGCCGCCGCCCCGGACGGCGCGCCCGCACCGGGGCGCGGCGGGGCGGCCGCTCCATGGCGGACATCATACGACAAGAAAAGGTATAAACCAGCATGAAGCGGACATTAAGCCGCGCGCCCCGGAGGCACCGGGACGCGCGTCCTCTGAGCGGCCGGCCCCCGCCGGGGGCGCCGCGCGCGGGGGGGCTCGGCCCCGCCTACTCGATCCCGTGCTTGCGCAGCAGGTCCTCGATATCGCCCATGTCGTCGTCGCCGGCCCCGGCCTTCTTGCCGCGGCCGCCCTCGAGGCCGGGGGCCGCGCCGCCCTCGGCGGCCTTCTTCCCGGGCTTCTGCTCGCCGCCGCCCCGGCCCGGGCGCACGCCCCTGCCCTTGGCGCGCATGACGCCGGAGACCACGAACAGCACCGCGGCCAGCGCGGCGACCGCGACACCGGCCCACACCATCGGGTTGAACAGCAGCCCGGCGAGGATCCCGACGATGTCGGCCACCGCCCGCCACACCGTGGCCATCAGCCCCAGCAGACCGGCGGCCAGCGGGACCAGCGACCAGGCCACGCCGCGCAGCCCCGCCGCCGCGCCCCGGCGGCGCCAGACCACCCACGAGATCAGCAGCCCCACGATCGTGATGGCCGCCCCGAGCATCGGACCTGCGATCGGCAATGTTTCCGGCATGCCCCCAGTCTCGCACCGGGGCCCGCGGCGCGCATCGGGGTCGGTCCCTAGGGACGTTCCCGGACAGCGAAGGAGGCGGTGGGCCCGGTCGGGGCCCACCGCCTCAGGCGCCGGTGTCGGGATCAGCCGGTTTCGGTGGTCCCGAGGGTGGCGTAGTCGTACATCTTCCAGCTGGGGTTGAAGAAGACGTTGGTGACGTTGTCGGGCCGGTAGAGCACGGCCTTGCTGTACACCATCGGGACGATGACGGCCTGCTCCATGGCGAGCTTGTCGATCTCCTTCGACATCTCGTCGCGCTCGGCGGGGTCCTCGATCTTGGTGACCTCGTCGAGGAGCTCGTTGACCTCGTCGTCGTCGAGCTCGGAGATGTTGGAGTTGCCCGCGTCCTTGATGGCGCCGCCGTCGAGGATCTGGCTCATGTAGCCGTAGCCGGTGTTCCAGTCGGGCAGCCAGCCGTAGATGTTCAGGCCCAGCTCCTCCTTGTGCACGAAGCTGGGGGAGCCCGCCTGGGTGTTGGTGAACGTGTCCGAGGGGTACTGCTTGATGTTCACCTTGATGCCGACCTTGTCCAGGCTCTGCTGGATGGCCTCGGCCGCGGAGACCTCGGCCGGGCGGTCGCTGCGCACGCCCAGGTTGGTCTCGATGCCGTCCTCGCCGCACTCCTCGAGCATGGCCTCGGCCTCGTCCGGGTTGCCCTGCTGGGCCTCCGGGTCGGCGGCCGGGTAGATGTCGCTCTCGGGGTCGTGGCCGGGGACCACGGGCGGCAGGATCGTGTTGGCGATGTCGCCGCCGGCCGAGCCGCCCCAGGCGCGGTGCACGGCGCTCTTGTCGACCGCGTACTCGACGGCCTGGCGGCACTCCAGCTTGTCGAACGGCTCGACCTGGGTGTTGACGGTCAGGTAGTAGTGCCCGCCGTTGGTCGGGTTGTCGATGCGCGCCTTGGCGTCCTCGTCCTGGAGCAGCTCGCCCTTCTTGGCCGGGCCCAGCCCGGTGCCGCCCAGGTCGACGTCGAGGTCGCCGCTCTCCAGGCGCTGGTCGACCTCGTTCTGCTCCACGCCCTCCTCGACCGTGATCTGGTCCGGAAGGGCGGTGCGGACCGGGTCGGACTCCTGGTCCCACTGGTCGTTGCGGGTCAGCTTCAGGCCGCTGCCCGGCGTGTAGTCGCCGTCGAACTTGTAGGGCCCAGAGGAGAGCACGTGCTGCTGGTACTGCTCGCCCTTGTCCTTGTCGGCCGGGACCGGCGCGGACTGCGGCTGCACGAGCACGTACTGGAAGTCGTAGAACGGCTCCTTGAGGTGGAACACCAGGGTGGTGTCGTCCGGGGTCTCGATGCCGTCGAAGCCCTTGAGCGGGTCGTCGGTGTCCTCGTAGGGGCCCTCGTAGTCGTCGGAGTCGGCGAGGTGCTCCTTGTAGTACTTCGGGCCGTTCGGCAGGGCGTCAGGGCCGAAGTTGCTCCGGGCGATGGCGTACTTGACGTCCTCGGCGACGATGTCCGAGCCGTCCTCGTACTTCAGGCCCTCCTTGAGCTTGACCGTCCAGGTCTTGCCGTCCTCGCTCACCTCGGGCTCGCCCTCGGCGAGGTCCGGGACGACCTCCTGGCCCGCCTCGCCCGGCTGCGCGTCATAGGTATAGAGGGTGCGCGCGTACAGGCGGGAGAAGTTCCACATGTACCCGTAGTACATGTTGCCCGGGTCCGCGTTCTCCATGTTGGCCGAGATGGCGAACCGGAGGGTGCCGCCCTTCTCCTCGGAGGCGTTGACGATCTCTGTCTGCCCCTGGTCGAACTCCGCGTCGGAGGCGTCCGTCCCGCCGCCTCCGCCACCGCCGCAGGCCGACAGCAGGAGGGCCGTCGCGGCTGTGGCCGCGACCGTGCCCAGCGCTGTTCTCTTCAATGTCCCGCCTCTCTCGAAAACAAGGGTCGTACGCATCAGCGAGCGGCACCCACCCTGCGGAGCCGCGCCCGATCAGGGCATCGGCCACTCGACAGGCGTGGGCAGGTTTCGGCCTCTGATGCACGCTGCGGCCAATTTAGGAGGAGTTAAATCACAGTTCGTCTAAGAACAGGTAACTACTACGCCCCACCACGGGTGGTGACCCCCTGCATTCACGGCGGCTTCAGGGGTGACCATAGCCCCGCTTCACTCCCGCGGCGGCGCCGCCACGCCCCGGTGTGCCAGGTCACACGCCCCTCCGTTTGACCTCGAGCGCACTTGAGGCCACAGGATCGGGGGCGGCCGCGGGCGCCCGGCGGGGGCGGCGCGGCCCTCTCCCACCGCACCGCCCCGCCGCGTTGGAGGCACGCATGATCCTGGTGACCGGAGCGACGGGGAACATCGGGCGCCCCCTGGTCCGGACCCTCCTCCGGGAAGGTGCGCCCGTGCGCGCCCTGACCCGGGACGCCGCCCGCGCCGCCGCCGGCGGCTCCGTCCCCCACCCCGCCGTCGCCGTCGAGGGCGACCTCGAACGGCCCACGACACTGCCGGACGCGCTCGACGGGGTCCGCACCCTGTTCCTCCTCCCCACGGGGCGGGAGGACGCGGCCGGGGTGCTGCGGGCGGCGGCCGACGCGGGCGTGGAACGGGTGGTCGCGGTGTCGTCCCTGCTGGCCGCCACCCATCCGTCCTCGGCGATGGGGCGCGCGGCCCTGCACGGTGAGCGGGCGGTGCTCGCAAGCGGCCTGGCCTGGACCGTGCTGCGCCCCTGGGAGTTCGCCTCGAACACCCTCGCGTGGGCCCCGGCGGTGCGGACGGCCGGGGTGGTGGCCGCGCCGACGGCGGGGGTGCCCTCCCCGGTGGTGGACCCGGCCGACATCGCGGCGGTGGCCGCCCGGGCGCTGACCGAGGAGGGGCATGAGGGCCGGTACTACCCGCTCACCGGGCCCGAGGCGGTGACGCCCTACGACAAGGCGCGAGCGATCGGCGAGGCCGTGGGCAGGGAGGTCAAGTTCGACGCCACCGGCGAGGAGCGCGGCGGGCGCACCCCGCACGGGGTGTGCGGGTACGACGCGCCCGCCCCTTCGGCGACCGTGCGGGAGGTGGCCGGGAGGCCCGCGCGGACGTTCGCGGAGTGGGCCCGGGAGCACGCGGACGCGTTCCGCTGAAGGCGGGGCCGCGCCGGACTCCCCCGGCCGCATGGCAGACTCTCCAGGACGGACAGCGGCCACGGGTACAGGGGAGGGCTCCGATGGGCGACGCGCTCATGCGCATCGGCGAGGTCGCCGAGCGCACGGGGTTGTCGCTGCGCACGATCCGCCACTATGACGACGTGGGCGTGGTGCGCCCCTCGGCGCGGTCGCAGGGCGGCTTCCGCCTGTACACGGAGGCGGACGTGGCCAGGCTCCTGCTCATCAAGCGGATGAAGCCGCTGGACTTCTCCCTGGAGGAGATCAAGGACCTCCTGTCCGTCCTGGACGAGCTCGACGCCGCCCCTGAGGACGAGCGCGCGCGGGCCGAACTGCTGCGGCGCCTGGACGAGTACTACACGTCGGCGACGGAGCGCAGCGCCGACCTGCGCAAGAAGCTGATGGCCGCCGAAGAGTTCGCCGAACGCCTGGGCGAACAGCGGGCCCAGTACCGCTCCCCCTGAGGCGCACAGGGCCCCGCCCGATCCGAAACCCCGTACGCCCCACGTGTCCGCCCGGGGCACGGCGGGTAGCGCGATCGGCGACCGTACGGAGGGGGGAGCCATGCAGATCGGCTACAAGCTCTTCGCCGAGGGCTACGGGCCCGGGGAGCTGGTGCGGCAGGCGGTCGCCGCCGAGGCCGCCGGGTTCGACTTCGTTGAGGTGAGCGACCACTACCACCCCTGGCTGAGCGACCACGGGCATTCGGCGTTCGTGTGGACGGTGCTCGGCGCGATCGCCGCGCGCACCGAGCGGATCGGGCTGGCGACCGGGGTCACCTGCCCCACGCGCCGGTACCACCCCGCGATCGTCGCCCAGGCCGCGGCCACGACGGGGGTGCTGTCCGGGGGCCGCTTCACCCTGGGCGTCGGATCGGGCGAGCGGCTCAACGAACACGTGGTCGGCGGCGGCTGGCCGGCGACCTCGGTGCGCCAGGAGATGCTCCGCGAGGCCCTGGAGATCATCCGGCTGCTGTGGCGCGGCGGCTACCGCTCCTACTGCGGCCGCCACCTGAACCTCGCCGACGCGCGCGTGTTCGACCTGCCGGACCCGCCTCCCCCGATCGCCGTGGCGGCGGGCGGCCCGGCAGCGGCGCGGCTTGCGGGCGAGCTGGGCGACGCCCTGTTCGCCACCGAGCCGCGCGGGGACCTGGTGGAGGCCTTCAAGGAGGCGGGAGGGAACGGGCCCGCCTACGGCGAGGTGCCGCTGGCCTGGGCACGGGACGACGACGCCGCCCTGGACTCGGCCCGGCGGATGTTCCGGTTCGGGGTGACCGGCTGGAAGGTGATGGCCGAGCTGCCCAATCCGGCCAATTTCGACGCGGCCACGGAGGCCGTCGGCAAGGAGGACATGGCCGAGGCGTTCGGCTACGGCCCCGACCCGGAGCGCCACCTGGCCGCGGCACGCCGGTTCACCGACGCGGGATTCGACCGCTTGGCCCTGGTCAACGCGGGACCGGACCCCGACGGCTTCTTCGCCTTCTTCCGGGACGAACTGCAGGAGCCACTGCGCGCCCTGGAACCGGCGCCGACGGGATGAGGGAGCGGGCGGGGGCCACCCCGTGGGCCCCGGGCTGCGGACCCGGGGCGGTACCGGGTTGAATGGGGGCCACTGCGACAGGACCCCGCGGGAAGGGCGGCCCTCCACGATGACGACCAGCCGCGGCGGCGGAGCGACCGGCCTCCGCCGTCCCTCTCCTCCGTCGGCCGGCGACCGCGTGGGAGGCCGGGCATGACCGGCTCCCTGCTCGCGGTGAGCGACCTGCACGCCGCCCACCCCGACAACCGTGCGCTCGTCGAGGGGCTGCGGCCCGAGTCCCCCGAGGACTGGCTGATCGTCGCCGGGGACGTCGCCGAGTCCGCCGACCGCATCGCCTGGGCGCTCGAGGTGCTCAGGGAGCGGTTCGCCAAGGTGCTCTGGACCCCGGGCAACCACGAGCTGTGGACGTCCAAGCGCGACACGGTGGACCTGCGCGGCGTGGAGCGCTACGAGCACCTGGTCAAGGTCTGCCGCGAGCTGGACGTGCTCACGCCCGAGGACCCCTACCCGGTCTGGGAGGGGCCCAGGGGTCCCGTGGTGGTGGCCCCGCTCTTCCTGCTGTACGACTACTCGTTCCGCGCCCCGGGGACGGAGACGAAGGAGGAGTCGCTCAAGGTCGCCTACGACACCGGGATCATCTGCACGGACGAGCACCTGCTCTTCCCGGACCCCTACCCGGACCGCGAGTCCTGGTGCGCGGCGCGCGTGGAGGAGACCGAGCGCCGCTTGGAAGAGATCCCCGAGGACCTGCCGACGGTCCTGGTCAACCACTGGCCGCTGGTGCGGACGCCGACCGACATCCTGCGCTACCCGCAGTTCGCCCAGTGGTGCGGCACCGACCGCACGGCCGACTGGCACGTGCGCTTCCGCGCGGAGTGCGTGGTCTACGGCCACCTGCACATCCCGAGGACGACGTGGTACGACGGCGTCCGCTTCGAGGAGGTGTCGATCGGCTACCCCCGCGAGTGGAAACGCCCCCGCCACCCGGAGGTGGGCCTACGCCACATCCTTCCCCCCGACCCCGACCGGGGGGAATGGGGCTGAGCGCCGGAACCTCCGCGTTCATCCACCCCGGCGCGACGAGAAGCCGTAGAGTGGACGCCGTCGATCGGGGACCATGGCGGCCGATGCGGAATCCACGCAGTTGGGAGCAGGGCCATGACCGAGCACCACATCGGCGCTGAGAGACCGCTCATCCCCATGCCCCCCATCACCCCTGCCGCTCTGAGGACCGCAGTGGCCCAGATCGCTCCGTCACGGCTGCGTGACTTCAATGCCCACTTGGACCAGGCCGCAGAGCAGGCGGCTCTGCAGAGCTCGGTCGCCCCGCTCCGCGGCTTCCTCCAGTACTGGGGGGAGTTCATCGCCGTTCAGCGGATTCCTGAACGCGCCGCCCGTGTACGGGAGCTGGAGGACGCCGCGCAGAGCGCGGTCGACGTGTACGAGCTGACCGGTGTGTCGGAGGAGCTGCGGGAGATCCTGGAGACGGCCCGCAGCGAGGTCGCTCCATGAGCGATACGTGGACCCGGCACGACTACCTCCCTGTGGAAGGCCTACGTGTCATCTCGATCGTCCGGGTCATGTGGATGGGCTGACCCGGCGGTCGGGCTCGGGGCGGGTGCTGTCAGACCCCCGCGGAGCGGGCCGTGTGGCGTTGGATGACCTCGGCCAGCCAGTCCAGGTCGACGCCCTCCAGGGTGTCGATCACCGTCAGGCCCTCCGCGGGCTCGATCGGGACCATCATCGGCACCGCGACCGTGGCGCAGCCCGCGGCCATGGCCGAGGCGACCCCCACCACCGAGTCCTCCACCGCGACGCACCGCGCCGGGTCGACCCCCAGCAGGCGGGCGGCCTTCAGGTACGGCTCCGGGTGCGGCTTGTTGGCGTCGACCTCGTCGCCGCCGACCGACAGGTCGAACGACTCCAGCCCGATGGCGCCGATCGCGGTGTCGATCAGGTGCCGCTCGGTGGAGGTGACCAGCGCCGAGCGGACCGGCGAGGCCGCCACCGCGGCCACCAGCTCCTTGGCCCCGGGCCGCGGGTCGGCCCCCTCGGCCAGGCGGCGCCCGAACGCCTCCTGCATCCGGGTGATCACCTCCCGGGGCTCGGCCCGCACCCCGGGCAGGCCGGCGACGTAGCGGCCCACCTTGTCCGCGGACCCGCCCACGTTGCGGCGGTGGTCCTCCTCGGTCCAGACGCCGCCCAGCTCGGCGACGACCTCGGCCTCGGCCTCGGCCCACAGCCCCTCGCTGTCGATGAGGGTGCCGTCCATGTCGAACAGGACGGCGTCGGGCAGGACGCGGGTCGGTGTGCTGCTCATCGCGGTGGGGCGCCCGCCCCCGCGCATGCGGGGGCGGGCGCCCTTCCTCCTTCGGTCGTCGGGTGCCTGCGGGCCCCGGTGCCCGTCAGACGTTGAAGTACTTGGCCTCCGGGTGGTGGATCACGATCGCGTCGGTGGCCTGCTCGGGAACGAGCTGGAACTCCTCCGACAGGGTGACGCCGACGCGCTCGGGCTCCAGCAGCTTCATGATCTTGGCCCGGTCCTCCAGGTCGGGGCAGGCCCCGTAGCCCAGGGAGAACCGCGCGCCCCGGTAGCCGAGCTTGAAGAACTGCTCGATGTCGGCCGGGTCCTCGCCCGCGAAACCCAGCTCCGAGCGGATCCGGGTGTGCCAGTACTCCGCGAGCGCCTCGGTGAGCTGCACCGACAGGCCGTGCAGTTCGAGGTAGTCGCGGTAGGCGTCCTTCTCGAACAGGGCCTGGGTGGCCTTGGAGATGCCGCCGCCGACGGTGACCACCTGGAAGGAGACCACGTCGGTCTCGCCGGACTCCTTCGGGCGGAAGAAGTCCGACAGGCACAGGTGCCGGTCGCGGCGCTGGCGCGGGAAGGTGAACCGGGTCCGCTCGCCCCCGTCCTCGTCGAGGACGACCAGGTCGTCGCCCTCGCTGTAGCAGGGGAAGTGGCCGTAGACCACCGCGGCCTCCAGCCAGCCCTCGGTCTGGATGCGGTCCAGCCACATCCGCATGCGCGGCCGGCCCTCGGTCTCCACCAGCTCCTCGTAGCTGGGCCCCTCCTTGCCGCGGGAGCCCTTGAGCCCCCACTGGCCCATGAAGGTGGCCCGCTCGTCCAGGTAGGCGGTGTAGTCGGCCAGCGGGATGCCCTTGCTGATCCGGTCGCCCCAGAACGGCGGCACCGGCACCGGGTTGTCGGTGGCCACGTCGCTGCGGGCGGGCATGTCCTCGGGCGCGGTCACCTTGAGCTTGGCGCCGCCCTTGACCCGGCGGGTGCGCAGCGCGGGCAGCTCGGCGCCCTCCTCGCCGCGCTTGACCGCCATGAAGGCGTCCATCAGGCGCAGGCCCTCGAAGGCGTCCTTGGCGTAGCGGACCTCGCCGCGGTACAGCTCGGCCAGGTCCTCCTCGACGAAGGAGCGGGTGAGCGCGGCCCCGCCCAGCAGCACCGGGAACTTCTCGGAGATGCCCCGGGAGTTCATCTCCTCGAGGTTCTCCTTCATGATCACGGTCGACTTCACCAGCAGGCCGGACATGCCGATCATGTCGGCCCTGTTCTCCTCGGCGGCCTCCAGGATGGCCGACACCGGCTGCTTGATGCCGATGTTGACCACGTCGTAGCCGTTGTTGGACAGGATGATGTCCACGAGGTTCTTGCCGATGTCGTGCACGTCGCCCTTGACCGTCGCCAGCACGATGCGGCCCTTGCCGTCGTCGTCCTCGGCCTTCTCCATGTGCGGCTCGAGGAAGGCCACCGCGGCCTTCATCACCTCGGCCGACTTGAGCACGAACGGCAGCTGCATCTGGCCGGACCCGAACAGGTCGCCCACGACCTTCATCCCGGCGAGCAGGTCGTCGTTGACGATGTCCAGCGCCTTCTTCTCGGCCAGGGCGGCGGTCAGGTCGTCCTCCATGCCGACCTGCTCGCCGTCGATGATCCGGCGCTGCAGCCGCTCCCAGAGCGGCAGCGCGGCCAGGGCCTCGGCGCGGGAGGCCTTCATCTCCTTGGCGTCCACGCCCTCGAAGAGCTCCATGAACGCGGCCAGCGGGTCGAAGTCGCCCTCGCGCCGGTCGTAGATCAGGTCGAGGGCGGCCTTGCGCTGCTCCTCGGGGATCTGGTTCATCGGCAGGATCTTGGAGGCGTGCACGATCGCCGAGTCCAGCCCCGCCTCGACCGCCTCGGCCAGGTACACCGAGTTGAGCACGATGCGCCCGGCCGGGTTGAGGCCGAAGGACAGGTTGGACAGGCCCAGCGTGGTCTGCACGTCGGGGTAGCGCCGCTTGAGCTCCTTGATGGCCTCGAGCGTCTCGATGCCGTCGCGGCGCGTCTCCTCCTGCCCGGTGGTGATCGGGAAGGTCAGGCAGTCGATGACGATGTCGCCGACCCTCATGCCCCAGTTGTCCACCAGGTCGTCGATGAGCCGGGAGGCCACCCGGACCTTCCAGTCGGCGGTGCGGGCCTGGCCGTCCTCGTCGATGCACAGCCCGACCACCGCGGCGCCGTGCTCCTTGACCAGGCGCATGATGCGGGCGAACCGCGAGTCCGGGCCGTCGCCGTCCTCGTAGTTGACCGAGTTGATCACCGCGCGGCCGCCGACCAGCTCCAGGCCGGCCTCCAGCACCCCCGGCTCGGTGGAGTCGAGCATCAGCGGCAGGGTGGAGGCGGTGGCCAGGCGCGAGGCCAGCTCGCGCATGTCCTGGCTGCCGTCGCGGCCCACGTAGTCCACGTTCAGGTCGAGCAGGTGGGCGCCGTCGCTGATCTGCTCGCGGGCGATCTCGACGCAGTCGTCGTAGCGCTCCTCGATCATCGCCTCGCGGAACTTCTTTGATCCGTTGGCGTTGGTGCGCTCGCCGACCGCGAGGTAGCTGGCGTCCTGGCGGAAGGGCACGCTCTGGTAGAGCGAGGCGGCCGAGGGGTGGCTGACCGGCTTGCGGTCCTTGACGCCGCGGCCCTGCACCCGCTCGACCACCTGGCGCAGGTGCTCGGGGGTGGTGCCGCAGCAGCCGCCGGCCATGGACAGGCCGAACTCGGTGGTGAAGCCGTCGTGGGCGTCGGCCAGCTCGGAGGGCTGGAGGGGGTAGACCGCGCCGTCGGCGCCCAGCTCGGGCAGGCCGGCGTTGGGCATGCAGGAGATCGGCACGGTGGCGTGCTGCGACAGGTAGCGCAGGTGCTCGCTCATCTCCGCCGGACCGGTGGCGCAGTTGAGCCCGATCATGTCGATGCCCAGCGGCTCCAGCGCGGTGACCGCGGCGCCGATCTCCGAGCCCATCAGCATGGTGCCGGTGGTCTCGATGGTGACCTGGGCGATGACCGTGATGTCGCTGCCCAGGGCGCGGCGGGCGCGCATGGCGGCGATCACCGCGGCCTTGGTCTGCAGCAGGTCCTGGCAGGTCTCGATGAGGATGGCGTCGGCGCCGCCCTCGATCAGGCCCCGGTGGCACTGCTCGTAGTAGTCGCGGAGGAGGGCGAAGGGCGCATGGCCCAGGGAGGGGAGCTTGGTGCCCGGACCCACCGAGCCCAGGACGTATCGGGGGTGGTCGGCGGTGGAGTACTCGTCGGCGACCTCGCGCGCGATGCGGGCGCCGGCCTCGGCCAGCTCGTAGGTGCGGTCGACGATGTCGTACTCGCCCAGGTTGCCGAAGTTGGCGCCGAAGGTGTTGGTCTCGACGCAGTCCACACCGACGTCGAAGAACCCCTCGTGGGTCGAGCGCACCACGTCGGGGCGGGTGACGTTGAGGATCTCGTTGCAGCCTTCGTGGCCTTCGAAGTCGTCGAGGCCGAGATCGTGGCCTTGCAGCATGGTGCCCATCGCGCCATCGGCGACGATGACGCGGCGGGCGAGGGCATCCCGGAAGGAGAGTCGAGAGCTCATGACCCTTTACTGTAGTGACGACCGGGCGGCAGTTGAGCATACGGGGGCAGCCGACTGTCACTTTCCCGCGTTATTGCAGGTCAGACAGCCGGGACACCGTCGTCCGGAATGGTTCTGTGCGCGCTACGCGTTCCGCTGGACGGAACGATACCCTACGGCGTTCCCCCGCGCGGCCGGGACCCCGTAGGGTTGTGCGTGTCCGTGCGAGGAGTAAGCGATGGGCCCGCCCGGACGGCGGGCGCGGTGAGGAGGCAGCCTGTGCCTGAGCTCGACGACGGTGCCCCCGAACTCGTCGAGCCCGTCCTGGTGGCCGCCTTCGAGGGCTGGAACGACGCCGGAGAGGCCGCCAGCGCCGCGCTGGAGCACCTGGCCTCGGCCTGGGACGCCGAGGACCTGACCCGCCTGGACACCGACGACTACTACGACTTCCAGGTCTCCCGGCCCCGGATCACGGTGGCCGACGGCAGGCACGCGGGGTTGGAGTGGCCCGCGACCCGGGTGCGCACGGCCCGCGCGGGCGGCGTGGACGTGGTGCTGGTGAGCGGCACGGAGCCGAACATGCGCTGGCGCGGCTTCTGCGCCGACCTGCTGGCGATCGCCCGGGAGCTGGGCGTGCGCCGCGCGGTGATGCTGGGGGCGCTGCTGGCCGACTCCCCGCACACCCGGCCGGTCCCGGTGACCGGTGTGGCCTCCCCTCCGGAGCTGGGCACCGACCTGGGCCTGGAGCCGACCGAGTACGAGGGCCCCACGGGGATCGTGGGCGTGCTGCACGACGTGTTCGCCGAGGCCGGGATCGAGACGGTGTCGCTGTGGGCGGCGGTGCCGCACTACGTGGCCCAGCCGCCGAGCCCCAAGGCGGCGCTGGCGCTGCTGCGGCGGGTGGAGGACGTGCTGGACCGCCCGGTGCCCATGGGCGAGCTGCCCGAGGACGCCCGCGCATGGGAGACCGGCGTGGACGAGCTGGCCTCGGAGGACGAGGACATCGCCGGGTACGTGCGCAGCCTGGAGGAGGCCAAGGACGCCGCCGAGCTGCCGGAGGCCAGCGGCGAGGCGATCGCCCGCGAGTTCCAGCGCTACCTGCGCCGCCGCGACCACGGCTGAGCAGCGGAGGGCGCGGCGCGCTCAGAGGTCGATGCCGCGCCACTCCCCCGTGAGGGCGACGGACGCCCAGGCGCCCGCGATGCGGGCCAGGCCGCGCCGGACCTCGTCGACGACCGCCGGGGCCAGCACGCCCTGCTCCTCCCGCGGGTCGAGCCGGACCGTGACCCGCAGGCCGTCCAGCACCCGCTGCCCGCGCGCGAGGGCGTCCTCGTCGGTGGCGCGGCCGGCGGCCTGGAAGAGCAGGGCGCGGATGCCGTCGCGCAGGGAGAGGGCCTCGTCGAAGTCGGCCAGCGTGATGGGGATGGCGCCGGCGCTCACCAGCCCGTGCTCGCGCAGGAAGCGGGCGAGGTCGGCGCGGTCGGCCAGGTCGCCGCGGGGCCCGGCGAAGGCGGACACGAGTTCGGCGGCGGAGGTCGGTCGGGTCGTGGTCGTCATGGAGCCATCCCACCACGGAATGCCATCGCACAGTGGCGTTCCGCAGGTTCCCGACCACAATCGGCCGTTTGTCACGTAGGGGAACATCCTCCCCTTATTCTCCGCCGCGCCCCTTGAACGAGGCGACTGAACGACGCGAGGGCGGGCACCCCCGCAGGGTGCCCGCCCTCGCCTCCTACGGCTCCGCTACAGCTCCACGCCCAGCAGGGCGTCCACCGTGTCGCGCACCAGGGCCGGGGCCGCCGGGTCCTCGCCCGTGCCCGCGTTCGCCTTCTCGGCCCACGCGTCGACGGCCGCGAGCGCGGCCGGGGCGTCCAGGTCGTCCGCGAGCGCCCGGCGCACCTCGGCCAGCACGGGGGCGGCGTCCGGCCCCGCCTCCCGCGCGGCGGCCGAGCGCCAGAGCGCCAGCCGCTCACGGGCCCGCTCGAGCCCCTCGGGGGTCCACTCCCAGTCGGTGCGGTAGTGGTGCGGCAGCATCGCCAGGCGCACCGCCATCGGGTCGGCCCCCTCCTCCCGGAGCCGGGAGACGAACACCAGGTTGCCGAGCGACTTGGACATCTTCTCGCCGTCGAGCCCGACCATGCCGACGTGCATGTAGTTCTGCGCGTGCGGGTGCGCCCCGGTCGCCTTGACGGCCTCGGCGGCCCCCATCTCGTGGTGCGGGAAGACCAGGTCGCTCCCGCCGCCGTTGAGGTCGAAGCCCATCCCCAGCTCGTGCAGGGAGATGGCGCTGCACTCCACGTGCCACCCGGGGCGGCCCCGCCCCAGCGGGCTCTCCCAGGCGGGCTCGCCCGGGCGCTCGGCCCGCCACAGCAGCCAGTCCAGGGGGTCCTTCTTGCCGGGCCGGTCCGGGTCCCCTCCGCGCTCGCCGAACAGGCGCAGCATCTCGGCGCGGTCCATCCCGCCGATCTCGCCGAAGCGGTCGGCCGCCTCGACCGCGAAGTAGACGTCGCCCTCCAGCTCGTAGGCGGCGCCCGCGGCGCGCAGCCGCTCCACGAAGGCGGAGATCAGGTCGATCGATTCCACGACGCCCACGTAGGCGCGGGGCGGCAGCACCCGCAGCGCCTCCATGTCCTCGCGGAACACCTGGATCTCGCGGGCCGCCAGGTCCCGCCAGCCCTCGCCGGTGGCCTCCGCCCGCTCCAGCAGCGGGTCGTCCACGTCCGTGGTGTTCTGCACGTAGTCCACGGCGTGCCCGGCGTCCCGCCACACCCGGTTCACCAGGTCGAAGGTCAGGTAGGTGAAGGCGTGGCCGATGTGCGCGGCGTCGTAGGGGGTGATCCCGCAGACGTACATGCGGGCCGTCGGCCCGGGGGCGGTGGCCCGCCGTCCCCCCGTGACGGTGTCGTGGATGCGGAGCGGTCCGCCGCTGCCGGGCAGGCGGACGATGTCGGGCGCAGACCAAGAACGCATGACACCGAGATTATCCGGCCAACTACGGCGAAACCTCCCGGCCCCGGGGCGCGCCGGACGAGATCATTCGCCGATCCCGTGCGGGAATAACTCAGACCGAACGTTGTTCGGGCCCACCGCCCTGCCGTGCGCCTCCGGATGAGCGCACGATGGCCGTCACGGCGGCGGCCGCCGCCAGGGCGCACACGACGGCGGTCAGGGTGTTGTCCGCGTTCCAGTGCGTCAGGGCCGCCGCGAGCGCCACCACGTACAGCAGCCAGTACGAGGCCCGCTCGGTGCGTGTGGAGGGCCGCGCGGCGGCGGGCCCGCGCTGCCCGGTGGTCCACCCGCGCAGCTCGCGCAGGCGGGTCAGTGTCCGCCGGAGGCAATGGCGGTTCATACGGCCTTCCCGTTCCCGATCTCGCCCGGGGGCGTCAGCCCCTCCGTCCCCTTTCAGACGTTGAGCACGGATTCGGGGTTGACACGGTGTGGCCCGCCCCTCGCCCGGCGCGCACCCCGCACCCTCTCAGCGCACCTCGTCGACCATCCGCCACGCCTCCGGGGTGCCCGGCTCGGCGCTGAACGCCATCCGCGCCCCCTCCCGCGCCACGGCCGCCAGCGCCATGGACGAGGTCGCCCACACGCGGTCGGGCCCCAGCTCGACGCGGGCCGCCAGGGACGCCGGGTCGTCCTTCCCCGCGCCGTATCCGCCCGTGCGGGCGGGGCCGCGCACCCCCGCGTCGAGCAGGCGCGGCCACGCGCCCCACACCTCCTCCGGTTCGCGGGCGGCCTCCAGGTCCCCGGCCCCGGGGGCCGGCCGGGAGGCGCCGAAGGCCGGCGCGTGCCGGACCGCGCGCGGCGCACGCGCGTCCAGCCCGGAGTTGGTCACCACGCTCACCCCGGCGGGCAGCGGTTCCCTCCTGAGCTCCCGGCCGTCCCAGGTGAGCACGGCCCCGCCCGACGGGTCGGCGACGACCAGGTGGAACGGCTCGTAGCGGGCCAGGTCCTCCCCCGCGGCCGCGTCGGCCCCGCCGTCGGCGCCGAGCAGCGGGAGGCGGCCGCGGCTCAACCGGGCCTCGGGCGGGACCGTCCTCACCGGCGGCTCGTCCTCCGAACCGCCGCGCGGGGCCGCGTTGAGCACCGCGCACACCCGGGCCCCGGCGCCGGTGCCCACCGCGAGCCAGGTGCCGCCCGCCTCGGTGTCGCGCCCGCCCACCAGGCCGGGGTGGTCGGGCCAGTGCCGCGCGGGCGGCTCCCAGGGCCGCAGCAGCAGCTCGTCGCGGACCGCCGCCAGCACCAGCGGTACCGGCGCCGACGGGTCGAATCCGGTGATGACCGTGCACATCGGCGCCTCCCGCAGGCCGTTCGTGGCGCCGTCGTGCCTCCTGCGGCGGCGCTGCCACCACTATGGCGCCCCGGCCGCCCCGCGGCGGCGGCGGGGTGCGGGCACCACCCGCGCCCGGCGGGCCTGCCCGACCGCGCCGTGCCCCGGACGTCCCCTAAGCTCTGCTACGGCGCGCCCGGCCCACGTGGGCCCCGGCCGCCCCGCGACCGACCGACTGGAGCGTGCATGACCGCCCCCCGCGATCAGCAGGACCCGCCCCTCCCCCTGCCCGACGACGACGGGCGGGGGCTGACCGCGGCCGAGGTCGCCGCGCGGGTGGCCGACGGGCGGACCAACGACGTCCCGGTGCGGGCCAGCCGCAGCGTCGGCGCGATCATCCGCGGCAACGTGCTCACCCGGATCAACGCCATGGTGGCGGTGCTGTTCGCGATCATCGCGGTGATCGGCCCGGTCCAGGACGGCCTGTTCGCGATGGTGATCGTGGTGAACACGCTCATCGGCATCGCGCAGGAGCTGCGCGCCAAGCGCACGCTGGACAGGCTGGCGATCGTGAGCGCGGCGCGCCCGCGCGTGGTGCGCGACGGCGCCGCCGTCCCGGTCACCGCCCAGGAGATCGTGCTGGACGACGTGGTCGAGTGCGCCCCGGGCGACCAGGTCGTGGTGGACGGGGCCGTGGTCGCCGCCGAGGCGCTGGAGGTCGACGAGTCGCTGCTGACCGGTGAGGCCGACCCCGTGGTCAAGCGGCCCGGGGACACGGTCATGTCGGGCAGCTTCATCGTCGCGGGCACGGGACGCTACCGCGCCTCCAAGGTCGGGCGGCACGCCTACGCCGCCCGCCTGGCCGAGGAGGCGAGCCGGTTCAGCCTGGTCCACTCCGAGCTGCGCTCGGGCATCGACCGCATCCTGCGGTTCATCACCTGGGCCCTGTTCCCCATCGGCGGGCTGCTGGTGTTCAGCCAGCTCGCCCTCAACAACCAGGTCACCGTGGACGGCGCGATCGGTGAGGGGCAGATCGGCGGGCCGCTGGCGGACGCGCTGCGCGGCATGGTGGCCGCCCTGGTGTCGATGGTGCCCGAAGGGCTGGTGCTGCTGGTGAGCATCGCCTTCGCGGTGGGGGTCGTGCGGCTGGGGCGGCACCGCTGCCTGGTGCAGGAGCTGCCCGCCATCGAGGGGCTGGCCCGGGTGGACGTGGTGTGCACCGACAAGACCGGCACCCTGACCGAGAACGGCATGCGGCTGGCCGAGGTGCGCGAGATGGGCGGGGCCGGGGACGCCCCGGCGCGGGAGGCCCTGGCGGCCCTGGCCGGGGCCGACCCCCGCCCCAACCCCAGCGTCGCGGCGGTCGCCGAGGCCCTGGGGGCGCCGCCGGAGGGCTGGACGGTCGTGGCGCGGGCCGCGTTCTCCTCGGCCCGCAAGTGGAGCGGGGCCTCGTTCGCCACCCCGGACGGCGAGGAGCACTGGGTGCTCGGCGCCCCCGACGTGCTGGCGCCCGCGGGCGGCCCGGAGGCGGCCGAGGCCGAGCGGATCGGCGGCACCGGGCTGCGGGTGCTGCTGCTGGGGCGGGCCGCCGAGCGGGTGGACGCGCCGGGGGCGCCGGGGCCGGTGCGGCCGGTGGCGCTGGTCGTGCTGGACCAGCGGCTGCGCGACGACGCCAAGGACACCCTGGACTTCTTCGCCGGGCAGGACGTGCGGGTCAAGATCGTCTCCGGCGACAACGCGGTGTCGGTGGGCGCGGTGGCCCGGGCGGTGGAGCTCCCAGGCGCCGACGAGCCCCGGGACGCGCGCGAGCTGCCCGTCGACCCGGACGGGTTCGCCGAGGAGGCCGACCGCGCCTCGGTGTTCGGCCGGGTCACCCCCGAGCAGAAGCGGGACCTGGTGCGGGGGCTGCGGGCGCGCGGCCGCACGGTCGCGATGACCGGCGACGGCGTCAACGACGTGCTGGCGCTCAAGGAGGCCGACATCGGGGTGGCCATGGGGGCGGGCAGCCCGGCCTCCCGCGCGGTGGCGCAGATCGTGCTGCTGGGCGACCGCTTCTCGGCGCTGCCGGCGGTGGTGGCCGAGGGGCGGCGGGTCATCGGCAACATCGAGCGGGTGGCCAACCTGTTCCTGACCAAGACCGTGTACTCGATGACGATGGCCACGATGGTCAGCGTGCTGTCGGTGGCCTACCCGTTCTTCCCGCGGCACGCGACGCTGATCAACGCGGTGACGTTCGGCATCCCGTCGTTCTTCCTGGCGCTGGCGCCCAACACCGAGCGGGCGCGGCCGGGGTTCGTGCGGCGGACGCTGCGGCTGGCGGTCCCCTCGGGGCTGATCGCCGGGGCGGCGGCGGTGACGACCTACCTGCTGGTGCTGGGCGGCCGGTCGGTGCCGGACCCGGCGGACCGCACGGCGGTGGTGGTGACGCTGTGCGCGACCACGCTGTGGGTGCTGCTGCTGGTGGCCAAGCCGTACGTGTGGTGGAAGACGGTGCTGGTCGGGGCGATGGTGGGGCTGCTGCTGACGGCGATGCTGACGCCGGTGGGGCAGGCGTTCTTCGCCTTGGACGTGAGCGAGCCGGGCAAGCTCTGGACCGGGCTGGCCGTGGCGGCCGCGGCGATGGCGCTGATCACCGCGGTCCGGCTGGTCGACGACCGCCTGATGGCCCGGGAGGAGGCCCGCCCGGAGGGCGCGGCCGGAGAGGTCGGGGAGCCGCCCCGGGAGTGCGTCACCAGGTGACGGGCAGCGAGGTCAGGCCCGTCACGAGGACGTCCCGGTCGAGCGGGAGGTCTTCGGCCGGCACCGCTAGGCGCATCCCCGGGAACCGGGACACGAGTGCGGTCAGGGCCTCGTGCAGCTCGATCCTGGCCAGAGGCGCCCCGATGCAGTACCGGGCGCCGTGTCCGAAGGACAGGTGGGCCCCTTCGCGGCGGGCGGGGTCGAACCGGTCGGGGTCGGTGAACACCGCCGGGTCGTGGTTGGCGGCACCGGTGTCCAGGAGGACGAGGTCGCCCGCGCGCACGTGGGCCCCGGCGATGTCGAGGTCGGTGCGGGCGTACCGGGGGATGCCGCCGCTTCCCCTGGCCGGGGCCCTGAGCACCTCCTCGACCGCGGGGGCCGCGAGGTCGGGGGCCTCCCGCAGCCGCCGCCAGTGGACGGGCCGGTCCAACAGCAGCAGCACGCCCAGCCCGAGGGCGGCGGTGGTGGTCTCGTACCCGGCGAACAGCAGGGACATGGCCAGCATCGCCGCCTCGTCGCCGCTGACGCCCTCGGTGGCCGCCAGGCGGGAGAGGACGTCGTCGCCGGGCTCGGAGCGCTTGCGCTCGACCAGTTCGCGCCCGTAGCCGAAGAGGTCGGCCAGGCCCTGTTCGGAGCGGGCGCGGTCGGTCACGTCGGCGGCGGCCCGGGCCCAGGCGCCGAAGCGGTCCCGGTCGGCCCCGGGCACCCCCAGCAGCTCGCAGATCACGGTGACGGGCAGCGGCAGCGCCAGGGCGGTGACCAGGTCGGCGGGCGGGTCGCGGCGGGCCAGGCCGTCGAGCAGCCCGGCGGTGATCTCCGCGATCCGCGGGCGCAGGGCCCGCATGCGCCCGGGGGTGAAGTGCGGCCGCAGCAGGGCGCGCATGCGCGCGTGGTCGGCGTCCTCGGTGGCGGGGTCGCCGACCGGGCCGCCGAAGAGCGCCGAGGCGCCGGTCCGGGCCGCGTTGTCGGGGTCGGGGTGGGAGCGTCCCAGGCGCGCGTCGTCGAGCAGGGCGCGCACCAGGGCGTGGTCGGTGACCAGCCACGCGCCGTGCCCCACGGCGGTCCGCACCCGGTGGACGGGGCCCCGGTCGATCAGCCGCCGCAGCTCCGGCGGGGTGCGCAGCGGGTGGGGCCGGTCGAACGGCAGCCGGACCTCCGGGCTCTTGTTTACATCGGTGTGTACATCCATGAGGAAACAAGAGCACATGTATACTCCGAAGTCAACATCTGGAGGGGAGCGCATGGACGGGATGGACGGGACCGACGAGCGCGCGCGGGCGCGCACCGGCGCCGCCGCGCGCCGGCTCCCCCGGGCACAGCGGCGCGACCAGATCCTCGACGCCGCCGCGCGCGCCTTCGCCCGCAGCGGCTACGCGGCCACCGGCCTGGACGAGGTCGCCGCCGAGGCGGGCATCACCCGGGTGCTGCTGTACCGGCACTTCGAGTCCAAGAACGCGCTGTACCGGGCGGTCCTCGACCGCTCGTGCGAGCGCCTCGCCGGACGGACGGGCACGGAAGGGTTCGACGGGACCACCCTCCCGGCCCTGCTGCGCGCCGCCGCCGCCGACCCGGACGGCTTCCGGCTGCTGTTCCGCCACGCGGCCCGCGAACCGGAGTTCCGCGACGTGGTCGATTCCTTGGCCGCGTCCTCAACCGCCGCCACACGCGAGAACCTGGCGGGGCGGCTGCCCGAGGGGGCCTGGGCCGAGTGGGCGTACCGCCTGGTGCCGGTGGTGGCGATCGAGGCGGTCATCGCGTGGCTGGACGCGGGCGGCCCCGACCCGGAGACCGCGCACCTGCGGGTGGAGGCGGCGGTGCACGGCGTCATCGCCGCCGCGGCCCCCCGGCCGGCCGCAGGTGCCCTCTACACCGGCGGCCAGGGGACGGCGGGCCAGGCCGGGGACGGGTAGGGGTGCACCTTGTGCTCCAGGAGCAGCTCCACCCGCCTGCGCAGGGCGTAGCGCTCGGGCGCGGTCAGGTGGCGGTCCAGTTC
Organism: Nocardiopsis endophytica; assembly: GCF_027706725.1. Classification (GTDB taxonomy): domain Bacteria; phylum Actinomycetota; class Actinomycetes; order Streptosporangiales; family Streptosporangiaceae; genus Nocardiopsis_A; species Nocardiopsis_A endophytica. The sequence continues at coordinate 58,384 of NZ_JAQFWQ010000027.1, forward strand.
CGCCGACAGCTCGCCGCCGTGCTCCTCCAGGCGTCCGTACAGGGACTCCAGGCCCTCCACCGCCTCCTCCGTCAGCGGCTCGCCCTGCCACTGCCACAGGACCGTGCGCAGCTTGTACTCCTCGGCGAAGGCCACCCCGTGGTCGCACCCGTGCAGGTGCCCGCCGGGCAGCGGCAGCAGGTGCCCGATCTTGCGGTCGGAGTTGTTGATGACCGCGTCGAAGACGGCCATCCGGCGCAGCGGCCCGCTCTGCTCGTCCCGGGCCAGGGCGACCAGGTCCACCTCGGGGTCGGCGTCCACCCACAGCTGCACCATGCCCTCGCCGAAGGGCCCGTCGCGGTGCACGGTCGGCGGCACCACGCCCCACCCCAGCGCCTCGGAGACGGCGAAGGCCGCGACCTCGCGCCCGGCCAGGGTCCCGTCAGGGAAGTCCCACAGCGGGCGCTCCCCCGCCACCGGCTTGTACACGCAGGCCGCCTCCCCCTCCGGGGAGGAGACGGTGGCGTAGAACGTGGCGTTGGAGGCGGCGGTCAGCCGCCCCACGACCTCCAGCGTGCCGGTGCGCAGCAGCTCCGCGGCCTCGGCGCCGGACATCCCCCCGGTCACGCGCCCGCGGGCCGGTAGCCGTTCTGGCGGGGGCAGATGTGCCCCGCGGGGTCCAGCGGCCGCCCGCACAGCGGGCAGTTGGGCCGCCCGGCGGCGACGACGCGCATGGCGCGCCCGGCGAAGGCGCGCGCGGCCGACGGCGTCAGGTGCACCCGCAGCACGTCGCGGTCGGCGGGGGCGGTCTCGCTGAAGACCTCCACCTCGCCCTGCTCCTCGGACTCCCCGTCCGCCTCCTGCACGGCCTCCTGGGCCTCGATGATCACGCGGGAGGCCTCGGCGTCCCAGGCCAGGGCCAGTGTGCCCACCCGGAAGTCCTCGTCGATGGGCTGCTCCAGGGGGTCGTCGTCGACGTCGCCCCCGTTGCCCGCGGCCTCGGGCAGCGGGTCGCCGAAGCGCACCCGCACCTCCTCCAGCAGCTCCTCCACGCGCTCGGCGAGCGCGGACACCTGGGCCTTCTCCAGAACGACGGAGGTGATGCGGCCGCCTCCGCTCGCCTGGAGGAAGAAGGTCCGCTCCCCAGGCTGGCCGACGGTGCCGGCCACGAAGCGGTTCGGCGGGTCGTACAAGTACAGCGACATGCCAAGAACCCTAGAGGATCACGGGCCCCGGGGCGATCGGGACCGCCCCGGTCACAGGCGGGCGGCGCCCGCGCCGCCGCCGACGACGGCGTCCCCGCCCTCCTCCTGGGCCCCCTCCTGCGGGGGCGGCGCCAGGCCGTCGGCGGTCGCGCCGACGTCGTTGAGGCGCAGCAGGAACGGCCGGGCGGCCGTGTAGCGGACGGCGGTGACCGAGCACGGGTCGACCTGGATGCGCTGGAACAGGTCCAGGTGCATGCCCAGGGCGTCGGCGGCGACCGCCTTGATCACGTCGCCGTGGGCGCAGACCAGGTAGCGGGGGCGGCCGGTGCCGGAGGCGGCGGTCAGGCGCGCGTTCCAGTCGCGCACGGCCTCCACGGCACGGGCGGAGACCTGCGCGAGGGACTCCCCGCCGGGGAAGCGGGCGGCCGAGGGGTGCTGCTGGACGACGGGCCACTCGGGCTCGTCCTTGAGCTCCTCCAGGGTCCGCCCGGTCCAGGTGCCGTAATCGCACTCGCTGAAGCGCTCGTCGACCACGGGGTCCAGGCCCAGGGCGGCGGCGAGCGGCTCCGCGGTCTGGCGGCACCGCTCCAGCGGGCTGGTGACGATCGCGTCCAGGTGCAGCCCGGCCAGGCGGCGGGCGGTGTCCTCGGCCTGGCGCCGTCCGCGGTCGTCCAGGTCGATGCCGGGGGCGCGGCCCGCCAGGACGCTGCCGGTGACGGCGGTGAGGCCGTGGCGGAGCAGGACGAGGGTGGCGGAGGCGTTCGCTGGGGTGCCCATGGCCGTCCAGGGTAGTCCAACGGCGCCGGGCCGCCCGCCGGGGCGGCCCCGGGTCAGCCGGTGGGCACGCCCTCCTGGCCCTGCCCGGTGCCCTGCTGCTGCCCGGTGGCGTCCTGGCCGGCCTGGCCGCCCGCGGTGCCCTCGCCGCCGTCGGCGGTGCCGTCCTGGGCGGCGTCGCGCTCCTTGGGGTCGTAGGTCTGGCCGGTGAGGGGGTTGACCGGCAGCCCGGTCTCCGGGTCCAGGGACACGTCCATCTGCAGCTCGGGGTCGTAGTGCAGGCCCGACTCAGGGTTGACCGGCAGCCCCACTTCGGGGTCGATCTCCCAGCCGGTGGCCGGGTCGGTGCTCGGAGAGGGCGACGGCTCCTGCGAGGGCGACGGGGAGGGCTCCTCGCTCGGCTCCGGGGAGGCGTCGGCGACGACCTCGCCCTTGTCGTGGCGCTCCTCGGTGCCGCCCTGGGGGTCCAGCACGCCGAAGCTGACCAGCGTCAGCACCAGCACGCCCAGGCCGATGCGGTAGTAGACGAAGGGCATGAAGCTGTGCGTGGAGATGAACTTCATCAGCCACGCCACCACGACGTACCCGACGACGCCCGCCACGAGGGTGCCCACCGCGGTGGCCAGCCAGCCCGCGTACTCGTTGCCGCCGATGTCGGTCATCTTGTACAGGCCCGAGGCGAACACCGCGGGCATGGCCAGCAGGAAGGAGAACTCGGCGGCGTCCTTGCGCTTGAAGCCCATCAGCATCCCGCCGGTGATGGTGCCGCCGGAGCGGGAGACGCCGGGGATGAGCGCCAGGCACTGGAAGAGGCCGAAGGTGACGCCGCGGGTGACGGTCAGGTCGGCCAGCACCCGGTGCTTGCGGGTGTAGCGGTCGGTGGCGCCGAGGATGACGCCGAACACGATCAGGGTGAGCGCGATCAGCCGCAGGTCCCGGAAGACCGTGTCGATCTGCTCCTCCAGCAGCAGCCCCAGCACGCCGATGGGCAGGGTGCCGATGATGACGTACCAGCCCATCCGGGCGTTGATGTCGCGGCGCAGCTCCTTGTCGAACAGGGAGCGGGTCCACGTGGACAGGATCGCCCAGATCCGCTGGCGGAAGTAGATCAGCACCGCGAGCTCGGTGCCGATCTGGCTGACCGCGGTGAACGCCGCCCCCGGGTCGGGCCACCCGAAGAACGCGGAGATCACCCTCAGGTGCCCGCTCGACGAGATCGGCAGCATTTCGGTCAGCCCTTGGACGAGTCCAAGGATGATGGCCTCGATGATGGACACGGCGGGCTCGGCTCCAGTCGGCAGGTTCGGCGAAGGGCCGCGGCGGGGACGCGGCGGGAGTCTGGGCGGTCCGCCGCCGCGGGGTGGGGCCGGCCGGCTCCGACCGGCGCCCCGACCGTCTCCTCCGGCGGCGACTCGGGCAGCTTACTACCCCGTTCCGCGCGCGCGAGCAGGGCCCACACGGGCCCCGGCCGTTCCGGTCGGGCCGACGGCGCCTTCCGGCCGGACCGCCGCATCCCGCCCGAACTGGGGTTCTTCCGGCGGGCCTCCGCCGCCCGCCCTCCGACCGGGTAACCTCGCACGCCATGGAACAGCGACAGGCGGGCGGCTCGGGGCTGTGGGTGTCGTCCACCGCCCTGGGGACCATGACCTGGGGCAACGACACCGACCAGGCGGAGGCCTCGGATCTGCTGACCGCCTTCGTCGACGCCGGGGGGACGCTGGTCGACACCGCCGACGTGTACAACGGGGGCGAGGGCGAGCGCGTCCTGGGCCGCCTCCTCAACGGGGTGGTGCGGCGCAGTGATGTGATCATCGCCACCAAGACGGGGCACGCCACCGACGGCCACCGGCCGGTGGACACCTCCCGGCGGCACCTGCTCGCCTCGCTGGAGGCGTCGCTGCGGCGGCTGCAGACCGACCATGTGGACCTGTGGCAGCTGCACGCCCACGATCCGGCCACCCCGTTCGAGGAGACGCTGTCGGCGCTGGACGCGGCGGTGGAGTCGGGCAAGGCGCGCTATGTGGGCGTGGGCAACACGACGGCGTGGCAGTTCGCCGCGTACGCGGCCTGGCAGCGCGCGGCGGCGCCCGGGCGCAACCCGGTGGTGACGGCGGCGGCCGAGTACTCGCTGCTGTGCCGGGAGCCCGAGCGCGACCTGCTGCCGGCGGCCGCGGCGCTGGGGGCGGGGGTGATCGCCTGGGCCTCGCTGGGGCGCGGGGTGCTGAGCGGCAAGTACCGGCGGGGCGTCCCGCAGGGGTCCCGCGCCTCCCGGCCGCAGATGGCGCCGTACGTGGAGCCCTACCTGGGCGAGCCGAGCCGCCGGGTGGTGGAGTCGGTGTGCACGGCGGCCGAAGGGCTGGGCGTGTCCCCCCTGGCGGTGGCCCTGAGCTGGGTGCGCGACCGGCCGGGGGTGGTGTCGGTGGCCATCGGCCCGCGCACGGCGGCCCAGCTCGACGAGATCCTCGGCACCGACGACGTCCACCTGCCGGAGGAGATCCGCGAGGCGCTGGACGACGCCTCCCGGAAGCGGTGAGCCGGGGACGGACGCCGTCGTCGGAGTTCCTCGCTAGGCTGCTCTCTCGTCGACCGCCCCGTGGAGAGGACGCTTCCCGCATGTCAGACGCCCCCGAGCGCACCGCCGCCGTGCTGGCGGGGATGGGCGCACCGGAGTCCCTGGCCGGGCCGCTGGTCGGTGCGCTGGGCCCCGGCGCCGCCGAAGAGCTGGCCGCGGACCCCTGGCGGCTGCTGGCGCTGCCCGCGGTCACGCCCGACCAGGCCGACTTCTGCGCCCGCCGCGCCCTGGGCGACGCCGCCGCCCCCGACGACCCCCGGCGCGGCCGGGCCCTGGTCGGCCGGGCGCTGGCCGCCGCCGTGCGGGAGGGCTCCACGGCCGTGGAGGAGCGCGAGCTGGGCCGGGCCCTGCGCGGCATGCGGATCGCCGACCCCGGCGCGGCCGTCGAGGCGGCGCTGGACGACGGCTCGGCCATGGTGTTCGAGGTCTTCCCCGAAGACGCCGACGACGGGTTCGAGGACGGCGAGGCCCCGGAGATGCCCGACCCGGACCGCTTCCTGGCCCCCACCCGCGTGGGCCTGGCCGAGCAGGAGCTGGGCGAGGGCCTGGCGCGGCTGATCGGCACCAGCGAGCCCATCATGGACCCGGCGACCGCCTCGGAGACCGCCGAGGCCGCCGCCGAGCGCATCGGCGAGGACGTGGAGGCGGAGACGTCCGCGGCGGCGATCGCCGCGATCATGCGCGGGGTGACGGTGCTGCGGCACGGCCCGGCGGCGGGCGCGGCGGTGCGCCACACCCTGGCGTGCCTGGCCGCAGCGGCCGAGGACAGCGGTGTCGGGCTGGCGGTCGCCTCCCCCACCGCCCAGTCGGCGGCGGTGCTCAACGAGCTGCTGGGCGGCGCCCTCGCGGCCGCCGCGCCGGGCGCCGTCTCCGGGGAGGGCGCACCGGAGGCGGAGCAGGCCGCCGGGACCGACACGGAGGACGAGGAGACCCCCCAAGAAGGAGCGGCCCCCTCCCCCGTCGTCGCCGTCGAGGCGGTGCCGCTCGGGCGGCTCCTGGCGGCCGGTGGCCCGGTGCCCGCCGGGATCGTCGTGGTCTCCGACGCCATGGCGCTGGACGTGGAGCGCGCGGCCGCCCTGGTCGAGGCGTGCGAAGACGGCACCCACCTTGTGCTGCTCGCCGACCCCGCCGAGGCGCCGTCGGCCCGGCCCGGCCAGGTGGTGCGGGACGTGGCCGAGTCGCGGATGGCCGCCGTCGCCGACCTGCCCGACGCCCCCTCCCCCGGGCCGCTCGGAGAGCTGGCCGCCGCCGTCGCCGGGGGCGACCTGGCGCGGGTGGAGGCGCCCGACCGGGAGGTCGTGCTGGTGCCCGCGTCCTCGGGCGCCGAGGCGGCGCACCGGGCGGTGCAGCTCGTGGGCGACTCGATCCCCCGGGCGCTGGGCATCGCGGCCGAGCAGGTGCAGATCGTGGCCGCCACGCGCGGCGGCGAGGCGGGGACCGACGCCCTCAACAAGGCCTGCAAGGAGCGCTTCAACCCCGGCCCCGGCGCACTCGGCGGGCTGGACGCGGGCGACAGGGTGCTGCTGTCGGGCGGCGGCCCCGGCTATTCGGCGGGCGACGTGGGCCACCTGCGCACCGGTCCGGAGGGCGACGAGCGCCCGCACGTGGAGCTCGCGGGCGGCGGCGCGCCGGTGCCCGTGGACCCGGCGCATCTGCGGCCGGGCTGGGCGGTGACGGTGGCCGCCGCACACGGCTCGCGCTGGCCGGGGGCCGTGGCGGTGTTCGGTCCTGAGACGCGGGGGTCGCGCCCACAGGTGTACACGGCCCTGACCCGGGGCGTGCGCCACGTGTCCATCGTGCACGCGGCGGGCCCGGAACTGGCCGAGGCCGTGAAGGAGAAGACGTCCCTGCCCCGCACCACCCGCCTACGCGACATCATCCGGGAGGGGTAGCTGGAGGCCTCACGATTCCAGAGGACGTGCCTTTTCCCTGGGAGCGAGGCTAGCCGGACGGCCGCGGCGGCGTCCGCGATCTCCCGTGACCGCCCTTGATCCGGCCTCACCCCTTCCGGTCGCGGCGGAGGCGCCAGGCGAAGTACGGGGTGCCGATCACCGCGGCCAGCAGGCCCGACGGGATCTCGGCCGGGGCGATCACCGTCCTTCCCACCGTGTCGGCCACCACCATCAGCGCCGCCCCGAACAGCCCCGCCACCGGCAGCAGCCGGTGCGCCCGCGAGCCCGTCAGCATGCGGGCCGCGTGCGGGGCCACCAGGCCGACGAAGGCCACCGTGCCCACCACCGCCACCGCGCTCGCCGCCAGGGCGACGGCCAGCGCCAGCACCCACAGCCGCGTCCGCTCCAGCGGGAGCCCCAGCGTGCGGGGCGTGTCCTCGCCCAGGGCCAGCAGGTCGATCCTGCGCAGCGCCACGGCCAGCGGCACCGCCGCCAGGGCGGTCGTCGCCCCCAGCACCAGCAGGTCGGTGGTGTCACGGGCGTAGGTGCTGCCCGACAGCCACCGCAGCGCCTGGGCGGTGCGGAACTGCGCCCCCGTGACCAGGTAGTTCGTGGCGGCCGTGGTGAGCGCGAACATGCCGATGCCCACCAGTACCAGCCGCTCCGGCGCCACCGACCCGCCGCGCCGGGACAGCCCGTAGGCGGTGGCGAAGGCGGCCGCCGCCCCCGCGAAGGCCGCCACCGGCAGCACCGCGTAGGGCACCATCGGCAGCGCCACCAGGACCAGCGCGGCGCCGAAGCCCGCCCCGCCGCTGACGCCCATCACGGTCAGGTCCGCCATCGGGTTGCGGGCCACCGTCTGCACGATGCCGCCCGCCACGGCCAGCATCGCCCCGGCGAGCGCGGCGACCAGCAGCCGCGGCAGCCGGTACTCGGCCACCACCGTCCGCGCAAGGTCGCCGCCGTCGCCCGTGGCCAGCGCGACCAGCTCGCCCGGCGGCACCACCACGTCCCCCGCCAGCAGGCCGGCGGCCAGCAGCACGCCCAGCAGGACCGTGCCTCCGGCCACCACGGGCACCGCCGGGATCCGGCGCCCGCGCCGCGTCGGTGCCGCGGTGCCCGGAGCCGCGGGCTCCACCGGCAGCCTGCGCGCCAGGACCAGGAAGAGGGGGGCGCCGAACAGCGCGGCCACCACCCCGGCCGGGACCTCGTTCCCGGTGGGCGAGGTGACGCGGGCCAGCAGGTCGGCCGCGAGCAGCAGGGAGGCGCCCCACAGCGCCGCGGCGGGCAGCAGGAGCAGGTGGCGGCGGACCCCGCAGAGCCGGACGATGTGCGGCGCGGCCAGCCCGATGAACCCGATCGGCCCGGTGACCGCGACCGCGCCCGCGGCCAGCAGCACCGACAGCAGCACGGCGCCCGCCCGCACCCTGCCCACGGGCACGCCCAGCCCGCGCGCGGTGTCGTCGCCGGTGCCGAGGATGTCCAGGGCCCGGGCCAAAAGCAGCCCTCCGGCCAGGCCGGCCGCCAGCAGCGGCAGCGCCGACAGCGACCGGCCGGTGTCCGCGACGGCCAGCGACCCGTGGCCCCAGAAGAACACCGCCCCGGTCTCGGCCTCGAAGAGCATCACCAGCAGGGCGCTGACGCTGGACAGCGCCAGCGACACCGACACCCCGGCCAGCACCAGGTGCGAGGAGCCGTTGCGGCCGCCCGCCACGGCGTGCACGACGGCGGCCGCGGCCAGGCCGCCCAGGAACGCGATCGCGCCGCGCGGCAGGTCGCCGAAGGACAGCCCGGTGACGGTGGCGGCCACCATCGCCAGGTAGCCGCCCGCGGTCACGCCCAGGGTGTCGGGGGCGGCGAGCGGGTTGCGCACCGCCGACTGCAGCAGGGCGCCGGAGACGGCGAAGGCCGCCCCGGCCACGACCCCGGCCAGGGTGCGCGGCAGCCGCCCGCCCAGCAGCACGGCCCGCACGTGCTCGTCCCCGGCGATCAGCGCGGGAAGGTCGGCCGGGCCGACCCCGCCCCGGCCGTGGGACAGGTGCAGCAGTGCGATGACCGCCAGTGCCAGCGCGCCGCCGCCGACCGCGGCCGCGGCGGACGGCCCCCGGCGCCCGGAGCGGGCGGCGGGGGCGGCGGAGGCGACCGGGGGTGCGGGGGCGCTCACGCGGTGAGGGCGGCGGTGATCTCCTCGGCCACCTGCCGCGACGAGAGGGGCCCACCGAAGTACCAGGTGCCCGGGTCCAGGGCGTGCACCCGGTCCTCCTCGACGAACTCCAGGTCCTGCCAGAGCTCGTTGCCGTCGAGGTCGCCGGTGAAGACGTTGTCGTCCTCGGCGGCGACGTAGACCAGGTGGGAGTCCTCCACCTCGGTCAGGCCCTCCACGTCGACCTTGCTCATCCCGTAGGCGTCGGCGTCCGCCGTCCAGGCGTTGGCCAGCCCCAGCTCGCCCAGGAGCGCCCCGGGGACGGTGGAGTCGGTGAGGAGTTCCACCACCGCGGCGCCGTCGGCGGTGTAGCCGCGGGCGACGGTCACCTCGGCGCCGTCCGCCCCGGCGTCGGCGAGCTCGCCCTTCAGCTCCTCCAGGCGCGCGTCGAGGCCGTCGAGCACCTCCTGGGCCTCGTCCTCCTTGCCGACGGCGGTGCCGATGGTCGCGAAGGTGGCCCGCATCTCGGCGTACTCGCCGTCGGCGGCGTAGGGGTCGAAGACGAGCGTGGGGGCGATGTCCTGGAGCTGTTCGAGGTTCTCGCCGGAGCGCAGCTCGGAGGTGATGATCAGGTCCGGGTCGAGCGCGCGGATCGACTCCAGGCTGGGCGCGTCGCGGGTGCCGACGTCCTCGACGCCCTCGTCGAAGCGCGGCCCGGCGGTGACCCACTGGTCGTAGCCCTCGACGTCGGCGACCCCGGCGGGGGTGACCCCGAGCGCCTGGAGGTCCTCGGCGTAGGTCCACTCCAGGGCGACGACGTCGGTGGCGGGCGCGTCCAGCTCCAGCTCGCCGAGGGTGTGCTCCAGGGTGACGGCGCCGCCGCCGTTCCCGCCGCCGCCGGAGGTCCCGGCCCGGTCGCCCGCGGCTCCGCATCCGGCGGTGGTCAGTGCGAGGGCGAGGGCCGCGGCCGGTACCGCGATGAGCGCTCTGGTCATGGGGGACGCCGTTCCTTGTTCTTCTCGGTGATGG
>NZ_JAQFWQ010000028.1 GCF_027706725.1 Nocardiopsis endophytica
ATGGTACTGCCTCCATGGTGTGGGGTGGGAGAGTAGGTTGCCGCCGCATTTTCTTCGAGGAGGGGCGGGGTCCTTTTTGGGCCCCGCCCCTTTTTTTGTGCTCGAGCTTGTGAACACGTGAAAACGTGTCCACGCACCCACCGCACCCCACCTCAATCCACGATCTCGATCTCCATCGCATTAGCCAATGCGAGGAGGAGTCCCTGGGCGTCCGTGGTCTTCACCGAGACCCCTTTCAGGCTCTCGACCCCCGTCACGCCGAACAGTTCGCAGTCGGCGAACCGGGCCTTCTCCGCCCTCGTCCGGTGGAAGCGCGCGCGTTCCAGGTTGCAGCCCTCGAAGCGCACTCCCCTGATGTCGGCCTCCTGGAAGTCGACCTCGGACAGGTTGCAGTCGCGGAAGACCACGTTCTTCAGCGTCGAATAGCCGAACGAGGCCATGTCGACCCTGCACCCCTCGAACACCGTGTCCCGGACGGTGCACGCGGACCATACGGCACCGGTCAACCTGCTCCCCGTGACCGTCGCCCGCATGAGCGACCCGTCCCGGACGCGTACCCCGGCCAGGTCGGCGTTCTTCATGTCGACGTCCGACAGGAGCGCGCCGCGCAGGTCCGAACCGGTCAGGCGCGTATGGGTGAACGTGCATCCCTCGAATTCGGTGGCCAGGACCGCGCGGTCGGTGAGGTCCAGTCCCCCGAACGCCAGCGCGAGGTACACGCCCTCATCCCGGAGGTCGTGCTCGGGGAGGTCGGCCTCCGTGAGCTCACCTGGGATCGCGGGGGCCTGGGGCCGGGCGGCGCGTGCGGCCCGGTTGCGGTTCGACGGTGGCATGGGGGCAGCCTAGTCGGGACCACGGACGGTGCCGCTCGTTGTAGGCTTCCCCCTCCACCGACCACCCCTGCTCCCTCTCGAAGGGAAGACCGTCCCATGTCCTCTGAGACCTCGGCGAGGCTTCTGCGGCTGCTGTCCCTCTTTCAGGCCCGCAGGGACTGGACCGGAACAGAGCTCGCGGACCGGCTCGACGTGACACCGCGGACGGTGCGGCGCGACGTCCAGCGCCTCCGGGACCTCGGCTATCCGGTGGACGCGACCCCCGGGGTCGCCGGCGGATACCGCCTGGGGGCGGGGTCGGCCCTGCCGCCGCTGCTCCTGGACGACGAGGAGGCGGTCGCCGTCGCCGTGGGGCTCAGGTCCGCCGCGGCCGGCGGGGCGCTCTCGGGGATCGAGGAGACCTCGGCCCGCGCGCTGGCCAAGCTCGAGCAGGTGCTCCCCTCCCGTCTGCGGCGCCGTGTCGGGGCCGTGCACGCCTACACCGACGCGATCGGACGCCGGGCCCCGATGGTGGAGGGCGGGCACCTGACGGAGATCGCCGCCTGCTGCCGTGACACGGAGAGCCTGCGCTTCGCCTACCGCGACTACGCCGGGAACGAGACACGGCGCCTGGTGGAGCCGCACCGGATGGTCCATGTCTCGGGGCGCTGGTACCTGTTGGCCTGGGATGTGGACCGGGACGACTGGCGGGTCTTCCGGCTGGACCGGATCGTGGACCCGCTCTCCCGGGGACCGCGCTTCCGTCCGCGCACTCCCCCGGACGACGCGGCCACCTACGTGGCGAAGAGCATCTCCAGCTCGCCCTATTCGCACACGGCGCGGATCCTCCTGCACGCGCCCGAGGCGGAGGTGACGCAGCGGATCTCCCCGCTGGTCGGGGTGCTGACCGCGCTGGACGACGGCACGTGCGAGCTGCGCACCGGCGCCCACGGGTGGGAGACCCTGGCGATCCACCTGGCGTTCCTCGGGTTCGAGTTCACCGTGCTGGAACCGAAGGAGCTGGTGGGGTACCTGCGGGATCTGGGAGACCGGATCGGGAGGGCCGTGGGCTCCGACGGCTCCCCCAGTGTCCCCGGGGCCACCGGTGTCCCAGGCGTACCGGGGGCCACGGGTGCCTCGCACGCCTCACCCGCTCTGCACGGTCCGTACGGTCCGGACGGTCCGCATGATGCGGGCGGTGCAGGTGCTCGGGGCGGTCCGGAGGGCGGATAGGGCCGGGGGAACCGATGCGGCGGTGGGGGCCGTCCCCGCGCCACTGAAATGTCGACAAAGCGGCAGGTCGATATTTCGACTCGTCACTAAAGCGGGAATCAGCGTGTCCGAAACCAGGGCCTTCCGCGGTCCTCCCCGCGCCTGCGCGCCCGTGGCCGCACGGCACCGGCGCCGGGCACACGCGCCTCCGCCCGCACCGCCCGTGGTCGGGGTGCGGGTCGTCGCGGCGGCGCTCGGCCGGCCGCCCTCCCCTGCGGATCCGTGCCGGTCCCACCCCATCGGCCCGCCGCGTCGTCGGCGGGGCGACGGCACGCCTGAAGAACGCGGGGCGGTCCCCGCGTGCCACCGTCGTCCGGCGGGGGAGCCGGTCTCGGACCTGCGGGGGCTAATCCTCGTCGTTGGCCGGAACAGGCGGTGCGTCCATGAGCTGGCGCACCAGCGCTATGAACTCTTCGTCGCTCATCGCGGCCCAGTCCACACGCTCGTTCATGGTGACCGGTTTCCCCGGCTTGAAGATCGATAAGCATGATGAGCCGGATCCGGCCGATGTCATCGTGGTGAACAGGCCGTGGCGCCCGGTCGTGTCCGTCGGCGCCCCGATGGCGGACGATCTCGCCCGGTGGGCCCAGCGTCCCCTCCTCCGCCGGGCGGGGGCGGCTCAGATGCGGCGGTTCACCGCGCCGCGGCACTGCGGGCAGCGGCAGCGCTTGTTGAAGCCGGTCACCGTGCCGTGCGGGATGTCGGGATCGCGCTGGGCGGTGAGCGTCGCGTCGAGCTGATCGCCGAACTGCCCGAGAATCCTGGCGGCGGAGAACACCCGCTGCGGGGTGAGGCCGAGCTCGCGCGCGGCGTCGTCGATGTGCGTCCCCTTGCGCAGCTTCGCGATGAGGCGCGAACGCACCGGCGGCGGGAACTCCTCCTCGGCGTTCGCGATCAACTGCTCGGCGTCGTCGATGGGGTGGCTCATTATCGTCCTTCTGAAGGGTCTGTCCTGGTGCATGGTACGCGTTCGGTGACCCATGTGTTCTGTGGTGACCCTGGTCACCTGTGGTAGGGGAAGCATTCCCGTTCGCGTAGGCGTTCAAGATGGACGAAAGTCGGGACCCCGGGACCCGAATGTTCCCCTCCCGGGCCGGAGCCGCGTGAATGGCGCCGCTCCCCGGACGAGGTGCGCCGTACCCGGTGAAGCGAAGACGGCGCGGGCCTTGAATCGCAGGGGTGCACCATGGCCTGGCTCGTCATCGTCCTCTCCGGGCTCCTCGAAACCGTTTGGGCCACCGCCCTGGACCGGACCGAGGGCTTCACCCGCCTCCTCCCCTCCCTCGTGTTCGCCGCGGCCCTCGTCGGAAGCATGGCGGGGCTGTCGTACGCGCTGCGCAGCATTCCGGTCGGCACCGGGTACGCCGTTTGGGTGGGCATCGGCGCCGTCGGCACCGCGGTCGCGGGGATGGTGTGGCTGGGGGAGCCGGCGAGCCTGCCGCGAATTCTGTGCCTGCTGTTGCTGGTCGGCGGCATCGTCGGGCTGAAGGTCCTGCACTGAGGGGGTGAAGGTCCCGCCCGTAAGGCGGGGGCACGGGCCCATTCGCGGCCGATTTCTAGGAATTCATTGCTAGAGGCTAGGCATAGTGCTTCGCTAGTGCCACGGAAACGGTACTTCGCGTGTACGGGGACAGCGCTATGACCAGCCCCACCGTCCGTCGACGCCGACTCAGCGCGGAGCTGCGGCGACGCCGTGTCCAAGCCGGAATGACGCTCAGCGACGTGGCCGACGTCCTGGAATGGTCCCCGGCCAAGCTGGGCCACATCGAGACGGGGATCCGCAAGTGGCCCTCGGTGATGGAGGTATCGGCGCTGCTCAAGCTGTACGGGGTGACGGGAGGGCAGCGCGAGGCCATCCTCACCCTGGTGCGGGAGTCGCGGCTGCGCCCGTGGTGGACCGAGTACGAGGACGTGCTCTCCTCCGCCTACGTCGGCAACGAGGCCGGCGCGGTCGCCATCGACACCTACGCGGGCATCCTCGTGCCCGACCTGCTGCAGGTGCCGGAGTACACGGCGCTGCTGGCGCGGGCGCAGGGGCGGGGCGAGCGGTCGGCCGAGCGGATGGTGGCGGCGTACCTGAAGCGCCAGGAGGCGCTGGACCGGGACACCCTGTGGCGGTACCACGCGGTGCTCGAAGAGGACGCGCTGCGCCGGGTGTCGGGCGACCCCGACCTCCTGCACGCGCAGTTGCGGCGCATCGTCGACCTGCAGCGCGGCAACGACCGGGTGACGGTGCGGCTGCTGGCGGCGTCGGCGGGGCCGCACGCGGGATCGGCGGGGCCGTTCACGGTGCTGGAGTTCGATGAGGACGAGGCGTCGCTGGCCTATGTGGACGCCCCGCACGGCGGTTCCATCGTGGAGTCGGAGGAGGGGGTCCACGGCTGCCAGGAGGTGTGGCGGCGGCTGAACGCCACCGCCCTGACGCCGGAGGAGACCCTGACCAACCTCAAGCGGCTGTCACTGCTGACCTGAGGCGTCCCCGCCGGCCTCCCCGGGGGCCGCCCCGGGCCCGGTGTCCTGTGCGGCCCTGGGGCCCCTGGGGCCTCCGACACCTCCGGAGTCCCCTGCGCCCCCGGTACCCCCGGCATCCCCGGCCTCGGCGGCGCCCTCCCCGCCCCCTGAGGGCGCGGGCAGGCCCGCGGCGGCGTAGGCCTCCTTCTCGTCCAGCGTCTCGTGCTCCAGGAGCGCGTGGGCCATGGCGTCCAAGCGCGCGCGGTTGTCGGTCAGAAGGCGCCGTGCGACGTCGTAGCACTGCTCCACGATCCTGCGCACCTCGGAGTCGACCGCGTCCAGCGTCGCGGGGGCGAACACCTGTCCGGGGCGTTCGCCGTCGGGGCCGGGCAGTACCGTCATCGGCCCGATCGCCTCCGACATGCCCCACCGGCCCACCATCTGACGGGCGATGGCGGTGGCGTTCTCCAGGTCGCTCTCGGCGCCCGTGGTGACCACGTCGAAGACCAGGGACTCGGCGGCCATGCCGCCCAGGGCGCCGGTGATCCGGCCCCTCAGGTAGGCGGCGTCGTAGCCGTACCGGTCGTCCTCGGGCGTGGACAGCGTCACCCCCAGGGCGCGGCCCCGGGGGACGATGGAGATCTTGCGGACCGGGTCGGCGCCGGGCTGGAGCATGCCCAGAAGCGCGTGACCGGACTCGTGGTAGGCGGTGCGGGTGCGCTCCTGCTCCGGCATCACGACCGCCCTGGCGGTCCCGAGCTGGACCTTCTCCAGGGCGTCGGCGAAGTCCGCCGCCCGCACCGCGTCCTCGCCGCGCCGGGCGGCCAGCAGCGCCGCCTCGTTCACCAGGTTGGCCAGGTCGGCGCCGGTCATGCCGGGGGTGGAGCGGGCGACGGCGCCCAGGTCGGCGTCGGGGCCCAGCGGGACACCGCGGGAGTGCACGGCCAGGATCGCCTCGCGGCCGCGGGTGTCGGGCGGGGAGACGGCGACCGTGCGGTCGAAGCGGCCGGGGCGCAGCAGGGCGGGGTCGAGCACGTCGGGGCGGTTGGTGGCGGCGATGACGACGATGCCCTCGGTGCCGCTGAACCCGTCCATCTCGGTGAGGATCTGGTTGAGGGTCTGCTCGCGCTCGTCGTTGCCGCCGACGGAGCGGGCGTCGCGGGTGCGGCCGATGGTGTCGATCTCGTCGATGAAGACGATGGCGGGGGCGACCTTGCGGGCCTCGGCGAACAGG
Source organism: Nocardiopsis endophytica (assembly GCF_027706725.1). Taxonomy (GTDB): domain Bacteria; phylum Actinomycetota; class Actinomycetes; order Streptosporangiales; family Streptosporangiaceae; genus Nocardiopsis_A; species Nocardiopsis_A endophytica. Next base: position 5,770 of record NZ_JAQFWQ010000028.1, read on the forward strand.
TCGCGGATGCGGCTGGCGCCCACGCCCACGATCATCTCGATGAACTCCGAGGCGCTCGCGCTGAAGAACGGGACCCCGGCCTCCCCGGCCACGGCGCGGGCCAGGAGGGTCTTCCCGGTGCCGGGCGGTCCGGTGAGCAGGACGCCCCGGGGCAGGCGGGCGCCGAGGCGGCGGTACCGGTCGGGCTCTTTGAGGTAGTCGACGACCTCCTCCAGCTCGGACTCGACCTCGTCGATCCCGGCGACGTCGTCGAAGGTGACCCGGACGGCGGAGGTGTCGACGGGGGTGGCCGAGCGGCTCTTGCCGAGCCCGGCCATGCCGCCCATGCCGCCCATCATGCTGCGGCCCTTGCGCAGCATCCAGTACCAGAGGAGGCCGAACAGCAGGACGGGGAGCAGGGCCCAGAAGAGGTTGGCGAGCAGGCCGCGCTGCTGGGTGACGGGTTCGGCGCGGACCACCACGTCCTTGTCGACCATCTGCGCGTAGATGTCGTCGTCGGCGAAGACGGGGCGCTCGGTGGTGAAGGTGGTGTAGGTGTCGCCCTTGGACCCGCCGGGGACCTGCTGGGCCTTCTTGAGGGTGCCCTCGATGGTCTCGCCGCGCGAGTAGACCTCCTTCACGTTGCCGGCCGCGACCTGCTGCGTGAAGGAGGTGTAGGGGACGGTGGCGGCGCCGCGGCCGTCGGTGAGCCAGGTGAGGCCGAAGACGACCAGGTAGACGGCGGCGAGGGTGACGAAGAAGCGGATCCAGGAGCCCTTGGGGCGCTTGCCGGGCGCGTCGCCGCCGGCGCCTTCGGCGCCTTCGGCGCCGCCGTCGCCGGGCGGTACGCCCTCGGTGCGCCAGGGTGCCCGGTCGCTCCCCTTCCCGGCGGCCGGGCGGTCCCTGCGCCCGCCGCCCGGCCGGGAACCGGCCCCGGTCCCTGATCCGGGGCCCGACCCGGATCCCGGGTCGGCACCCCGCCCCGCGCTCCCCTCCCCGGCGTCCGAGCCGCCTGGCCGGTCCCGGCCCGGCCCCTTGCGTTCGTCGGCCATGGTCCGCCTCCCTGCGTCTGCGCTGCTCACGGTAGGTCGGCGGGCCGCGCGGAGGTGTCCGGACACGCCCAGGTCCCGCCGAATCGAAGCGAAGCGGACACCGCCGCCGACCTGGGCAGCCGAGGGAAACACGCGGCGCGGCGGGAGATGCGCCGGGGGGTTGCTAGTCTGCAGGGAGACAACCCCATAAAGTTCTCTACCGACGCCTTCCGCTCGGGTGGAAGGGCAGAGGGACTCCGGCCTGGTGCCGGGGGCTTTCGCTCTCCGAGCCGCGCGTCCTTTCCTGACCCGAATATCCGTGATCGAAGAAGGGGTCCACGCCGTGAAGAAGATCATCGTGCTGGTGCTGGTGGCCCTCGGGGCGTTCGCCGTCTACCGGAAGATCCAGGCCGACCGCGCCGAGCTCGACCTGTGGACGGAAGCCACCGCGGCCAGCGAGAACTAGTCCAGCGCAGACCGGCGAGCCACGGCACGGCCGCGTGCCGGTGGCTGCCGTCTGCGTTCCACCCGTGGGCGGCGTTCGTCCCCTTGCGGTGCCCACACCATCCCCTCCGCGAGGGCGGTATGCTCTACGCGTTCCCATGCCGCCGCACGGCGGCATGCCCGGGGCCATAGCTCAGTTGGCAGAGCGCTGGTTTTGCATACCAGAGGTCAGGGGTTCGACTCCCCTTGGCTCCACTCGCATCGACCCAGGTCGCAGACGTGACGACGGCCGCCCTCCCACTCAGGGAGGGCGGCCGTTGCACATTCAGTGCACATGAGTCCGGCCGATCGGATCGTCCCCGTGCTGAACGGCGCCGAGGGACACCTCCGAAGCCGTTGGGCCCACCACCGCCGGTGGCGTCATGCCCGCCACTGGCGGTCGCCGAGTAGGGCCGCCTCGGATCCTCCGTCGGCGAAGATCAGTCGACGATCTGCGCCTGGATGGCCTGCATCGTCTGCTTCGCCGTGGACTCCATCAGGTCGTCCTTGTCGGTGAAGTAGTGCCAGACCAGCCCCTTGGCCACGCCGGCGCGCTTGGCGATCCGGGTCAGCGACGCGCCCTCGTAGCCGCGCTCCACGACCTCCTGAACGGCGGCCTCCATGATCTGCTTCCGCCGTTGCTCCTCGCTCAGCCGCTGACGCGGGCGCCGGTCAGGGGGGCTCGTATCCACGGCGCACATGTTACGGCCGATCCCGCGCGGAGCCGGATCACCCCGCGTCCGGCCAGTGGGGGCCGAGGTAGGGGTCGGGGTTGGCCCGGGCCCAGTCGGCGAGGACCTTGGCCAGACCCGCCGCCTGCGCTCCGCCGGGAGGCGGGTTCCGCTTCAGTACGAAGACCAGCGCCACATCGCGTTCCGCCGCGAAGTCCACCACGTTCTCGGTGACCACGGCCCTGCCCTCCGATCGGGCCGTCGCCGCGACGAGTGCGTCCTCCGCCGCCTGCAGTCCGATCTCGAACACGTGCACCGCATCGTGGCCGTAGGTATCGCGCAGCAGGCGCGCCGTGGTGGGAGGGTACATCTCGTCGATGAGGAACATGCTCATGTCAGCAGCGCCTCGCGTCCCTCTGCGGCGCGACGGCTGCGCTCGGCCGAGGCGCGGTTGCGCTCGATGCGGCCGTTGACCTCATCCGCGTGCTCGGAGGCATAGTCCACGGCGATGCGGACGAGTCGGGGGTGCAGCTCCGACTCGGCGCTGAGCGTCGAGATCCGGTGCTCCTCGCTGCCGTCGAGTTCCTGCAGCCGGGCGACGACCTCCCAGACGTCGGGCCCTGCGGCGAGGGCCGCGCGTCGGTCGTGGGCGGGACCGCGGAAGACGATGCCCGGGAAATCCCGCTGGTCCACGCCTTCGATGATGAGGCGCTCCAGCAGGGCCGTGGCGCTCACACCCTCCTGGGCGGCTCTGCTGTCCAGCCGGTGCTTCGCCTCATCGCTGATCCGGAACGACGTGCTTCTCGCCATGTTCGTCTCCCCCGAGCTCGCGTTGACCGTACCGCAAGTGTAGCTCGCATGCGCTACGGCGAGCCTCGGGTGATGCCTCCCAGGCGGGTCGGGGCGGGCGCCGTCCGGCAGGAATGACGTACTTCGACGGGAGAGTGTCACTGCCTTCTCCAAGGCGTTGAGCTGGTGATATGCAAGGTCATTCGAGGTGACCTCCTGTGGTTCACCGGTCGGTGGGCCGGTACATTCCTGCCATGCACACCGTCGCCGTCCTCGCGCTCGACCGGGTGATCCCGTTCGACCTCTCCACTCCGATCGAGGTCTTCGGGCGGGTCCGGCTGCCCGACGGGCGGCCCGGGTACCAGGTGCGGATCTGCGCCGAACGCGACGAGGTCGACGCCGGGGCCTTCACCCTCCGCGCCCCCTGGGGGCTGGACGGGCTCCGGGACGCCGACACGGTCATCGTGCCGGGCGTCGCCGACCCCGCGGCGCCGCTCGCGCCCCCGGTCCGCGACGCGCTCAGGGCGGCCGCCGAGGCCGGGACGCGGATCGCCTCCCTGTGCGTCGGCACGTTCCCCCTCGCCTCCACGGGGCTCCTCGACGGGCTGCGGGCGACCACCCACTGGCGCGCGGCGGGGGCCCTGGCGGACGCGCACCCGGAGGTCGACGTCGACCCGGACGTGCTGTACGTGGACAACGGCCGGATCCTCACGTCGGCCGGCGCCGCCGCCGGGCTGGACCTGTGCCTGCACATGATCCGCCGCGACTACGGCTCGGCCGTCGCCGCCGACGCCGCCCGGCTGTCGGTGACGCCGCTCGAACGCGAGGGCGGTCAGGCGCAGTTCATCGCCTACGACCACGCCCCCGCGCCCCAAGGGGCGGAACTGGAGGGGCTGCTCGATTGGCTGCGCGCCAACCTGGGCCGCGACCTCACCCTCGCCGACATCGCCGCCCGGGCCGGCACCAGCACCAGGACCCTCATCCGGCGGTTCCGCGACCAGACCGGCACCACTCCGCTCCAGTGGCTCCACCGGGCCCGTATCCGCCAGGCGCAGCACCTGCTGGAGACCACCGGGCACTCGGTCGAACGCATCGGCGGCCAGGTCGGTTTCGGGTCGCCCACCGCGTTCCGGGACCGCTTCAAACGCACGGCCGGCGTCACCCCTCAGGCCTACCGGCGGATGTTCGGCTCGGGCGGGCGGCGGCCGGCGGCCTGAGCCCCTGCACCGGCTCCGGCCCCGGGACCGACTGGGCCGTCCTCCCGTGCGGGAGGGCGGCCGTCGGCGTCTCCGGCGCGTCGTCCGCTACGCCCCACCGGCCTCCTCCTGTCGGGGCAGGCGCAGGAAGGCGGCGACCAGCGCCGCCGCGGCCAGCGCGACGGCGGCGTTGGTCCCGATCGCGAACCGCAGGCCCGGCAGCAGGGCGGCGCCCGCCCCGGTCGCGATCGCCGACATCACCGGGGTCCCCAGCGCGATGCCGACCTGCTGGCTCAACGTCACCAGGCCGGTCGCCAGGCCCTGCCGGTCGGCCGGGACCCCCGTGGTGGACGCCACGGTGTAGCCGACGATCGCGGCGAGGTTCGCGGCGCCGCCGATGAACGCGGCGATCAGCAGCGGGACCAGCCAGGCGCGGTCGTCGGAGACGAACGCGAGCGGGAGGGTCGCGGCGGCCTGGACGGCGAAGCCGATCACGATCGTGGTCCTGGCGTTCGTCCGGCCGATGACCTTCGGGGCGACGAGGCCGCCGAGGACCGTGCCGATGCCGAGCACCCCCAGGATCAGCCCGGCGGTAAGGGCGGTGAAGCCGAGGACCTCCTGCAGGTACAGCGTCAGCAGGAACACGAGCGATGTCTCGGTCGCGAAGGCGAGGAGCCCCGCCGTGTTGCCCCAGGCGATGGTGCGGCGCCGCAGCAGCGACGTCGCCACCAGCGGCTCGGCGACACGGGACTCGATCGCGAGGAAGACCGCGAACAGCACGAGCGACCCTGCGATCGGCCCCCAGGCGCCGGGGTGCGTCCAGCCGTCGTGGCCCGCCGTGTCGATCCCGAACACCAGGGCGGTCAGGGCGAGCGTGATGGCCACCGCGCCGGGGACGTCGAGCCGGGGCCGGCGCCCGCGGGCCGGTTCGCGCAGGACGAGCGGGCCGACGAGGATCACGGCGGCGGCGACGGCGACGTTGACGAAGAACGCCCACCGCCACGAGACGGCCCCGGTGAGTACCCCGCCGAGGACCGCGCCGGCCGTGAACCCGGCGGCCATGAGCGCACCGTTGAGCCCGAGCGCCCGGGAGCGGGCCGGCCCCTCGGGGAACATCGTGGTCATCAGCGACAGCGCGGCCGGGGTGACCATGGCGGTCGCGACGCCCTGTCCCACGCGGGCGGCGATCAGCACCGCCGGTCCGGCGGCGAGCCCTCCGGCCAGGGAGGAGGCGCCCAGCAGGGCGATGCCGACGAGGAACAGCCGCTTGCGCCCGAACAGGTCGGCGACGCGGCCGAAGAAGAGCGTGAACCCGGCGGCGCACAGCGCGAACGAGGTGACGATCCACTGCAGCGCCGAGGTGGCGAGCCCGAGCTCGCCGCCGATGTGCGGCAGGGCGACGTTGAGGATCGAGAAGTCGACGGCCAGGGTGAAGTTCGCCGTCAGCAGGACCGCCATGGCGGTCCTCTGCGCCGCGGTGAACCGTTCGGAGGGCGGGGCGGCCGGTGGCGTCGACGGGGGTGTCGACGGGGACGGGTTTTCGGTCGTGGTCATGGCGCCCACCCTCAGCCGCCCGGAACCGGGTAGCCAGCCTCCCCGTCCGGGGAGCCTCGGGTTGCCTGGCACTGACAGGGGCAGGCTCGACCACGGAGGAGGGGGCACAATCGGCCGCATGGAACGACGCCCCTTCGACACGCCTCCGTCCGGCGCGGCCACCGCGGCCACCGCGGACGCCGTGGCCACCGTGGACCCCGAGCGCCCCGTGACCGAGCTCGGCGAGTTCCTCCGTTCGCGCCGCGACCGCATCACCCCTGAGGACGTCGGCGTGCGCAGCTACGGCCGGCGCCGGGTTCCCGGCCTGCGGCGCGAGGAGCTGGCGCAGTTGGCGGGGGTGTCGATGACCTACCTGACCCGGCTGGAGCAGGGGCAGTCGCAGAACGCCTCCGACGCGGTCATCGACGCCCTGGCCCGCGCGCTGCGGCTCGACGCGGACGAGCGCGCCCACCTGTACGCGCTGGCGCGCCCGGCGCCGCCCAAGCGCCCCCGGGCGGTGAGGCCCGAACAGGCCGAGCCCGGCGCCGAGCGCCTGCTGCATGCGATGGGCGGGGTGCCCGCCGTGCTGCTGGGGCGGTTCAACGACGTCCTCGCCTGGAACCGCGCCGGGCACCGGCTCCTCGGCGGCCACCTCGGCTTCGACGCGCCCGCGCACGCCGACGACCGGCCGAACCAGATGAGGATGCTCTTCCTGGACGAGCACACCCGCGACCTGTACGTCGACTGGCACGACGAGGCCGCGCTCGCGGTCGCCTCCCTGCGGTATGTGGCGGCGCAGTTCGCCGACGACCGCCGCCTCGCCGAACTGGTCGGGGAGCTGAGCGTCAAGAGCCCCGAGTTCGCCCGGCTGTGGGCCGGTCACGACGTGCGGCTGTGCACCGGCGGCACGAAGCGGTTCCGCCACCCCGAGGTCGGCGAACTCGAACTGGGCTATGAGGTGCTGCACCTGCCCGAGGGCGACGGCCAGCGCATCCTCACGCACACCGCCGACCCCGAGAGCGCGTCCGCCGCCGCGCTGAGCCTGCTGGCGTCGCGGTACCCGTCCTCCTCCCGTGCGGAGCCCCGGTCCCGGTCCCGGTCCCGGTCGGAGGGGTGACGGCGACCGTGCGCCGCCGTCGCCGCAGGCGCCGTGCAGGGGGCCTCGCCCCGGAGCGTTCTGAGTGCGGGTCAGGCCGGGCGGCGGTCCCTGTCGGGGTGCGGCACGGTCCGGTACAGGGCCGCCGACACCGCGGCCAGCCACACCCACCCGGCGACGACGGCGGCCCACAGGGACACCACACCGGCCGTGCCGGTGGAGAGCGCGGCGCCGCCGATGAATCCGAGTGCGACCACGGTGCCGCAGCCGAGTGAGAGGAGCCGGAGCCCTGACGCGCCGCGCCGGGCGAACCAGGCCGCGGCCAGGAACGCGGCCACGGCCAAGGAGAGGAATCCGACGCCGCCGAAGGCCAGGTGCAGCAGGCCGCTCGCCGACACGGTGCCCTCCGCCGCCCCCTGCGGGTAGCCCGCCGCGGGGTCGGGCGGGAAGAGCCCGCTCCCGATCAGGGACAGCCCGTAGACGCCGACCAGCAGGCTCACGGCGGGGGCCCGGCGCGGCCCGTGCGCGGTGGCCCTCCACACGCCGGCGGCCGCGGCGAGGACCATGAGGCCGCTCAGGATGAGGTTCGCGGTCTGGACCCACCCCGACTCGCCGATCATGAGCAGGCTCAGCGCGTGCCGCCCGAAGTCGAATCCCGTGCTGGTCAGGCCCAGGGTGATACCGACGGCCAGGTAGAAGGCCCCGGCCACCACGCCCCACCCGAGCAGGGACCTCGTCACCGCCGCGCCGCGGTCGAAGCCACCGTCGGGGCCGGGTGCCGATTCCGCCATGCCGACTCCCCGCGTCGTGCCCCGGAATCCGAGTCTTCCACCCACGCGGTGCTCTGTACAGGTGTTTCCCCAGCGCAGCGCCCGAGCCGCGATGCCCGGGACGGCCGTCACGCCCACGACCGGAGCTTGTCCGGGTTGCGGACGGCCCAGATGTGGGTGATCAGCCCGTTCTCGACCTGGAACGCCGTCACGGTCACCGTCCGGCCGTCGCGTTGGGCGACCAGGCCGGGCCGACCGTTGACGGTCCGCTCCACGAGCGTCAGGTCGTCCACCCGACCGGCGAAGCCGAACAGCGTGCGCGCGATCCGTTCGGCGCCGCTGATGGGGCGGCGCGCCGTGCGGACCCGGCCGCCGCCGTCCGCGGTCACCGTGGCATCGGGGTCGAGAAGCCGGACCAGGGAGTCGATGTCGCCCTCCTCCCACGCGCGCTTGAACGCCTTCACGACCCCGGCCTGCCGGGCCGCCGGGCTCGCGGGCGCGTGCGCGGTCCGCACGCGGCGGCGGGCGGACACGGCGAGCTGGCGGCAGGCCGCCGGAGTACGGCCGACCACCTGCGCCACGTCGGCGAACGGGTAGCGGAAGACGTCGTGGAGCACGAAGGCCACGCGCTCCGCCGGGGTCATGGATTCGAGCACGACGAGGAAGGCCATGGTGACCGACTCGTCGAGGGTGACGCGGTCGGCCGGGTCGCCGAAGGGGCCGACCGGCCCGCCGCCGTCCCGCTCCGCCGGTCCGGGCAGCGGCTCGGGGAGCCACTCGCCCACGTAGGTCTCCCGCCGGACGCGCGCCGAGGAGAGCACGTTGAGGCACAGGCGGCCGACGGCCTTGGCCAGCCACGCGCCGGGGGAGTCGATGTCCTCGCGCTGCCCCGGGGACAGTGCGTACCAGCGGGTGTAGGCGTCCTGGACGACGTCCTCGGCGTCGGCCAGGCTCCCCAGGAGCCGGTACGCCAGCCCCGTGAGCCGGCGCCGTTCGCCCATGACGACGCTCAGGCGGGGGTCGACGGGGTCGCTCACGGGTTCGGACGGGACGGTCACGGCGGCGTCGCCTCCTTCGGTGGACGTCGGTCCTCACCCCCTTCGACCGGACGCGGCGGCCGATTGTGACACCGGGCGCCGCCTCACATCCGGGGCCGCTGCGCGGTCGTGTCGGTGAGAGACCGTTCGGACCCCGCTGGGAGGAGACCCGCCATGTCCGCACACCCCGCCCGCCATGAGGCCGTCGTCATCGGAGGCGGCTACGCCGGAGTGCTCGCCGCCAACCGCCTGCGCAAGCGCGGCGACGTCCGCGTCACCCTGGTCAACCCCCGCCCGGCCTTCATCGACCGCCTCCGGCTGCACCAGTTCGCCGCCGGGACGGGAGGGGCCGAGGCGGACTTCCGCGGCCTGCTCGGCGACGGCGCCCGGCTGGTCGTCGACCGGGCCGAGCGCATCGACACCGCCGCCCGCGAGGTGCGCCTCGCCTCGGGCGGGGCGGTGCCCTACGACCACGTCGTCTACGCGGTCGGCAGCACCGCCGCGGTCCCGGCCTCGGTGCCCGGCGCGGCCGACCACGCCGTCGCGGTCGGGGAATGGGAGTCCGCCCGGCGGCTCCGCGACCGGCTGGCCGGGCTGCCGCCCGAGGCCCCGGTCGTCGTGGTCGGCGGCGGGCTGACCGGCGTCGAGACCGCGGCCGAGTTCGCGGAGCGCGGGCGCAAGGTGACCCTGGTCTGCGGCGGGATGCTGGCGCCGTCGCTCAGCCCGGGGGCGCGCCGGTCCATCGCGGTGTGGATGGTGCGGAACGGCGTCACCGTGTTGGGGTCCGCCGAGGTGGCCGAGGTGCGGTCCGACGCCGTCGTGCTCTCCTCGGGTGAGGTGCGGCCGAGCGCGCTGACCATCTGGACGGCCGGGTTCGGGGTTCCGGAGCTGGCCGCCGTGAGCGGGCTGCGTACCGACTCCGTCGGCAGGCTGCTCACCGACGAGACGCTGACCAGCGTCGACGATCCCCGCGTGGTGGCGGCGGGGGACGCCGCGGCACCGTCCGGGCAGCCGCTGCGGATGAGCGCGCAGGCCGCCACGCCGCTGGGGGCGCAGGCCGCGGACACGGTGCTGAGCAGGATCGCGGGGACCGAACCGGCGCCGATCGACCAGGCCCTCGTCGGGTCGTGCGTGAGCCTCGGCCGGAAGGCCGGGCTGCGGCAGTTCGCCGACAAGGACGACGTCGCCCGGGAGCTGTACTTCGCGGGTCGCCTCGGCGCCGCGTACAAGGAGATGACCTGCAAGCTCGGCTTGGCCAAGATTCGCCGCGAGGCCCGCAGGCCCGGCTCGCTCTTCTGGTTCAAGGGCGGTTCGCGGCCGGCGGCACCGGTGGCCCCGGTGTCCGCGGCCACCGTGGACGGGGAGTGAGCCGTCCCGGCCCCCAGGTGTGCCATCGGGGCCGCGTCCGGTGGAGCGGCGCGGCCTTCGGCCACCACGGACACCCTCACGAGTCGCCCCTCAAGGTGTCGAAGCCGGACCGGGTCCGACCTGGAGCAGAGACCATCTGACCTGGTCGGACAGAAGGGCGCGGGCGGGGGCCGCTTTCGCTGGGCGGCTGAGGGGCGCCCGCCGGGGGCGGGTGCGGCTGACGGAAGCCGCGCCACTTTGGGCAGGTCGGCCCGCTGGCTATGGCCCTGGGGTGGGGGTCGATCCTTCTTTGAGGCCTTGACGGCGGTTCGTTCTTGCGTGAGGCGGCTTTCGGCCGCCCGCCGACGGCGGGCGCGACCGGCGATGGGGCACCCGCTCCGATGGGCGCCGTCCGGTCGCGGTGCAGGCGGAAGGGGAGGACGACCCACTTCTCCCGGGGCCGCCGCCTCGTCCCCGGGCCCGTCCTGGGAGAGCGGTGGGCCTCCCCTCACGCAGAGCGGGTCCGGAAGCGCTGCCGGTAGGCGTGCGGGGTGGTGCCCAGGCGGCGCCGGAAGGACCGGACCAGGGTGTCGACGCTGCCGAATCCGCAGCCGGAGGCGATGCGCTCCAGCGTGTCCTCGCTCGTCTCCAGCCGGATACGGGCCTGTTCGAGGCGGGCCGACTCGACGTAGGCGGCGGGGGTCGTCCCCAGCTCGGCCTTGAAGATGCGGGCGAGCTGGCGTTCGCCGACGTGCGCCACCTCGGCGAGGTGGGCGGCGCTCAGGTCCCCGTCGAGGTGGTGCTGGACGTAGAGGCGCAGCTCCTCGATGCGGCGCGTGGCCGAGACGGGTTCGAGCGGGACGCTGAACTGGCTCTGACCGCCGGGCCGCTTGAGGTACATCACCAGTTGCCGGGCGACGCGCAGCGCCACCTGCTCCCCGAAGTCCTCGGTCACCAGCGCCAGCGCCAGATCCAGGCCGGAGCTGATCCCGGCCCCGGTCCACACGTCGCCGTCCCGGATGAAGATCGGGTCCGCGTCGACGTGGACCTCGGGGTGCTCCTCGGCGAGCTGGGGCGCGGTCGTCCAGTGCGTGGTGGCGCGCTTGCCGTCGAGCAGTCCGGCCGCCGCCAGCAGGTGCGCGCCGACGCAGACGGAGGCGGTCCGGCGGGACCGCCCGGACAGCTCGCCCACCAGCTCCACCAGGTACGGGTCGGCCAGCGCGCGCAGCCGCCCCGTCCCGTCCTGCTCCACCGCGCCCGGCACCAGCAGGGTGTCGATGCGGCGCCCGGCGAGCGCGTCGAAGGTGACGTCGGGCAGCACCCGCACCCCGGCCATGGTCACCACCGGGTCCAGTGTCCGCGCCGCGAGCAGGACGTCGTACCCCAGCGTGCCGGAGCTCTCCCGCCGGACCAGGGCGAACACCTCGGACGGGCCGGTGACGTCCAGCAGGTCCACACCCTCGAACACGACGATGACGACGAGGGGGCGTTCGGCGGGGGCGGTGTCCTCGGTCTCCACTGGGCCTCCAAGGGGTGGGCCGATGGCGGTGTCCGGTGCGGATGCCCGGTGCGGATGCCCCGGGGCGCGATGTCCGGATCTGCGCATCAGGTGTCATTGCCGACACCCGGCGCCCCACACTAGCTTCTTCACGTGACCCGGAGGGCGCCCGGCCCCGACCGGCCCCCTCCCCCTTCCAACAGTTCCGACCACTGACGACGAGGTGCTCCGCCATGCCTTCGACCACCCTGCGCGCCGTGAACGGACTGGACGCGTCCCCCGCCACGCTCGACGACGCGGTCCTGGTCCTGATCGACTACCAGAACACCTACACGACCGGCGTCATGGAGCTGGAGGGGTGGCGCCCCGCGCTCGACGCCGCCGCCGGCCTGCTCGCCCGCGCCCGGGAGGCCGGGACCCCGGTCGTCCACGTCCAGCACGACGGCGGCGAGGGGAGCCCTTACGACATCCGGGCGGAGATCGGCGCCGTCCACCCGAGCGTCGCCCCGGTGGAGGGTGAGCCGGTCGTGGTGAAGAACGCCCCCAACTCCTTCGTCGGCACCGACCTGGAGGAGCGGGTGCGGGCCACGGGGCGGCGGAACATCATCGTCATCGGCTTCATGTCGCACATGTGCGTGACCTACACGTCCGAGGGCGCCTTCCTGCGCGGCTTCACCCCCACCGTCGTCGCCGAGGCCTGCGCCACCCGCGCGCTTCCGTCCGTCACGGGCGGTGTCACCGCCGAGCAGCTGCACGCCTCCGCCATGGCCGGGATCGCCGACCTCTACGGGGTCGTCGTCGCGGGCGCCGGCGACGTGAAGTGACCGGCCGCCGCCCTCCCTCCGCGGCCCGCCCCCGACCCCGGCGCCTCAGAGCTGGCGCAGGGCGCCGCCGTCAATCGCCCACTCCGCGCCGGTGACCTGGCGCGCCTTCGGCGAGAGCAGGTAGGCGATCACCTCGGCGACGTCCTCGGGGGCGCCGATCCTGCCGGTGGGCAGCCGCCGCTCCTCGCGGATGAACCGGTCGACCGCCGTGTCGGGGTCGGTGCCGAAGCGGTCGGCGAGCTGTTCGGCGAACCCGCCCGGCGCGTCGAACAGGGCCGTCCGGGTGGGGCCGGGGGAGACCGTGTTCGAGCGGATGCCGACCGGCCCGAGCTCGATCGCCAGGGACTTGGACAGCGACAGCAGCGCCGCCTTCGTCGCGGCGTACGGGGCCAGGATCGGGTCGGGCATGCGGCCCGCCTCGCTGCCCAGGTGGACGATGCTCCCGTCGGCCCCGCTGGCCTTCATGGCGGGCACGGCGGCCCGGACGAGCCGGACCGGGGCGAGCAGGTTGACCTCCAGCGCCGACCGCCACGCCCCGTCCTCGAAGTCCAGGGCCGAATCGTGGGTGGTGAACAGCGCGGCATTGTTCACCAGGCCGTCGACCCGCCCGAGGCGGTCGAGGGTCTCGGCGACCACGGCCTCGGCCGCCGCCGGGTCGGTCAGGTCGGCCGCGAGGAACACGGCAGCGTCCGGGAGCAGCCCGGACTCCGGGTCCTTGCGGGCGACCGCCACGGGGCGCGCCCCCTCGTCGGCGAGGGTGCGGACGGTCTCCAGGCCGATTCCGCTGGTACCGCCGGTGACGATGACCGCCTTGCCGTCGAGCCGCAGGTCCATGGGGTCGCTCTCCTTCGGGTCGGGTGGTGGGGGCGGGGGCCGCGCCGAGGGCGGGCCTCACGGTGTGCGCCGCGGTGCCGGTCCAGCATCCGTCGGCGCCCTGAGGGCAGCCACCCCCTCGCTGTGGCTAGCACTCCCGGTGCCAGGCCCGGACGCCCGTCACGGGCGGGGTTTCCATTACTCCATTCCAGATGCCATCATCATTGCGATGGTGATGGCATCTGGAAGGAGCGGCGATGGCGGTGCGGCACCTGTACGTGGCGCGGCACGGAGCGGCGGATGCGTTCGGGGAGGTGACCGATGCCGGGCTGCGGCAGATGGGGCTCCTCGCCGAGCGGCTCGCGGCGCTGCCCGTCGACGCGGTCTGGCATTCGCCCCTGCCCCGGGCGGTGCGTTCGGCGAAGGTCGTCGGTGAGTGCCTGCCGGGCGTCCCCGTCCGGGAGGCGGAGGAGCTGATCGACCACGTTCCGCACGTGCCCGACGATCCGCCGCCGGGGTGGGCGGGGTTCTTCGACGGGTTCGACCCCGCGGAGGCGGCCGAGGGCGCGCGCCTGGCGGGCGCCCTCCTCGACCGGTTCGCCCGGCCCGCGGAGACGGAGACCCACGAGGTGCTGATCACCCACGGCTACCAGGTGGCCTGGCTGGTGCGGCACGCGATGGGCGCCCCGCCGGACCGGTGGCTGGGTCTGTCGTGCGGCAACGCGTCCCTCACCGCGATCGGCCACTACGGCGCCGGGCCGCCGTCGCTGGTGCTCTACAACGACATGGGACACCTCCCGCCCGACCTGCGCTGGACCGGCTTCGGCCCGGGCACGCGCCCCTGAGCACGCATGGACAGGCGGGTGTGCTCGGCGTTGATCTCGGGAGAAACGACGCTTCCGGGCCGCTTTTAGGGGCGCATTTCCCGAGATCAACGCCGCGGGGGCGGCGGACGCGGCGGGTCTTCAGGTCGATACGTCGACGTAGCGCTGTGCCACCTGGCACCTGAACGGGTCGCCGCCGGTGTAGATCTCGCGCGGCGACCCCGATGGGCGGCATGTCCCGCGTGCGGCGGCGTCCCGCACCGCGTCGAAGGAGCGCAGGATCGTGGGGAACTGGACCTCGCCGAACGGAACGTCGGTCAAGAACTCCGTTCCCTCGGGCTCGGTGCCGTCGGCCGCACCGCTGTCGGTGACGGGCACGCGGACCTCGATCGGCCCGTCCGACTCCCAGCTCACCTCGCCGTGGTAGACGACGATGAGCGGCTGGGCGGGGTCGAGGGCCGCGCCGGCGCGTTGGACGAGCGCGGCTGCGGCGCGCTCGATGTGCGAGGGGAGGTCGGCGGCGGTCGTCCGCAGCGTGCGTGACAGGAACGCCCGGGGTCTCGCCTCTCGGCTGCGCACGGTGGGCGCGTTCTCGGGCGGCCGTGCTTCGGAGAGGCCGCTCGCCAGGCCGTCGAGCAGGGCGACGGCGCGTTCGTGCGCCCGGACGGTCTCCACCCGGTACGCCTCGATCAGGGCGCGCCGCCGTTCCCCCGTGGCGTCGAGCACCGCGCCGATCCGCTCCAGCGGCATTCCGACGCGGCGCAGCAGCGCGATCGTCCGCGCCCGTTCCGCCTGGGAGGGCCGGTAGTAGCGGTAGCCCGTGTAGTCGTCGACGAGGTCCGGCAGGAGGAGCCCCCGCCGCTCGTATATGCGCAGCGCCTTCGGCGAGAGCCAGGTGAGGCGGCTGAACTCCCCGATCGACAGCCTGGCGGTCCTGGTCACTTCAGCAAGTATGCGACTTCGATCGCCCACTTGGTGCGGTCGGGCTCGGTCTGCGGGTCGGTGAGGAACTGCTCGGTGCGCGCCCGCCAGTGGATCCCGTCCGCCCGCTCCTCGATCGCCGGTTCCAGCCCCTGCAGGGCGGCCCACCGCCACATCTCGCCGTGCACCCCCTTCAGGGCGTCCGGGCCGCCCTCCGGGCGGGTGACCAGGTAGCGGCCGGCGGGGAGGGCGCCGGTCTTGAAGCCCTCACCGATCTCGATGCGGGCGGCCACCGGAACCGACACGGTCACGTCCATCGGATCGGCCGCGGTCCGCATGCGGTGGTACTGGTAGACCGGTCCGCCCTCGGGGATCCCCCCGGCCGCGGCGAGCGCGGCGTAGATCCGCGGAACGTGCGCGTTCACGCGGTCCCAGTGGGCGAGTTCGCCGGTCGTGGACACGCCCACCCAGGGGCGCTCGGCGCGCTCTTCGACGGTGAATTCGGTCATCGGTCGTCCTCGTGGTCGCCACCCGGCTCTCGGATGGGCCGGAACCGATCCCACTGTCTTCCCCAGGGGCAGAGTCAACCCTCGGCAGCGCCGACGGCGTCCGGCCCATCAGCCCCGGCTTCGGCGCACGGCCGCCTGCGCGGCCCGCAGGCGGGGCTCCTCGTCGTCGGCGGGCGGCCCGTCCGACACGTCGTCCGCCCATGCGAGCAGGGTGCGCAGGTGGGCGTCGGCGGTGTCCGTCGTCGTCGCCGGGTCACCGAGCACCAGCTCTCCCCCGGCGCCGTCGACCGCCACCACGTCCCCCTCGGCGAGGGTCCTCCCGCCCGCGCGGACCGTCGCCGCCGCGGCGTCGACCTCCAGCCCGGCGATGCCGACGGCCGCGGGCCTGCCCATCGACCGGGCCACGACCGCCGCATGGCTGGCGGCGCCGCCCCGCGCCGTGGCGATCCCCGCCGCCGCGGCCAGCCCCCGCACGTCGTCGGGCGAGGTCTCGGGGCGGACGAGGACGACCGGGCCGTCGGCCGCCATGCGCACCGCCGCCTCGCTCGTCGTGGCGAGCCGGCCGACGGCCACACCCGGGCACGCGCCCACGCCCCGCCCGACGACGTCGGCCTGCGCCCCGGCGGTGATGCGCGGTGCCCGGACGTTCCGGATCCCCTGCGGCGGGACGCGGAGCAGCGCCTCCTCCCGCGTGATCACCCCCGCCTCGGCGAGGTCCACCGCGACGCGCACCCCCGCGGCGCCGGTGAAGCGGCCGGGACGGGCCTGGAGCAGCCACAGTCCGCCCGACTCGAAGGTGAACTCCACGTAGCAGGCGTCGCGGAAGTGCCCCTCGGCGCGGGCCAGGGCCCCGCCGAGCGCGTCGGCCACCGAGGGCTCCCGGGAGCGGAGCTCGTGCAGGGGCAGGGACGGTTCCCGGCCGGACACCACGTCCTCACCCTGGCGGGCGAACAGGACGTCGCCGGAAGGGGCGTTCTCCCCGGTGCCGGGGTCGCGGCTGAACGCGACCCCCGTGCCGCTGCGGCCGTCGCGGTTGCCGAACACCATCGCCTGCACGACGACGGCGGTGCCCAGGTCGTGCGGGATGCCGTTCAGCTCGCGGTAGGTCCGGGCGCGCGGCGCGTCCCAGGAGGAGAAGACGGCCTCCACGGCCGTCTCCAGCTGTTCGGCCGCGTCGTCGGGGAAGGGGCGGCCGTGCCGCCGCTCGATCCTCTCCTCGGCGGCGGCGATCGCGGCGCGCAGCCGGTCGGTGTCCCCGACTCCGGGGTTCCCGTCGGCGTCCCCGGGGGCGGCGGCGTCCGCGGGGACCCCCGGGAGCGCGGCGGCGAAGCCGGTCAGCAGCCGCAGCCGGGATTCCAGCGCGAACCGCGCGTCCCCGGTCTCGGCGGCCAGCGCGGCGGTGGCCCGGGAGGTCAGCCCCAGGTCGAGCACGGTGCTCATCATCCCGGGCATCGACACCCCCGCCCCGGAGCGGACCGAGACGGCCAGCGGCGCGTGTTCACCGCCGAACCGCCGCCCGGTCGCGGCCTCCAGCCCGCGCACGGCGCCGGCCAGTTCTTCGCGGAGCCCGTCGGGCGGCCGCCCCTCGCTCAGGAAGCGCCGGCACGCCTCGGTGGTGACGACGAACGCGGGCGGGACCGGGAGGCCGAGGCGGTGGAGGGCCACCAGGCCGTGCGCCTTGGCGCCCAGGGCGTCGGCGCCCTCGTCGAGGTCCGCGGACAGCGGGCGGATCCACCTCATCGCGGGATCCCGAGGGTGGCGAGGAGGTCCTCGTGGAGCTCGGCCCACACGGTGTGGAACGAGGCGGTGTGGTCGGCCACGTACTCCGTCGCCCCGGCGCGGGCCCGGTCGAGGGCGTCGGTGAGGCGCACCCGGTAGCGGTCGAAGCGGGGAAGCGCCGCGGCCAGCTCGCTGTAGACGGGGGCGGCGCGCCGGTGCAGGTCGGCGAAGCGGTCCAGCACGCGGGCGTCGTAGTCGGGGTCGCTGTGGTCGTTGACGGCCGGTGTCCCGTCGACGGGCTTGAGCTGCCAGGCGGTGCACAGGTCGAGGAGCTCGGGGTTGAGCTCCAGGAAGCGCTCGAACGCCGCCGCCACGGCGTCGCGGGCGCCGGACTCCTCCAGGCGGCGGGCGGTCCGCTCGGCGTGGGCGGCGCGTCCGGCGTCCGTTAGGCCCCACCCGGGAAAGGGCGCGGGGTGGCGGGTGACCAGCCCGTCGACCGCGAGGTCGATCAGCGCGGACTCGGCCTCGGGAGCGGTGAGGCCGACGGCCTCGGCGACGCGGCCGGTGTCGGCGTGCCCACCGCAGCGCAGTGTGTGGAGCACCGCCAGGCCGTGGTCGGCGTCGGCGTCGGGGCCGGGGGCGGCGTCAGGGGCGGGCGGAGGCGGGGTCATGCGTCCTCACCTTTCTTCCGGGGGGGTGGTTTCGGTCCGGCAGTGCCCGTGCCGGTCTCGGGGAGGCGGGAAGGTCGGGGACGGCCGCCGGGGCGGCGCGATCGGCACGGTGCCGGGCCGGGTCCGGCTCGGGCTCGCAGCCGTGAGCGGCGCCGCACTCTTCTTCGTCGTGGCCTGACGGTGTCATCGGGGTGCGTCCCCACCGGAGGTGGTCGTGTGCCCGGCGGAGTCGGCGGCCCCGGCCGCCGCCGCTGCGTGGGCGGCTCCCCTGCCCTGTGCCCGGGCGGTGATCCGCCCCTGTCCGATCCGGACGGCGGCCTCGGTCCGATCGTCGGCCCCGGGCAGGCCGAGCGCCGCGGCCACCGCACCGGTGTCGTCGATGACCAGCCGCAGGCCGTCCCATGCCCGCGCCGGGAACACCCGCCGCAGACACGCGACCAGGTCGGCGACGCGCAACCGGACGAGGGCCCCGGTCTCGGCCGGGTCCCCGGTGGCGACGGCGACCGTGACCTGCTCCCCCGGCGGCGCCGCGCGTACGGCCTCCTCGGCGGCGGCGAGGCGGTGGGCGCCCAGGACGGCGACCACGCCGTCGGCGCCGAGGTCGACCGGTGCGCCGCCGATCACGTCCACCGGTCCGGCCGGCGGGGACCAGGGTTCCCGGACGGCCGCGGCGGGCGGGACGTAGGGCAGGTGCGCGGGCGCCCAGGTGTCGGCGAGGTCGAGGTACGCGAGGTGTTCGCAGGCGCGGATCCGGTCGAAGGGGTCGCCGGAGCCGGGGGCGCTCTCGGCGAGCGCCCCGCATCCCGCCAGCAGCGTCAGCACTACTTCGGCGAGGCGGACGCGGCGCTCGGCGTGCGGCTCGCAGGACTCCAGCCCGATGGCCAGCAGGAGGGCCTCCAAGTGGGCGGTCTGGGCGAGCACCGCCCGGTCGTGGTCGCGGTCGGCGGCGCCGGTCAGGGAGCGCAGCGACAGCCGGCCCCCGGCGGCGGGGTCGTCGGCGAGGGGGATGCGCTCCAGCCAGGCGCGGGCGAGGGCGCCGAGCGCCTCGGCCGCCGTCCCGGGGGAGTCGGCCGGTGCGGGGGCGCCGCCGGAGCCCCCGCTTTCGACCAGGTCGACCAGCACCGCCAGATACAGGGCCCGCTTGCTCGGGAAGTTGGAGTAGACGGCGCCCCGGGTCAGCTCCGCCCGTTCGGCGATCCGGTCGACCTTGGCCGGGGCGTAGCCGTGCTCGGTGAACTCCGCCCGGGCCGCCGCCAGCACCGATGCGCGTGTGCGGGCCTGCTGCTGGACCCGTGTCAGCCGGACCATCGCCGATCCCTCCCCGTTCCGCCGTTCATCCGGGATCAGGATACGCACACAATCCGAATGATGGCGACATCTGAATGCGCGTCCAGTGGAAGGGCGCCGTCGGCGGATCCGGCGGGTCGGGCCGACCCCGTGTCCCGTGCGCGGCGCCCCTGCGTCGTTGATCTCGGGAAATGCGCCCCTAAAAGCGGCCCGGTAGCGTCGTTTCTCCCGAGATCAACGCCGAGCACACCGGCGTTTCCACCACTCGATCGCCCCTGAGGCGGCACGTTCACCGCACTCGGTGGCCGAACCACCGGGCCGTGTCCGCTGCATCCGCCGATGCACTCCCGGAGGGGGCGCGCGTCCACCTGAGAACCCGCCGGACGGCGGGAAGGCCGGTCAGTTCCCCACGGCGCGCAGGGCTCCCGGGCGCAGGCCGGTGAGGCGGTCCAAGGCGGCGGCGGTGGCCGCGTCATCGGGGATGTACGCCAGCAGGTACTGGCCGTCATAGTCGGGCAGGTCAAGGCACTCGAACGCCAGGCGCAGCTCCCCCGCTCCGGGGTGCACCCAGCGGTGCACGCCCCTGCGCGGTGGGAGGGTCGCCGCGTCCCGCCACCGCGAGGCGAACTCGGGGAGCTCCGACAGCTCCTCGACCAGCGGGAGCATGTGCCCGTCGCCCCAGGCCGCCTGGGAGCGCAGCCGGGCGGTCTGCGCGTCGGCCACCCGCTCCCAGTCGGGCAGCGCCGAGCGCGCGCGGGGATCGGCGAACACGAACCGCGTGAGGTTGGGCTCGGGCCCGTCCAAGAGTCCGGACGCCTCCACCAGCCGGGCGAACCCGTTGGTGTGGGCGAGCACGTCGTCCAGGCGGTTGAACACCGCCGCGGGCGAGGGCTCCAGGCGCTCGACCAGTGCCCGGACCGTGGGCCGGACGGTGCGCCGGGGCGGCTCGGCGCTGTGGCACTCGCGGCCGCCGTCGGTCTTGGCGAGCCGGTGCAGGTGCACATAGGCGTCGGGCGTCAGCTGGAGCGCCCCGGCGAGCGCGGTGAGCACCTCCGCGGACGGGTTGCGGTCCCGGCCCTGCTCCAGACGGGTGAGGTATTCGACGCTCACCCCGGCGAGCGTGGCGACCTCGGAGCGGCGCAGGCCGGGGGCGCGGCGGCGCGGCCCCTCGGGCAGTCCGGCCTGGGCCGGGGTGAGGGCATCGCGGCGGGAGCGAAGGAACGCCCCGAGTTCGTTTTCGCCCATGTCGGCAGTCTAGGGACAGCGGCCGCGCTGAGGGTGGCCCCCGTGGGGCCACCCCCGCGGCGGTCTGTTCCCGGCCGCGGCACGGCGCGAGCCTGAAGGGCATGGACACCTTCAACGAGACACCGCTCAGAATCGCCGTCGTCATCGGTTCCACACGCCCGGACCGGCGCGGCGACTTCGTCGGGATCGACCGCAAGGGCGCCGTCGTGGGCCGGTGGGTGCAGGAGAAGGCGCAGGCCCGCGGCGACGCCGAGTACACGCTGGTGGACCTCGCCGAGGTCGGGTTGCCCATGTTCGACGAGCCGCTGCCGCCGGCGGCGGGGCAGTACACCGGGGACCACACCCGGTCCTGGTCGCGGACGGTCGACGGGTTCGACGCCTTCGTCTTCGTCACCCCCGAGTACAACCGGTCGGTTCCGGCGGCGCTGAAGAACGCCGTGGACTACCTGTACACGGAGTGGCACGACAAGGCGGCCGCCTTCGTGGGCTACGGCGCCGTGGGCGGAACGCACGCGGTGGACCACCTGCGGGGGATCCTCTCCGAGGTCCGCGTCGCGCACGTCCAGGCCCAGGTGATGCTGAACCTGTACACCGACTTCGAGGACCTGCAGCACTTCGCCCCGGCCGACCACCAGGAGGAGGCACTGGGCTCGATGATCGACCAGCTCCTCCCCTGGGCGCGGGCGATGCGCTCGGTGCGGGAGAAGGACGCGGTCCACGCGCCGGCGGGGGCGTGAGCGGCATGCGGCACTTCCTCTTCGGCCGCACCGGGCTGCGGGTGTCGGAGCTGTTCCTTGGCGGCACGCCGTTCTTCGCGCGCGGCGACGGCGAGGCTCGGCGGAACCACCGCCGCCTGCTGGACACCTACGCCGAGGCCGGAGGGAACACCATCGACACCGCTTCGGCCTACGGGGACTCCGAGGAGGTCCTGGGGGAACTCCTCCACGGAGACCGGGACCGGTGGGTCCTGGGGACGAAGTTCGGGCTGACCCGGGACCCGGACGACGCCAACGCCGGGGGCACGCATCGCAGGAACCTCGCCCTGTCCCTGGACCGGAGCCTGCGGCGGCTCCGTACCGACCGCATCGACGTGCTGTGGGTCCACCTGTGGGACCGCCACACCCCGATCGAGGAGACGATGCGGGCCCTGGACGACGCGGTCCGGGCCGGAAAGGTGCTGTACACGGGCATCTCCGACTCCCCGGCGTGGGTTGCGGCGCGGGCGGACGCGCTCGCCGAATGGCGCGACCGGACGCCGTTCGCGGGCATCCAGGTGCCCTACAACGTCGCGGCGCGCGGGGTGGAGCGGGACCAGTTGCCCATGGCCGGGCACCTGGGCCTTTCGGCGGCGGGGTGGCGCCCCCCCGCCCGGGGCGTGCTGGCCGGGGCAGGGGGCGGGACGCCGTCGGAGCGCGAGCGGGCGGCCGCCCGGGCGGTGGCCGAGGCGGCCGCCGAGACCGGGGCCGCCCCCGCCCAGGTGGCGATCGCGTGGACGCGGGCGCGGCGGGGGTGGGTGCACCCGATCATCGCCGCCTCGACCCCGGAGGTGCTGAAGGAGAACCTCGGCGCCGCCGGCCTGGAGCTGGATGCGGAGGTGGTGGCGCGGCTGGACGCCGCCGCGGAGCCGGAACCCGGCTACCTGGAGGCGTTCACCTCCGATGCCGGGACCTCCCCGGGGGTCGTCGGCCGGGTCGGCGTCGTGTCCCGGCACGGTGGGGCGGCGTGAGCCCCGAGTGAGCCGATGCCGCCGTCCTGACGGGTGGATCCGCCCATCTGGACGGCGGCGCCCCGGTCGTGGAGAGACCATGTCCTCATGGCGCTGAGGAAGATCACCGTCATGGTCGACGAGGAGGACCTGAGGATCCTCAGGGAGGCCGCCGCCCGGGAGGGGCGTCCCGTGTCGGAGTACTTCCGGGAGGCCGTTCACCTCGCTGCGCTCCGGGCCCGCCGGTGGTCCGGGGAGTGGGACATTCCGGAGCCCGCCTCCGACGCCTCCGGCGGGCGGAACCGGTTCTGTCCCCGTTCCGGGGGCCTGTGCCAGAATCCCTGCTGTGGGCAGCATCGACGCCGATGAACAGCGACTCCGGGAACTCGTCCTCCTCCGCCGTGTCCGGGACCGGATCGACCGGGAGTACGCGCGGCCGCTGGACGTCGAGGCCCTGGCGCGGGGCGTCCACATGTCCGCGGGGCACCTGAGCCGCCGGTTCCGGCAGGCCTACGGCGAGTCCCCCTACGCCTACCTCATGACGCGCCGCATCGAGCGGGCGATGGCGCTCCTGCGCCGCGGCGACATGAGCGTCACCGACGTCTGCTTCGAGGTCGGCTGCTCCTCCCTCGGGACCTTCAGCACCCGCTTCACCGAGCTCGTCGGCATGCCGCCCAGCGTCTACCGGCGCGAGGCGGCCGGGACCGAGGGCATCCCCTCCTGTGTTTCCAAACAGGTGACCAGACCGGTCAGGAATCGAGAAGCTCCGCCGACCCCTCCTCGCCTAGCGTGACCTGCACGGGCACGACGGCCGGGACGGCCACGGCGGTGCGGGCGATCCTTCCGCCGCACTCCGCCCCGGGCTCCCCGGCCCCCGCCGGCGCCGGGCCCCGCTGAGCGGCCCCGCGGCCGTGCCCGCCGCACGCCTGTCAGTGCGCTGTCAGTGCGAGGCGGCACCATGAGGGGTTCACACGACCGCCCCGCCGAAGGAATGACGGATGGAGAGACGATGACCACGGCTCCGAGGACGGACGAGCGGTCGACCGCGCTGCACGTCGCCGACAGCCACGACATGATCCGCGTGCACGGCGCCCGCGAGAACAACCTCAAAGACGTCGGCATCGAGATCCCCAAGCGCCGCCTGACCGTGTTCACCGGCGTCTCCGGGTCCGGCAAGAGCTCCCTGGTGTTCGACACCGTCGCCGCCGAGTCCCAGCGGCTGATCAACGAGACCTACAGCACCTTCGTGCAGGGGTTCATGCCGAACCTGCCCCGTCCCGAGGTCGACCTCCTCGACGGGCTCACCACCGCCATCATCATCGACCAGCAGCCCATGGGCAGCGACCCGCGCTCCACGGTCGGCACCGCCACCGACGCCAACGCCATGCTGCGCATCCTGTTCAGCCGCCTCGGGCAGCCCTACGTCGGGCCGCCCAACGCGTTCTCCTTCAACGTCGCCACCGTCCGGGCGAGCGGCGCCATCACCGTCGACAAGGGCTCCAAGAGCAAGGCCGAGAAGGCCACCTTCACCCGCGTCGGCGGCATGTGCCCCGAGTGCGAGGGGCGGGGCCAGGTCACCGACTTCGACCTGACCCAGCTCTACGACGACTCCAAGTCCCTGGCCGAGGGCGCGCTCACCATCCCGGGCTACACCATGGACGGCTGGTACGGCCGCATCTTCATGGGCTCGGGCTTCCTCGACCCGGACAAGCCCATCCGCGACTACTCCGGCGAGGAGCTGGACGCCCTCCTGCACAAGGAGGCCACCCGGATCAAGGTCGACGGCGTGAACGTCACCTACGAGGGCCTCATCCCCCGGATCCGCAAGTCGTTCCTGTCCAAGGACCGCGAGGCGATGCAGCCGCACATCCGCGCGTTCGTGGACCGGGCGATCACCTTCACCGACTGCCCCGCCTGCGGCGGCACCCGGCTCAGCGAGGCCGCCCGCTCCTCCAAGATCGGCGGGGTGGGCATCGCCGACGCCTGCGCGATGCAGATCAGCGACCTGGCCGCCTGGGTGCGCGGCGTCGACGACCCGTCGGTGGCGCCGCTGGTGGCCAACCTGGCCGACACGCTCGACTCCTTCGTCGAGATCGGCCTGGGCTACCTGTCGCTGAACCGGCCCTCGGGCACGCTCTCCGGCGGCGAGGCGCAGCGGATCAAGATGATCCGGCACCTGGGGTCGTCCCTGACCGACGTCACCTACGTCTTCGACGAGCCCACCATCGGCCTGCACCCGCACGACATCCAGCGGATGAACGACCTGCTGCTGCGGCTGCGCGACAAGGGCAACACGGTGCTGGTCGTGGAGCACAAGCCCGAGCTGATCGCCATCGCCGACCACGTCGTCGACCTGGGCCCCGGGGCCGGGTCGGACGGGGGCACCGTCTGCTTCGAGGGCACGGTCGAGGGGCTGCGCTCCTCCGGCACCACGACCGGCCGCCACCTGGACGACCGGGTCGGGCTCAAGGAGCGGGTGCGCACCCCCTCCGGCGTACTGGAGGTGCGCGGCGCCGATGCGCACAACCTGCGGGGCGTCGACGTGGACGTGCCGCTGGGCGTGCTGGTGGCGGTGACCGGCGTGGCGGGCTCGGGCAAGAGCTCGCTGATCCACGGGTCGGTGGCCGGGCGGGAGGGCGTGGTCTCGGTCGACCAGAGCGCGATCCGCGGGTCCCGGCGCAGCAACCCGGCGACCTACAGCGGCCTGCTGGAGCCGGTCCGCAAGGCCTTCGCCAAGGCCAACGGGGTCAAGCCGGCCCTGTTCAGCGCCAACTCCGAGGGCGCCTGCCCCGAGTGCAAGGGCGCCGGGGTGGTCTACACCGAGCTGGGGGTGATGGCCACCGTCGCCGTGACCTGCGAGGAGTGCGAGGGCAGGCGGTTCCAGGCGGCGGTGCTGGAGTACCGGCTCGGCGGGCGCGACATCAGCGAGGTGCTGGAGATGTCGGTCTCCGAGGCCGAGGCCTTCTTCGGCTCCGGGGAGGCGCGCACCCCTGCGGCCCATAGGATCCTGCGGCGGCTCGACGACACGGGTCTGGGCTACCTGCACCTGGGCCAGCCGCTGACCACCCTGTCCGGCGGCGAGCGGCAGCGGCTGAAGCTGGCCACCCGGATGGGGGAGAAGGGCGGCGTCTACATCCTCGACGAGCCCACGACCGGGCTGCACCTGGCCGACGTCGAACAGCTCCTGGGGCTGCTGGACCGGCTGGTCGACGCGGGCAAGTCGGTGATCGTCATCGAGCACCACCAGGCGGTCATGGCGCACGCCGACTGGATCATCGATCTGGGCCCCGGGGCCGGGCACGACGGCGGGCGGGTCGTCTTCGAGGGCACCCCGGCCGACCTCGTCGCCGCCCGCTCCACGCTGACCGGCGAGCACCTGGCGGACTACGTCAAGGGCTGAGGGCCGGGGCGGACCCGTGCGCACGCGGCGGCGGCCGCCCGGCCCGGGAGGGGGCGGGGCGGCCGCCGCGCTCGTGGAGGCGGCCCGACCGCTACACCGAGGGGTCGCGGTTGTACAGCCGCTTCGCCCACAGGTAGGAGGCCAAGGCGATGGCGGCGCACCAGCCGAGCGCGAGCGGGGCGCTGTCCTGGATCCCCGTGCCCATCAGCAGCCCCCGCAGGGTCTCGATGATCGGCGTGAAGGGCTGGTACTCGGCGAACCACCGCAGCCCCGACGGGAGCGTGTCGGTCGGCACGAACCCGCTGCCCAGGAAGGGCAGGAACATCAGCGGCATGGGCACGTTGCTCGCGTTCTCCACACTCCCGGACGCGATGCCGAGCGCCACCGTCAGCCAGGTCAGCGCGAAGGAGACGACGAGCACCAGCCCGACGGCGGCGAGCCACTCCCCGGGGCCGGCGGAGGGCCGGAACCCGAGCAGCACCGCCACCCCGGTGACGACGGTGACGGCGAACAGCGCCTGGATGAGGCTCCCGACGACGTGCCCGGTCAGCACGGACACCCGGGCGATCGCCATGGTGCGGAAGCGGGCGACGATGCCCTCGGACATGTCCATCGCCACCGAGATGGCGGTGCCCTGCGCGGTGGTCGCCATCGTCATCAGCAGGATGCCGGGGACGATGTAGTCCAGGTAGGCGGCCCGGCCGCCGGAGTCGCCGCCCAGTCCGGTCCCCATGGCGTCGCCGAAGACGTAGACGAACAGCAGCAGCATGAGGATCGGCATCCCGATGAGCATCAGCGTCACGGACGGGTACCGCCACATGTGTTTGACCTGGCGGCGGACCATCGTCGCCGAGTCGCCGAGGGCGTGGGTGAGCGCGGTCATGGCTAGGCCGCCTTTCGCTGGGCGTGGACGGGGGGGTTCTGCGTGCCGGCGCCGTCGCCGGCGCCGTGCCCGGTGAGGGCGAGGAAGACGTCGTCGAGGTCGGGCGTGTGCACCGACAGCTCCTCGACCGCGATGCCCGCGTCGTCGAGGCGGGCCAGCAGCGACCGCAGCCCGGTGACCCCGGTGTCGCCGGGCACCTGGAGGGCCAGGGCCTCGTCGTCGCGGCGGCCGCCGAGGAGGCGGGCGGCGTCGTCGAGGCCGGCCGCGGTGTCGAAGCGCAGCCGCACGTGCCCTCCGGCGACGCGCCGCTTGAGCTCGTCGGCGGTGCCCTCGGCCGCGATGACGCCGCGGTCGAGCACCGCGATCCGGTCGGCCAGCCGGTCCGCCTCCTCCAGGTACTGGGTGGTGAGGAAGACGGTGACCCCGTCGGCGACCAGGCCGCGGATGATGTCCCACAGGCCGCGGCGGCTGCGCGGGTCCAGTCCGGTGGTGGGCTCGTCGAGGAAGAGCAGGCGCGGGTCGCCGACCAGGCTCATGGCCAGGTCGAGGCGGCGGCGCATGCCCCCGGAGTAGGCGGCCGCCGGTTTGCGGGCGGCGTCGGTCAGGTCGAACCGCTCCAGCAGCTCGGCGCCGCGCCTGCGCCCGGCGCGGCGGCCCAGCCGGTGCAGGTCGGCCATCAGGCGCAGGTTCTCCTCGCCGGTGAGCAGGCCGTCGACCGCCGAGTACTGGCCGGTGACGCCGATCCCGGCGCGCACCGCGTCGGGCTCGCGCACGGGGTCGTGGCCGAGGATGCGCATCCGGCCCTCGTCGGCGCCGATGAGCGTGGTGAGGATCTTGACCATGGTGGTCTTTCCGGCGCCGTTCGGGCCCAGAAGCGAATACACGGTCCCGGCGGGGATGTCCAGGTCGATGCCGTCGAGCACGGTCTGGTCGCCGTAGGACTTGCGCAGCCCGGCGGCCGCGACGGCCGTTCGGGCGGGGGATGGTGTCATGTCGGCCTCTCTTCCGTGCGCGGGGCACGATTGATCCGGTGATCCGATGTGTGTCGTGGCGGTGGGGCCGTCGGCCCCGGTGCCGGAGGCGGGAGGGGAGGTGCGTGCCCCGGGGCCCGGCCGTCCCGGCGGTGCGGAGCGGCCGGGGCGCCGGGGTCAGGCGCGGCGGACGACCACGTCGCCGTAGGCGGACCTGGCGTACACCTCGACCGTCTCCTCCGAGGCCTCCGGGCCTTCGGCGGCGTCCAGGGAGGTGTGCACGGTGCCGTGCTTGGAGTCGACGTCCAGCCAGGCGGCGGTGCCCTCGCGGATGCCGACCTCCACCTCCCCGTAGTTGGCCTGGAGGTTCACCGCCCCGCGGACGACCTCGCCGACCCGGATGACGCCGTAGGGCGTGCGGGCCTCGACCGAGTCCAGCGCGCGCTCGGCGCTGAGGTCGCCGTGGGAGGTGGCCATGCGGAGCGGTCCGGTGACCGTCCCGAGGGTGATCGAGCCGTTGGTGCTCTTGACCGTCGCCGACCCGTCGACCGTCTGGGCGCGGATCCAGCCGTTGGAGGTCGTGAGCTCGGAGGTCCCGGTCGCGCGGTCGACGGCGATGTTGCTGGAGTTGGCCGTGATCCGGGTCGAGCCCACGTGCCCCTCGCACCGGATGTTGCCGTACCCGGAGGCGGCGACGATGTGCGACTCGGCGGGCAGCTCGACGGTCACGTCGACCATGCCCTTCTGGAGCATGCGGCCCACGGCCGAGGCCTTCTGCGAGGCGACCGTGAGGCGGCCGTTGCCGTAGTCGACCTGGACGCGCTCGGCGGCGCGGACGTCGGCGTCCTTGCCCGGGTCGCGGGGGCGGACCTCGACGACGGTGTCGGTGCGGTCGGTGGCGTTGACCAGGACGCCTCCGGCGACGATGTCGATGTCGGCGGTGATCGGCTCGGGCGTGGCGAATTCGGGCATGACAGTCTCCCCGTCTGGCGGTGGTGGGCGCCTTCGCTGGCCGAAGGCGTGCGGTGGGTTCGGTTGTCGGTGCCCGGCGGCGCCGGGCGGGGGCGGGCCGACCGGCCGGGTCAGCGGACCCAGCCGGTGTAGCCGCGGCCCACCCGGCGGCCGGCGTTGCGGTCGGTGCCCCGGGCGCCCGGGTCGAGGGCGGCGCCGACGGCGCGGACCAGCCAGGCGTTGACCGAGAGGCCTTCGAGGCGGGCGGCCTCCTCGACCCGCGGCTTGAGGCGGTCGGGCAGGCGCAGGGTGATGCGCGAGGTGCCGCCGTCGTCGGCCTCCGGCGGCGGCGCGGCGGCGGGCTCGGGGGTGACGTCACCGTGGTGTCGCGGTGCCGCCGGGGCGGCGTCGCCCGTGGGGGCAGGGTCGGAGGGGGGCGGCGTCACGATGAAGTCGGCCTGCCCGCCGCGCAGCCGCACCTCGACCGAGCCGGGGGCGACGTCGCGGGTGATCTCGTCGGCGGCCGAGGACAGGGCGTCCAGCAGGGCCAGGCGTGCGGCCGGGTCCAGGGCCGCGCTCAGGCGCTCGGCGATCACCCGGGTGTCCTCGCCCCCGGCTTCGGCGGCCGCCAGGAGCTGGCGGCGGAGGTCGTCGACATACGGCGTCAAATCCATGCCACCACTATGACGTCACGAGTGACGTCATGTCAAGCACCGGAGTGGCGTCATATGGGGGTCGGCGTGACGCACCCCTGGTCGCGCGGGTGCGGACGGCCCATGTACCAGGGGTTCGGCGGCCGGTCGCCGGGCTTTGCCGTCCGTAGAGCGAGATTGTCGGTGGCGGGGGTCACACTCGAAGAGTCCGGAATCACCGGTCACCGATCCGACGGCGAAGGAAACACGCCATGATCACCACCGACTTCCTGACCGGATCCCCGTGCTGGGTCGACCTCGGGGCGCCCGACACGGACGCCGCCGCCCGCTTCTACCGGTCGGTCCTCGGCTGGGAGGCCGAGTCGGCCGGCCCCGACGCCGGCGGCTACACGTTCTTCAAGTCCGGCGGCCGGACCATCGGCGCGGTCGGCCCGCTCGGCGAGGACGACGGCCGTCCCGCCTGGATGGTCTACTACTCGGTGCCCGACGCCGAGGCGACCGCGGCGGCGGTCGAGAAGGCGGGCGGCACGGTCCGGGCCGCTCCCATGGAGGTCATGGGCTTCGGCGCGATGGCGCAGTTCAGCGACCCCCAGGGCGGGATGTTCGCGGTGTGGCAGCCCAAGTCCTTCCCGGGCTTCGAGGCGGCCGACACCCACGGCGCCCTCAACTGGGCCGAGCTGTGGACCACCGACGCGGCCGGTGCGCGGGCCTTCTACGACCAGGTCTTCGGTTGGTCCTTCGAGGACACCGAGCTGCCCGGCGGCGGAGGCACCTACACGCTGCTCACCCCGGCCGGCGCCGGGCCCGAGCGGATGCACGGCGGCATGATGGAGATGCCCGCCGAGAACCTGCCGCTCACCGGGGGCGACGCCGACTGGCACCCGGTGTTCCAGGTCGACGACTGCGCCGCCGCGACGTCGGCGGTCGAGCCCGCCGGGGGGAGCGTGCTGATGGGGCCCGACGACGCCCCCGGCGTGGGCCGCCTGTCCGTGTGCACCGACGCGGCCGGGGCCGACTTCGTCCTGCTGGAGCCCGCGCCCGCGTGAGGCGTGCCCGGCGTGGCGGGGGGCGGTGTCCGTGGATACTCTGAAGGACGGGACCGCCTCCCGTCCCCCGTTCGGGGCCGTGGGCCCCGGCCGCTTCAGGGTCGTCTCAGGGCCATCCCCGATGCGGCCCGCGATCCGGCGCGGGCAGGATGGAAGGGCAGGGGCGGTCCGGCGAGCGGATGGAGTGAACGTGGCCGTGCATGATCCGATCCCGCGTCCGGGCCAGGTCCCCCAGGTCCGGCTCACCCACGCCGACCGCGACCAGGCGGCCGAGCGCCTGCAGGAGGCCTACGCCGACGGCCGCCTGGACGAGGAGGAGCTCGACGAGCGCCTCTCCGTGGCGATGAAGGCCAAGTTCCCCGCGGATCTGGAGCCGCTCTTCCGCGATCTGGCGGTGCCCGGCTCCTCCGCAGCGGCGGCGCCGCACATGCCGCAGGCGCCCGCGGCCCCCGAGGCCCCGCCCTCCGGAGAGGACAAGGTCTGGGCGGGTGCCGCGCACGCGTCCGGGTACCTGATGCTCCCCGTCGGGCCGCTGCTGGTCCTGCTGCTGCGCGGGAACACCTCGCCCTTCGTGCGCCGCCACGCGATGGAGGCGCTGAACTACCAGCTCACCGTGGTGGTCGGGTCGATCATCGGGTTCGGGCTGTTCTTCCTGGTGATCCCCGCGCTCGCGGCCACGCTGATGCTGATGGGGTGGCTCTTCCTCCCGGCGGTCGCCGGGCTGGTGGCGCTGATGGGCGGCCGGTGGAGGTACCCGCTCACCTGGCGCCCGGTCAAGGACGGCTGACCCGGGAGCCCCACGGACCGGCCAGATGGGCCGGGGCGCGGCGTGCCGGGGGCGCCGGCGCGTCGGCGGAGTGCAGGAGCGCCAGGCCGCGGTCGAGGTCGCGGTGGAACCGGACGAATGCGGCGGCCAGGCGCCGGAGGGGGCGGGCGAGCGGATCCATCGCGGTCTCCCTTGCGGATCGGTGTCCATCGAAATAGACAGACTTGTCTGTACACGAATGATGAATAGACGGGTCTGTATAGTCAAGGGGCGGTCCCGGAACGGTGCCGAACGGGGCGGATGGGCCGCCTGGGCCGGACGGGGACGGACGAGGGGGACGGCCGATGAGTGTGCACGCGCCGACGGCGGAGGCGGCCGAGGACGCGGCCGATGAGCGGCGGGCGCAGAGCCCGGCGGCGCAACGGATCCTGGACACGGCCTCCGAACTGTTCTACGAGCACGGGATCGGTGCCACCGGCGTCGACACCGTCATCGCCCGGTCGGGCGTGGCGAAGATGACCCTGTACAAGCACTACGGCTCCAAGGACGAACTCGTAGCGGCCTACCTGCGTAGGCGCGACCGCCGGTGGCGGGAGCGCCTCACCGCTGCCGTCGAGGACCGGACCGGCCCGAACGAGCGGATCGCGGCAGTGCTCGACACCCTCGATGCCTGGCTGGAGGGCGAGGTCGAGGCGTACCGCGGGTGCGCCTTCGTCAACGCCGCCGCGGAGCTGCCCGACCCCGGGCACCCGGGGCGGGCCGTCATCGCCGACCACAAGCGGTGGATGCGCTCCTACCTGGGCGACCTGTCGGCCGACCTCGGTGTGAGCGACGCCGGGGCCCTCGCCGAGCAGCTCTTCACCGTGTTCGAGGGGGCGACCGTCGCCGCCGTCGTGGACGGCCGCGCCCGGGCGATGGGGGCGGCGCGCGGCGCGGCGGAGGCGCTCATCGCCGCGCACCGGCCCGCGGACGGATGAGGGCGCCGAGTGCGGCGGCGACGGCCGCGAGCGCGAACGCGGCGGTGAGCGACCACGTGTCGGCGGCCAGCCCGGCCAGCGGCGCCCCGGCGGTCTGACCGGCGGCGATCATCAAGAAGGCCGCCCCCACCCCGAACGAGGGGGCGTCCGGGTACAGGCGGGTGCCCCACAGGAGCAGCAGCCCGGTGAGCGCGGTGTACACGGCGCCGAACAGGGCGGCCGCGGCGAACGCGGCCGGGGCGGCCGCCGCGGGGGCGAGAACGGGGGCCAGCGCCGGCGCGGCGGTGGCGGCGGCGAGGGCGGGCATGGCCAGGGCCCACGCACGCCGGAGGCCCACCCGGGAGGCGAGCTCGCCGGTGAACGCCCCGAGGGTCCCGGCCGCACCCAGGACGATCCACATGGCGACCGAGGCGGTGGGCCCCAGCCCGGCCTCGGCCACGGCGAGCTCGCGTCCGAAGGTCCACACGGCCGACGCGGCCCCGCCCATGGCGGCTGCGGCGGTGAGCATGCGGCCGGCCCCTGGGCGCAGGAGCGGTGCGGGCAGCAGGCCCGCGAGGACCGACCGAGTCCCTCCCGCCCCGGCGGGTCCCCCGGGCCGCGTGGGCCCCGGCGGAACCGTTCGAGCGGCCCACAGTGTGGCGGCCAGGGCCAGCACGGCGAAGGCGAGCCAGGCCGGGCGCCACTGGGCGCCGACGAGCAGGGCGACCGGCCCCGACACGGCCACGCCGACCCCCGTTCCGGCGTTGACGACGTTCTGCACGCGGTCCCTGAGGGAGGGGGAGACCCGGTGGGCGACGGCCTCGGCCAGGGGCGGGGAGGCGAGACCGGTGCTCGCGCCCCCGATGAGGAAGCCGAGGGCGAGGATGGAGGGCGAGGGGGCGACCGCGACCAGGGTGGTGCCCGTGGTGGCCAGGGCCCCGGCGGCGACGGCGACCCGGCGCGGGGCGAAACGGCCTGACAGGAGCATGGAGGCGGCGATCGCGGCGCAGTAGGCGGCATAACTCCCGGAGGCGATGAGCCCGGCCGCCGCGGCCCCGAGCCCGAACTCCTCCCGGAAGGCGGGCACGAAGAGGCCGTAGGCGAAGCGGGCGATGCCGTAGGTGACGGCGATGAGCGCCATTCCGGACGCGGCGAGCCGAAGGGACCCGATGGGCGGAGCCCCGCTCGTGGCGGACGGGGCGGTGGTGGGTGCGGTCGTCATGGGAGGAGTATAGACAGACAGGTCTGTCTACTGTGAAGGGCCGACGAGAGAGTCCCGGATCACGCCGACGGCGGGAGGCAGGGGGAGGGGGTGCACCGGGCCGACGGGCGGCGCATACCGGGCATGGCGGGCGGATATGCGAAGTGGGGTATCCGGTGTGGTGAAAGGATCGCCTCAGAGGTGATCAGGTGGTGGAACCGCCACTCCGTATGGCCCTGGCCGCCCGAGGCGCCCACCCGGACCGCGAGTGACCCGGCACTGGCGGGCAGGGCCGGGGAATCGCCCCTTTCACTCCGTCGCCGCCCACCGCGGCGACCACCCGCGCGCCGGACGGCGCTGCCGCATGGGCCGATGGCCCGGGCTTCGTCGGCGCCGTCCCGACATGACGGGGGCCGCCGCACGCTACCGGTGCGGCGGCCCCCGTCGGCCCGGACCCACGGCCCGTCCTACTTCTTCGCGGCGCCGTCGGCCTCGGGGCCGGCGCCGACGCCCGCGACCTCCCCGGTCTTGGCCTTGGCGGCCTCCTTGGCCTCGCGGGCCTTGGACTGGAGCTGCTCGCGGGTCTCGCGGACCTGCTCGCGGGCCTGGTCCAGGTTCTCCTGCCACTCGGCGTCCTGGGCGGCCTTGCGCAGCCGGATGGCGCCGTACACCGCGGCGGCGCCGAGCGCGGCCACCCCCGCGAACACCACGGCCTTGGGCACGCGGCGGCCGCTGTGGCGGGCCGCGATCAGCCCGCGGCGGGTCCGGTTCGGCTCCACCCGCTGGGCGGCGGTCGTGAGCAGGTCGGCCACGCGCGGGGCGACGGTGTCCTCGACCCGCAGTGCGGCGGACTCCAGGCGCGGCGCGGTCCACCCGCGGGCGCGCAGCAGGCCGCGTTCGGCACCCGCCCTCGCCTGGTCGGCGTAGGGGCCCAGACGCTCCCTCTGCTCCCGGGCGAGCTCCTGAAGACGCGCCATCGCCGCCTCCGCGTCCACCTCCGCCTTGCGACGCTTCATCTGGATGGCCACGGTGAACTCCCTTTCTCCGAAGGATGTGGACAACCCCCTGCCCGCTCGCACCGGTTTCCATGCGCCCGGGCGGGGTCTTGCCGCTCACACCGGCGATCACCCCTTCGCCGGGATGAGGGCTGAGCGGGCGTTATACGCGCGTTATATCAACATAGGTGTCCTAAGGCCGACACCGGGTGTTCAACACGCATTCCGCTCCCTCCGCTCCCTCCTCTGACGTCGCAGGTCGCCCGGGCGTTCCGCGCCGGGGCGGCAGCCCGGGCGGCGCGGCGGGCAGGGGGCGGCGGCCGCGCGGGGCCCATGGGCGAAGGCTTCGGGACGCCCGCCCTGGGCCCGGTACGGTGGGGGCGTAAGCAACGGCAATGGAAAGGGACGCGGGTGACCGACGTCAACGGCCGGCCCAAGGCGCGGCTGAACACCAACAAGGGGACGATCGTCGTCACGCTCTTCGCGGACGAGGCCCCGGAGACGGTCGAGAACTTCATCGGGCTCGCCGAGGGCACCAAGCAGTGGGTCGACCCCACCACGGGCAGGCCCAGCAACGGCAGGCTCTACGACGGCACCATCTTCCACCGGGTCATCGAGAACTTCATGATCCAGGGCGGCGACCCGCTGGGCAACGGCCGTGGCGGCCCCGGGTACAAGTTCAAGGACGAGTTCCGCGACGACCTGAAGTTCGACCGCCCCTACCTGCTGGCGATGGCCAACGCAGGGCCGAACACCAACGGCTCGCAGTTCTTCATCACCGTGGGAACCCCGGACTGGCTGAACGGTCGGCACACCATCTTCGGCGAGGTCGCCGAGGGCGCCGAGATCGTCCAGGCCATCTCCGAGGTCGCCACCAACCCGCAGGACCGCCCGCTGGAGGACGTCACGATCGAGTCCGTCCAGATCGAGCGCTAGGCCCGCAATGGCCGCACACCCCACCCCTTCCTCCGGGCCGGGCGCGGCTCCGGTGTGCTACCGGCACCCGGACCGCCCGGCCCGCATCACCTGTACCCGCTGCGAGCGGCGCATCTGCCCGGACTGCATGAACGACGCCTCGGTGGGCCACCAGTGCCCCGAGTGCGTGGCGGAGGCGAACCGCAGGGTACGCGCCCCGCGCACGGTCTTCGGCGGGCGCCCGACCACGGCCCCGTACGCCACCTGGACGTTCCTCGGGCTGATGGCGGCCGGGTACCTCCTGCAGACGGTGGACTGGAGCATCACCGGCGCGTTCGGGATGAACGCGCTCGCCGCGGTCTTCGGCGGCGAGTGGTACCGGATGATCACCGCCGCCTTCCTGCACGGCGGGGTCATGCACCTGGCCTTCAACGCGTTCGCGCTCTTCGTGGTCGGGCGCCAGCTGGAGGCCTGGCTGGGGCACGTGCGGTACGCGGCCCTGTGGCTGCTCAGCGCCCTCGGCGGCTCGGCGGTCACCGTGCTGGTGACCGCGGTGACGGGGCTGGCGACCGGCACCCTGGTACCGCAGCTGTCGGTGGGCGCCTCGGGCGCGGTGTTCGGGCTCTTCGGCGCGGTGCTGGTGCTGGGCCGGCGGCTCGGCCTGGACACCCGGTTCGTGC
Organism: Nocardiopsis endophytica; assembly: GCF_027706725.1. Taxonomy (GTDB): domain Bacteria; phylum Actinomycetota; class Actinomycetes; order Streptosporangiales; family Streptosporangiaceae; genus Nocardiopsis_A; species Nocardiopsis_A endophytica. The sequence continues at coordinate 41,135 of NZ_JAQFWQ010000028.1, forward strand.
TGCTCCTCCTGGCGGTGAACCTGGTGATCACGTTCCTGCCGGGGCTGAACATCGCCTGGACCGCCCACGTGGGCGGGCTGCTGACCGGCCTGGCGCTGGGCGCCGGGTTCGGCTACCTGCCCCGGGGCGGCCAAGGGCGGCCGGGGAGCGGCTCCGGACCGGGGGCGGTCCACCTGCTGGTCGCCGCCGGCTGGGCGCTGCTCATCGCGGCCGTGGCGGTCGCGAGCGCGGTGGCGCTGATCGGCGCGTTCGGGGCCGCCTGAGCGGACCGGAACGGTGAGGGGCGGGACGCGGGTCCCGCCCCTTCGCCGTGTGGGGGGCGGACCGGCGGGCGGGCACACCCCGGGGCCCGCAGCGCCGCCGCCGCGAGTCGAACACACCTACCCACAGCCTGTGGACAACCATGTGGACAGAACCGTGCCGGGTTGTGGACAAACGTCCGATTCCCCCCAGTGAGCAGGGGAAACGGGGTCAATGCCAGCGTGTGGACAAGATGACGCAGATGATGATCCCGCCGAAGCCGATGGCCAGGTTCCAGTTGCCCAGATCGGCCATGAACGGGATCTTCCCGTCCACGCCGGCGATGTAGTAGGTGGCGATCCACAGCACGCCGGCGATGCCGAACGTGAGCATGGTCGGCACCAGCCAGCGGGGGCTGATCTTGGGCTTTACCGCCTCCGCGGGAGGCGTGTAGACGGCCTTCTTGGCCTTACTCTTGCGATCGTTGCGGGACTTGGGCACGGTCGCTGCTCCAATTACCAATCGGCCGGAACGGGCGCGTTGCGGGGTCCAGTGTACGCCCGGGTCACTCCCTGCGGCCCCACGCCGGGACGTCCCAGCCGGCCTCGTCCCCCTGGCCGTCGCCGCCGTCCTGGCCCCCGTCGTTTCCGTCCTGGCCGCCGCCGTTCTGGCCGTCGTCCCCGTCGGGCGGAGGGCTCTGCGGCTCACGCGCGATGGTGACGGTCACCAGGGTCCCCGGGGCGACCTCCTCGCCGGCGGCCGGATCCTGGGCGATCACCCGCCCGGGCTCGGCCTCGTCGCTGTCGGCCTGCTGGAACGAGCTGTTCAGGCCCTCGTCGGAGAGCAGCTGGGCGGCCTCCTGCTGGGTGCGCCCGCTCAGGTCGGGCACCTGCACCTGCCCGGAGCCCTCGGACACCACCAGGTCCACCGCGCTGCCCGGCGCGGCGTCCTCGCCCGACCCCGGCGAGGAGCGGATGACGACCCCCTCCTCGTACTGGTCGGACTCCTCGCGGCTGACCTGCCCGACGGACAGGCCGTTGTCCTGCAGCGTCTGCCGGGCCGTGTCCTCGGCCATCCCCTCCAGGTTCGGCACCTGCACCGCCTCGGGGCCCGACGACACGTACACCGTGATGGCGTCGTCCGCGGCGACGTCCTCACCCGCCTCGGGGTCCGTCCGGGTGACCTGGTCCTCGTCGAAGTCCTCGCTGGGCTCGGCCTCCTGGGAGATGTCCCCGGTGAAGCCCTCGTCCCGGAGCGTCTGCTCGGCGTCGTCGAAGGAGGAGCCCGAGACGTCGGGAACGCTGATGGTGTCGGGCGTATCGCCGCCCCCGCCGCCGTCGTTCCCGTTGTTCATGAAGAGCAGGAAGCCCACCAGCGCCGCCGCGGCGATCAGCGCGAGCACCAGCACGGTCCACAGGGCCGCCTTGCCGCCCTTGCCGTCGCGGCGGTCGTAGTCGTCGTCGTAGCGGTCGTACCCGCGGTCCTCGTCCACGGGCGGCAGCGCCGTGGTGGACCCGGCCGCGCCCATGGCCATGGTGCTGGGCGCGGGCTGCATGCCCTGGAGGCCCCGCTCCAGGTCCTGGCGCATCTCCTCGGCGCTCTGGTACCGCTCGTCCCGGTCCTTGGCCATGGAGCGCAGCACCACGGCGTCCAGCCACTCCGGGATCTCCGGGTCGACGTCGGCCGGCGGCACCGGGTCCTCGCGCACGTGCTGGTAGGCGATGGAGACCGGGGAGTCGCCGGTGAACGGCGGGCCGCCGGTGAGCAGCTCGTAGAGCACGCACCCGGTGGAGTAGATGTCGCTGCGGGCGTCCACCCGCTCACCGCGGGCCTGCTCCGGGGACAGGTACTGGGCCGTGCCGATGACCTGGGACGCCTGGGTCATGGTGGCCTGGTTGTCGTTCATCGCCCGCGCGATGCCGAAGTCCATCACCTTGACCTCGGCCTGCTTGGTGAGCATCACGTTCGCGGGCTTGATGTCCCGGTGCACGATGCCGTTGCGGTGGCTGTACTCCAGCGCCCGCAGGATGCCCCCGGTGATCTCGGCGCACCGCTCCGGAAGCAGCTTCCGGCCGTCGTCGAGGATCTCCTTCAGGGTGCGGCCGTCGACGTACTCCATCACGATGAACGGCAGCGGGACGCCGTCCACCATGTCCTCGCCGGTGTCGTAGACCGCGATGATCGACGGGTGGTTCAGCGACGCCGCCGACTGCGCCTCGCGCCGGAAGCGCTCCTGGAACGTGTGGTCGCGCGCCAGGTCGGCGCGGAGCGTCTTCACCGCCACCAGCCGGTCCAGGCGCAGGTCGCGCGCGCGGTGGACCTCCGCCATGCCGCCGCGCCCGATGAGGGCGTCGAGCTCGTAGCGTCCGCCGAAGAGCCGTGGCTGTGACATGTGCTGAACAGTTCCTTATGTCGTCGCGGTGGCCGGGCGCCCCGTCGGTACCTTCTGGGTGGGTCGTCGGGTCAGGGGGTCTCGCCGGTGTCCCCGCCGCCGGTGTCGGTCCCCCCGCCGGGCTCCTCGTCCCCGCCGCCGGTGTCGCCGCCGTCGTCGGGCGGGGGCGTGGTCCCGCCGCCGGTGTCGCCGCCGTCGTCGGGCGGAGGCGTGGTCCCCCCGTCGGTGCCGCCGCCGTCGTCGTCGGGGCCGCCGCTGGGCGGCGGCTCCTGGGTGATCGTCGGCTCGCCTCCGGTCTGGGGCGGTGTGTAGCCGCCGGTGCCGTCGGTGCCGGTCCCGGTCGCGTCGTCCTGGGTGTCCTGCTGTTCCTGCTCCGTCGGCCGGTCGGAGCCGGTGGGCGTCGCCGTCGGCGAGGCGTCGCGGCTGTTGCCGACGTTCCGGCCCTCCTGGCCGTCGTTGTTCCACAGGGCCCCGGCGAAGGCCACCCCGACCACCACCGCCACCGCGGCCACCACGGCCGCGATCACCAGCGGGAGCCGGCTGCGCGGTCCGCCGGACCCGCGGGCCAGCCTATCCGAGGAGGTGGCCCGGTCCGCGGACCAGGACCCCGTGGCGGTGCGCCGGGCGGCCGGGTCGGCCACCACGGTGCGGGTGGGGTCGGTCAGGTCCATCGCGGTGGTGGCGCCCAGGTCCGGCGCACCGTGGCGGAGCGCCTGGGCGGCGCGGGCCACCTCGCCCGCCGACTCCGGCCGCTCGGCCGGGTCCTTGGCCAGCAGCGCCTCCACCAGGTCGGTGAGTGGGCCGGGAAGGTGCTCGGGCAGCGGCGGGGGCGGCTCGCGGGTGTGCGCGAGCGCCAGGGCCAGCGGGCTGTCGGCGGTGAACGGCGGCTGCCCGGCCAGGCACTCGTAGGCGACCACGCCGAGCGCGTAGATGTCCGAGGCGTGCGTGGCCGGGCGGCCGGAGGCCTGCTCGGGGGAGATGTACTGGGCGGTGCCCATGACCATGCCGGTCTGGGTGAGCGTCACCGACTGGTCGCCGCGGGCGATGCCGAAGTCGGTGAGCTTGACCGTGCCGTCGTCGGTGACCAGCAGGTTGCCGGGCTTGATGTCGCGGTGCACCACGCCGCGGGCGTGCGCGGCGGCGAGCGCGGCCGCCGACTGGGACAGGATGTCCAGGGTGACGCCGGGCTCCAGCCCCTCGTTGCGCTTGAGGATGGAGGAGAGCGGCTCCCCGGGGACCAGCTCCATGATCAGGTACGCGCGGTCGTCCTGCTCGCCGTAGTCGTAGACCTGGGCGATGCCCGGGTGCGACAGGCCGGCGGTGATCCGCCCCTCGGTGCGGAACCGCTCCCGCGAGGTCGGCTCGGCCATCTGCGCCGGGTGCAGGAGCTTCACCGCGACGGGGCGGTTCAGCAGCGTGTCGGTGGCGCGCCAGACCGTGCCCATGCCGCCGGAGCCGATCTGCTCATCGAGCTGGTAGCGGCCGCTGAGGACGGTCCCGGACAGGCCCGTGGGGTCGTCGGGGGTGCCGCCGCCGGGGTCGTTGTCGCTCACTCGTCGATCACAGCTTCCATGATGCCCTTGGCGATGGGGGCCGCGGCGGTGCCGCCGCTCATGCCGCCGTGCTCGACGACGACGGCGACCGCGATCTGGGGGTCGTCCGCGGGTGCGAAGGAGATGAACCAGTTGTGCGTGGGGCCGCTGCCGGTCTCGGCCGTACCGGTCTTGCCGGCCACCTGGATGCCGGGGATGGCGCCCTGGGGGCCGGAGGCGTCCTGCCCCTCGGTCACCAGGATCATCATGTCCTTCAGCTGGTCGGCGGTCTGTCCGCTCACCGCGTCGGAGAAGGTCTCGGGGGTGTGGCCCTCGATGGTGGACAGGTCGGAGTCCTTGACCGATTCCACCAGGTAGGGCGTCATGATCTCGCCCCCGTTGGCGATGCCCGAGGCGACCATCGCCATCTGCAGCGGCGTCGCCTCGACGTTGCCCTGCCCGATCCCGGAGCGGCCGAGGAGGTTCCGGTCGCCGGAGGGGTTGGGGTACAGGCTCTCCAGGGCCGGGACCGGGGTCTGGATCTCGCCCTGGTTGAACCCGAACTTCTCGGCCTGCTCGGTCATCTTGTCGTCACCGAGCTCGATGGCCCAGTTGGCCATGGAGGTGTTGCAGGACTGCTCGATGGAGTGGGCCAGGCTGTCCGGCTCGCCGCCGTTGCAGGGCCCGCCCCAGGCGTTGGGCAGCGGGGCGCCGAGGTTGACGCTGGCCGGGGCGTCCATGGTCGAGTCGGGGGTCTCCCCGTTCTCCAGGGCGGCCGCCGCGGTGACGACCTTGAAGGTGGAGCCCGGCGGGTACCGCTCCTTCAGGGCGCGGTTCAGCAGCGGCTTCTGCTCATCCTCGGCGAGCTCGGTCCACGCGGCCTCCGCGTCCTTCGGATTGGAGACGTCGCTCACCGGGTTGGGGTCGAACGTCGGGTTGGAGTACAGCGCCTTGATCGCGCCGGTCGACGGGTCGAGCGCGACCGCCGCCCCGTTCTTGCCCAGCGCCTCCAGGCCGTCCATTGCGGCCTGCTGCGCGGCGGGGTCGATGGTCATCTCCACGCTGGCGCCCTGGTGCTCGGCGCCGGTGATGGTGTCCATGAAGTTCCGCACGGCCAGCCGCTCGTCGGAGCCGTCCAGCAGGGAGTTCTCCGACTTCTCGACCCCGTCGCCGCGGATCGGGAAGGTGCCCACGGCGTGCGCGTAGAGACCGCCCCCGGCGTACTCGCGCTGGTAGCTCTCGCTGTCGCCGCCGACCGGCTCGGACAGGGCGACCTCCTCGCCGCCGATGACGATCGGCCCGCGGGGCAGGTTCAGCACCTCGGCGTACTGCCGGGCGTTGAACGGATGGTTGCGCAGGGACTCGGCCTGGAACGCCTGGATCCAGGTGACGTTGAGCAGCAGGACGCCGAACAGCGCCATGCTGAAGAAGGCGAGGCGGCGGATGGGCGTGTTCATCGTTGGATCACCTGGGTGGCGCCCTCGTCCTGGATGGCCTGGGGGGCGGGCTTGCGGGCGTTGTTGCTCATGCGCATCAGCAGGGCCAGCATGATCCAGCTGGACAGCAGCGCGGATCCGCCCTTGGCGACGAACGGGATGGTCGCACCGGTCATCGGGATGACCCGGGTGACGCCGCCGATGACGACGAAGGTCTGGAAGCCGATCAGGAAGGAGATGCCCGAGGCGAACATCTTGATGAACAGCTCCTTGGAGGCCAGCGCGATGCGCATGCCCCGCTCCACCATCAGCACGAGGGCCAGCAGCATGACCATGATGCCGGTCAGCCCCAGCTCCTCGGCGAACGCGGCGAAGATGAAGTCGTTCTGCACCTCGATGATGTAGCCGACGTCGCCGCCGCCGAAGCCGGAGCCGGTGACGCCGCCCTCGGCCAGGGCGAAGATGCCGCGCACGAGCTGCTGGCTGTTGCCGGAGACGTTGCAGAAGGCGTCCGGGCTGTTGTTGATCACGTCGTCGGTGCAGTACACCTCGGGGGAGAACGCGTCCAGCCAGGTCACCATGCGGACCTTGAAGTGGGACACGAACGGGTAGAGCACCGCGCAGGCGCCGAAGAAGGCGGTCAGCCCGATGACGATCCACGAGGACCGGTGCGTGGCCACGTAGATCATCGCCAGGAAGGTGCCGAACAGCAGCAGCGAGGTGCCCAGGTCGTTCATCAGGATGACCAGGACGATGATGCAGAAGCCCCACATGGCGGCCATCGGCGCCATGTCGCGCATGCGCGGCAGGTTCAGGATGGTGAACCGCCCGGCCTTGATCTGCTTGCCGGCCAGCGAGAGCACGTCGCGCTTGCTCACCATGTAGCCGGACAGGAAGATCACCAGGGCGATCTTGGCGAACTCCGAGGGCTGCAGGGTCGTGAAGCCGAGGTTGACCCACTGCCGGGCGCCGTTGACCGTCATGCCGATGCCGGGGATGAGCGGCATCAGCAGCAGGACCACGGCGCCGAGCCCGATCATGTACGGGTAGCGCTGGAGGGTCCGGGGCTCTTTCAGGAAGAAGATGATGGCGGCGAAGAGCGCCATGCTGACGGCGGTCAGGAGGAGCTGGCTCATCGGCCCGGCCCGGTCGATGCCCCCCTGGTCCAGGCGCCACAGCATCGCGATGCCCAGGCCGTTGAGCAGGGTGGCCAGCGGCAGCAGCAGCGGGTCGGACCACGGCGCGAAGAACCGGATGAACACGTGCGACAGGATGGCCAGCCCGCCGAACACCCCTCCGTAGAGGAAGAGCTGGGGCGGCATCTGGCCGTTGCGTGTCAGGCCGATCTCGATCAGGGCGAACATGGTCGCCCCGATGGCCGCCAGCGTCATCGCCAGCTCGGCGTTGCGCCGTTTGACCGGCGGCAGCGCCTGGCTGTTGGTGGCGGTGCTCATCGCGACTCCCCGGAGGGGCCCTGCTGGGCGCCGCCGGTGCCCTGATCGGCACCCTGCTCCGCGCCGGCGTCCGGGCCGGCCTCCGTGCCGGTGTCCGTCCCGGCGCCGCTGTCCGACTCGGCACCGGCATCGGCCTCGGCGCCCTGGTCGGCCCGGGCCTCCTCGTCGGCGGCGGTGCGCAGGTCCTCCAGGCGGCCGTCGGCCTCGGCGCGGTCGGTGAACTCGATGGTGCGCTCGACGGCGCCCCGCTCGGTGTCGGGCAGGGCGTCCAGCGCGATGCCGGTGTCCTCGACCTCCTCGGCCAGGCTGTATCCGGCGATGTCGGTGTTGATGCCCTGGTACAGCGCGACGGTGCCGCCCTGCTGGGACTCGCCGATGAAGTAGCGGCCGTTCACGTACGAGGTGCCGAAGTACCACCCGGCGCCCGCCACCAGGGCCACCACGACCACGAACACGGCGATCATGGGCCACCAGCGCTTGGTGCGCGGGGCGTCGTCGTCATCGTCGTCGGGTGCGGGCCCGGCGGGGCCCATCCCCGGGGGGCGCGACATCTCCGCGGTGTCGCCCGCCGAGCGGTTGAGGCCCTGGGCCCGGCCCGCGGGGGTGTCCGGGGTCATGGCGGGCTCGCGGCGCTGGTCGGCGGCGCCGACCACGGACGGGGCCTGGGTGGGCCCGAGCGGGTCGGTGGCGCTGTCGATGACGTCGGCGACCACGGCGGTGATGTTGTCCGGCCCGCCGCCCCGGTTGGCCAGGTCGATCAGGCGGCGGGCGGCCGCGTCCGGGCTCCGCTCGGCCTGCAGCGTCTCCCGGATCGTCGCGGCGCTGACCACGCCGGACAGGCCGTCGGAGCAGAGCAGGTAGCGGTCGCCGGGCCGGGCCTCGCTGATCGCGATGTCCGGGTCGACCTGGGAGCGGCCGTCCAGGGCGCGCAGCAGCAGGGAGCGCTGCGGGTGGGTGGCGACCTCCTCCTCGGTGATCTTGCCCTCGTCGACGAGGGTCTGCACCAGGGTGTGGTCGTGGGTGATCTGCCCGAACTCGCCTTCGCGCAGCAGGTAGGCGCGCGAGTCGCCGATGTGGATCATGGCCACCCGGGCGCCCGACCACAGCATCGCGGTCAGCGTGGTGCCCATGTTCTCCAGCCGCGGCTCCTCCCGGACCCGCTGGGCCAGCGTGGTGTTGGCGGCCTCGACGGCGCGCTGCAGCGCGTCGGTCATGTTCTCGGTGGAGGGGACGTCGTCGTCGAGCGGCATCAGAGCCGAGATCGCGATGGCGCTGGCGATCTCGCCTCCGGCGTGCCCGCCCATCCCGTCGGCGACGGCGAGGAGGTAGGGGCCGGCGTAGGCGGAGTCCTCGTTGCCTTCGCGGAGGCATCCCACGTCGGAGTACGCCGCGTATCGGAGAGCGATTGTCATTTGCGCAGTTCCAGGACCGTTTTGCCGATGCGGATGGGTTGCCCCACCGAGATGGGCTGCGGGCGGGTCAGTCGCTGCTGGCCCATGTAGGTGCCGTTCGTCGAGCCCAGGTCCTCGACGAACCAGCGGCCGTTCTCGGAGTAGATCCGCGCGTGCCGGCCCGAGGCGTAGTCGTCGTTGATGACGAGCGTGGCGTCGTTGGCGCGGCCGATGAGGATCGGATGGGGGCCGAGGGGGAGGGAGTTCCCGGCCAGTGGGCCCTTGGTGACCACGAGGGTGCGCGGCTCGTTGCGGCGCCCGCGCGGGGCCTTGGGGGCGGCGGGGCGCCGGGGCGCGCCGCCGTCCTGACCGGAGGGGGAGGGGCGGGGGCGCCGTTTGGACTTCGCGGGGGATCCGATGAGGTCGGTGCGGATGACGCCGACGGCGAAGATGACGAACAGCCAAAGCACCGCCAGGTAGGCGATCTTGATCAGCATGAGGGTCAAGTCGGACATCGAACTGCTCTTCAGCCCCTGTCGTGCTCTGGCGGGCGGCGCAGGCGCCGCCGCGTTCTCTCGGCCCGAACCCTAGGAGATCGTGTCGGAAAAACCCAACGGACCCGGAAGCTCCTGGTCGGTTCCCTCTCTTCTGCTCTGCGCGGTTCTCGGTCCCCCCGGACCGTTCCCGGCGGGCTCCGCCCCCTTACAGACGCAGCGGGGGCGCGTTCGGTTCGCCCGATCCCGGACCGATCGCGCGGACCCCGCGGGGGGCGCCGCCGCGGCCGGCCGCGGGCCCGGGGGTCAGTCGCGGCGGAAGGTCATCGTGGTGCGCCCGAGGCTGATGCGGGTCCCGTCGACCAGCCCGACCCGGCGCACCTGCTGTCCGTTGACGAAGGTGCCGTTGGTGGAGCCGAGGTCGACCAGCACGGCCTCGTCGTCCTCCAGGCGGATCTCGGCGTGGTGCCGGGAGACGCCGTTGTCCACCAGCCGCAGGTCGCAGTCGGTCCCCCGGCCCAGGAGGGTGACCGGAGTGGTGAGCTCGTAGGACTGCTGCATCCCCTGCCCGGCGGTGGTGCCCTCGGTGGCCGCGCCGCCGGGGGAGATGAGCAGCCGCGGCTTGCCCGGCGCGGACTCGGCGCCGCGCGGCGGGTCGCCCACGGGGCGGCGGATCTCGCCGCTCTCCACGGTGGAGCCGCGCACCACCCCCGAGCGGATGCGGAAGCGGCCCGTCTGCAGCTCGGCGTCGGAGGAGAAGTGCACGCGCACCGGTCCGACGAAGGAGTAGCCCTGCTCGGTGGCGTAGTCACGGGCCAGCTTGGCGAGCTCCTGGCCGATGCTGTCGGCCATGGCGTCCATCTGCTCGCTGTCGCCCGCGGACAGCTCGACGATGAAGTCGTTGGGGACCAGGGTGCGCCCCTGGGCGACGATGGCCGCCCGCTCGTCCATCTCCCGCTGCACGGCGCTGGCGATCTCGACGGGTTCGAGCTTGGACTTGAAGGCCCGCGCGAAGGTGCCTTCGATCATGCCCTCAAGGCGCCGCTCGAAGCGTTGGAGCACTCCCACGAGGTACCTCCCTTACTCCACTCCGGTCTAGAACGATCGTAACCGGGTAACCGCGTCCACTGTTTCACGTGCGTCGGACGCACCGCCCGCCGAGGGGTGCGCGCGATCGGGGCGGCGCCGGGGGCCGCCGGAAAACGTGTGCGGAGCGGTCCCTGGGCCGTGCTAGTCTTTTTCCTGTCGCCAAGCGGACGGCACCGGGAAGGACCGCAAAGGTCCGGGTGGCCGCCGCAAGGGGACACCCCATGTATATGTCACTCGGGCGGGTGGCGGAACGGTAGACGCGCACGGTTCAGGTCCGTGTGTCCGAAAGGACGTGAGGGTTCAAATCCCTCCTCGCCCACAGGAGAGGGCCCCGTTGCCGGAGAGATCCGGCAGCGGGGCCCTTGTTCGTGTGCCCGGGGCCTGCGCCCGGGGCGTGTGCCCGGGATCACGCCCCGGGCGGCCGCCGGGGCGCGCCCGCGCCGCGTGGTGGGGGCGCGGCCGGAAGCGGCCCCGGTACGGGCCCGGTCAGGGGGCGAGCACTGCGCCCATCTGCTCGTAGCGGTCGATCTCGCAACCGCCGGACTTGTTGAACTCGGTGGACACGTCGGTCCCGCCCACGTGCCCCTCCACCGTGGCGACCTCGGGGCCGCCCATCTCGAAAGTGCAGGCCTGGTCGTCGGGGACCTCCTCGAAGCCCTCGGCGCCCGCCTCCTCCAGGTCGGCACAGGCCGCCTCGGGGTCGGGGTGGTCGCCGCCGGCGGGCCCACAGGTGAGGGTCCAGTCCTTGGGCTCGGTGTCGCCCTCGGCGGGCGGGTCGTCGGCGTAGGTGATCTCGATGGCCAGTTCGGTCGTCGGGGCGGCTCCGGAGCCGGAGCCCCCGGAGCCGGATTCGTCGTCCGGTGCGGTGACCGTGGTCCCCCCGCACGCGGCGGCCGTGGCGACCACGGCCGCGAGCGCGCCTGAGCGGACCAGCGCGGTTGCGAGGCTATGCGTGCGCATACCCTTTGGACGCGGGGCGCCCGCGGGCGGTTCCCACCGCCGTGCGATCCCCCGGCGGCCCCGGCCAACCGACGTCGTGAAGAGGGGTAGTCCCTGGTGTTCGAGCAGAGCGTTCCCGTGGTCGAGGTCGGCACGGTGCCCGAGGACGGGTACCTGCTGGACGTGCGGGAGCAGGACGAGTGGCGGGCGGGCCGTGCGCCGCAGGCGGTGCACATCCCGCTGAGCGAGCTCGCCGCGCGCGCGGGGGAGGTGCCCCGGGACCGCCAGGTGTACGTGGTCTGCCGGGTCGGGGGCCGCTCGGCCCAGGCGGTGCAGGCGCTCAACGAGGCCGGGTGGCGGGCGGCCAACGTCGCCGGGGGCATGCAGGCCTGGGCGCTGGCGGGCCGGCCGATGGAGGCCGACGGCGGCGCCGACCCCCAGGTGGTCTGACCCGCGTGATCCGCGGGCCGCGCGGTGGCACTATGGCCGGGTGACCCCCGATGGCCCGGACGTGAGCGCCGACGCGGTCCTGGCGTCCTGTCCGGACGCGATCGTCGCCGTCGACGCGCGGATGCGCGTGGCGGCGTGGAACGCGGCGGCCGAGCGGCTGTTCGGCTGGTCGGCCGCCGAGACCCTGGGCCGCCCCGCGCCGATCGTCCCCGGCGAGCTGCTCGCCGAGGAGCACGCGGTGCTGGAGCGGGCCCGCGCCGGGGAGCCGGTCTCCGTGCTCACCCGGCGGCTGCGCCGCGACGGCACCGCGGTGGACGTGCGGGTGGACACCGGGCCTCTGCGCGGCGAGGACGGGGGCGCCGCCGGGTGGCTGCAGGTGTTCCGCCGGGACGCCGACCACGGGGAGCTGCGCTCGCACGCGGCCGAGCGGGCCCGGCTGGTGCGGCGGCTGACCGACGTGGCCGCCGACATCAACGCCGACCTGGACCTGGGCGCGGTGCTGGACCGGATCGCCCGCAGCCTCACCGAGCTGACCGGGGCCGACGCCGGGGGGTTCGCGCTGATCGAGGGCGACCGGCTGCGGCTGGTCAGCCTGGCCGGGCTGTCGGAGCGCCTGCTGGGCTACACCGCCCCGCTGGAGACGAGCCTGTTCGGGGAGCTGCTGCGCAGCGGCCGCTCGGTGCTGCTCGCCACCGACGACACCCGCAGCCTCGACGACCTCATCTGGGCCGACCTGGACGGCCTGCACACCATCGCGCTGGGGGTCTCCTCCGTGCAGGGGCGCCCCTACGGCGCCCTGTACGCCCTGTACAGCGGGCGCAGGGTCGGCCACGTGGAGCTGGAGCTCCTGGAGCTGCTCGCCGCGCACGCCGGGGTGGCCCTGGGCAACGCCATGGCCTACCAGGAGATGGCGCGGCGCCGCGCCAAGGAGCACGCGGTGGTCGAGTCCAGCGCCGACGGCATCGCGGTGATCGACGGCGAGGGCCGGGTGCGCAAGTGGAACCGGGCCGCCGCCGAGCTCACCGGTGTCCCCGCGGCGCGGGCGGCCGGGCGCCGCCCGCCCTTCCCGCTGCCCGAGGGGGAGGGCGCCTCGGTGCGGCACCGGCTTCCGGGGGGCCGCTGGGTGGAGATCCTGGTGACCGGAATCGGCGGCACCGAGGAGCGGGTGGTCGACTTCCGGGACGTCACCCAGGCCAAGGAGCTGGAGGAGGAGAAGGACCTCTTCATGGCCACGGCCGGGCATGAACTGCGCACCCCGGTGACCGTGGTGCAGGGGTTCGCCGGGACGCTGGTGCGGCGCTGGGAGCAGCTCGACGACGCGGCCCGCAAGGACGCGGTGCGCACCATCGCCGAGCGCTCCTCGGTACTGGCCCGGCTGGTGGAGAACCTGCTGCTGGGCTCGGCCGCAGGGGGCGACCTGCGGGTCGGGGCCGAGGCGTTCGACCTGCGGCGTCTGTTGGAGGAGGCGGCCGGGGCCTTCGCCTCCTTCTCCCCGCGGCACACCCTGTGCCTGGAGGCGCCCGATCCGCTGCCCGCGGCGCTGGGGGACCCGGTGGCCACCGACGTCATCGTGGGCCAGCTGCTGGAGAACGCGTTCAAGTACTCCCCCGACGGCGGCCGGGTGCGGCTGCGCGCGGGTGTCGACGGCGGATGCCTGGTGGTGGACGTCGAGGACGAGGGGGTGGGCATCGCCCCCGGGGACGAGGAGCGCATCTTCGGCCGGTTCGTCCAGGGCGAGGCGGGGGACCGGCGCCGGTTCGGCGGCATCGGGCTGGGGCTGTACATCGTGCGCCGACTGGCGCGCGCCCAGGGCGGGGACGTGACCGCCTCCGCACGCACCCTTGGGACGCGGATGAGACTCACATTACATTCGGCGCCTCCCCGGGGCGGCGCGGAGGCCGGGGGCGCCGAGGAGGGCGGGGTTTCGGTCCCGGGGGGCCTCCGGCCGGAGCCGGACGAAGGCCCGGACCAGGGGTGCTGAGGTGTTTCCCCACCCCGTGAACGGGGCATTTCGGCCCTGGCGGGCGTCAAAGCCGATGCTTTGCCGATAACCGGCGAAAGACGGACCGAGTTTTTCGGGAGACGGGGCGCGAGATGGACGGCTGCTGTGCCGCCGGTGTGCGGGGCGAAATACGGGAGGACGACATGGCGAGGGCGGTACTCGTGCCGTACGCGCCGTCGAGTGTCACCAGCGCGCGGCAGCGGCTCTGCACCGAGCTCGAGGAGGGCGGCCTGGACGCCCCGCGCGTCAACGACGCCGCGCTGGTGCTGAGCGAGCTTCTGAGCAACGCCCTGCGGCACGCCTCCCCGCTGCCCCCGCCTTTTCCTCCCGACTCGGTCCAGGTGGCCTGGGACGTGGAGACCGCCGCCCCGGGCCGGGTCCGACTGGAGATCCGGGTCCGCGACGGGGGCGCGTCCACCCTGCCGCGCATCGCCCGCCCCGCCCCCTCCGCGCTCGGCGGCCGGGGCCTGGGCATCGTCGAGCACCTCGCCCGCCGCTGGGGCACGGAGGTGGACGGCTCGGTCACCACCGTGTGGGCGGTCCTGGAGCTGGGCGAGGGGGAGGACGGCGCGGTCCCCGCGTTCGTATCCTCCCGAACGCGCGTGATGTCCGGGTGATGAGGCGAAACACCGGTCACCAGGTGGCCAGCTCCGCGCCGTGCCGCTACAGTCACGACTGTGGAGTTGAAGATATCGAGTCAGTCTCACGCGGATCACGCGGTGGTAACCGTTCGCGGTGAGGTCGACCTGTACACGGCACCGCAATTGCACAGCGCCCTCGTCGACGCGCTCGACGACGGGGCCCACCGCCTGGTGGTGGAGATGTCCGGGGTGGAGTTCTGCGACTCCACGGGCATGAACGTGCTGCTGTCGGCCATGAAGCGCTCCCGTGAGCAGGGCGGCGACCTGGTGCTCGCGGCGCCGCGGCCCGCGGTCACCAAGATCCTGGAGGTCACCGGCCTCGACGGGGTCTTCACCGTCACCGACTCCACCGACCTGCCGGACCAGGCCCCCACGACCGCGCCCTAGCGGTCGGCCCCCGTCCGGATCCCCGTTGATCTCGGGGAAAACGACGCTGAAACCGCGCTTGTAGCGTCGTTTTCCCCGAGATCAACGCCGGGTACCACCATGCAAGGCCCGCACCTTCCGGAGGCGCCGATGGGCAGTGCCGAGCACGGGCCGGGCGTCGCCGCCGTGGTCCCCGCCAAGGACGAGGCCGAGCGCATCGGTGCCACCGTGCGCGCGGTGCGCTCCCTGCCCGGTGTGGACATGGTCGTCGTCGTGGACGACGGCTCCACCGACGGCACCGCCGAGGCCGCCCTCGCGGCCGGGGCGCGGGTGCTGCGCCACGCCCGCAACCGGGGCAAGGGCGCCGCCATGGAGAGCGGCGCCGAAGGGGTGCGGCTGATCGAGGCCGGCGCCTCCGGCGGCGGCCCGCCCCGCCACCGCCACCTGCTCTTCCTCGACGCCGACCTGGGCGCCACCGCGTCCGGGGCCGCCCCGCTGATCACGCCCGTCGTGCGCGGCGACGCCGACATGGCCGTCGCCCTGTTCCCCGCCACCCGCATGCGCCTGGGCGGCCACGGCTTCGTGGTGCGCCTGGCCCGCGACGGCATCCGCCGCGCCACCGGGTGGGAGCCCGAGCAGCCGCTGAACGGGCAGCGCTGCCTGACCCGCGCCGCGTTCGAGTCCGCGCTGCCGCTGGCGCACGGCTTCGGCGTGGAGACCGGCCTGACCATCGACGTGCTGCACGCCGGCCTGCGCGTGGTGGAGGTGGAGGTGCCGCTGGAGCACCGCGCCACCGGTACCGACCTGCGCGCCCAGGTGCACCGGGCGCGCCAGTTCGCCGATGTGGGCCGGGCGCTGGCCGCGCGGGAGCTGGGCCCGGCGCTGGCCCGGCGGGCGCGCCGCACCGGACGGGACGCCGCGGTGGCCATAAGGTCCGTTTCGCGAAAAATCCAGCAAAGTCGCCGTAGAGATTACCGCTAGTCACCTTCCGCGGGCCCCGCGTAGCGGTACGCTCGCACCGTGCTGACATCGATCCTCGCCGCGATCGGCGTACTGGTGGGCCTGGGCGGCCTGGCGGTCGGCGGATACGCGCTCTGGCGCACCCGCAGGGCCGCCGACGACTGCCGCGCCCTGGTGCACCGCCTGCTCCCCGAAGGCAGCGGCGTCGACGTCCGGGCCATCCGGGACGTCGGCGTGGTCCGCTACGACGCGCTGGAGGAGATGTCCGGCGCCCGCTCGTTCTCGCTGGCCCTGCTCAACGCGGCCGGCGACGGCATCGTCGTCACCTCCATCAACGGGCGCACCGAGTCGCGCACCTACGCCAAGGCGGTGCAGGGCGGACGCGCGGCCGAAGAGCTCTCGCCCGAGGAGTACCGGGCGATCCGCGCCGCCCGCATGGGCCGGCAGACCGAGGCCGCCGGGTCCTTCCCGGCCCCCGAGGAGGGCGGCGCCGTCCGCACCCTGGTGCCCGGTGCGCGCGCCGCGGGCGCACCCCCGTCCCCGGGGTAACCTGCGACATATGCCGAACCGCTACGCCTACCTCGGCCCCGAGGGCACCTTCACCGAAGCCGCCCTGCGCGCCCTGCGGCCCGAGGCCGCCGACGCCCAGCTCCTGCCCTGCGCCGGGGTGGACGCCGTGTTCGGCGCCGTGCGCCGCGGCGAGGCCGGCGCCGGGGTGGTGCCGCTGGAGAACTCGGTGGAGGGCGGTGTGCCCACCACCATGGCCGAGCTGATCAACGGCGACCCGCTGCTGATCACCGCCGAGGTCGCGGTCCCGGTGGAGTTCACCCTGTTCGCCCGGGACGGCGCGGCGGTCGGCGACGTCAAGCGGGTCGCCACCCACCCGCACGCGCTGGCCCAGTGCCGCCGCTGGCTCTCCCGGCACCTGCCCGACGCCGAGATGCACACCGTCTCCTCCACCGCCGCCGCGGCCCAGTCCGTCGCCGAGCCCGGCTCCCCCTACGACGCGGCGATCTGCGCCCGCATCGCCGGGGAGCGCTACGGCCTGTCCGCGCTGGCCTCGGGCATCGGCGACCGCGCCGAGGCGGCCACCCGGTTCGTCCAGCTCTCCCGGCCCGGCCCGCCGCCCGCGCCCACCGGCGCCGACCGCACCTCGCTGGTGGCGTTCCTGTCCGACGACCGCCCCGGCGCGCTGGCCGAGCTGCTCGACCAGTTCGCGGTGCGCGGGGTCAACCTCACCCGCCTGGAGTCCCGCCCCACCGGGGACGGGCTCGGCCGGTACTGCTTCTGCGTCGACGCCGACGGGCACGTCGCCGACGCCGCGGTGGGCGAGGCCCTGATGGGGCTGCGCCGCATCTGCACGGACGTGCGCTTCCTCGGCAGCTACCCGCGCGCCGACGAGACCGCCGACCTGACCCCGTTCCTGCCCGCGCGCACCACCGAGGCCGACTTCCAGGAGGCCGCCCGGTGGCTGGAGGACATCCGCGCGGGCCGGGTCTGAGAGACGGCGTCCCGGCCCGCGCGGGCATGAGTGCGCGGCCACCGGGGTCCCCGTCCCCCTCCTGCGGCCGGGTGCGCCTCCCCCTGCGCACGCTCGGCCGCCCGGGGATCCCCGGCGGGCGCGCCCGCGGTCAGGCCCGGGGCCCGACCGCGTGCTCGGTGCGCCCGGGCCGCCCGGTGCGCTCGTTGCGCTGGACGTGCCCGGTGCGCTCGGTGTCCATCGCGCGCATCAGCTCGGCGCGCACCGCGGCCCCCAGGGCCTCGTCGTCGGGCGCCACGGCGTCGAGCTGCTCCAGCGCGGCCAGCAGCTCGGCCGCCGTCATGGCGCCGAGGGGCTTCATCGGCCAGGTCAGGGTCATCGGGTCCCTCCTCCTCGACTGGCACGGCGGTCCGGGCCCGCCGTCACCTGTAGAGACCCCGCGGCCCCGGACCTATGACGCGGTTCCGCGGATTTTTTCCGCGCCGAACGCCGCGGCGCACCTTCCGGCCCCCTCGACCCGCACCTCCACCGGCCGGTTGCGCTCCCAATCGGCCCTGGTCAGCACGTACCGGTGGTCGGTGCGCGGCTCCCCGCGCACGGCGACGCGCGCGGTCCCGTCGGGGCGGTAGCCGAGCCGCTCGGTGACCCTGCGGGAGGCGGTGCTGCCGTCCAGGACGGAGGTGCGCGCCGACTCGGCGCCCAGTTCGGCGAAGGCCAGGTGCAGCACGGCCGAGCGCATCTCGGTGCCCAGGCCCCGCCCCTGGTGGGACAGGCCCAGCCAGGAGCCGGTGGACACCTCGCGCGTCACCGCGAAGTCCGTGGAGGACACCTGCTGGATGCCGATGGGCGCCCCGTCGAGGAACACGGTGAGCTGCAGGGCCCAGGAGTCGGGGCGCCACTCGGACAGGGTCTTCCAGAAGTGGGTGAGCACGCTGCGGGCGCGTTCTCCGGGAGGGGCGTCGGTCCACGGATGGACGAAGGGCGTCCGGGCGGGGTCGTGCACCCCCGCCGCGGCGACCGAGGCGAGCGCGTCCAACTCCTTGAGGTCCGGCAGCCGCAGCTCCAGCCGGGGCGTGGTGAGCCGCAGCCCGTACTGGGGCCAGTGATCGAGGTCCATCCGGTGATTGTCCCGCCGCGCGCGGGCGGCGCGCCCGCAGGGGCGGTACCCTGCACACGTGATCGACCTCCGCGCTCTCCGAGACGACCCTGACCGCCTCCGTGCCTCGCAGCGGGCCCGCGGGGAAGACGACGCCGTCGTCGACCGCGTGCTGGAGCTGGACTCCGCCCACCGCTCGGCGCTGTCCCGCTTCGAGTCCCTGCGGGCCGAGCAGAAGAGTGTGGGAAAGTCCGTCTCCAAGGCCTCCCCCGAGGAGCGCGAGGAGCTGCTGGCCAAGGCCAAGGGCCTGGCCGCGGACGTCAAGGAGGCCGAGGCCGAGGCCGGGCGGCTCTCCGGTGAGCTGGAGCGGGCCCTGGCCGGGGTGCCCAACATCGTGGAGGAGGGCGCGCCCGCGGGCGGCGTCGACGACTTCGTGGTGATGGAGGAGGTCGGCACGCCGCGCGCGTTCGACTTCACCCCGCGCGACCACCTGGAGCTGGGCGAGATGCTCGGCGCCATCGACACCGAGCGCGGCGCCAAGGTCTCCGGCGCCCGCTTCTACTTCCTCACCGGTCCGGGCGCCCGCCTGGAGCTGGGGCTGCTCAACATGGCCCTGCAGCAGGCCGTCGCCAACGGGTTCACCCCCATGGTGCCGCCGGTGCTGGTCAAGCCCGAGACCATGGAGGGCACCGGGTTCCTCGGGGAGCACTCCGCCGAGGTGTACCGCCTGGCCGAGGACGACCAGTACCTGGTGGGCACCTCGGAGGTGCCGCTGGCGGGGTACCACGCCGGGGAGATCCTGGAGGCGGGGTCCTTCCCGCTGCGCTACGCCGGGTGGTCGTCCTGCTTCCGCCGCGAGGCCGGGTCCTACGGCAAGGACACCCGCGGCATCATCCGGGTGCACCAGTTCAACAAGGTCGAGATGTTCGTCTACGCCCGGCCCGAGGACGCCCACGAGGAGCACCTGCGGCTGCTCGCCTGGGAGCGGGAGATGCTGGACAAGCTGGAGCTGCCCTACCGCGTGGTGGACATCGCCGGGGCCGACCTGGGCACGAGCGCCGCCCGCAAGTACGACTGCGAGGCGTGGATCCCCACCCAGGAGCGCTACCGGGAGCTGACCTCCACCTCCAACTGCACCGAGTTCCAGGCGCGCAGGCTCGACATCCGCTACCGGGACGCCGACGGCAAGCCGCGGTTCGCCGCCACCCTTAACGGGACGCTGGCGACCACCCGGTGGATCGTCGCGATCCTGGAGAACCACCAGCGCGCCGACGGGTCGGTCGTGGTGCCCGAGGCGCTGCGCCCCTACGTCGGCCTGGACGTGCTGGAGCCCGTGAAGTCCTGAGGCGCCGCCCTCAGGTCCTGTCCGGAGTTCGGCGGCGCCCCGCCGAGTGCGCGCCCCCACGTCGATGATCTCGACGAAAGTGCTGCCGGTCCGGCTGATTTGGCAGCACTTCCGTCGAGATCAACGCCTGCCGCCGCAGGCGCTACAGGTAGGGGCCCGACCCCGGGCCGGAGCGGCCCTGCTGCGGGTCCTGGCCCTGAGGCAGCGCCTTGCGCATGTTCTCCAGCTGGGCGCGGGCCGCCATCTGCTGGGCGAACAGCGTGGTCTGGATCCCGTGGAACAGGCCCTCCAGCCAGCCGACGAGCTGGGCCTGGGCGATGCGCAGCTCCGGCTCGCTCGGCGTGTTGCCGTCGGTGAAGGGCAGCGTCAGGCGGTCCAGCTCCTCCACCAGCTCCGGCGCCAGGCCGTCCTCCAGCTCCTTTATCGAGTTGGCGTGGATCTCCCGCAGGCGCGCGCGGCTGGCCTCGTCCAGCGGGGCGGCCTTCACCTCTTCGAGGAGCTGGCGGATCATGCTGCCGATGCGCATGACCTTGGCCGGCTGCTCCACCATCTCGCTGAGCGGCCGCTGCCCCTCGCCCTCCTCGGACTCCCCGCCGTCGGCGCCGTCGTGGCCCCCGGGGCCGACGATGAGCACCTGCGGCTGCTCCTCTTCGCTGAATCCGTTGTTCATAGCAACCCTCACTCGCGGATGGTCGTACGCGGGGCCCCGCCCGCCGGGGCGGTCCTCAGGACTCGGCCCGCCGGTCGGCGGTGAGCACGATCTTGCCGACGTGGTCGCCGGACTCCAGGGCCCGGTGCGCCTCGGCGGCCTGCGCGAGCGGCAGCGTCCGGTCCACGACCGGGCGGACCTCGCCCCGCTCCACCAGCGGCCAGACGTGCTCGGCCACGCCCGCGACGATACCCGCCTTCTCCTCCACGGGACGCGAGCGCAGCGTGGTCGCGTGCACCGACTGGCGCTTCACCAGCATCCGGCCCAGGTCCAGCTCGGCCTTGCGGCCGCCCATCAGGCCGATGACCACGAGCCGCCCGCCCACGTTGAGCGAGCGCAGGTTCGGGTCGAGGTAGGAGGCGCCCATGATGTCCAGCACGACGTCGGCGCCGGCCCCGCCGGTCTCCTCCTTGACGCGGGAGGGGAAGTCCTCGGACCGGTAGTCGATGGCGGCGTCGGCGCCCAGCTCCCGGCAGCGCTTCACCTTCTCCCCGCCCCCGGCGGTGGTGATCACGCGGGCGCCGCGGGCGCGGGCGAGCTGGATCGCGAAGGTGCCGATGCCGCTGGCGCCGCCGTGCACCAGCAGGGTCTGCCCGGCCGCGAGGCCGCCGACCATGAAGACGTTGGACCAGACGGTGGCCGCGGCCTCGGGGAGCGCGGCGGCCTCGGCGAGGCCGAGCCCGGCGGGGACGCGCAGCAGCTGGCCGACGGGGACCGCGACGCGCTCGGCATAGCCGCCGCCGGCGAGCAGCGCGCACACCGGGTCGCCGACCGACCATCCGGACCCCTCGGTGCCGGGGCCCAGGGCGGAGATGTGCCCGGAGCACTCCAGGCCCGGGTAGACGGGTGCGCCGGGGGGCGGCGGGTAGCTGCCCTGGCGCTGGTTGACGTCGGCCCGGTTGACCGCGGTCGCCGCGACGTCGACGAGGACCTCCCCCGGTCCCGGAACGGGGTCGGGGACCTCGTTCCAGGAGAGGACGTCCGGGTCGCCCGGCTCAAGGATCTCGATCGCGTGCATGCCATGAAAGCTACCCAGAGCGGAGGGGCGGACGACACCGCGGTCCCACGTGATCTTCCGGCCGATTCGGGCGCGCACGGCACCGGGAGCCGGAGGGGGCGGGGGCGCGTCCGAGGGAGTAGGGGGCGCACGAGGGCGGTGCGCCGGCGGTCGGCGGGGACGGGTGGGGACGGCGGGGGTACAGGGGGAGGTGTGGACGGTGCGCGTGCCGGTGGACGGGAGGCCGAGACGGGCGTGGACGGAAGGCCGAGGGGAAGGCGGGCCGGGACGCCGCGGGGCCGCACCCGGCCGCGGGGAAGTCGGCGGACGGAGCGAACCACGGGCGTGGAAACCCCTGTCATACGGGGGGAGGCGAGTGCGGCTCGGGCCGCGCGTCACGCCTTCGGCGCTGGGTTTTATCTTTGTTGACTGAGGTGAGAAAACCGACGACGCTGGGTGCCCGAACCCCCCGCCTCCCCTGACCCCTCGGGGGTCTCGGCCCCGGCCTGCACTTCACGCCCCTGATTCGCTTCTTGAGGAGAACCTCCGTGGCACAGAGAGATCACGACGGTCCGGAGCCCCACACTCCGCGTCCGCCGGAGGACGGGCGTGACCATGGGGCGGCCGCCGTGCCGGGGGACGAGGCCGACGTCCACGGCGGGAGCGCCCCGCCTCCGCCCTACGCCCTGGACGGGAGAGTGCCACCGCCCCCGCCGTACGCCGTGCCCACCGGCAGGGAGGACCAGCAGCCCCCGCCGGGCTACCCCCTGTACCACGAGCCCGAACCCGAGCCCGTGTCCGCGGACGGGCAGGCCGAGGAGGAGTCCGCGCGCGCCGAGGAGGAGGCGCGGCGCGGTCCGGCGCTGCCGTGGGAGGCCCTGCCCGAGTACCAGGCCAGGCGCGCCGCGGCCGAGGGTGGGGCCGAGGCCGAGGAGCCCGCCGAGGCGCAGATCGTCCACCCGCCGGGCCAGCAGGCGCCGGGGCAGTACCCCTCCCCCCACCAGGGCGCCGCGCAGGGAGGGCCGCCCGGGGCCGCACCGGCCGCGTACAACGGCGGCGCCCCGGGGCCGCACCAGGCGCACCCGGCGCCCTACACCCAGCCGGTACCGCAGAACGCCCCCTATCAGGCGCCCACCGACCAGCAGGCCGGGTCCCAGTGGCAGTACGTCCAGCACGACCACCAGCCCGGGCCGCCCGCCCCCGGCCCCCACGGACCGGTCCACCAGCCGCCGTACGGGCCGCCGCCCTCCGTCGTCGTCCTGCCCACCGTGCAGGGGCCCCAGGGGCCGCCCGGCCCCCAGGGGCCACAGGGTCCACCCGGTCCCCCCGCGGGCGAGAACGCCCCGGGGCCGCAGGACCAGCAGGGCCCACAGGACCAGCAGGGTCCAAGGGAGCAGCAGAGCCCACCCGTTCCGCAGGCGAATCCGGCGCCTCCCGTGGACGGCGCCCCGTACACCGGCCCCTACCCGGCACCTCCGAACCAGGGGCCTCCCCTGATCCTGCCCACGTGGCAGGGGCCGCAGGGGCCGCCCGGCCCGCAGGGGCCCCAGGGGCCGCCGGGACCGCCCTCGGGTGAGGCGCCGCGTGACGGCTCGCAGCAGGGCGCGTCGGACCAGCAGGGCCGACCGCCCAGGTCGGGTCCCCCCGGCCCGAACGGCCCGCACGGGCCGCAGGGACCGCAGCGGCGCCCCGCGCCGCAGGGGCCCCAGCCTGGGCCCGGCGGTCCGCAGCGCCACCCGGGTCCGCCCGGTCCGCAGGGGGCCCATCCCCCGCAGGGCGGCCCGGGACAGCCGGGACCGCCGAGGCGGCCGCCGATGCCGCCCGGTCCGCAGCCGGGGCCGCAGCCCGGGCCGGGCGGGCCGCAGGCGCACCGGCCTCCCGCGCCGCACCCGGCGCAGCAGGCCGCACCGGCGCCTCCGCCCGCGCCGCCCGCGGAGCCGGCGCCGCCCGCCGACCCCGTCCGGCCCGAGCCCGCCGCCGACGGCGCCGCGGGCTCCGAAGCCGTGCCCGAGGTCGACCGTCGCCCCGGGGACGACGTCCCCGAGCCGGAGCAGCTTCCTCCGCTGGCCACGACCGCCCCGCCCGGGGACCGGGAGGGGCCTGCCCCCGAGGAGGGGGGCGCCGACGGCGTGGAGCCGTGGGACGCGGCGGACGAGGGCGCCGACGCGCCTGTGCAGGACGCCTCTGTGCAGGAGCCCCCTGTGCAGGACGCCCCAGTGCAGCAGGACGGTGCCGCCGGTCCTCAGGCCCCGGAGGCCGGGGACGGGGAGGCGCCGCTCCCCGATGCCGCGCCGCTGCCGGACGACGACGCCGGTGATCCCGAGGCCACGGTGCGCCTGGATCCGGACGCCGGACACGCCCCCGTGCCGTCCGCGGAGGACGACTGGAGCGCGTTCCCGTCGGCCGCCCAGCCCGAGCCCGAGGCCTTCGCGCCCGAGGCCCCCGTTCCGGCGGAGGGGGTTCCCGGGGCCGAGCCGGTGGTCGGCGACGCCCCGGTGTTCACCGAC
Organism: Nocardiopsis endophytica; assembly: GCF_027706725.1. Taxonomy (GTDB): domain Bacteria; phylum Actinomycetota; class Actinomycetes; order Streptosporangiales; family Streptosporangiaceae; genus Nocardiopsis_A; species Nocardiopsis_A endophytica. The sequence goes on from NZ_JAQFWQ010000028.1 coordinate 64,655, forward strand.
GGCGAAGGAGCCGGGGCGCCGGACGCCGGTCCCGACCAGGGCCACATCGACGAGCCTCCGCGCTTTCGGGAGGTGGACGGGGCGGAGGACTTCGTTCCCGGCGTCGGCGAGGAGTACGCCGTCCAGGCCGAGCCGCAGACGGTCGCCTTCGGCACCGGCCCTCAGGAACCGTTCCAGGAGTTCGGCCCGGAAGGGGCCGGTCGGCCCGCCCAGTGGGACGGCCAGGCTCCGGCGGGCGCCTATGGCACCGGGCCGCAGCCCGCGATGCAGGAGGCCGATCCGTACGCTCCTGCCGACCAGGCGCAGCCCCCGGCCGGTGCCTTCGGCACCGGCCCTCAGGGCGCGGTGCGGGGGGACGCACCGTATGCCCCCGAATACGACGGGATGAACGGCCAGGGCGGGCCGCCCGAGGGCGCATTCGGTACCGGTCCGCAGCCTGCGGTGCAGGACGGGGGTGCCGACGCTGCCGAAGGGGGTTACGCGCCCGACGGCGGTCACGCCCAGGCCGACCTCTACCAGGGCGGGCACACCCAGTGGGATGGCCAGGCTCCGGCGGGCGCCTATGGCACCGGTCCGCAGCCTGCGATGCAGGAGGCCGATCCGTATGCTCCGGCGGAGCAGGCGCAGCCGCCGGCCGGTGCGTTCGGCACCGGTCCGCAGCCCGCGATGCAGGAGGCCGACCCGTATGCTCCTGCCGACCAGGCGCAGCCGCCCGCCGGTGCCTACGGCACCGGGCCGCAGGCCGCTGTGCAAGGGGGATCGCCGTACGCTCCCGGTGCCGAAGGGGCGCCGGAGCAGTTCGGGCAGCCGCAGCAGTGGGCGCACGATCAGGGACAGTCCGGCCAGTGGGGCGGGCAGCAGGCCGACCCGCATGGTCCCGCCGAGCAGGGGCAGCCGCCTGCGGGTGCCTACGGCACTGGGCCCCAGCCTGTGCAGGACCCTGCGCAGTACGGGCAGTGGGGCGATCCCGCCCAGCAGGGCCAGTGGGGCGACCCCGCCCAGGGGCAGTGGGGCGCACCGATGCAGCGCGTGCAGCCCGAGACCTCGTACGGCCCCGCCACCGGAGCCCAGCAGTCCTACCACCATCCGCAGCAGGGCTACTCCGGCTATCCCGAGGTGGTCGGCCAGCAGCAGGCGACGAGCGCCGAGGAGCTCGACGCGGAGTCGCTGGTGCGCGGCGGCCCCCGCAAGCGCAAGCCCGGGGGCGGGTGGCGCCGCGCCGTGCACGCCGCCTCGTTCGGGCTGGTCAACCCGGGTGAGTCGGCGAGCGAGAAACGCCGCAACGAGCTCGTGGCGCGTTCCCGCACGCACGTGGCCGGGGGGCACCACCGGGTGGCGGTGCTCAGCCTCAAGGGCGGCGTCGGCAAGACCACCACGACGGTGGCCCTGGGGTCGATGCTGGCCTCCCTGCGCGGGGACCGCATCCTCGCGGTCGACGCCAACCCGGACCGGGGCACGCTCTCGGACAAGGTGCGGCTGGAGACGGCGGCGACCATCCGGGACCTGCTCAACGAGCGGCACACCATCACCCGGTACGCCGACATCCGCGGGTTCACCTCGCAGGCGCTGAGTCGGCTGGAGATCCTGGCCTCCGACCGGGACCCCGCCGTCTCCGAGGCGTTCAGCGAGAACGACTACCGCGAGGTCTCGCGGCTGCTGGAGCACTACTACTCCATCTGCATCACCGACTGCGGCACGGGCCTGCTGCACTCGGCGATGCGGGGCGTGCTGGGTATGGCCGACCAGGTGGTCCTGGTCAGCTCCCCGTCGGTGGACGGCGCGCGCAGCGCCAGCGCCACCCTGGACTGGCTGGAGGCGCACGAGTACGGGTACCTGGTGCGGGGCGCCGTGGTCGTGCTGTCGATGGTGCGCACGAACGGCAAGAGCAGCGTCGACCTGGACAAGCTGGAGCAGCACTTCGCCAGCCGGTGCCGGGCCGTGATCCGGGTCCCGTGGGACCCCCACCTGGAAGAGGGCGCCGAGGTCGACCTGGACCGCCTGGCCCCGGGAACCCGGGAGTCCTACCTGCGGCTCGCCGCGACCGTCGGCGAGGCCTTCGCCTGGCCGCGCTGACCCCGCCGCACACCGCCGTGCCCGCCCCGGCCGCCCCGAGAGGGGGCCGGGGCGGTGCGCTGTCGGCGTTCACGGTGGCCACGGGGGCCATACGCGCTGCTGCGGGTCCGGGTCGGCCTGCCGGTGACGGTTCTGAGGTGGCTTCGACCCGTCCCGACCTGGGACCGGTCCTTCGGTGGGGTGGCCTCTGGCTGCCTGTGGGGGGTGGTCGTGTTCGGCGGGGGTGACACCGCT
>NZ_JAQFWQ010000029.1 GCF_027706725.1 Nocardiopsis endophytica
GTCCCCACCTCCGCCTTTCCCGCCCCGGTGCCGATTTCAGGCACCGGGCCGGGCCCGGGGGGCGTCGGCCGGGCCGAGTTCGGGTTCGGGCCCGCTCAGCGGCGCGGGCTCCATTCCGGGGGCGGCCGGTTCGGAGGCGGGCATCGCCTATCCCACGGCCCAGCTCGTCCAGTCAGAGGAAATGCGGGCGCGGGCGATGACCACCCGCCACACCGCATCCTTCGTGCCCCTGCTGGTGTCCGGTCCCAGGATCAGGTCTCGGACGGCGAGAAGGGGGCCGGTTCGTCCACCAGCCGCCGGGCCGCCCCCTACGCATCCGCCCACGGGTGGGTGGACTGGTACAACAACACCCGCCTGCACGATGAGCTCGGCCACGTCCCGCCGGTCGAATACGAGGCGTCCTACTACGCCCGGAACACCCAGGAACCACAGGTCACAGCACAGAAAGCGAGTTTCTAAACAACCCCGGGGAGATTCACTGTGCTGCGCCGCCTGGAGCGCGCCATGGCCCCACACCGGAAGGTGATGGCCGAGATCATCGCGCAGGACCCAGGTGAGCAGCAGCGGCGTGCCCATTTAAAGAACAAGACCCGCACCGCGGACGCTGCCGGGCTGTCGTCCTGGACCACGAGCGACCTAACGCTCGAGAAGGCGCTACAGGACCCGAACGACCTGGCCGAGAACCTCATCGACTAAGTCAGGAGGTTCTCGTCGCACCTGGACACATTCAAGTCGTTCGAGTTCGAGAGCGTGATCCACACCCTCGAATCACGCAAGCGATCGGACTCGATCAAGTCCGGACCGGCCAACATAAGCATGCATTAATAGGAATAAAGCAATCCTTCCGATACCCCTTCGCCATTTGAACATCCACTCCCTCCCCAAATAAAAATCCCGCCCTCCCCAAGAAGGGATTCAGAAGCCCCATTGCATCTACTGGGAAACTCACTTGACCGCCAAGAATAAGATTTCATTCCCGGAATTGACAATCGACTGATTCCGCGATCCGAGATAGAATAAATAGATTCTCCGTCAATCCAACTCATTCCGACATTCAGGGGGTATTGCATCAAATCAATATCGCCTACATACTCACCGCTTACCCTTTTGGCTTGCACCCCCTCCTTATCAATCTCTACAAAAGAAGTCGCATCATCACCATCGACTATCCCGTACACTGTTCCTGAATTCGAGCTCACAAGACTTACACTTCCTCCCATTTTTGATACTGGGATGCGATCAAGTCTACTAATCGCACCGCTTTCGACATCCACGCGAAGTAAGCCGACCTCATCTCCCCTGTTCCCAAATGTAGCAGCCACAAGAGTACTAGTATTTAGTGCGGCCAGGCCAAGGACTTTTTCCCCCAAATCAAGACGAGTCCATGATTCGTCCTTAAGTGAAAATACGTCAATACTCTCGGCACCTATGGCCGGATCTGCATTCCCACCAAAAATATACACACGATTGGAATGATAAATCGACCTCGCTGACGCGCGGGCCACCGGCGCATCAGGAAGTGTTCTCCATTCGTCACTCTCAAAGTCAAACGCTGCCCCATTTTTAAAGAAACTCCTGCTGTCCTCCGGAGCGTCACCTCCCCAGATCAACATCTCACTTCCTGCTAGTACCGCAGTATGGCGCATTCTGGCTTCCAGGGGGGCCTCAGGGAGCAATTCCCAAGTATCTTCACTCAGATTGTACAATAGCCCATCGTTTGAGACAGAACCAGAGTCAAGGCCTCGCCCTCCCCAAATACCTACTCCTTCTGGGGCCACAACTGCTGAATGACCGCTCCTGGACTCCGTCGGGGCCGAATCTGTCGTTTTTCCAGTAAATGGAAAGTCATTAGCTCCTTGCCAAGAACACGAAGTACCGAACAAGAAAATAGATACAAGCCCGTAAGATATAATTGACCGCTTCTTGTAGAAGCCTATCCTGAGACTCCGATCTTCTTCAGACATTCGGCAGTCCCTTCTTGAGATGCATGCGAGTTGCTTTCAGCCTGCACCCAGGCAATCCTCTCCTGATCATCAACGCAACTCCTTACCAACGAGTCACTGGCAAGTGGATCGCGTGGAGCATAGCCACTGGTTGACGTGCGGCCAATTGCGTCGCGCACAAGTTTTCGCAGTTCACCCCCGACAGTCGGGAAGCCCGTGCTCCTGCCTTCCGCGCCCCAGCCCTATCGGCTAAGAATGCATGACCTGGGCGTTCCTTACTACGCAACCCCCTCTCTATAGTGACCGAATCCGGCCGTTCACTTCTCATCCGATGGGAAGGTATAGCGCAGCAGTGCCACGCCGTTGCCGAAGATGTGGTGCTCGGCCAGGGTGAGGGACCTGAGGCCGCCCTCGTCGAGGAAGAGGCGGCGGCCGCCGCCCACGAGGACCGGGTGTACGTACAGCCGGAGCTCGTCCACCAGGCCCTGTCGGAGGAAGGCTCCGGTCAGGTCGGTTCCGCCCAGGTAGAGGTCCCCGTGGAGCTCCTTCAGCCCGCGGATGTGCTCCGGGTCCACCTCGCGGACGACCGTGGTGTTCCACCCGGCCTCCGCAAGCGTCCGGGAGAAGACGTACTTCGGCTTCTCCCGCCACATGCGGGCGAAGTCCGCGACCGGGGCGGGGGCCTCGGGGTCGGCGTCGGCCTCCGGCCACACCTCGACCTCCAGCTCGTAGCCGACCCGGCCGGACATGAACGCCCCGGCGCCGCGCAGGACGTCGTTGAAGTGCGTGTGGAGTTCGTCGTCGACCATGTGCCAGGCCAGGCTGCGCTCCGGCCCCTCCATGAACCCGTCGACCGAGACCGATGACATCACGATGACCTTTGCCATGCACCGACGCTAGTGCGCACCGGTGACATTCGCGGGGACCCACACCGCGGCGGGGCGTCGGCGCCGAGGTCCGGAGCGCCGCGCCCGGGGCGCGGGGATCCCCGTGCTCAGGGCAGGAAGTCCAGGAACGCCTCGCGGCCCGCGATGCGCCCCAGCGTCGGCAGCCCTGTCGTGCGGGTCCACAGCAGGCGGTCCACGACCCGGTAGGCGACCCCGGTCATCTCCGCGGGCGCCGCGGGCGGCACCCGCAGCACCACCGCGTCGCCGCGCGCCGGGCGCTCGGCGGCCAGGTAGGTGACCGCCTCCCCGGCCCGGCCGCCGCCGGTGCGCACCTCGATGCGCAGCAGCGCGAAGCGCTCCCCCGCCCGCGCCGACCAGGCCTGCGACGACGCGCTCAGCTCCTCCAGCAGCATCGCGTGGCGGAGCGGGACGGACGCCTCGGGCCCGGGGGCGCGGGCGGCCTGCCCGCCGTCGCCGGCGGGCGGCACTACCGGGCCGCCCGGGCGCAGCGCCTCCACCAGCGCCGCCGCCCCCGTGCCGGCGTCGACGCGCACCCGTCGCTCCCGCCCGCCGGGCCAGGAGGCGATGATCGCGGGCCGCTCCCCGGTCAGGTCCACCGTGTGGACCAGGAGCCCGTGCGCGGCCCCGGCCCGCTGCACGCTCGCCAGCCGGTACAGCAGCGGGGCCCACCACTCGCCGCCCGCCCAGGAGCCGCGGCGGGTGGCGGTGCCCGCCGGGACGGCCGGAGGCGCCGGGTCGCCCCCCTCACCCCCGGTGCCGCCCGCGCTCGCGGCCCCGCCCGCGTCCCGGACGGCATCGACCCCGTCGCTCTCCGTGCCCATGGCCGCCTCCCCTGCCGCCCGGACGGGGGCGGCCTCCCGTCTCAGCCCTTTGAGGAGTCCTCCCCAGGCCCCGTTCCGGGCGGCCCGGTGCCGCCCGGCGGGGCGGTCATTGGCCCCCGGTCTCTTCGGTTCCGCATTCATCGGCCCTGTCGTCATCGATTCCGGCTTTCATGGTCGAACCGCACGGACAATGCCCCGCGACCGTAAACAGGCGGCCGCGGGGCGGACAGGGCCGAGAGTCCATCGACCGTCACGGTCGGTAGCCCCGGCGCCGCCACCTGCCGGGGCGGGCGACAGGGCGCGTGGCCGACTCCGGTCAGGGATGCGCGTGTCGGTTCACGTGCAGGTTCATACGGCGGAGCCGAGCCAGAGGGAGGCCGCCACGGGGGCCAGGTAGAGCAGCGGCGCGGGGATGTGGGAGTAACGCCGCGCACGCAGGACGGTGATCTCCGCGCCGATGAAGTACAGGACCAGGCCGATTCCGGCGGCCGCCCCGATGGCGGGGACGAAGAGGCCGACGAGCAGCCCGAGGGCCCCGGCCGCCTTGGCGGCGCTCAGCCACGGCCACCAGGAGCGGGGGACTCCGTAGATCTCCATGGAGTGGGCGATCCAGTCGACCCCGCGATAGAGGACGACGGCGGAGAACCCCACCATGGCGGCGGCGAGCAGGGTCACGGCGATGTAGGCGATGGTCATCTCGGATGCTCCTCGGGTCGGGGGACGTTCTCACCGCTCTGACGGAGCGCACCGCACATGTGTGACCGGCGGGGCGGAAGGCCGCGTCCGTTGGTGTGGTGTGATTCCATCCGCACAGGTGGACCGGTCACATCGGCCCTCGGTCGAAGCGATCCGGCCTTCGCCGGTCCCGACCGGCGGCCCGCCCGTCGGCGGCGGCGGCCGAAGGTTCCACCACTCCAGCGGACACCATCGGGCGGAACCGCGTCCCGACGCTCCTTCGCTCCATAGCCCCCTCGCCGAGGCCCCGCGGAGCCGATCCCCCGTTCTGGGGACGACACCGTCCCGCGCGGCCCCACCGCCCCGTCGGGATCCCTGGATTCCGTGAGGCCCCGGGGCGCCCGCCCGCCGCAGACTTTGCGGTACCGGCCTCCGGACGCCCCGAATCCGGACACCTCGAACGCCGCCAAGCCGCCCATGGGAACGGAACCATGCGCACTCGCCCCGGCCCGATGTCCCCCCACTCCCCCGACCGCCGGCGCATCGGCCACTGGAACCCCGAGGACGAGGGGTTCTGGCGTTCCACCGGACGCGCCGTCGCCCTGCGCAACCTGCGCGCCTCGGTGTTCGCCGAACACCTCGCCTTCTCCGTGTGGGGCATGTGGTCCGTGCTGCTGCTGTTCATGACGCCCGAGCGCGGGTTCGGCCTCGCGCCCTCGCAGGGCTTCCTGCTGGTCAGCATCGTCACCGTGACCGGCGCCGCGCTGCGCGTCCCCTACACCCTCGCCGCCGCCCGCTTCGGCGGACGGACGTGGACCCTCGCCGCCGTCGCCGTCCTCCTGGTGCCCGCGTCCCTGGCGGCCGTCCTCGTCGACCGCCCCGGAACGCCCTTCTGGCTGCTGTGCCTCCTCGCCGCCACGGCGGGCCTGGGCGGCGCCAACTTCTCCTCCTCGACGGCCAACATCGACCGGTTCTTCCCCGGGCGCGAGAAGGGATGGGCCCTCGGCGCCAACGCCGGCGGCGGGAACCTCGGCGTGCCCGCCGTCCAGCTGCTCGGCCTGGCCACCGCCGCCGTCCTCGGCCAGGAGCACGGCCGGGTGCTGCCCCTGATCTACGTTCCCCTGCTGCTGGCGGCCCTGTGGACGGTCCGGCGGTCGATGGACGACCTGCCGGCGCCCCGCGCGGCGGCGGCCCCGCGGTCGGCCGTGCTCGCGGACCGGGACTTCTGGCGCCTGTCCCTGCTCTACACCGGCACCTTCGGCTCGTTCATCGGCTTCTCCTTCGCCTTCGGCCTGCTGCTGCAGAGCACGTTCGGCCGCACCCCGGCGGAGGCCGCCGCCGTGGCGTTCGTCGGCCCCCTGCTCGGGTCGCTGGCGCGCCCCCTGGGCGGGCTGCTCGCCGACCGCTGCGGAGGCGGCGCCGCGACCGCGTGGCTGTTCGCCGCCATGGCGGCCGGGACCGGCCTCATCCTGGCGGCGTCCGCCGCCGGAGCACCCGCCGCCTTCATCGCGGGCTTCGTTGCGCTGTTCCTGCTCAGCGGCCTGGGAAACGGAGCGGTGTTCACGCTGATCCCCTCGGTCTTCGCCGCGCGCCCGGCGGCGGGGCCGGACGGCGGGGGCCTGTCCGGAACGGCGCTCGGGCTGACCGGGGCGATCGGCGCCCTGGGCGGCGCGCTCGTCAACCTCGTGCTCTACCGGTCCTTCGCGGCCACGGGCGGGGCCGAGCACGCCTACGCCGCCTTCATCGCCCTCTACGCCGTGTGCATCGCGGTGACCGTCCGCCACTACCTGCGCCCGCGCGCCCCGCACCGAGAGGCGGCCGACCGGTGACCACCACCCACTGCCCCTACTGCGCCCTGCAGTGCGCCATGCACGTCGAGCCCTCCCCCGGCGGGGGATGGCGCACGCGCCCCGCCGACTTCCCCGTGAACCGGGGCGGCCTGTGCCGGAAGGGCTGGACGGCGGCCGGGCTCCTCACCTCGCCCGACCGCATCACCGCGCCCCTGATGCGCGCCTCCCGGGACGCCCCGCTGCTCCCGACCGACTGGGACACCGCGCTGGACCGCGTCGCCGGCCGCCTGGCCGCCCTCCGCGGCGAGTACGGCCCCGACGCGGTCGCCGTCTTCGGCTCCGGCGGGCTGACCAACGAGAAGGCCTACCTGCTGGGCAAGTTCGCCCGCCTGGCGCTGCGCACCTCCCGGATCGACTACAACGGGCGGTTCTGCATGTCGTCGGCGGCCGCGGCGTCCTCGCGCGCGTTCGGCGCCGACCGCGGCCTGCCCTTCCCCGTCACCGACCTGGCGGGCGCCCGCACCGTGCTGCTCGCGGGCGCCAACCCCGCCGAGACCATGCCCCCGCTCATGGGCCACCTGGCCGCGCCGGCGCTCGTGGTCGTCGACCCCCGCCGCACCGCCACCGCCGAGGCCGCCCTCCGCGGCGGGGGCCTCCACCTGGCGCCGCGGCCGGGCACCGACGCCGCCCTGGCCCGGGGCATGCTGCACGCCGCCCGGGAGCTGGGCCTGCTGGACACCGCCTACATCGAGCGGCGCACCCGCGGATTCGGGGCGGCCTGGGCGCAGGCGGCCGCCTGGTGGCCCGAACGCGCCGAGCGCGCCACCGGCGTGCCCGCCGCGCACATCCGGCGGGCCGTCCGGACCCTGGGCCGAGCCCCGGGCGCCTACGTCCTCACCGGCCGCGGTACCGAGCAGCACTCCACCGGTACCGGGACCGCAGCGGCCTGGATCGACCTGGCGCTGGCCCTGGGGCTGCCCGGCAGGCGCGGGTCCGGGTTCGGCTGCCTGACCGGGCAGGGGAACGGGCAGGGCGGCCGCGAGCACGGGCAGAAGGCCGACCAGCTCCCCGGGTACCGCCGCATCGACGACGAGCGGGACCGCGCGCACGTGGCCTCGGTGTGGGGCGTGGCCGCCGCCGACCTCCCCGGGCCGGGCCCCAGCGCCTTCGAGCTGCTGGACGCCCTCGGGACGGAGGGCGGGCCGCGCGCCCTGCTGGTCTTCGGCTCCAATCCGGCGGTCTCGGCCCCGGACGCGGGGCGGATCCGCTCCCGCCTGGCCGCCGCCGATCTTGTGGTGGTGGCGGACTTCGTGCCGTCGGAGACGGCCATGGCCGCCGACGTGGTCCTGCCCGTCGCCCAGTGGGCCGAGGAGGAGGGCACGGTGACCAACCTGGAGGGGCGCGTCCTCCGGCGCCGGGCCGCCCTGCCCCCACCGCCCGAGGTGCGCACCGACCTGGAGGTCATCGGCGCCCTGGCGGCCCGCCTCGGCCAGCCCGCCGAGCGCTTCCCGACCGACCCGGACCTCGTCCTGGAGGAGCTGCGCGCCGCCTCCGAGGGCGGGACGGCCGACTACTCCGGGGTCGGGGCCGACCGCCTGGAGGCCGGCGAGGCGCTGTACTGGCCGGTGCCGCGCGGCGGCGCACCCACGCCCCGCCCGTTCCTCGACCGCTTCGCCCACCCCGACGGCCGCGCGCGCTTCGCCGCTGCCCCGGCGGGCACGCCCGCCGAGGCGCCCGACGACCGCTACCCGCTCACCGCGACCACCGGGCGGATCATGGGCCACTACCAGTCGGGCGCCCAGACCCGCAGGATCGGGGAGCTGGCCGAGGCCGAACCAGAGGCGTTCGCCGAGGTGCACCCGGACACCGCCCGCGCCTACGGCCTGTCCGCCGGGGACCGGGTGCGGGTCGTCTCGCGCCGGGGGTCGGCGGCGGTCCGCCTCCGGCCGACGGGGGCCTGCCCGCGCGGCACCGTCTTCCTGCCGTTCCACTTTCCCGACGGCCAGTCCGCCAACAACCTCACCAACCCGGCGCTCGACCCCGTCAGCCGGATGCCCGAGTTCAAGGTCGCCGCGGTCCGGCTGGAGCCCGCGGACGGCCCCACCGGAGGTGACCCGTGAGCCCTCGCCCCGTTCCTTACCGCCCCCGCCGTCCCCGCCGCGTCGTCGTCATCGGCAACGGGATGGTCGGCGCCCGGTTCGCCGAGGAGGTGCGCCGCCTCGACCCCGGCGGCGACCGGGTGCGGCTGACCGTCGTGGGCGAGGAGCCCGGCCCCTGCAACCGGGTCCTGCTCCCCGGGGTCCTCTCCGGTGCGCTGCGCCCGGAGGAGGTGGGGATGCCGCGGCCGGAGGGGCCGGGCACCGCGGTCCTCGGGGCGCACGCCGCGGCGGTGGACCGGTCCGGGCGCCGCGTGCTCCTCGCGGACGGGCGGGCGCTCGGATACGACCGGCTGGTGCTGGCCACCGGGGCGCGGCCGGTGGTGCCCCCGGTGGCCGGGCTGCGGGCGCCGGACGGCGGCCCGGGTCCGGGTGCGGCGGTCCTGCGCGGCCCGGACGACTGCCGCCGCATCGCGCGCCTGGCCCGGCCCGGCGACCCGGTGGCCGTGCTGGGCGGCGGGCCGCTGGGCCTGGAGACGGCGCGGGCGCTGGCGGTGCGCGGCCACCCGGTGACCGTCGTGGAGGCCGCGCACCGGATCATGCCGCACCGGCTCGACCGGGCGGGCGGCCGCCTCCTGGCGGAGCTGCTGGAGCGGCGGGGGGTGCGGGTCCTCAGCGGGCGCGCGTGCACGGCGTGGGTGCCCGGCCGGGGCCTGGACCTGGACGACGGGACGCGCGTCCCGGCGCGCGCCGTGGTGGTCGCCGTCGGCGTGCGCGCCTCGGCCCGGCTGGCCGAGGAGGCCGGGATCGCCGTGCGCGGCGGCGTGCTGGTCGACGACGCGCTGGCCACCAGCGACCCGCTGGTGCACGCGATCGGCGACTGCGCCGAGCACCCCGGAGGGGGCGCGGGGCTGGTCGGCCCCGGCTGGGAGCAGGCCGCGGTGCTCGCCGGGCGGCTCACCGGCCGCACGCCGGACGCCGCCTACCGGGGCGCCCGTACGGTCACCCGGCTGAAGGCGGACGGGATCGAGATGGTGTCCGTGGGCGAGGTCGGCGACGGCCCGGGGGCACAGACCGCGGGGGATCCGCCGGAGGAGGTGACCGTCTCCGACCCGGCCGGCGGCCGCTACGCCCGGCTGCTGCTGCGGGCGGGGCGGGTGAGCGGGGCCGTGGTCGTGGGCCTGCCGGGGGCGGCCGCGGCGGTCACCGCGGCCTTCGACGCCGACGCGCCGGTCCCGCCCGACCGCCTCGGACTGCTCCTGGGCGCCGACCTCGCCTCCGCGGACGCGGGCGGCGGGAGCGGCGACGGGCGGGCGCCGGTGTGCCGCTGCAACGGGGTGTCGCGGGACAGGATCGAGCAGGCCTGGCTGGAGGGCGCCCGCGACCTCGCGGGGATGGCGCGGGCCACCCGCGCCACGACGGGCTGCGGGGGCTGCGCCGGCGACGTGGGGGCGCTCCTGGACCGCTGGTCCAAGGACACCCCGGAGCCGGCCCGCGGCTGAGGGCCCACCGCCGGTGCCGTGCCCGGCGGCGGCCCCGGCGGGTGGAGGCGGGTGGATGGTGTCCCGCCGAAGAGCGGGTCTCAGGTCGGGACGGGTCGACCCCGCCCCCCGGGGCCGTCACCGGCGGGCCGACCCGGGCCGATGGAAAACACACCACTCCGAGGACACTGTTGGTGGATTTCCCATGGACGAGGACCGGTGGAGCGGGAGGACCGGGCGCGCTCGGACAGGCCGTGCGCCCGAACGCTCCCGGCCGGGTGCGCAGGGGCTCGGCGGCACGGGCCCCGACATCGGCCCGTGCGCGGCCCGCCGCCGTCCGGCCGGGTCACGGCTTGGAACACGCACGCGAAAGGATTCGCCGACAGTGCCCTCCGAGGGACACGGCCGGCGGGTGTCCTCCGCCGTGCTCGGGCGGGGAGCGGCGGAGGCGGGGCGGCACCCTGTCCCCCGCCCCGCCTCCGGTCTCCGGCGGGTCACTGCTCCCGGCAGTACTCCTCGATCGGATAGCCGACGTGCCGGTCCTCGGTGGGCAGGTGCCCCAAGACCTTGTCGCCCGGCTTCAGCTCGGTGGAGTTGAGCACCGCGTCGCCGGGTCCGAGGACGCGCACGTGCCAGTCGTCCTGGAGGATCAGGTTCACCTCCTCGCCGCCGTCGGCCACCGCGCGCACCGACAGCAGCGGCCGGGTCTCGATCTTCACCCGCCCCACGGTCACCATCCGGGTGCGCCCGGAGGTGTCCACCGCCATCACCTGGCCGCCCGATCGCAGCTCGCTCAGGTAGTTGGTGCGCCCGTCGCGGGAGAGCGTGTAGGAGTGGATCGCGCCGGCGTTCACCCGGAACGGGCGCGTGGGCATGTACGGCAGGGGGTGGGTCTCACTGACGCACAGGATCATCCCCTTGGAGGTGGAGCCGACGAGGATGCCCTCGTTCTGCTCGAAGTAGGTGCAGGTGTCCACGCACGCGCGCTCGCCCATCCCCACGTGCTCGACCTCGGTCACGGTGAGCTCGGCCAGCCCCACGTCGGGGACCTGCGCGGCGGCGGTCTCGCGCAGCCGGGTGGCGTCCCCGACGGCGCGCGGGGCCATCATCACCCCGTCGGACCCGTGCTCCAGCACGCCGAAGATGATCTCGGCCTCCTGCACGTCGGCCGCGCGGGTGATGATGCCGCCCTCGGCACCGTGGGCGGCGGCCAGCACGATCTCCAGGGGGATCTTCGTGGGGTCGCGGAAGTCGAGCACGCTGAAGCGCTCCTCCCGCGCCGCCCTGCACGCCGCGTCCAGGGTCGGGGCGTCGACCACCTCCACGTAGAGCCCGGTCTCCACCTCCGGGTGCTCTTCGGCGAACCCGGCGGGCACCCCGCCGTCGGGGAACAGCACCACGTCGGCCCCGGCGACGTCGCCGGGCACGCCGCCGCGGGGCAGGTACACCCGCCGGACGGTCGGCGGCACCAGCGCGAGGCCCCCGGTGTCGTCGGAGACGATCGCGTCCACCCGCTGGTGGACCGCCTCCTCGATGACGGCCTTCTTGGCCTCGCCCAGTCCGCGGATGTCGATCCAGCACAGTTTCATGTCCGCTCCTTCCCGATCCTGTCGCATCGTGCTCGGTGCGCGCCCCGCGCGGCATCACGTGTACGCGGGACGGCGCCCGCGCCCGTCCCCCCGTCCCGGAACCGCGTGAACACGTGACGTGTGCGCACGCGGCCGCGGCACAGACTCGGGGGCACCGGCAGGCGGACCCGGACCTGCCGGCGGAGGCCACGGCGAAGGGACGCCACACCGCCATGAACGCAATCGCCGTCCAGAAGTTCGGCGGGTCCTCGCTCGCGGAGCCCGGGCAGGTGCTCCGGGCCGCCGGGCTCGTGCGGAGCGCGCACCGGGCCGGGAACCGCACCGTCGTGTGCGTGTCCGCCCGCGGCGACACCACCGACAGGCTGGTCGCCGAGGCCGGGGCGTTCGGCGCGCCCGACCCCCGGGAGGCGGACCAGCTCCTGGCGACCGGCGAGACCGCCTCGGCCGCGACCATGGCCATGGCGCTGGGCTCGCTCGGGGTGCCCGCGGTGTCGATGACCGCGGCCCAGGCCGGGATCGCGGCCGCCCCCGCGGGCGGGGAGATGCGCATCTCCGGCATCGACACCGCGGGCATCCGCGCCGCCCTGGGCGCCGGACGCGCCGTGGTCGTCGCCGGCTTCCAAGGGGTCGACGCCTCCGGCGCCACCCGCACCCTGGGCCGCGGCGGATCCGACACCACCGCCGTCGCCCTCGCCGCCGCGCTCGGCGCCCCGCGGTGCGCGATCTACACGGACGTGGACGGGGTCTACACCGCCGACCCGCGCACCGTCCCGGACGCGCGGGCGATCCCCCGGCTCCCGCTGGGGGTCATGAGCGAGATGGCCATCTCCGGCGCGCGCGTCCTGCACGCCCGGGCGGTGGAGCTCGCCGCCGTCCACGGCATCACGATCACCGTCGCCGCGCCGGATTCCGGGCGCCCGGGGACGGTCGTCCACGGAGGGAGCACCGACGTGCTGGAAGGAACCGGATTCGCCGTCGCCGTCACCCACACCCCGCGTGTGGCGCGCATCCTGCTGCAGGGCCCGGGCGGGCCGCTGACCGGCGTGCTGGCCGGCGTCCTGGCCGAGCGCCGCATCCCCTTGGAGCCGGTGGGGTGGACCTCGGGCGCGGCGGGGTCGGAGTTCGCGGTCCGCGCCGAGCACCTGCCCGCCGCGGAGGAGGCGCTGCGGGAGGCGGCCGCGCACACCCGCCTGACCTACGCGGTCGACGCGAGCGCGGGCCAGGTGTCCCTGGTCGGCGTGGGCCTGCTGAACCGGCCCGAGTACACCGGCCGGATCCTGCGCGCCCTGGAGGAGCGCGGCATCCCCGCCGAGTGGGCGCTGACCACCCAGTCCCGGGCGAGCGTCCTCGTGCCGGCCGAATCGGTCGGGCGGGCCGCGGCGGCGGTGCACGAGGAGTTCGGACTCGCCCGCCCGGACGCGTCCCCGGCCGGGGCCGCGACGTGAGCCCCGCCCGCACGCCGAACCGATCGCACGGAGAGGACCTGGGAGCATGACCCCATACCGATCGTCGGCGGCGCTGATGCGGCTGCGCCGCCTGCACCGCCACGGCGACGACCGGCTGTTCGTGGTGCCGCTGGACCACTCGGTCGCCGACGGCCCGATCGTGGCCGCCGAGCGCCTGGACCCCCTGGTGGGCACGCTCACCGACAACGGGGTGGACGCCGTCGTCCTGCACAAGGGCCGGGTGCCGTTCATCGACCCGGCCCGCTTCGCGGGCATGCGGCTGGTGGTGCACCTGAGCGCGAGCACCGGCCACGCCCCCGACCCCGACGCCAAGTACCTGGTCGCCAGCGTGGAGGCCGCCGTGCGGATGGCGGCCGACGCCGTGAGCGTCCACGTCAACCTGGGCTCGGACGACGAGCGCCGGCAGATCGCGGACCTGGGCGCGGTCGCCGAGGCCTGCCGGGAGTGGAGCGTTCCGCTGCTGGCCATGGTCTACCCGCGGGGGCCGCGGGTCGTCGACCCGCGCGACCCGGCGCTGCTGGCCCATGCCGCGTCGCTGGCCACCGACCTGGGGGCGGACATCGTGAAGCTGCCCTCGACCGCCCGGCCCGACGAGATGGCCGACGTGGTCCGGCAGAGCGCGCTCCCGGTGATCACGGCGGGCGGCCCGGTCGGGGACGAGGCGGGGGTGCACGAGCACGTGCGGCGCCTGCTGGAGGCCGGGACGTCCGGGGTCGCCATGGGCAGGAACGTCTTCTGGGCGGCCGACCCCGGGCGCGCCGCCCGCCGCCTGGCCGAGGTGGTCCACCCCTGCCTGCGCCCGGGCCTGGGGGCGCGGGGAGGGCCGGCGTCGCTGCCGGCCGGTGTGTAGCCGGTTCCGAAGAAGCGGGAGGGGCGGGCCGCGGCGGCCCGCCCCTCCCCGTCCGCGCCGTGGGCCCCTACTCGGGCTGGCCCTCGTAGATGGTGACCCGGTAGCCGTCGGGGTCCTGGAAGATGAACTCGCGCCCGCAGGAGCCGTCGCACAGCGGCTTGACCATGGGCCCGCCCGCCTCCTGCATACGCGCGGCGAGCTTGTCGGGGTCCTGGGCCTTGATCCAGACCACCACACCCCAGGCGAGCTCGTCGACGGCGTCGAGGTCGTCGGTGGCCTGCCGCAGTGCGATCTTGATGGGCTCGGCCCCGAGGACGGCCGCGTTGGGCACCTTCGAGGGGACGGTCGTGAAGCCCACGAGTTCGGTGTAGAAGCGCTTGGACCGCTCCAGGTCCCGGACCTGCAGGGTGAGGAAGTCGGGGCCGACGACGTTGGTGTTCTCGCTCATGGGTGCGGCTCCTATGCGTCGAGTGAGCTGGGAGGGCCCGTCCCGCCCGTGGTGGGACCGGCCGTCCCAGCCTCGCCCCGGCCCGGGGCCGGGAGCATCCCTGCTTCCCGCCATCGCCGCACCGGGGCCGAATCACGCGATCACGGGACGTGCACGTCCGCGGCGTGGGACCAGACTGCCCGGTGGAGCGATGTCGCGCGCCCGCCGGACGAGGAGAGGTTCGCTGATGACGGGATACCGAAAGAGACTCGACACGGTGGTCATCGGGGCCGGTGTACTGGGCCTGGCCGCCACCGACGCCCTCGCACGCCGGGGCGTGGACGTGGTCTGCTTCGAGGGCCGGCGGCCCGGGCAGGCCCAGTCCGGCGGCCGGTCGCGGACCTTCCGGCACCGCCACGACGACCCGGACGCGGTCCGCCTGGCCGCCGACGCGCTGGCGCTGTGGCGCCGGTGGGAGGAGCGCGCCGGCGCGGTGCTGGTGGGCGGCGAGGGCGCCGTCTACGCGGGCATGACCGCTGCCGACGCCGAAGGGCTGCGCCTGCACGGCGTCCCCCACGAGTGGGCCGACGGCGCCCGCCCCTCCCCCCACTTCGGGGCGCTGGCCCCGGTCTCGGGACCGCTGCTGGTCGACCCCACCGCCGGCGCCATCCGCACGCGCACCGCCATCGAGGCCCTGTGCGACTGGGTGGGCGACCGCATCATCGCCCAGGACGTGCACGGGGTGACCGTGCCCCCGGACGGCGAGGGCGTGGAGCTGCACACCGAGGACGCGATCTACCGGGCGCGGCACGTGGTCGTGTGCGCGGGGGCGCAGACCCCGGCGCTGGCCGCGGGGGCCGGGATCGGCATCCCCCTGGAGCAGGCCCTGCACACGCGCCCCCACTACCGGGTGCGCCGGGAGTTCGCTGACACGCCGCGCCCGTGCTGGGTGGACCGCGGCGGCGAGTTCGGGGAGACGGTCTACGGGTCCGCGATCGGCGGCACGGACACCTTCGTCGTCGGCCTGATCGGGCAGGGCGTCGACGTGCCGATGGACGGCGGCCTGCCGGTCGGCACCGAGATGGAGGAGCACGTCCGGCGGCTCACGGCCTACGTCGCCAAGGCCCTTCCCGGCCTGGAGCCCGAGCCGGTCGGCGTCCGCGTGTGCGTGATGACCAAGCTGCCCGGGGGCAGCGACGCCTTCGGGGTGTGGACCGCCCCCGGGGTGACCGCGGTGACCGGGCACAACCTGTTCAAGCTCGCGCCGCTGCTGGGCGAGGTGCTCGCCGACAGCGCCCAGGGCGGGGAGCTCCCGCCGCCGGTGCGCAGGCTCACCCGGGCCGGGACGGTGGCGGCGTGAGCGCCGCCGCGCCGGACCCGGTCCTGGTGACCGGGGCGACGGGGACGGTGGGCCGGATGCTCACGGCCGGGCTGGCCGCCCAGGGAGTGCTCCCCCGGGTGATGCTCCGGCCCGGTTCGGAGTCGGCGCCGCCGGAGGGCGGGGTCCCGGTGAGGGCCGACGCGGACGACCCGGCGTCGCTGCGCGCGGCCTTCTCCGGGGTGCGGTCGCTGTTCCTGCTCACCCCGCTGGGCAGGCGCCAGGACCTGCGGCACGCGCGGCTGCTGGAGGCCGCCGAGCGGGCCGGGGTGGAGTGGATCGTCAAGGTGTCGGCGCTGGGCGCCGACCCCGCCTCCCCCGTGCCGGTGCACCGCGAGCACGGCCTGTCGGATGCGGCGCTGGCGGCCTCCGGCATCCCGCACGCGGTCCTGCGGCCCAACGCGTTCATGCAGAACACCGCCCAGTGGAGGGCCACGATCGAGCGCATGGGGGCGATCCGGCTGCCCATGGGCCGGTCCCGGGTGAGCATGGTGGACGCGCGCGACGTGGCCGCCGCGGCGTGCGCGGCCCTGGTCGCCCCGGGCCCCGGGCCGGTCGCGGTCGACCTGACCGGGCCCGAGGCGCTGTCCTATGACGAGATCGCCGCCGCGGTGTCCGGGGCGGCCGGGGTCCCGGTGCGCTACTGCGACGTGTCGCCGGAGGAGGCGGCCGAGGGGATGCGCGCGAACGGCATGCCCGACTGGGCGATCGAGTCCAGGCTGGCGCTGTACGCGACGATCCGCGCGGGCGAGGCGGAGGCGGTGACCGACGGCGTGCGGATGCTGACCGGGCGCCCGCCGCGCCGGCTCGCCGACCTGTTGGCCGAGACCGGGTACCCGCTGTGACCCGGGAGAGGGAGGGGAAGCCGATGCGGATCTTCGCCGTCGGGGCGACCGGCGTGCTGGGCGGCGCGCTGGTGCCTGAACTGCTGGGGCGCGGCCACCGGGTCACGGTGATGGCCCCCGACCGCCTGGACGGGGTGCCCGACCGGGCCGAGGCGGTGGCCGGCGACCTGCTCGACGCCGGGACGGACCTGGCGCCGCTGGTGGAGGGGCACGACGCGGTCGTCAACGTGGCCACGAGCATGCCGCGCGACCCGTCCCGGCCGGGCGCCTGGGCCCTGGCCGGGCGGGTGCGCTCGGAGGGCACGCCGCGCCTGGTCGACGCCGTGCGCCGGGCGTCGGTGGGCCGGATGGTGCAGATGAGCATCACCATGGCCTATGCCCCCGGCGGTGACCGGTGGCTGCGGGAGGACGCCCCCTTCGACCCCGACCCGGCGCGCCGTGCGCTGGTGGGCCCGGTGGCGGAGATGGAGGACGCGGTCACCGCCGTGCCGCCGGGCGAGCTCGCCTGGACGGTGCTGCGCGGCGCGCGCTTCGTCGGCCCGGGGACGGTCCAGGACGCCCAGCGGGACCTGCTGTCCCGCGGCGCCCTGAGCGTCCCGGGCGAGGAGGGGTCCTATGTGTCCATGGTGCACGTCGCCGATTTCGCCGACGCGGTCGTCGCGGCCGTGGAACGGGGGCTCGTCGGGCGGGTCCTGAACGTGGCCGACATCCCCGTGCGCGTGGGGGACTACTACCGGGCGCTGGCCGAGCGGACCGGCACCCCCGCCCCGCCGACCGACCCGGGGACCGCGCCGGACCTGCCGTCGCACCGGGTGTGGAGCGGCGCGGCCGGGACGGAGCTGGGCTGGGCACCGCGCCGGGGCGTGCTGCCCGAGCCGGTGCCCGCGCACGGGTGACCGGCGCCGCCGTCGGGACGGCGGGGGCCGCCGGGGACGGGTGTCCGTCCCCGGCGGCCCCCGCGGTCTCAGGGCGGGTCTCCGCGGTCTCAGGGCAGGCGCACGGATTGCGCGTGGTGGAACACGTCCTTGGGGTCCCAGCGCTTCTTGGCCTTCTGCAGCCGCTTGTAGTTCCCCTTGAAGTACAGCTCGTGCCACGGGGTCCCCGAGGTGTTGTACTTCTCGTCCGAGAGGTCGGCGTCGCAGTAGTTGATGAAGCAGCCGTCGGTGTCGGCGTTGGGCACGGGCACGCCCCCGGTGTCCGCGTAGACGGCCGAGTAGAGGCCGCGGTGCCACTCCAGGTGGCGGTCGTCCTCCTTCTCGCTCTGCCAGGCGGTGCCCCACAGCAGCAGCATGACCGCGTCGCGGTGCGGGTTGGCCGTGTCCCCGGGTGCGAGCTCGTTGATGCGGCCGCCGTAGGAGGCGATGGAGACCACGAACGGCGGCTGGGCGTAGTCGGTGTCGGAGAGCCTCTGGTAGAAGGCCGCGATCTGGGCGTCGGTGAACCCCTTGCGGTGGTAGCTGGACTTGTACTTGTAGCGGTCGGTCGGGTTGCTCATCCACATGCCCGGCCAGCCCGAGGCGTGCAGCCAGGGCATCCTCCGGTGGTCGGTCACGGTCGGGGTGACGCCCGAGCCCGCGTTGACCTCGGCCAGGAAGTCGTCGAGCAGCCCCTCGGCGCCGGGCTTGCCCGCGTCCATCTGCACGACCAGGTGGAAGGCGCCGGAGGGGCGGGTGGTCAGCTCCAGCCGGGAGAACAGGCCCGTGTAGGGGGTCCCGGCCCCGCTGTTGGCCTCCAGCCAGGCCCCGTAGTTGCGCATGATGGTGGTGAACGCCTTCTCGGTCATGGACTCCCAGGACCATTCCGAGCGGTGCACCCAGACCTCGGACGGCGGGGCGGGCAGGGCCTTCTCGGGGGTGGTGCCGCCGCCGGGCGAGCGGAACCAGAACCGGGTGGCGATGCCGAAGGAGCCCCCGCCGGCGCCGGTGTGCGCCCACCACAGGTCGCGCGCGGGGTCGTCCTTGCCGCGGGTGGCCACGACCTTCCTGACCGTGCCGTCGGCGTCGGCCACGACCGCCTCCACGGCGCTGAGGTGGTCGCTGATGAGCCCGTGCTCGCGGCTGAGCTGCCCGTACCCGGCGCCGGGGACGTGGCCTCCGGCGCGGACCGTGTAGCAGGACCCGCCGGGCAGGGTGCGCCCCCACTGTTTGATCAGGGTGTAGTAGACGTCCCCGAGCGCGGCTCCGGCCTCCACGCACACGGCGTTGCGGTCGGCGTCCCAGGAGATGCCGTCCATCCGGCTCATGTCCACGACCGCCCCGACCCCGGGGCGGTCGACGAAGTTCTCATAGCAGTGGCCGCCGCTGCGCACGGACAGCTCGTGGCCGGATTCGAGCGCCCGCTCCACGGCGGCGACCGCGTCGTCGGCCGAGGCCGGCAGGTGGACCCGGTCGGGCGCCCCGATCCAGCGCTGGTTCTGCCCGCGGGTGAGCGCGGGGTAGCGCGGGTCGTCGGCGCCCAGGGACACGAGCCCGCCCGCGGGCGCCGGCGCCGCCTGGGCGGACCGGGCCGGGGCGAGGAAGGCGGCTCCCCCGGCGAGCGCCGACCAGGTGAGCATGCCTCGGCGTGAGATCGCATTCATCGGACCTTCTCGCAAGACTCGCGGGGCCGCCCGGCCGGGAGGCCCCTGCGCTGCATGGACACGCCCAGGGTCCCGGGAGGGCCCAGGTGGGCGATATAGCGCAAATAAGGGATTCGCACGAAATGCGCACAGTGTGACGCTTGAGCGACGCATCGTGCCTGCGGCGACGGCGCCGGCAGGACCGGTTCCAGGAGAGGAGAGCGTTCGGTGAGCGCTGAGGAGAGCAAGGCCAGAGCCGTCCACGTCCCGGCCGGAGAGGGGCCGAGCGTGTGGGCGTTCAGCGGGGACCGCTACACCCTGAAGGCCGCGACCAAGGACACCCACGGCGCCCTGGGGGTGATGGAGGCCGAGATCCCCCCGGGCAGCGGCCCGCCCCTGCACCTGCACCAGAATGAGGACGAGATCTTCTACCTGCTGGAGGGCACGCTGGAGATCACCGACGTCGACCGGACCTTCGTCGCGCACCGGGGGGCGTTCCTGCTCCTGCCCCGCGGCTCGGCGCACCGGTTCCAGAACATCGGGGACACGCCCGCCCGGATGCTGATGCTGTTCACCCCGAGCGGCTTCGAGGAGTTCTTCATGGAGGTCGGCGAGCAGGTGCGGGAGGGCGAGGCGGCCCCCTCGCCCGACCGCTTCGCCACCGACGTCGAGCGCTCGATGCGCATCGCCGCCGAGAAGTACGGGATCGAGCAGCTCTGAGGGCGTAGGCCCCCGCAGGCGGTCAGGACGCCGGAGAGGCCGCGTCCGGGCGGGCCTGCCGGGCGAGCCGGTCCCAGCCCGCCATGGCGGCGTCGACCACCGCGTGCACCCGCTCCCGGTCGGCGCCGTCGCGCGCCTGGATGGACAGGCCGTGCAGGACGGTCAGCGCGTAGGAGGCCAGGGTGTCGGCGTCGGCCCCGGGGGGCAGGTCGCCCTCCTCGGTGCCGCGCACGATGCGCCCGCGCACCTTGGCGTGGTCCCGGCGCCGGCATTCGGCCAGGTAGGCCCGGATGTGCTCGTTGCCCTCGGCCAGGTTCACCCCCGACAGCACGACCATGCAGCCCGCCGGGGTCTCGGGGTCGACATAGGCGTCGGCGTTGCCGCGCAGCATGGCCTCGACCGCCTCCCGGGCCGTGGGCCGGCCCATCGCCCGGTCGGTGGGCGAGGACTGGGGGCTGTTGTAGAGCTCCACGGCCTCGCGGAAGAGGTCGTCCTTGGCCCCGAAGGCCGCGTACAGGCTGGTCGGGGTGATCCCCATGGCCGCGGTGAGCATCGCCAGCGAGGTGCCCTCGTAGCCGTGCTCCCAGAACAGGCGCATCGCGGTCCTGAGCGCCGCCTCCCGGTCGAACCGCCGCGGACGTCCGCGTCCCGCCATCGGGCCCACCGCCTTCCCTTGACACCCGCCCCCGATCCTAGCAATTATGTAGCGATCACTACATAAAAATCTGCGAGGAGGACACCCCCCATGGGTTCGCTTGACGGCAAGTCCGCGCTGGTCACCGGCGGCAGCAGGGGCATCGGCGCGGCGACCGCCGCCCGTCTGGCCGAGGAGGGCGCCGCGGTCGCGATCACCTACACCTCGGCCCAGGACCGCGCCGAGAAGGTGGTCCGCGGGATCGAGGAGTCGGGCGGCCGGGCGGTGGCGCTGCGCGCCGACGCGGCCGACCCCCAGGCGGTGACGGCCGCGGTGGACGGGGCCGCCTCCGCGCTGGGGTCGCTGGACATCCTCGTCAACAACGCCGGGATCTTCCCCTACGGCGACATCCGGGAGTTCACCCTGGAGGACTACGAGAACACCATGGCCGTCCACGTGCGCGCGGTGTTCGTGGCCGTCCAGGCGGCCCTGCGCCACATGGGGGAGGGCGGGCGCATCATCACCATCGGCAGCAGCCTGACCGAGCGCGTCCCGGCCCCGGGGATCAGCCTGTACGCGATGAGCAAGTCCGCGCTCATCGGGTTCACCAAGGGCCTGGCCCGTGATGTGGGCCCCCTCGGGATCACCGCGGCCATCGTCCACCCCGGCTCCACCGACACCGAGATGAACCCGGCCGACAGCGAGGAGGCCGACGAGGAGCGCGCCCTGACCGCCCTGGGCCGCTACGCCCGCCCCGAGGAGATCGCCGCCTCGGTGGCCCACCTCGCCGGGCCCGGCGGCGCCTACATCACCGGCACGTCGATCACCGTCGACGGCGGCGTGACGGCGTGAGCACGGTCCAGCACCCCCGCCCGCGCGGCGCCGAGCCGCGCGGCGGGGGCCGCCGCGCCGCGTTCTTCTGGACGGTCCTCGTCGTGGCCGGGCTGCTGGAGATCGTCTGGTCGCTGGCGCTCAAGGAGGCCGAGGGCCTCACCCGGCCGGGCTGGGCCGCCGCGGGGATCGCCACGGCCATGGCCAGCCTGGGCCTGCTCTCCTACGCCCTGAAGGGGCTCCCCGTGGGCAGCGCCTACGCCGCCTGGGTCGGCATCGGAAGCGTCGGCGTCGCCGTCGCCGGGATGCTCGCCCTCGGCGAGCCGGTCACCGTCCCGCGGCTGCTGTTCCTGGGACTGATCGTCGCGGGCGTCGTCATCCTCAGCCTGGCCGAGACCCCGCCGGGCGAGGATGGGGCGGCCGAGCGCCCCGGGGCGGCGAACGCCGCTGAGCAGAGCTGACAGAGCTGACGAGGAATGCGAGGAGGCACCGATGGCATGGGTGGTCCTGACCGTCGCCGGACTGCTTGAGATCGTCTGGTCGCTGGCGCTCAAGAAGGCCGACGGACTGACCCGCCCGGGCTGGAGCGTGCTGGGCGTGGGCACGGCCATGGTCAGCCTGGGCCTGCTCTCCTACGCCCTGAAGGACCTCCCGGTGGGCACCGCCTATGCCGCCTGGGTCGGCATCGGGACCGTGGGCGTCGCCGTCGCCGGGATGGCCGCCTTCCGCGAGCCCGCCTCGCGCACGCGCCTGGCCGGCCTCGCGGCGATCATCGCGGGGGTGGTGGGGCTCAACCTGATCGGAGGCTGAACCACCGCTCCGCGGGCGCCCCGTGCGCGCGGACCGGCGGGGCGCCGCCCGCGCGACGGGCGGCGCCCATTCGGCGTGCCCGCGGCAAGAGAATAGGAATTCACACACGGCAGGCGAGTGGCGCATTCTGGCCAACCCCCTCTCCAGAGAACTTCGATCACGGTCCTGAATGTATGATCGCCCGGGGGCCGAAGGGCCCGGCCCATTGGGTCCTCCCCCACTGCCCCCCATTTTCCGCGCCCGTCGACGACCTGCACCGGAACCACAGACAATGCTCTGACCAGCACGGACACGACCCGTCTCGCACACGGGCCACGATTAGGCCATTCGGACCGCAGTCCACCCACGAATAAAGGGGCCGCCCCCGCTACCGCCCCGCCACGGTCCGTTCGCAACTCATCCCCCCATTCGTGGGCACCAACTCCCCGACGGAGGCCCGGCAATTGTCCGCGTTCACGCAAACGGTGAGTTCTGACCAGGAATCCGGCAGTCACGCTTCCCTGACGACCACGGCGACCGGCCTTTTCACGCTCTCCCCCACGCCCTCCGGCGGTTCGGACCTTCCGGCACTGGCCGGGCTGACGGACCGGGCGCGGTGGCTCCTCAACGCCTGCACCATCCTCGAGCAGCCGTTCACGGCCGAGCAGCTCGCGGCCGTCCTGGGCGCCTCCCCGCCCGACGTCCTGCCCGTGCTCCACGAGGTCCTGCAGGCCGGCGCCCTCGTCGACGAGGGCGGCCGCTTCCGCTTCCGCAGCGACCGGCTGCGTGCACGGCTCTCGGGGGCGCTCACCATCGGGGTCCGCGAGGCCCTCAGGTCCGCCGCCCGCGGCGGCGGCACCGGGCCCGGGCCCGACCCCGCCATCGACACGCTGCTCACCCTCACCGAGGAGATGAAGGCGACCGCGCCCCGGACCGCGGCCGACCTCACCGTGCACCTGCTCTCCCTGCTCCCGGCCGACGACCGGCGCCGCCCCGGCCTGGGCGCCCAGGCCGTCCGCCTGCTCGCCCTGTCCGGCCGCTCGGCCGAAGGCACGCGCCTGGGCGACGAGCTGCTGCAGAGCCCGCTTCCCCCGACCGCCTCCGGCGAGGTCTACCTGGCCCTGGCCGACACGGCCTACATGCACGGGCACGCCGACGACGCCGTGGCCTACTCCGCCAAGGCCCTGGCCCTGCCAGGGCTCCCCCCGCAGACGCTGGCGCGCATCCGCAGCATCCGGGCGCACGGGCTGCTGGACACGGCGCCCGGCGAGGAGGCGGTGCACGACGCCGACGCCCTGTCCTGCCGGGCGGTCGACGGCGCCGCCCGCACCGGGGACCTGGTCTCCCTGGTCTGCGGCTACTCCAGCCGCTGCCGCAGCTCCCTGGAGCTCGGCGACATCGAGGCCTCGGTGCGCTTCGGCACCACGGCGGTGCGCATCGCCGACGAGTCCGGCGGCCAGGCGGGCCACCGCCACCCGCGGCTGTGGCTGGCCGCGGCCTACACCGCCGCCGACCGGACCGCCGAGGCGCTGGACACCCTGACCGCCGACCGGGAGGAGCTGGAGCGGTTCGGCACCTCCTGGTCGCAGCCGCTGTGGCACCTGCGCCTGGCCGAGCTGGCGGTGCGCTCGGGCGACCTGGACCAGGCCCGGCTGGAGGCGGAGCTGGGCGCGCGGGCGCTCGGCGGCCGCCGCGGCTCCCCGCACGGGGTGCGGCTGGAGCTGGTCCATGCCGCCGTCGCCCTGCACCGCGGCGACCTGGAGCGGGCCGGCGGACACATCGCGGACGCCGAGGCCGGGGCCGCCTCCGGCCGCTTCTCGCCCCCGGCCGACCTGCCGTGGCTGCGGGCCCAGCACACCGAGGCGGTGGCCGGGCCCGGCGGGGCGCTGGCGCAGATCGCCGAGACCGCGCGGGACCGCGGGCGGCTGCGGCGCCTGCTCGTGCGGCACCCCGACGCGGCCGCCCGGATCGCCGTGTGGGCCCGCGGACACGGTCCGCACGGGCTCGCGGAGGCGGTGGCGGCCCAGGCCCGCGCGCTGGCCGACCGGAATCCGCAGGTGGAGCTGTTCACGGCGGCCGCGCTGCACGCCGAAGGGGTGGTGGGTGGGTCCGCCGCCTCCCTGCGCGACGCGGTGGAGGCCTACGCGCGGGGCAGCAGGGTCCTCGCCATGGCCGGGGCCGTGTACGACCTGGCCGCCCTGGAGACCGGGGCGGCGGGCGCGGCGCCCCGGACCGGGGCGGCGCCGGCCGGCACCGCCGCGCTCGTGGAGGAGGCCGTGGCGGCGACCGCCGCCGTCGGCGCCGAGGCGCAGGGCGCCCGGCTGCGCCCGCTGCTGGAGCTGCTGCGCGCCGAAGCGGACGCGTCCGGGCCCGACCCGTCCGGGCTCACCGGATCGGAGATGCGGGTGGCCCGGCTCGTCGCCGAGGGACTGACCAACCGGGAGGTGGCCGCCCGCCTGCACCTGTCCCCGCACACCGTCGACAGCCACCTCCGGCACAGCTTCACCAAGCTGGACATCAGCAGCCGGGTGGAGCTGACCCGGTGGGTGCTGGCCAACGACGGGAACGCCCGCGCCCGGCTGCGCCCGGCCGCCCCCGAGGGCGGGCTTGGCGCGAACGCGGGATGAGCCGCGGCGGCCGCCGCGGCCATCCTTCAAAGGTGCGCGGGCGGGCCGGGGCCGTCCCCCGCCGCCCGCGCCCCGACCCCGAGCGCACTGGAGGACCCGCGATGTCCACCGCCCACCGCACCGAGGACGGCACCCACGCCCCGCACGCCGCCGTCCCGCCGGCGCTGCGCGCCCGCCTGCACGACGATCCCGGCCTGGGCACCGGCAACTTCCTGGACCGGGTGCGCGCCGTGCACCCGGCCGCCGACCGCCCCTTCGTGTGGGCCGTCCCCTCCGGCGGCGGCCCGGAGGCGGCCCAGGCGTGGAGCCTGGACCGGATCACCGCCGCCCGCGACGCCCTGGCCGCCTGGTACCACGGGGCGGGCGTCTCCAAGGGGGTGCCCGTCGCCGTCCAGATGGGCGACGGCTTCGGCTACTTCCTCCACTTCCTGGCCCTGAGCTCCCTGGGGGCCGTGCCCGCGCTGGTCAACGGGGGCATGCCCGCCGCCGTCGCGGCCGACTACATCCGGCGCACGGGAGCCGCCGGGGTGGTCGCCGACACGCCCCGGCTGGAGGCCCTGCGCGCCGCCGGACTGCGCGCGGGCCCCGGCATGTTCCTGCAGGAGGCCGGGGCGCTGCCGCTGGAGCGCTCCCCGGGCGACCGGCTTCCCGGGGTCTTCCCCTACCCGCACGCCGACACCGACCCGGTCATGCTGTGCCACACCTCGGGGACCACGGGGGCGCCGAAGGCGGCGACCTTCGCGCACCGGCAGTTCTTCCTGGGCAAGCGGGAGCGGCTGGTCTCCTTCCCCGCCCCGGAGGACGGGAACCGGCTGCTGTCGGCGCTGCCGCAGTCGCACTCGGCGGGGATCAGCTACCTGATGACCGCGACCCTGCTGGGGCTGCCGACCATGGTGCTGTCCGACCCCGGCGGCCCGTCGGCGGTGGCGGCCATGCGCGCGTTCGCGCCCACCGTGGTGGCGGCGTTCCCGCAGACCTGGGTGGACCTGGCCGGGACGGACCTGGACGGGGCCGCCGACCGGGTGCACACCTGGATCAACACCGGGGACTCCGCGCACGAGGCGCACGTGCGGGCGCTCGTGCGGTACGGGCGCCGGCCCGAGGGCGGCGGCTTCCGGCCCGGCTCGCGGTTCATCGACGGTCTGGGCTCCTCGGAGATGGGCATGGCCCTGTTCCGGAAGGTCAGCGACCCCGAGACCGACGACTACGGCCGGTGCGTGGGGGTGCCCATCGGCGTCGTGGAGGAGGTGGCGGTCCTGGACGGGGACGGGCGCCCGGTCGAGGACGGCCGGCCCGGCCGGCTGGGCGTGCGCACCCCCACCGTGACGCCCGGCTACTGGAACGACTCGGGCCGCACCGCGCTGTCCTCGTTCTCCGGCTACTGGCTGACCGGGGACGTGGTCTACCGGGACACCGACGGCAGGATCTACCACCTGGACCGCGTCCCCGACGTCGTCCACACCGCGGACGGGCCGGTCTTCAGCCTGCCCCTGGAGGAGGTCGTGCTCTCGGAGCCGGGGGTGGCCGACTGCGCGGTGGTCGCGGTGCCCGACCCCGGGACCGGGGCGATGGCGCCCTACGCCGTGGTGCGCCCCGCCGAGGGCGCCGAGCCCCCGGCCGACCTGCTGGGTGCGCTCAACGCACGCCTGGAGGCGGCGGGGCTGGCGCGCCTGCGGGGCGCGTCGGCCGTGCGGTCCGAGGAGGACTTCCCCCTGGGCCCCACCGGCAAGGTCCTCAAGCGCCGGCTGCGGGAGCGCTTCGCCGATGCCCTGGGCGGCCCGGTCGGGTCGCCCGCCTGACGGTACCGATGACGGGAGAGCGGATGGAATCGACCGAACCGTACGGCGGCGAGGGCACCGACATGCCCGGCGGGGCGCTCAGCGGCGCCGGCCGCCCCCCGGCCGTGCGCATGTACGAGATGCTCTACAGCTCGCTGGTGAGCCAGCTGCTGGTGGCCGTCGCCGAGGCCGGCGTGGCCGACCAGGTGGAGGAGGGGCCGCTCGGCGTCGCCGAGATCGCCGAGCGCACCGGCACCCACCCGGACGCGCTGCAACGAGTGCTGCGGGCGCTGGCCTCCACCGGGGTGTTCCGGGAGACGCAGGCGGGGGTGTTCGGGCAGACCCCGCTCTCGCGCACGCTGTGCAGCGCCCAGGAGGGCTCGATGCGCGACGTCGCCCGCTACGTGGGCCTGCCCGCGCGGCAGTCGGCGTTCGCCGCGGTGGGGCACAGCCTGGCCACCGGGGAGCCGGCCTTCCCGCACGTGCAGGGGCGCACCTGGTGGGAGTACTTCGCCGAGCACGCCGAGCTGGCGACGCTGTTCAACCGGGCCATGGGGACGATGTCCCGGCGGGTCAACTCCGAGGTGCTGGAGTACTACGACTTCTCCCGGGCCCGGTCCCTGGTGGACGTGGGCGGGGGGCAGGGCCACCTGGCGGTGCTCATCGCGCAGCGGTACCCGCGGCTGCGCGCCACCGTGTACGACCTGCCGCGGGTGGTGCCCGAGGCCGAGGAGGTGGTGCGGCGCGGCGGCGTCGCCGACCGCGTGCACTGCGTGGGCGGCGACTTCCTGGAGTCGGTTCCGGAGGGGGGCGACCACTACGTCATCTCCTGGACGCTGCACGACTGGGACGACGGCGACGCGGCGCGCATGCTGGCGAACGTGCGCCGCGGCATCGCCGACGGCGGCACGCTGCTGGTGATCGACGAGGTGCCCCCGGTGGGGAACGCCCCGCACTTCGGCAAGTTCGAGGACATCGTGATGCTGACGCTCCTGCGCGGCCGGATCCGCGACGAGGAGGCGCTGCGGAAGCTGTTCGCCGGGGCCGGGTTCGAGATCGCCGAGGTCCGTACGACGGCGTCCCCGACGAGCGTGATCGTGGCCCGCCCGGTCTGATGCGGGGGGCGGTGCGGGGGCGTGTCCGGGCCGCGCCCCCGCACCGCGTGTGCTGCAACAAATTTTTCGGACACTGTATACGGTAGGCCCCTTTACGGGTACAGTCCCTCCCGTTCGTGATCTTGCCTCGTCCCCCCGGAGGTGAGCCGGTGTCCCCCGCCCTGCCGCGCCCCGCCCTCGCCGCGGTGCTGGCCGTCCCCCTGCTGCTGCCGCTGGCGGCCTGCGCGCCGCTGGTCGACCCGGTCGCCGCCGCCGACGAGGAGCGCTCCTCGGTCCGGGCCCCGCTGGCCGACGGCGGTGAGCTCGTGGTCGGCCTCGACGCCGAACCCGACGCCCTGGACCCCACCCTGTCCACCACCCTGGTCGGACGGCAGGTCTTCGCCGGGATGTGCGAGAAGCTCTACGACGTCGACGCCGAGTCCGGCCTGGTCCCCCAGCTCGCCGCCGGGGACCCGGTGGTCTCCGGGGACGGGCTGGAGGTTCGGGTGCCGCTGCGCACCGACGGGGTGCGGTTCAACGACGGCACCCCCTTCGACGCCGACGCGGTCGTGCGCAGCCTGGACCGGCACCGGGAGATGCCCGGATCCACCCGGGCCACCGAGCTGGACGCGGTCCAGGACGTGCGGGCCGAGGGCGAGGACACCGTGGTGCTGCGCCTGTCCCGCCCCTACGCGCCGCTGCAGTCGATCCTCGCCGACCGGGCCGGGATGGTGATGTCCCCGGCGGCGCTGGAGGCCCACGGCGAGGACTTCGCCCGCGACCCGGTGTGCGTGGGCCCGTTCCGCTTCGCCGAGCGCGTGGCCCAGGACCGCATCGTGCTGGAGAAGAGCCCGGAGTACTACGCCGCCGACGAGGTGCACCTGGACCGGGTCGTCTACCGGCCCATCCCCGACGACTCCATCCGCCTGGCCAACCTGCGCGCCGGACAGCTCGACGTGATCCAGGAGGTCGGCCCCACCGACGTCGCCCAGGTCTCGCGCGAGGACGGCCTGGTCCTGCTGAACCAGCCCTCCTCGCACTACATGGGGATGACGATCAACCTGCGCGACCCCGACGGCATCGGCGCCGACCCGCGCCTGCGCGAGGCGCTGGCCCTGTCGCTGGACCGGGAGACCATCAACGAGGTCGCCTTCGGCGGGGTGTACCAGCCCGCCTGCGGGCCGATCCCGCCGATCAGCGAGTACGCCGACGAGACCGTCCTGGCCTGCCCCGGGCACGACCCCGGACGCGCCCGCGAGCTGGTCGCCGAGAGCGGCGCCGAGGCCCCCGTCCCCGTGGAGCTGATGATCCCCAACGACCCGGTCAACATCCTGCTGGGCCAGACCGTGCAGGCGATGGCCGCCGAGGCGGGCTTCGCGGTGCGGCTGGAGCCCACCGAGTTCGCCTCCTCCATCGCCGCCGCACAGGCCGGGGACTTCGAGGCCTACATCTCCGGCTGGTCCGGGCGCCCCGACCCCGACGGCAACATCGCCTCCTTCTTCACCACCGGCGGCGCCAACAACTACTCCGGGCACTCCGACCCCGAGGTGGACGCGCTGATCGAGGACGCGGCGGCCGCCACCGACCCGGATGAGCGCCAGGAGCTCTACGACGAGCTCGTCCCGCGCATGCAGGAGGCCAACGCGGTCGTCTACCTGTACCGGCAGCGGTACTACGTCGCCCACCGCGACGGCGTGGCCGGGGTGGAGCTCTACCCCGACGGGCTGATCCGGGTCGCCGGGGCCGGGCGCACGGCCGCCGCGGCCGGGGACGGGGGGTGAGGCCGTGATGGTGCGCTACCTGCTCGGCCGCCTCGCCCAGGCGGCGCTCACCCTGCTGCTGGTCTCGGCCGCGGTGTTCGCCGGGCTGCGCGCCATGCCCGGGGACCCGGCCGTCCTGCTCGCCGGGGAGGACCCCGACCCCGAGACGGTCGCGCAGATCCGCGCCGAGCTGGGGCTGGACCGGCCGGTGCCGGTGCAGTACCTGGTGTGGCTGGGGAGGATGGCGCGGCTGGACTTCGGCGAGTCGGTGCGCACCGGCCTGCCGGTGTCCGACACCCTGCTCACCCGGCTGCCCGTCACCCTGGAACTGGCCCTGCTGAGCCTGCTGGTCGCCGCGGTCGTCGGGGTGCTGGCCGGGGTCGCCGCCGCCGTCCGGCAGGGGCGCCCCACCGACTGGGCGGCCAACGCCGGGGCGCTGCTGGGGCTGTCGGTGCCCAACTTCTGGCTCGGCCTGATGGGCGTCCTGCTGTTCGCGGTGGTGCTGGGCTGGCTGCCCGCCTCGGGCTACGTGCCGCCGAGCGAGTCGCTCACGGGCAACCTGGCCGGGATGCTCATGCCCGCCCTGGTGCTGGGCACCGGGCTGGCGGCGGTGGTGATGCGCCAGACCCGCTCCTCGATGATCGAGGTCCTGGGCTCGGACTACATCCGCACCGCCCGCGCCAAGGGCCTCTCCCCGGCCCGCGTGGTGCTCGTGCACGGGCTGCGCAACAGCATGGTGACCGTCCTGACCATCCTCGGCCTGCAGCTCGGGGCGCTGATCTCCGGCGCCGTGGTCACCGAGCAGATCTTCGTGCTCGCCGGGTTCGGCAACCTGATGGTGGAGTCGGTGTTCACCCGCGACCTGCCCGTGGTGCAGGCCGCCGTGCTCGTCACCGCCGCCGGGTACGTGCTGGTGAACCTCGCGGTGGACGTGTGCTACTCGCTCGTCGATCCGCGCATCCGGATCCAGGGGGGCCGCTCGTGACCGCAACCGCGACCCCGGCACGGCGCCTGCTCCGCAACCCCGCCGGG
Source organism: Nocardiopsis endophytica (assembly GCF_027706725.1). Lineage (GTDB taxonomy): Bacteria > Actinomycetota > Actinomycetes > Streptosporangiales > Streptosporangiaceae > Nocardiopsis_A > Nocardiopsis_A endophytica. Next base: position 30,092 of record NZ_JAQFWQ010000029.1, read on the forward strand.
GCGTTCGGACTGGCCCTGACCGTGCTGCTGGTGGGCGCCGGGCTGCTCGCCCCGCTGGCGGCCCCGCACGACCCGGCCGCCGTCGGCTTCGACCGGCTCTACGCCCCGCCGTCGTGGGCCTCCCCGCTGGGCACCGACGAGCTCGGCCGCGACCAGCTCTCCCGGATCCTGTACGGGCTGCGGGCCTCGGTGCTGATCGGGGTCGCCGCGGTGCTGATGGCCGCCGCCGTCGCCGTCCCCCTGGGCCTGGCCGCCGGGTACTACCGGCGGGTGGTGGACCCGGTGGTCTCCCGCCTCAACGACGCGGTGATGGCCTTCCCGTTCCTGGTGCTGGCCGTGGGGCTGGCCGCGATCCTGGGGCCCTCGCCGGTCAACGCCGCGGTGGCGATCGGCGTGTCCCAGGTGCCCAACATCCTGCGGGTGATGCGCGGCGAGGCCCTGCGCCTGTCCGGGGAGCAGTTCGTCGACGCCGCCGTCGCCGGAGGTGCCGGGGACGCCGCCGTGCTGTTCCGCCACATCCTGCCCAACGCCGCCAACGCGCTGCTGGTGCAGGTCACCGTCGGCATCCCGGCGGCGATCATCGCCGAGGCGATGCTGTCCTTCCTGGGGCTGGGGGTGCAGCCGCCCACCCCGTCGCTGGGCGTCATGCTCTCCTCGGCCCAGTCCACCTTCGCCCAGGCGCCCTGGCTGGCGGTGTTCCCCGGTGTCGCGCTGGTCCTGCTCACCCTGGGCTTCAACCTGCTCGGCGACGGACTGCGCGACGCGCTCGACCCGAAGGGGGCCCAGCGATGACCCGGCCCGAGGAGGCACCGCGGCGGCGGGAGGAGCGGGAGGAGGAGCCCGTGCTGCGGGCCAGCGGGCTGACCGTCCGCTTCCCGGGGCAGGAGGGGCACGGGGCCGCGGTGCGCGGCCTGGACCTGCACGTGGCCCCCGGCGAGGTGCTGGCGCTGGTCGGCGAGTCCGGATCGGGCAAGAGCGCGGCGACCATGGGCGTGCTCGGGCTGGTGCCCCGTGGCACCGAGGTCGGCGGCTCCGCCGTGCTGGGCGGGCGCGAGCTGGTCGGCCTGGGCGAGCGCGGCCTGCGGGGGATCCGCGGGCGCCGGGCGGCCGTCGTCTTCCAGGAGCCCATGACCTCGCTCAACCCGGTGTTCACGGTCGGCTGGCAGCTGCGCGAGGTGCTCCGGGTGCACCTGGGGATGGGGCGGGCCGCCGCGCACGCCCGGGCGAGGGAGCTGCTGGAGCTCGTCGGGCTGGACGAGGCGGAGCGGCGGCTGCGCGGGTACCCGCACCAGCTCTCCGGCGGGCAGCGGCAGCGGGTGATGATCGCCATGGCGCTGGCCTGCGACCCGGAGGTGCTCATCGCCGACGAGCCCACGACCGCGCTCGACGTGACCGTGCAGGCCGGGATCCTGCGGCTGCTGCGCGGCCTGGCCGACCGGCTGGGCACCGCGATCGTGCTGATCACCCACGACATGGGGGTGGTGGCCGGGGTCGCCGACCGCGTGGTGGTGATGCACCGGGGCGAGGCGGTGGAGTCCGGGGAGGTCGGGCGGGTGCTCGGCGCGCCCCGGCACGACTACACCCGCCGCCTGCTGGCGTCCGTGCCCCGCCTGGGCGCCTCCTCGGCCGCCGGCGCCCCTCCGGCCGACGCCCCTCCGGCCGCCGACTCGGGCGCCGCCGCCCCCGGCTCCGGGGACGCCGCGCCCGCCCTGGCCGTGCGCGAGCTGTCCGTGCACTACGGCTCCGCGGTCGCGGTGTCCGGGGTGTCGCTGACCGTGGCCCGGGGCGAGACGGTCGGCCTGGTCGGCGAGTCGGGCTCGGGCAAGTCGACGCTGGGTCGGTGCGCGGTCGGACTGCAGCGCCCGTCCTCGGGGTCGGTCGCGGTGTGCGGCACGGAGATCTCCGGGCTGTCCCGCCGCCGGATGCGCCCGCTGCGCCGGTCGGTGCAGATGGTGTTCCAGGACCCGGCCTCCTCCCTCAACCCGCGCATGACCGTCGGGGCGATGCTGGCCGAGCCGCTGCGCCGGTTCGGCCCGGCGCGCGGCGCCGCACTGGATCGCCGGGTGGAGGCGCTGCTGGAGGACGTCCGCCTGGACCCGGACATGCGCCACCGCTACCCGCACCAGTTCTCCGGCGGGCAGCGCCAGCGGGTGGCCATCGCCCGCGCGCTGGCCCTGGAGCCGGACCTGCTGGTGGCGGACGAGCCGACGAGCGCCTTGGACGTCTCCGTGCAGGACGAGATCCTGGAACTGCTCACCGCCCTGCAGCGGGAGAAGGGGTTCGGGTGCCTGTTCATCAGCCACGACCTGGCCGTGGTGGAGCGGATGTCCTCCCGGGTGGCGGTGATGCGCGGCGGAGAGCTTGTCGAGGAGGGCCCCACCACCCGGGTCCTGTCCGACCCCGAGCACCCCTACACACGCACGCTGCTCGAGGCGGCACCCTCGGTCGACGCGGCGCCCCGGGCGACGGGCTGAACCGAGCGGGTCGCCGCCGCGGCGGGTAGTGGCGGGGCCCCGGTCCTCACGTCCCCGGATCGTCCGGCGGGGCCGGGGCCGGCCCCGCCACGCGCACCGCGCGGCTGGGGCACAGGCGTTCGGCCTCGCGCGCCGCCTCCTGCCGGGCGCCCGCGGGTTCCGGGACGAGCACCCGCACCCGGCCGTCGTCCTCGTCCTGGTCGAACAGGTCGGGGGCGGTCAGCACGCACATCCCCGCGCCGACGCACACCTCCCGGTCCGCGGTGACCTTCACTGGTCGCCACCCCAGCTCACCGGGAGGCTGTGCAGGCCGAAGACCAGTCCGTCGTGCTTGTACGGCAGCTCCGACACCGGCGCCTCCAGGCGCAGCCCGGGCAGCCGCTCGACCAGCGCGGGCAGCACCACCTCCAGCTCCATCCGCGCCAGGTTGGCCCCGAGGCACTGGTGCACCCCGTAACCGAAGGCGAGGTGGCGCTGGTCGCCGGAGCGCACCCGCAGCCGGTCGGGGTCGCCGAAGGCCTCCGGATCCCGGTTGGCGCCCGCCAGCAGCGCGATCGCGCCCTCACCGGCGCGGATGTCGACGCCGCCCACCCGCGTGTCCCGCACCGCCACCCGGACGGGGATGAGATCGGCGATGCTGAAGTACCGCAGCAGCTCGGCCACCACGTCGGGCACGCGGTCGGGACGTTCGCGCACCACCGCCCGCAGGTCGGGGTCCTCCGCCAGCGCCACGGCCCCCAGCGCGATCATGTTGGCGGTCGTCTCATGGCCGGCGGTCAGCACCATGGCGCACATCTTCACCGCCCCTTCCCTGCTGAGCTCCCCGGCGGGCTCCATGTGCCGCGTCGCCAGGCGGCTCATCACGTCGTCCCCGGGGTCGCGCCGCTTGCGGGTGAGGAGTTCGTCCATGTAGCCGAAGAGGCGCCCCAGCGCGGTCAGCGTCTCCTCCCGGGTGCTGGTGCGGGAGACGACCGCCCGCGCCTGCTCCTGGAAGAACGCGTGGTCGTCGTAGGGGACGCCGAGCAGGCGGCAGATCACGGACGAGGGCAGCGGCAGCGCCAGGTCCTCCACCAGGTCGGCGGGCGGCCCCTTGCGCCGCATACCGTCCAGCAGCTCCGCCGTGGTGCGTTCGACGCCGGGGCGCAGCCCTTGGACACGGCGCAGCGTGAACTCGGGGATCAGCAGGCGGCGTTCGGCCGTGTGCCGCGGCGGGTCCTGGCGGAGGAACGGCGGGTCGGTCAGGACGCCCCGCATCTCGGGCTTGACGGCCGGCAGGTCGGGGTTGCGGCCGTCGGCGCTGAAGTCCGGGCTGGAGAGCAGTGCCCTGACGTCGGCGTACCGCGTCACCGCCCACACCCATCGGCCATCGCGCGTGCGCACCCGGGTGGGGCCGCCGGTCCGCAGGTCCGCGTACTCGGCGGGCTCGGACATCGGACAGCGGCGGGGAAGGGGCAGCTCGAGGGCGGGCCGCCCGGTGTCGTGGAGAGTCGGTCCGGCCATGATGGCCTCCATAAACGAAGGGAAATCCTCCACTTTCATTCCCTACGCTAGCATAAGCGAAGGAGCATCCTCCAGATAGGAGAAGCCGGAGTGACGGACGGCGGCGAAGACGCCTCAGGACTGCGCGCCGACGCGCGGCGCAACCGGCGGATGGTGATCGACGCCGCCCGGGAGACCATCGCCGAACGCGGCGCCGACGCACCGCTGGAGGAGATCGCCCGCCGGGCCGGCGTCGGGATCGCCACCCTGTACCGCCGGTTCCCCGACCGCCTCTCCCTCGTGCGCGCCGTCGCCGAGGACAACATGAGGGTGTTCGGCGAGGAGGCGGAGCGGGCCCAGGCCGAGGAGCCCGATCCGTGGCGGGCCCTGACCCGCGTCTGCCACGCCGCGGTCGAGCGGAGGGTGGGGATGCTGCTGCCCTCGATGCTCCCCCACCTGCGCGAGGCGCTGAGCGAGCACGGCACGCTGTGGAAGCGGCGCGCCGAGGTGGTCGGGCGCTTGGAGGGCCTGCTCGCCGAGGCGCAGCGGGAAGGGCTGGTCCGGGGCGACATCGGCCTCGGCGACCTCCTGCTCGGAATCGTGAAGCTCGCCCGCCCGCTCCCGGGGATGGACGCGGAACTGGACGGGGAGGCCGCCCACCGGCAGCTGGCCCTCTACCTGGAGGGCCTGCAGGCGGCACGGCCGGGCCCCGGGGCGCACCGCCCCCGCACCATCGCCGACGTGGACCGCGAGCTGGGGATCTGAGCGGCGCGCGCGGGCGGGCGTTCGGCTGGGAGGCAGGTCTCCCGCCTATCGGGCCCTGCCCCGAGCCGCCCTTTCCCCGCGCTGCCCGGGTCCACGGACGGGCGCCCCTCCCGGTGCCGGGTACCGGAATCGCTGGAAGCCCGGCAGAATCGGGCTTCCAGCACCTCGAGGGAGGACGATGCCGGACCCTGTGCTCACGCTGGGCGCCACCGTCGTGAAGACCGCGCTGAAGCTTTGGATGGGCAACGTGCCCTTCGCGGCCGACGTCGGGGCCACCGCGACCGACCTGCTCGGCAAACGCGTCACCGATGCCATGGACCGCCGCAGGCTCCAGCGCCGGTTCGACGAGTTCGGGGACACCATCGCCCAGCGGGTGATCGACCAGCTCGGACACGAGTTCGCCGGGCTGCCCGGCAACGAGCGCGAGGCGGCCGTCCTCGCCGTCACCGACGCGTTCGAGCACGCGGAGCTGACCGATGGCTCCCTGTTCGACCAGGACCTCGACCCGCTCCACCTCGAACGCCGCATCCGCCGGTCCCGGCCGCAGGCGACACGCGACCTGGGCGAGGCGGCGGTCGGCGTCTACGACCGGCTGCTCCCCGAGTGCTGTGCCTACGCGATCGCGACCGCCACGTCGCTGCCGACGTTCCACGCGGATGCGTTCACCGAGCTGCTGCGGCGCGACACGATGATCCTGCAGCGGCTGGACAAGATCCTCCGCCAGATGCCGAAGCACTCGGCGTCCGACGGCGAGGGGAAGGAGGCGCGTTTCGCGACGGCGTACCGCCGGAAGGCGGCCGAGCGGTGGGACCGGCTGGAGCTGTTCGGCACGACGGCGCGGACGCGCGCCTACCCGCTGAGCCTCGCCTACCTGAGCCTCAACGTGACCCTTCCGAATCCCTCGGGCGACGTGCGCGGCCGCCGGGAAGAGCTCTTCGCCCAGGCCTCTGACCGGCGCGGCGGTGGGATCCAGTCCGCCGAGGCCGCGCTCGCGGGCAATCCGCGCCTCTTCCTCCGCGGCGCCGCCGGGTCGGGCAAGACGACGCTGCTCCATTGGATCGCCGTGCGGGCCAGCCGCTGCGACTTCCCCGCCGCGCTCGACGAGTGGAACGGGCTCGTCCCCTTCTTCCTGCCGCTGCGGCGCTACGTCGGCGAGCGCCTGCCCGAGCCCGAGGAGTTCATCCGTCCGACCGGAAGCCACCTGCAGAAGGCGTCGCCGGAGGGGTGGGTGCACCGGCTCCTCGACGAGGGCAGGGCGCTCCTGCTGATCGACGGGGTCGACGAGCTGCCCAAGGACGAGCGCGAGGCCGCCCGCCGGTGGCTCCGGGAGCTGCTCGCCGACTTCCCGCGCTGCCGCTACGTCGTCACGTCGCGTCCGGCGGCGGTGGGCGAGGACTGGCTCTCCCACCAGGACTTCACGAGCGCCGAGGTGCAGCCGCTCCGCGACGACGACATCCGGGCGTTCATCCGGTACTGGCACAGGGCGGTGCGGAGCGAGATCAGGGAGGAGGACGAGGAGGAGCACGCACGGCTGGAGAAGTACGAGTGGGAGCTGACCGCGAAGGTGCTCGGCCAGCGCCACCTGCGCAGCATCGCCACCACCCCCTTGCTGTGCGCGCTGCTGTGCGCCCTGAACCGGGACCGCAGAACGGCCCTGCCCCGGGACCGGATCGAGGTGTACCAGGCGGCGCTGGCGATGCTGCTGACCGACCGCGACGACCAGCGCGGCATCCCCGCGGACGGGCCGAGCATGTCACTGACGGAGAAGACCCGGCTGCTCCAGGAGCTCGCCAAGTGGCTGGTCCTGAACGGCAGCTCCGACGTCCCGCGCGCCGTCGCCGAGCGCCGGATCGAACGCCTCCTCCCGTCCATGCACCGGGTGGACGGAAGCGCGGCCGAGGTCTTCGAACACCTGCTCCTGCGCTGCAGTGTCCTGACGAGCCCGGCGGTGGACAGGGTCGCCTTCGTCCACCGGACGTTCGAGGAGTACCTGGCGGCGCGCGCGCTGATCGACGAGGACAGCCTTCCGCTCCTGGTCAAGAACGCGCACGACGACCAGTGGCGCGAAGTCGTGGTGATGGCGGCCGGGCAGGCGGGGCAGCGGCAGCGGGAGGAGCTGATCCGCGGCCTGCTGGAGCGGGCGGACGGGGTGAAGAGGCACCACGACCGGTTGCAGATCGTCGCGCTCGCGTGCTTGGAGGCGTCGACGACGCTGTCGGAGGAGCTGCGCGCCGACATCGAGGAGCGCGTGCGGGCGCTCATGCCCCCGCGCACGAAGGCTCAGGTGGGCGCCCTCGTCGAAGCGGGAGAGGCGGCGCTCCGCTTCCTCGACGGGGCCCAGGCCTCCGATTCCCGGAAGGCCGCGGCGACCATCCGCGCTGCGGCCGGGATCGGGGGCGACGGCGCCACGGAGGTCATCGCGGCGGTCCTGCGCGGCCGTCCGGGTGCGGGCGAGCTTGTCGCCGACGCCGTCTCGTACGCGTGGGCGAACTCCCCGACGGAGCGTTTCGCGGAGACCGTCTTTCCGCACTGCCCGCCCGAACTCCTCCGCTTCTTCACCACCGACGCCGAGTCGCTTGGGGTCCTGGCCCGGCACGCGCCCCACGTATCCCAGCTCGTCGTCAATGGACGCCCGGGCGACACCCTCCACCCCCTGGAGGTGTTCCCGGAACTGCGGGGCGTCTACGTGAACGGGAAGGACAGGAACGAGGTCTGGAGAATCGATACGGGGGGCGGATTCGCCCTTCCCTCCTCGGTCGAGAATGTGAACTCTTATTCGGAGACCGTGTTCAGCGACGCCGGCTTCCTCGCGGGGTCGGGCGTCACCACGCTGGGTCTCGGGCGCCCCCGGGAGACGGGGAACATCGAGGCCCTCCTCCAGGCGGAGAAACTGGAGCGGCTCCATCTGAACGGCAGGCTTCCGGACCTCCCCTTCGAGGGCTACATTCCTCGCGGCTTGAGGGAGCTGGACATCCGCGCCGACGCCGGAATCGATGATATCGGCGGCCTCGCCGGGCTGGCCGGGACGGACGTGGACCAGCTCACGCTCTCCGACCTCCCCGCGCTGCGTTCCATCTCCGGAATCGAGGACCTCGGAATCGACCTGAAGGGGTTCGCCTTCCTGGGGCTGAACGCCTATCAGGACATCGACCTCTCCCCTCTCACCGGGCTGCGCTCCCTCACGTGCGTCGGGCTCCTCTTCCACCAGCTGCTGCGGCACGAACACACGCTGACCCGCCTGGAGAACCTGGACACGCTGAACGTCTTCACCGGTGACGCCCACCGCCGGCACATGGCGTTCCCCGGCTGGCTCCGACGGATCCCCCGGCTTCGGAGGATCGAGGTCGTCGGGACCCCGGTCGTCGACGTGACCGGACTCGCCGGGGCGGAGAACCTCACGGTCCAGCGGCCGTACAGGGCACCGAAACGGGTGATCGGTGCCGAGATGCTCGGAGCGGGGTGCACGGTGTTCCGCGCCGGCCGCAAGGACTGACCCGGCACGGCGCCCGGGCACCCCGCCGCGGCCTCACGGCATCTGCCCGAGCGCGATCGCCGTGCCCCACAGGACCAGCGCCGCGAAGACCACGTTCACCGCCGGCATGATCCACGAGTACCACCGGGCCGGGGTCGCGCCGGGGCCGCCCGTCTCCCGCCACCGGAACCCGGCCGTGACCAGCGATGCCGCGATCAGGCCTCCGCCCAGCGCCCACACCGCCGGGGGCACCGTCCCCCAGTCCCCGAGGACGAACGCCCACGCCCAGGCCGCTACCGACACCGCCAGCTCGGCGACCGTGTTCACCCGCGCCAACCGCACCCGCAGGAGACGGCCCCGGGCGATCCGCACCAGGGTGAACAGGGGGACCAGCACGGCCAGGAAGACTCCGATCCCGGCGCCCCAGTAGGCGGAGACCCCGCCCTCGCCGTCGTCGGCGAAGGGCGTGGCGCCCATCCCCAGCAGCGCGAAGCCGATCCGCTCGGCGGGCGCCTCAGCCGAGTTCGCCATCACGACCACCGAACGGCCGTCGTCGGTGTGCGCCATGAACGTCCGCACCCCGCTCGTGGCGCCGTTGTGCCAGGCCACCTCGGTCCCGTCGACGTTCCACAGCACCCAGGCCAGCCCGGACCGCTCGTCGAACCCCTCTTCGGCGACACCGCCCTCGGTCTCGTGCGGCTCGTGGGTGAGCTCGGTGACCGGGTCGCCGGTGTCCTGGGCCGCGCCCAGGAACCGGTGCAGATCCCCCGGGGTGCTCCACGTCCCCACGCCCGCCGGCGCGAAGCGGCCCACCCTCCACTGCACGGCCGGCGAGGACGCGGCCCGGAACGGCAGCGCCACCCCATCCGGGGGTTCGGGGCCGTCCTCCGGGACGTGCACCACCGTCGCGTCCATGCCGAGCGGCTCGAGGACCCGCTCGGTGACCGCCGTCCGGTAGTCCGTCCCCGCCACCTCGCCCAGCGCCTCGCCGAGCAGGGCGAACCCGAAGTTGGAGTAGACGTAGGGGGAATCCGGTGCCGCGCCGCTGTTCTCCATGGACGCCGCGGCCTGGACCGGGGAGCCCGTCCGCCCGTACGGGTCGGCGCCGAAGAAGTTGGCGGCCAGTATGGACCGGGTCATGCCCGGGTCCGATCCGATGGGCAGGGGCGGCAGCCCGGAGGTGTGCGTGGCCAGGCTCTCCAGGGTGGTGTCGGCGACGGCCCGGTCCGCGAAGTCCACGTCCGGCCAGATCTCGCCGAGGGTGGTGTCCAGGCCGACGTCGCCGTCCTCCACCATCTGCGCGAGGAGCCGGGCGGTGACCACCTTCTGCAGGGACCCGGTCTCGAACCGCGTCCCCTCCCCCACCGGCGCGCCGTCGCCGCGGGTGCCCAGTTGCGCGGTGCGCGCCTGCCCGTCCTCCTCCAGAAGCACCGACACGCCGACCGCCGACCCGCGCGGGAGCTCGGCCAGCACCGCTTCGGCGACCTCCTCGTCCCCGGAGACGTTCCGCTCCACCGGCGGCGTCACCGGGAACACCAGGTAGGCGCCGATGGCAGCGGCCACGCCGACCGCGGCGGCCACCGCCACGGCCTTCCGCGGGCCACTCGCCCTCGGCGCCGGACCGGGGCCTTCCGCCGGTGCGCCGTGTCCTGCCTGTTCCGTCCCCGTCCACTGCATCGCAGCCTCCGTCCCCCGCGCGGTCAGCGCCGCGCGGCCATCAGCATCGTCAGGAGCGGCACGATGCGCTCGGGCGGCACCCGGTAGCGCCCGCGCCCGGCCGAGCGCAGCCACCCGTCGGCGGTGAGCCGGCGCAGGTGGTGGTAGAGCTGGCCGGTCGTACCGAGCTCGGGGTCCTCCTTAAGGGCGGCGGTGTCGCCGACCCCCGACAGGACCCGCTGCAGCAGGGTGAGCCGGACCGGGTGCCCCAGGGCCTCGATGGAGGAGGCGGCCTCGGTCCAGTCGGACTGGAGCAGCTCCACCGCCTCGGCCGCCATCTGCCACTCGTAGTTCTCGCCGGTGGGAAGCGGCACCTGCCCGGTGAACAGCACGGCCCCGCGGTCGGGGTCGGCCATCGCCTTGAGACGGTTCAGGGCCCAGAAGACCTCGCCGGCCGGCTCGCTGTCCGGCTCTCGAACCGGCTTGCTGTCCGAATCTCGAGCCGACTCGCTGTCCGGACCGCCGCCCGCTTCGTCGGCGCCGTACTCCGCAGCCCGCTCCAGCAGCCGGACCCGCTCCTCCAGCTCGGCCAGCCGCTCCTCGATGTGCTCCTCGCGGTTCTCCACGCTTCGATACTACGGACTTACGTAATTACGTACAAATCGAAGCAGACCCCGCCCCGGGTCGGCCATGGACCGGCGTACGAGTGGTCGCCGCGATGAGCAGCGACGACAAGAGGGGGCACCTCCCCACCCCTGCCTGCCGGGCGCGAGGCCCTTCACGGTCCGGGTGAGCGGGCGGCTGGGCAGGTACCCCGCTCAGGGTCTCCGGCCGGGCGGCGGCCTGGCGGGGTGTGGCGTGGAGGGCGGCGACGGAGAGAGCCGGTCGATTCCCCGGCCCTGCCTGCCGGGCGCGGCGCGTGTGCGTGGTCGCCGTGATGGGCAGCGACGGAGAGAGCCAGCCGGTTCCCCGACCCTGCCTGCCGGGCGCGGAGCCCCTCGCGGTCCAGGTGAGCGGCTGGGCAGGTACCCCACTCAAGGACCCCGGCCGGGCGGAGGGTCGGCGGGGCGCAGGGAGGAAGGCGGCGACGACGAAGGTCAGCAGCCCTTCCGGCAGCACTGTCGGGCGCGGCGCGTGTGCGTGGTCGCCGCGATGAGCAGCGACGGAGAGCTCCGGCCGGTTCCCCGGCCCTGCCTGCCGTCCGACAGGCCCCGGGTGGCCCAGGAAGGCGGCGCGACCGGGTGGGTGCATGGCTGAGCGCGTTCGTGGCGACCGCCGCCCCGGTGCCCCTTTCCTGGCGATGATCTCGACAAGAGTGCTGTCAAAACCGCCGGAATGACAGCACTCTTGTCGAGATCATCGCCGAAGGGGGCGGGAAGGGGATGCGTGGGTCATCTTGGGTGGTGAAATCGACACCTAATCTGCATGAAAGCGTCGATTTCACGACACAGGATGCCCACCCCCTCACCCGTTGCCCGTTATGCCAGGTATGCGCCGCCCGGACGGCCCCCTCCGCGTTGATCTCGGGGAAGTCGGGGTTAAAACGGACACGATAACCCCGAGTTTCCCGAGATCAACAACAGCGCGCCCCTGCAACGCCGCTCCCTCGTTGATCTCGGGGAAAAGGACGCTAAAACCGGCCCGGTAGCGTCATTTTTCCCGAGATCAACGAGCAGGGGGCGCCGAGGGCCGCCGTCCGGCCGGGGTCCGTGAGCGGGGTACCAGCTCGGCCGCCCGCGCACCCGGACCGCGAGGGGCCTCGCACCCGGCAGGCAGGGCCGGGGAACCGCCGGACCTTTCGCCGTCGCCGCCCACCACGGCGACCACGCACACGCGCCATGCCCGACAACGCTGCCGGAAGGGCCGCCCACCTGCGTCGTCGCCGCCCTCCACGCCTCACTCCGCCAGGTCGCCGCCCGGCCGGGGGCCGTGAGCGGGGTACCTGCCGGTCCCGTCGTCGATGGTGCCGGAGGGGCGACGGCGCCGACGACGTCCGCCGGGGCGGACCACGTCACCGCGACACTTCACCGCGAGTGGCAAGGACCCCCTGGGAGCCCCCTAATTCCCCCGCCTGGCCATCAGTCCCTCCACGACCTCGCCCACGAGGCGCTCGACCTCGGTGCGCGCTCCGCGCTCCTTGGCCTCCAGGTGGCCCGACAGGGCGAAGGTCATCAGCCCGTGCACCGTCGACCAGGTCAGCAGCGCCAGGTCCGCCGGGTCGCCCTGGCGGATCACCCCCTCGCGCTGCCCCTGCGCCAGCATCCCCGCGCACAGCTCGAACAGCGAGAGCGCCGCCGTGTGCAGGGGCCCGCCGGCGTCGCCTTCGGCCCGCTTCTGGGCGATCACCCACTCGCCGAACATCAGCCGGTACTGCTCGGTGTGCTCGGAGGCGAAGTCGATGTAGGCCAGCAGCACGACCCGCAGCACCGACGGCGTGTCGTCCGCTTCCCGGGCCGCCGTGCGCATACGGTCGCCCAAGGCGCGGAAGGCCTGTTCGGCGACGGCGCGCAGCAGCGCGTCCTTGTCGGCGAAGTGGCGGTAGGGCGCCGTCCGCGAGACCCCGACCCGCGCGCCCACTCCGCGCAGCGTGACCGCGCCGGGGCCGCCCTCGCCGAGCAGGTCCCAGGCGGCGCGGATGAGCCGCTCGCGCGTATCGGGCGTCCGACCAGGAATCACGCGAGAACCGTAAGAGACGGCGTTGACATCGTCAACTCACCCTCCTAGGTTGACGGCGTCAACTCAATCTCTCCGGGGAGCGACGCCTTGGACACCACAGTCAACGGCGAGCACACCACCGTCCACCCGGCCCCCGACGACGCCGCGGCCGAGACCCTCCGCGAGGAGCTCGGCCTGACGGGGGCCAAGATCGCCTGCGGCCAAGGGGTATGCGGGGCCTGCACCGTCCTCGTCGACGGGGCGCCCACCGCCTCCTGCCTGCTGCCCTCCACCGCGCTGGAGGGCCGCTCGGTCACCACCGTCGAGGGCCTGGAGGGGCGCCACCCCGTGCAGCGCGCCTTCGCCGCCCACGACGCCCTGCAGTGCGGCTACTGCACACCCGGCTTCGTCGTCGAGGCCGCCGCCTTCCACGACCGGTGGCGGGCCGAGCACGGGACCACTGAGCCGGACCGCTCCGCCATCGCCGACGTCCTCTCCGGCCACCTGTGCCGGTGCGGGGCCTACGAGGGGATCTACGCGGCCGTCGCATCCGCGTGCGCCGGGCGCTTCGACGAGGACTCCCCCTCCCCCGGCGCCGACGGCGGGGTCCGCGCCGACGCCGCCGACAAGGTCACCGGCCGCGCCCGCTACACCACCGACGTCCGCCCCGAGGGGTGCTGGGAGGCGGTGGTGGTGCGCTCGGACCGGGCCCACGCCCGTGTGGAGCGCATCGACGCCGCCGGGGCGGTCCACGTCGACCTGCTGCCCGACGACCGGACCGTGCGCTACGCGGGCCAGCCGGTGGCCGCGGTCGCCGCCCCCACCCGCGCCGAGGCGCGGGAGGCCGCAGCCCGGGTTCGCGTCGACTACCGGGAGCTCCCGGCCGTCCTCGACACCGGCGCGGCCACCGCGCCGGGGGCGCCCCTGGTCTACTCCGGGAAGGAGGAGCAAGCGGCCGCGCCCTCCAGCAATGAGGGCGGCATGACGCCCGGCGCGTGGCGGGGCAACCGGCGCGGGCCGCTGAACCTCGGGTTCCGCCGCGGCACCGCCGTCAAGCGCCTCAACGACGCCCACGCGCGCGGCGACCGGCTGCTGTTCTCCGCCGAGTTCAGCACCGCGGTGCAGGTGCACACGGCCCTGGAGCCGCACGCCTGCGTCGCCCGCTGGGAGGGCGGCGACCTGTACCTGAACGTGTCCACCCAGTACGTGCGGGGTGTGGCCAAGGCCGCGGCCGAGCACTGGGACCTGGACCCCGAGCGGGTGCACGTCCGCGCCGAGCACGTCGGCGGCGGGTTCGGCTCCAAGTCGGCGCTGAGCACCGAGTCCATCGCCGCCGTGGAGCTGTCCCGCCTGGCCGGCGCACCGGTCCGCCTGGTCTTCGACCGCTCCGAGGAGCTGACCGACGCCGGGAACCGGCCGGGCACCCGCACCCGGCTGGCGATGCTCGCCGACGAGAAGGGGGACCTGTCGGCGCTGTCCATCGACGCCTGGGGCGACGGCGGGGTGTCCATCGGGTCGGCCGTGGCCGTGCACGGCATGTTCATCTACGGCCGCGCCCCGCGCCGCCTGCGCGACTTCGACGTGGTCACCAACCGCCCGCCGGGCCTGCCGTTCCGCGGCCCCGGCGGTCCGCCGCTGGCCTGGGCGCTGGAGCAGGCGGTCGACGAGATGGCGCTGCGCCTGGGCGAGGACCCGATCGCCCTGCGGCAGCGGTGGGACGGCAACCCCAAGCGGGCCGCCCTGTACGAGCGCGCCGCGGCCCTGCCGATGTGGCGCGACCGTGAGCGCGGGCCGCGCTCCGGCCGGTTCCGGCGCGGCGCGGGCGTGGCCGTCTCCAACTGGCCCTACCTGCTCGACCCGAGCGCCCAGGTGGAGCTGGTGGTGGAGGACGGGTGCGTGGTCGTGCGCACCTCCACCCAGGACATCGGCACCGGCGTGCGCACCGTACTGGCGCGGGTCGTGCGCGAGGAGCTGGACCTGGACGCCGACCAGGTTCGGGTGGAGACCGGGGACAGCGGCCCGGTACCCGGCCCCGGGTCGTTCGGCAGCCGGACGACGACGTCGGTGGCGCCCGCGGCGGCCGACGCCGCCCGCCGCCTGGGCGAGCGGCTGCGCGCGGCGGCCGACGGCGGCCCCGCCTCCTCCAGGGAGAACCTGAAGGCGGCCGAGGGCCTGCGCACCACGGGCACGCGCGCCCGGGACCGCAGGGGGTTCCTGACCCCGCCCTTCAACAACGCGGAGATGGCCCTGGGCCGGGGCCTCGCGGGGGCGGTGCACGTGATGGAGGTGGAGGTGGACACCCTGCTGGGGCGGGTGCGGCCGCTGCGCTGCTGGGCGGGGATCGCCGCCGGGCGGATCTACGCCGAGGCCCAGGCCCGCAACCAGGCGCACGGCGGGGTGGTCCAGGGCATCGGGTACGCGCTGTACGAGCAGCGGGTGACCGACCCGGCCACCGGCCGGACGCTCAGCGACAACCTGGAGGACTACCGGCTGCCGGGGATCGGCGACACCCCGGAGATCGAGGTGTACTTCCACCAGGAGGGCTGGGATCACGTGCCCGGCGGCGGTGTGGGCCTGGGCGAGGTCTCCACCGTCGGGGTGGCCGCATCGGTGGCCAACGCGGTGCGCGACGCCGTCGGCCACCGCCCCCTCGACCTGCCCGTGCGCCCGGACCGACTGCTGGAGGGACTGCAGCGATGAGCACTGTGAGCACCGACGACCTCGCCCGTCTGGCCGCCGAGCTGCGCTCGGGAGCCGAGGCGCGGGCCGGGGGAACCGACACCATGGCGCGGCTGCGGGCCGGGCTGGACGCCGGGCCGTTCGCCGACCTGGGCGGCCTGGAGGGGCTGCGCGGGGTGGCCTGGGGGCCGGAGGGGGGCGCCCGCATCGGGGCGCTGACGACGGTCGCCGAGATCGCCGCGGACCCGGTGCTGGGGGCGGCCTACCCGGCGCTCACCGCCACGGCGCGGGCGCTGGCCACGCCGCAGATCCGCAACGCGGCCACGCTGGGCGGGAACCTGCTGCAGCGCAACCGCTGCTGGTACTTCCGCAACCCGGCGTTCTCCTGCCACCAGGACGGCGGCGATTCGTGTCCGGCGCGGGCCGGTGACCACCGGGGCGGCGTCGTGTTCGACACCTCGCCGTGCGTCGCACCGCACGCGTCGTCGCTGGCGGTGGCGCTGCTGGCGTACGGCGCGCGGGTGGAGACCGCCGACGGGCGCTCGGAGCCGGGGTCGCGGCCGGTCCGGGAGCTGTACGACCCCGCCGACGGGACCCGGGACCACGTGCTGGAGCCGGGCGAGGTGCTGGCGGCGGTCGAGCTCCCGGCGCCCGAGCCCGGGGAGACGGCCGCCTATGTCAGGGCGACGGGGCGCTCGCGCGCGGAGTGGCCGCTGGTGGAGGCGGTGGCCCGGGTGGTGCGCGAGGACGGCGCCGGCGGCCGGGTCGCCCGGGTGGCGGTCGCGGCGGGGGCGGTGGCCCGCACCCCGGTCCGCCTGGGCGAGGTGGAGGCGGCCCTCGAAGGGGCGCCCGCCGACCCGTCCGAGGCGGCCAAGGCGGTGGAGGGCCTGCCGGGCCAGTGCTCGCCGCTTCCGGGCACCCGGTACAAGGCGACGCTGCTGAGGGACACGGTGCGCGACGCCCTGGAGCGCGCGCTGGCGTGAGGTGACGGTGCGCGGCCCTCGCATCCGGGGGTCGCGCACCTCCGCTTACCGCAGGAGGACCGCTCACATGCGCCCGGCAGGCCCGCCCCGCGCTGTGGCGCGAGCACGAGACCCCCTCACAGTTCTGGGGCGCCGACGCGCCTAGCCCCGCAAGACCGACGGCGCCCGCGCACCGCACGAGCGGATCCACCGTGCGCGGCGCCGCGTGAGCGCCCTCGGGCTCAGCCCCGCAGCATCGCCCTGTGTGCCAGTTCCCGGCACACTACGGCGAAGTCCATCCCCGCGGCCTCTACGGCCATCGGGAACAGGGACGTCTCCATCATCCCCGGGGCGACGTTGGCCTCCAGGAAGACCACGCGGCCCGACTCCTCCACGATCATGTCCGTGCGGGACAGGTCGCGCAGGCCCAGCGCGCCGTGCGCGGTCAGGGCCGCCTCCTTGGCGGCCTCCATCACCGGGGCCTCCAGGCGCGCCGGGGCGAAGAACTCCGTGCGCCCGGCGGTGTAGCGGGCGGCGTAGTCGTAGACGCCCCCGTCGGGCACGATCTCCACCGGCGGCAGCGCCGTGGGCCCGTCCCCGGTGTCCACCACCGAGACGGCCACCTCGGTGCCCGCGATGCGCTCCTCCACCAGGGCCGTGTCCCCGTAGGCGAAGCAGTTCACCAGCGCCGAGGACAGCGCGTCGGCGGTGTCGACCGTGGCGGCCCCGAACGCCGACCCGCCCTGGTCGGGCTTGACGAACAGCGGCAGGCCCAGGGCGGCGGCGATGCGGTCGACCAGCTCGCGCGCGCCCAGGTCCCGGAACGCGGCCTTGGGCAGCGCCACCCCGCGCGGCACCGCGACCCCGCGCGCCTCCACCAGCGCCTTGGCGACCGGCTTGGCGTAGGCGCGGCGGCAGGCGTCGGGGCGCGCGCCCACGTAGGGGACGCCGCTGACCTCCAGGACCTCGCGCACGACCCCGTCCTCACCGGGGGCGCCGTGCAGCACCGGGAAGACCGCCTGCGGCGGGTCGGAGGACAGGCGCCCCAGCAGGGCGGAGTCCACGTCGGCGGTCTGCACCTCGATGTCCAGGCGGCGCAGGGACTCGGCCACGCGGCGCCCGGAGCGGACGCTCACCTCGTGCTCGGGGGAGAGCCCTCCGGCCAGCACCAGCACCCGGTCCAGGTCGGCCACGGTCGCGTCCTCTTTCCGCTTCTTCTCGTGCACTAGGGAAGGTCGGGGGTCGGGGCCTCGCCGCCGCCGTGCGGGGCCGAGGGGGCGGTGCCGAAGGTGTCGCGCAGCGACATCTCGTTCTCGATGACGCCCACCAGCCGCCGGACGCCCTCGCGGATCTCGGCCGGGGCGGGGTAGCAGAACGACAGCCGCATGTTGCGGTGGCCCTCGTCGTCGGCGAAGAAGCCGGTGCCGGGCACGTAGGCGACGCGCTCGGAGACGGCGCGGGGCAGCATCGCCTTGGAGTCCAGGCCCTCGGGCAGGGTGAGCCAGACGAAGAAGCCGCCCTCGGGGCGGGTCCAGGAGGCCCCGGCGGGCATGAGCGCCTCCAGCGCCGCGAGCATGGCGTCGCGGCGCTCCCGGTACATCTCGTTGAACTCCTTGATCTGCTCCCGCCAGGGGTGCTCGGCCAGGTAGCGGCCGACCACCATCTGGTTGAAGGTGGAGTGGCTGAGCATGGCCGACTCGGCGGCCAGCACCAGCTTGGCGCGCACGGCCGAGGGCGCCAGCGCCCAGCCGATGCGGAAGCCCGGCGACAGGGTCTTGGAGAAGGACCCCAGGTAGATGACGTTGTCGGGGGCGTCGGCGCGCAGCGCCCGCTCGGCCTCGCCCTCGTAGCGCAGCAGGCCGTAGGGGTTGTCCTCCAGCACGAGCAGCCCGTGCCGGTGGCAGATGTCCAGGACGCGGCGGCGGCGCTCGGCGGTCAGCGTCACCCCGGCCGGGTTCTGGAAGTTGGGGACGGTGTAGAAGAACTTGGCGCGGCGCCCCTCGGCGGCCAGCGCCTCCAGGTGCTCCTCCAGGGCCTCGGGGACGACGCCGAGGCCGTCCATGGCCACGTGGCGGATGTCGGCCTGGAAGGCGGCGAAGGTGTTGATGGCGGTGACGTAGGTGGGCGCCTCGGCCAGCACCACGTCGCCGGGGTCGACGAAGACCCGGGTGACCAGGTCCAGGGCCTGCTGGGAGCCGACGGTGACGATGACGTCGTCGGCCGCGGCCTCGATCCCCTCCAGGGCCATGACCTCGCAGATGCGCTCGCGCAGGTCGGGGTCGCCCTGGGCGGAGCCGTACTGCAGGGCGGTGGCGCCCTGCTCGGTGGCGACGCGGCGGACGATGTCGCCGACCTGGTCCAGCGGCAGCGCGCTCACGTTGGGCATGCCGCCGGCCAGGGAGACCACCTCGGGGCGGGAGGCGACGGCGAACAGGGCGCGCACTTCGGAGGCGACCATCCCCTGGGCCCGTGCGGCGTAGGAGCCGACGTAGGGGTCGATGCGCGAGCCCCGCCGGGGGGCCGCCTGCCGTTGGGGATCATCCGAGGACACGATCCACCTCCGCGTGAGCGATCGTCGATCGGCCCAGTGTACGTGCGCTGCGCGGGTGGACGGCCCGCGGGGGCGGCGGCCGGGGCCGGGCGCCGCCGGGAACCGGGGGAACGCGAATGCGCCCGATGTCCCGATGAAATGCCCGCACCCCCAACACGAACTCCTTTCACATAACGCCTTCAACCCATTTCCAACCCGAAATCAAAAATGATCAGGTAATGTCGTGGCCAGCGACCGGGGGGAATCGCGGCGACCGACTGGAGGACCGGGGCGTGGGGCGACCCGACGCGGACCAGGTCAAGCTGTACGGACGTGAAGAGGCCGCCGAAATCGTCGGCGACCTCCGCAGAGCCCCGCGCACGGATGCGCCGTCCCTGGTGCGCGGAATCGACGTGACCCGGGGGCCCATTCTGGTCGTCACCGGAATGCACGCCTCCGGGAAAAGCGCCCTGCTTTCCCGGATCGAGCGGGAGTGCCGGTCGCCGGCCGCGCGCGGCGACGCCGTCCCCTGCGCCCTCCTCGACATGGAGACGGCCCGGCTGCGCGACGTCCCCGACGCCGTGTTCGCCCTGTCGCGCAAGCTGGCCGTATGCACCGGCACCTACCACGGCCGCCTCCGCTTCCCCCGTCTGGCCGCCGCACGCCTGTTCCTGGACTCCCAGGACGGCGGGCAGGGGGGAACCGCCGGAGTGCCCGCGACCGTCGGGGACGGGGGCCCCGCGGGGCCCGGGGCCGAGCAGGAGATGCGCGCTCGGGCGCGCGAGCGCCTGGACACCTCCTCCCGCCACGCGTCCCGGCTCGTCCACCACCTCGCGGAGATCGCCGGGAAGGCCGCGGCGGGCGGCTTCAGCGCCGGGATGTCCGACGGGTCGGACACCTCGGTCCCCGTGGCGGTCGCCGCCGAACTGCTGGGGTACACCGCCGAGTCGGCCGCCTCCATGGTCACGCGGCGCCTGTCCCTGCTGTTCTCCTTCCGGCGCCGGCTGGAGGAGGTCCTCGGCTGGTTCGGGCAGCGCCGGCTGCTCCTGCCCGGCCTCGACGACGACGCCGCCCCGGACGGGTACCTGGCGCTGGCCACGCTGGAGCGCATGGCCGCGGTACGGCGGGCGACCGGCGGCGGCAGCGGCAGCGGCGACGACGGCACGCTCGACACGGTCCTGTGCCAGGCCCTGCTCGCCGACCTGCGGGACTCGTACGCGAACAGGAGCAGGCACAGCGCCCTGCTGGACCACCGCGTCGCGCTGATCGACGGCGCCGAGGCCGCCCCGGGCCGGGACCTGCTCCACCACCTGCTGGAGGCGCGCCGCCAGGACCGGAGGGAGGGCGCTGGGCCCGACCGGCTCACCGTGGTCGCCACCGCGCGCTTCGACCTCTTCCCCGGGGCCCTGGACGACCGGCACCGGGTCCTGGTCCGCGACCGGAACGGGACGGGCGTCCACGCGTCGGAGGACGCCCTGTGGGGGCCCACGGCCCCGCGTGAGGGCGGCGCGCCCGACGTGCTCTGCTACCGGCTGCCCCTGCTCTCCCCGGTGGACTGCTCCGAGCTGAGCGGGTCGGTGGGCCACCGCTGGCCCGACGCGAAGCGGACGGGACTGCTCCTGCACCGGTCGGTCGGCGGCCACGCGGGAGCGGCCTCTCTGATCGCCCGGCATTCGCTGAAGCCGGGGCCGCACTGGCCGGAGGGCCACGCCGGTCCGGACCTGCACACGCTGCTTCCGCCCTTCGATCCCGACGGCAGGCCGTACTCCCGGACGGGGGCCGAGGAGGAGCTGTGCCGCACACTGCTCGGCGGGCGGGTCGACACATGGGACCACACGCTGTGGGTGCACAGCGCCGCCCGCGACGGCGACGCGGCCCAGGCGGTGCTCCACCCCGGGACCCGCGGCCTGGAGACCAGGGCGGCGCGGCTGACGCCCGGCCGCAAGGACCTGCTGTGGGGGCCCGATCCCGGCTTCGTGCTGCTGCGGCGCCTGCTGCAGCGGCGGCTCGCGCACAACAACGGCGAGCCGCACCTGTTCCGCCGGGTCCACCAGAGGCTCGCCGAGCACTACGCGGGCGCGGACTCCGACGGCGTGGTCCACGGGGCACAGGCCGGGCTGCTCTACCACACCCTGGCCGCCGAGGGGATCGCCGCCGCTGCCGCCGAGGCCGCCCGGATGCTCGACGAGACCGGGGGCGACCAGGGGCGGACCCGGGAGTGGGTCGCGTGGGTCGAGGAGGCGGCGACCGCTCCGATGCTCGCCGCCGCGCGGGAGGACGGCGGCCCCGGCGAGGAGCCGATCGACCGCGTCCTGCGGCTGGCCTCCGGGGCGGCCCCGCAGGCGGCCGATCCGGAGGCGCCCGGACGGGCGCTCCCGGTGGTCGCCTCCCTGCTGGCCGGGCTGGTCGTCGCCCGCGACCCGTTCGTGTGCCCGTGCCTGCGCCGCGTGCACCTGCACGTCGCCCGGCAGTACGCGGCGCTGCGGGAGACCGGTCCGGGCGACCCGGGCGCCCTGCTGTCGGCCTCCTACGGCCATGAGTCCGAGGCCGAGAAGGGCTGGGCCTGAAAGAACCGAGAGGAAGGGAAGTCCCCGTGCCCGAACAGCGGCAGGCCGACACTCCGGCGCACACCCCTCCGCAGCGCCCGCCCTGGTGGCAGCAATGGTGGTTCCGCCTGTCGGCCACCGGACTGGCCCTGGTGCTCGTCGTCTCGGCCGCCTTGTGGGCGGTGCCCCGCCTGCTGTGCGGCGGTGAGGCCGGCCTGGTCCGGGTCAGCGGCGAGTGCGTGGGGGTGACCGACGGCTCCTACCTGTTCCCCGCCGAGCGCGCCTCGCTCACGAACGCCTTCCCCGCCGACGACGCCGGGGCCGACGCGGAGTTCGACCGGTTCGCCGAGGACTTCCGCGAGGTCCAGGAGGGCATCGCCGAGCAGAACGAGAAGGTCGCCGCCTCCGGCGACGACTACGTCAAGGTGGCCTTCCTCGCCCCGCTCATCCCGCAGGACGACCGCTCCTTCGACCACACCCGGCTGCTGAGCTCCCTGTGGGGGGTGCTCGCCGCCCAGAAGCGGATCAACGGGTCGCGGGACTTCTACGACCCCGCCTACCCCGCCGTCCAGGTCCTCCTGGCCAACGAGGGGGACCGCCAGGAGCACTGGCGCCACTCCGCGGAGGAGCTCGTCGCCCTGAGCAGGGACGCCGACCACCCGCTGGTGACGGCCTTCGGGATGCCCCTGAGCTCGCAGGCCACCCAGGACTCCGTGGCCCTGCTGTCGGAGGCGGGCGTTCCCATGGTGGGCGGGGCGGCGGCCACCGACGAGCTCAACCGGGAGGACGTGCCCGGCTTCGTCCGCGCCACGCCCGACGTCACCGACTTCACCAAGGCGCTGTCGCGGCACCTGGCCGCGGAGGACCTGGACCGGGCGATGACCGTGTTCGACGACGCCGGACTGCAGGAGGGGCCGGACCGCTTCGTCGACTCCCTCCGGGGCGCCTATGCCCGCGACATCCGCGGTGTCGAGCGCCTCAGCCAGCAGCCCTACACCGGGCAATCGCTGGTCAAGCCGCCCACACCGCGGCTGTTCGCCGGGATCGCGCGCAAGATCTGCAGCGCCGCCCCCGACCTGGTCCTGTTCGCCGGGCGCACCAACGACCTGGCGGTGTTCGTCGAGTCCTGGGCGGCCGAGGAGCGCGACTGCTCCAACGACGTCGACCTGACCATCGCCTTCATGACCACCGGGCTGTCGGTCTCCCGCGATGACGCGGTGATGCGCGACCTGGAGGAGGCCGACGCCCGGCTGATCCTGGCCACGACCATCGACCCGGCGTGGACGCGGGGCGCGGATTCCGCGCCCGAGGGGTACGGCCGGTTCGAGGAGGCGTTCATCGAGGTCGCCGGCGAGGAGGCGCGGCCGACCCTGGTCGACGGGTACGCGGCCATGGCCCACGACGCGCTGGCCGTCGCGGCCAAGTCGGTGCGCGCGACCGCCCTGGAGATCCGGGAGAGCGGTGCGCAGGACGAGGGGCTCCCGCTCCCGGCCATCATCGCCGGGCAGGAGAAGCTCAACACCTCCCCGGAGGACATGGTGGTCGGAGCCGGGGGCACCCTCTCCTACTCCACCGGCGGCGACGGCAGTCCGGAGGGCAAGCCGATCCCCGTGGTGGAGCTGCCCGCCGACAAGGAGGGGGCGGCCTCGGAGGACTACTACACGACCGGCGGAGACTAGCCGTTCGGCCGGGCCGGCCGGGCCGGGGGCTCTGCCAGGATTGCCGCGTGCACGACGACGCGACGCCCCCCATCCCCGTGACCGAGCTCGACGCGCCGGTGCGCCGCCCCGACGGGCCGGTGCGCGGCGGTGTGCCCGAGCACGGGCGGGTGCCCCGGTACTACGCGGTGCGGACCTCCATCGAGGGGCTGCTGGAGCACATGCCCGAGGGCGGGCTGCTGCCCACCGAGCGGGAGCTGGCCGAGCGGTTCGGCGCCGCCCGGGAGACGGTGCGCCAGGCGGTCCGCGACCTACTGCTCCAGGGGCGGCTGCGGCGGCGCGGGCGCGGCACGGCCGTCGCGGGCCCCAAGCTCGCCCAGCCGCTGGCGCTGCGCAGCTACACCGAGGGGGTGCGGCGCGGCGGCCTGGTGCCCGGGCGGAGCCTGGTGGCGCTGGAGCGGCGGCCGGCCGGGCCGGAGCTGGGGGCGGCGCTGGCCACGGGGGCGGACGCGTCGGTGTGGCACCTGGAGCGGGTGCTGCTCGCCGACGGGGAGCGGGTGGGGCTGGAGAGCGTCTACCTGCCGGTGGCGCGCTTCCCGAGGCTGGACCGCGACTTCGACCCGGGGGCGTCGTTCTACGCCTACGCCCGGCAGGAGGCGGGGGTGCGCTTCGGCGCGGCCGAGGAGCGGGTGGAGACCCTGCTGGCGACCCCGCGCGAGGCGCTGCTGGTCGGTACTCCCCCGGCGCTGCCGATGCTGCTGGTCCACCGGGTGTCGCGGGACACCGGCGGGGTGCCGGTGGAGCGGGTGCGCGCGCTGTACCGGGGCGACCGGTTCAGCTTCACCGCCGAGCTGCACGCCGCCACCGATATAACGGATCAATAACGGGTCTGGTCCAAGATTGCCCTCCGGTTCATGCTCCGGTGGGGGCGGTGTCACGGCCGCACCACCCGGTGCCCGGATCGTCGGGGGCATGAGCATGAGAGTGATCGTCGTCGGAGCGGGCGTCCTCGGGACCATGCACGCCTGGGAGGCGGTGCGGCGGGGCCATGAGGTGGTGCACCTGGAACGGGAGGCCGAGGCGCGGGGCGCCTCGGTGCGCAATTTCGGGCTGGTGTGGGTCGGCGGGCGCGCGCCGGGCGCCGAGGTGCGCACCGCTCTGCGCGCCCGCGCGCTGTGGGAGGCCATCGGCGCGCAGGTGCCGGGTGTGGGCTTCCGGTCCGGGGGATCGCTGACCGTGGTGCGCGACGAGGAGGAGCGCGCCGTCGCCGAGCAGGCGCTGGAGCTGCCCGACGCCGCCGAGCGGGGGCTGGAGTGGCTGGAGCCGGACCGCGTGCGCGCGGCCAACCCCGCACTGCGCGGGAAGATGCTCGGCGCGCTGCGGTGCGAGCGGGACGCGGCCGTGGAGTCCCGGGTGGCGCTTCCCGCGCTCCGCGCCGAGCTGGAGCGCAGCGGCCGCTACACCTTCCTGCCGGGGCACGAGGCGCGTTCGGCCGACCGGGGGCGGGTGCGCGACGACCGCGGCCGCGAGCACGCCGGGGACGCGGTGGTGCTGGCCACGGGGGCGGCGCTGTCGGGGCTGGTGCGCGAGCTGGCCCCGGACCTGCCGGTGCGCAGGGTGCGCCTGCAGATGATGCAGACCGGGCCGCTCGGCGACGCGCTGACCACCTCGGTCGCCGACGCCGACAGCTTCCGCTACTACCCGGCCTACGCCGGGCCGGCGCTGGAGGCGCTGCGGGAGGAGCGGCCGCAGCCCCCGGTGGCCGCGGCCGAGCGGATGCAGCTGCTGATGGTGCAGCGGCTGGACGGCGGGCTGACCATCGGCGACACGCACGAGTACGAGGAGCCGTTCGCCTTCGACGTGCGCGAGGCCCCCTACGACCACCTGGCGTGCACCGCCGAGGAGCTGCTGGGCCGGCCGCTGCCGCGGGTGGAGCGCCGGTGGGCCGGGGTGTACGCCCAGTGCACGGAGCCGGGCCGGGTGGTGCACCGCTCGCGGGCCGCCGAGGACGTGTGGCTGGTGACCGGGCCCGGCGGGCGCGGAATGACCTGTGCCCCGGCGATCGCCGAGGACACGGCCGACGAGCTGGGATGGTGACCCGGATGCGAAGCGATAGCAGCGCGCCCCCGCGCACCGTCCGCCTGGTGGTGTGCGACATGGCCGGGACGACGGTGGCCGACGAGGGGCTGGTCGAGCACGCCTTCGACGCCGCGGCGCGGGAGGCGGGGGTCGTCCCGGGCGGCGAGGAGCACGCACGGATGCGCGCGTACGTGCGGGCGACCATGGGCGCCTCGAAGATCACGGTGTTCCGCGACCTGTTCGGCGACGAGGACCGGGCCCAGACCGCGAACGCGGCGTTCGAGCGGGCCTATGCCGAGGCGGTCGGCCAGGGCCGCTGCTCCCCCGTGCCGGGGGCCGAGGAGGCGATGGCCCGGCTCCGGTCGGAGGGCAGGGCGGTGGTGCTGACCACGGGGTTCGCACCGGCCACCCGGGACGCGATCGTGGACGCGCTGGGCTGGCGCGACCGGGTGGACGGCGCCTTGAGCCCGGCGGACGCGGGCCGCGGGCGCCCGTATCCGGACCTGGTGCTGGCGGCGCTGCTGCGCACCGCCGCGGCCGACGCGGTGGACGAGGTGGCGGTGGTGGGCGACACCCGCTCCGACATCACGACCGGCAAAAGGGCCGGGGCGGGGCTGGTGGCCGGGGTGCTGACCGGGGCCCACGGCGAGGAGGAGCTCAGCGAGGCCGGAGCCGACGCCGTTCTGGATTCGGTGGCGGACCTGCCGGACCTGCTCCGGGATCGGGGACGGTAAGGGCCGGCGCGGATGGGCGGGCGCGCTGGTGTTGATCTCGGGGAAGTCGGGCTTATCGTGTCCGGTTCAACCCCGTGTTTCCCGAGATCAACACGGTAAGGCCCCGGACCTCACCCATGGCGAACGGCGGCGGCCCGGGGGCTCCCCCAAGCCCCGGACCGCCGCCGTTTTGGGAGGTCCACCCACGTGCACACTCCCGAAACCCCCCTCAAGGCACGGGCGCGGGCGGACAGGGTCCGCGTCGGCGGGCGGAGGCCGCATTCCCGGCTCCGGCCGGTACTCCCCCTCCGAGCGCTCCGCGCGCGCCGACGGATGACAGTCCATCAACCACCGCACCCACCTCGCAAACGTTGCAGCGGGTTGCAGCGGGGTGACGCATTGTCGTTAGGGGGCCGCGCCCCGTCCCGCCGCCTCCGCACGGGCGGCCCGGATCTCCGGGGCCTGCGAGGCGGGCAGCGCGCACGGGTCGTCCGCCCCCCGCACCCGCACGTCGACGCGCTCGCTGAACCGGTACGGGCGGCTCTCCAGCAGCCCGCCGAGGTGGCGGCGCAGCCGGGACATCTCCGCCCGCACCGTCACCAGCCGGTCCGGCGCCCCGAACAGGGCCTGCGACAGCTCCGCCGCGCTGCACCCCTGGCGGCGCCGCGCCAGGACGAACAGCACCTCGGCATGGCGCACGGTCAGCCGGTGCGACCAGCTCCCGCTCGGCCCGCTCACCGACAGCTCCGGCCCCCGCAGGTCGAGCACGGCCTGCGACGCCGGGGCGCCCTCGCGCGCGCTGGGGCGCACCAGCCACCCGCCCGGAAGCGGCTCCAGCCGGCACTCCCCCAGGTTCGGGATCCACGCCGCGTTCCCGTCCACCCGGCGGGGCAGCAGCACGCGGCGCGCCGGCTCGGTCCCGGTGACCGCCGCGGTCCACCCGTTCTCGTCGACCACCAGGGCCGGACCGGCCATGCCCGCCAGCAGCGGCGCCGCCACCGCGCGCAGCCGCTCCAGGTTGGCGTCGTGCCGGCTGCGCAGGTGCGACTCGGCCAGCCGGGCCACCGCGTTGACCAGCGCCAGGGTGGAGGCGTGCGCGGTCGCGGCGGGCCCGGTCACGTCGATCGCCCCGATCACCCGCCCGTCACGGGGGTCGCGCACCGGCGCGCAGGCGCAGGTGAGCCGGTGCAGGCCGCGCACGTAGTGCTCGGCCGAGTACACCTGGACGGGCCGCCCCACCACCAGCGCGGTGCCGATGGCGTTGGTGCCGGTGGAGCCCTCGTCCCAGGCCGCCCCCTCCACCAGCCCGGCGCTGTCGGCCAGGCGGCGCATGTCCCGCGCCCCGTCCCGCCACAGGATGAAGCCGCGCGGATCGGTGACGAGCATGACGTGCCCGGCCTCCTCCCGGGCGCCCAGCAGCGCCGAGCCGACCAGCGGGAGCACCTCCTCCAACGGGTTGTCCCCGCGCTCCCGGTCGACCTCCTCGCCGCGCAGGCTCGGCACGGGGCGCCCGCTGTCGGGGTCGACCCCGTACCGGCGCACCCGCTCCCAGGAGTCCTCGATGACCGGGCGCGGCGGCACCGGCGGCCGCCCCCCGGTCAGCGCCGCCTCGTGCACGCGCCGCAGAAGGCGCGCATGGCGCTGCGGGTCCGCGCCGGCGGGCAGTGCGATGTCGAGCCGTTCCTCCCCCACGGTGGTGTCCCTCCCCATCGTTGCGGCCGCCTCCCCTGCGCCCGCTCCGGAGCACACATCCTTATCAGGAGGAAGGCGCGCGGCAACCCTGGGACCGGGCCGGAATGCGGGTCGGTGCGCGGGACGCCCCGGCGCCGCCGATCCCTTAGCCCGCGGCGCCTGCGGGACGACGGAACGGCGGCGCTGCCGCTAGAGGGCGCGAAGCGATCCGGCCGATCACATGTTTCCCCCTGCGACCTGGGACTTTGCCGGACCGTTCCGTACTCGTTGCCCTCTCTTGCGCCGGCCCGCCCGTGGCGGACGGTGAGCGCGCGTGCGGTGTGCGTGATAGTGGCTGCACGCCCAGTCGCCTGAGGTGAGGGAGTGGACCCTGTGCAGATGCGGCCCCGCCGACCCCGTCCCCTCGCGGCCGTCTTCGCCGCCGCCGTCGCCGTCCTCGGGGCGGCGGCCGGGTGCGGTGCCGACGAGGAGCTCGCCACCGCGCGCGCGGCCGCGGGCGACCTGTCGGCGTCGATGCTGCGCGCGCAGGCCGAGGACGCGTTCTCCCGCAAGGGCCACCCCATCGCCGGACGCCTGGAGTGCTCCGCCGACACCGGTTCCGACGACGCCGACACGGTGCGCCTGGCCTGCACCGGCATGACCCGCGACGAGGAGCAGGCCGAGGTCTCCGGCCGGATGGGGTACGCCGCGGTGGCGGGCAGGGAGGACGGCGACGACGGCCTGCCCGGGCGCTTCGTGGGCCGCGTCGGGGGCGACCAGGTCTTCGTGGTGACCTGCTTCGACTGCAAGCCCAGCCCGGTCGTCGGCAAGGACGGCGGCGGGGGCTCCGAGGCGGACGCCGACAAGGACACCGGCAAGGACGCCGGCAAGGACGCGAAGAAGGACACGGACGAGGACGCCGGTTCGGGCGGCGGGTAGGCACTCGGAGAGGGCCGCGCCGGGGGCGGCGCGGCCGACGACCGATCCCCCCGAGGAGCGCCATGCCCGTCCCCCGGCCGTCCGCGTTCGCCTTCGACCTCTTCGACACCCTGGTCCCCCTGGAACCGCTGGAATGGCGCCTGCGCGA
This sequence comes from Nocardiopsis endophytica, assembly GCF_027706725.1. Lineage (GTDB taxonomy): Bacteria > Actinomycetota > Actinomycetes > Streptosporangiales > Streptosporangiaceae > Nocardiopsis_A > Nocardiopsis_A endophytica. The sequence continues at coordinate 58,518 of NZ_JAQFWQ010000029.1, forward strand.
GGTGGGCGTGCCGCGCGTGCTGATGCGGCGCTGGTGGGACCACCTCCTCCGGGACGGATTCGCGCTCGCGGCGGCGGGCGGCTCCGCCCCGTTCCGGCGGGTGGCCCGGAGCGCGCTCGCCGACATCACCGGCCACCAGGTGGCCGGGGCGGCGGCCGACTCGGTGGTCGAGGCCTTGTCCGAGCTGGAGCCCCGGCCGGATGCGGCCCAGGCCCTCCGCGCGGCGCGCACGGGCGGGGCGCCGCGGGTGGTGGTGCTGGACAACGCCGACGCCGCGACGGTGCGGGCGCTGCTGGAGCGCGGCGGGTGTGCCGACCTGGTGGACGGGGTGGTGGAGGCCGGGTCGGCCGGCGCCTGGAAGCCGGCCGCGGCCCCCTACCGGGCGGCGGCCGAGGCGTGCGGGGCCCCTCCCACGCGGACGGCGCTGGTGACCGCCCACGCCTGGGACGTCCACGGCGCGAACGCGGCGGGGCTGTCCACGGCCTGGACCTCCCACCTGGAGCGGCGGTTCCCGGAGATGTTCTCGTCCCCCGACGCGTCGGGGGAGTCCCCGGTGGAGGCGGTGGAGGCCCTGCTGTCCGGGGAGGGGCACGTTCCCGCGGAGTGAGGGCACAGGGGCGATGAGGCGATACTTTCCTCTCCGACAAGTACTTGCCAGAATGGAAAGTAGTTGCCATGATGGAAACACCAATCCCCGATGAGGAGGAGGATCCGCCATGGAAGGGGCGATGGACGGGACACCGGGCGGCGCGGGCCGCGCGGACATCGGCCGGGAGGAGGCCGCGGCCTCGCTCGCCGCGGCCGAGGGCGCCGCCGCGAAGATGCGCCGGAAGGCGTCCTCATACGCGGTCTACTGCGCGGTCTACGGCACGGTCATCCCTGTGTGCACGGCCGCGATCGGCCTGGGGCCCTTCCTGCTCGGGCTGGAGAGCGCGCTCCCGGTCGTGTTCACGACAACGGCCGTGATGCTCGGGGTGATCCTGGCGCTCGTCATCTACATGGTCACCCGGCCGGTGACGGGCACCTGGTTCCTCCGTGCGCACACGGCCACGATGACGGCCTGGGGCGTCCTGTACGGCGTGACGATGATCGTCGGCATGACCGCCTTCCGTGGCGAACCCGCCTGGTGGATCCCGATGTCGATCGCGACCGCGCTCCCGTTCGCCGCCACGATCGTGTGGATCCTGCGCATGAACCGGAGGGACCGGTGACCCGGCACCCGCGCGCCCGGCTGGACGACGTGATCCACGCCCCGGTGCGGTTCTCCATCGTCGCCGCCCTGGCCGCCGTGCAGCAGGCCGACTTCAAGGCGGTGCGCGACGCGGTGGAGATCACCGACTCGGCGCTGTCCAAGCAGGTAGCCACTCTGGAGAAGGCCGGGTACGTGGACGTCGGCAAGACCTGGGCCGGGCGGCGCCCCCGGACCGTGCTCCGCCTGACCTCGGGCGGGCGGGCGGCCTTCGAGCAGCACGTCGCCGCCCTCCGGGAGATCGCCGAGGGCGCCGTCCCGATGGTCGGTGACGGCACGGACCCCTGACTCACTCCTCGGCCCTCTCCAGGCGGGAGATCGCCGCGGTCGGTGAACGCGCGTACCGCCGGAAGCCCTGCCAGGGGTCCACGCCGTCCCGTTCGGCGAAGTTGCGCACCGTCCACCGGCCCGCCGACTCCAGCCCGTCCAGCTCGTCCCACCCCACCGGGGCCGCCACCGGCGCCCCCGGGCGGGCCCGGACCGAATACGGCGCCACCGCCAGCTGCGCGTACCCGTTGCGCAGGTAGTCGATGAAGACCCGCCCCCGCCGCTTCTCCTTGCGCACCGCCGTGGTCAGCTCCTTCGGCCTGCGGGCCGCCACCCGCTCGGCCACCGCCCGCGCGAACGCCTTGACGTCGTCGCAGTCGGCCTGCCTGCGGATCGGGCACACCACGTGCAGGCCCCGCGACCCCGTCGTCATCACGAACGCCGCCAGGCCGAGCGCCTCCACCTCCCCGCGCACGTCCCGCGCCGCCGCGCACACGCCGGCGAAGTCCCGGGCCTTCGACGGGTCCAGGTCGAACACGATCCGGTCGGGCGTGCGCGGCAGGTCGGCCCGGCTCATCCAGGTGTGCAGCGGGAACGCGTCCTGCCCGCACAGCCAGACCAGGGTGGCCCGGTCCCGGCACACGACCATCTCGGCCTCGCCGCCGCTCTCCCGGGGCACGCTCACCGACGGCACCCAGTCCGGGGTGCCCGCCCACCGGTTCTTGACGAAGAAGCCGCCGTCGCCCTCGATGCCCTCCGGCCACCGCTGCACCGCCAGCGGCCGGTCGCGCAGGTGCGGCAGCATCCGCGCGGCGACCCGCAGGCAGTGGTCGGCCAGTTCGCGCTTGGTGGGCCCACCCGGCTCGAACAGCTCCTTGCCGGGGTGGTGGACCTCCGGCAGCGTCCGTGCTCCCATGCACCACCCCTTCCCGCGCGACGGCGCGGTCAGTCACCCCCGGGGCGGCCCCGGCCCGACCACGGCCGCACCAGGCGCTCGGCCAGGTCGGGGCGGTCCCAGCGGCGCATCATCGCGGCCAGGTCCTCCAGCACGGCCGAGCGCTGCGCGGGCACCAGGCCGTGCAGGAACTCCTCGACCGCAGTGCCGCCCGCGCGGCACGGCGCCTCCCCGTCGGCGCCCACCAGCCGCACCTCGGCGGTGAAGTCGCGCACCCGCGGGTGGTCGAACAGGTCGTGGTCGAGCAGCAGGCAGGTCAGCTCCGCCTCGGCCACGCCGCGCTCGGCCAGGGAGAAGGCGCGCGCGGCCGCGGCGGTGGCGCGCAGCACGTCCCGGCGGATGCGGGCGGCGATGCGCACCCGTTCGAGCGCGTCGACGCCGACGATGTCCAGCACCACCCGGAAGTAGGCGTGGAAGCACAGGCCGTCGTCGGCGCTGGGGACGCGCGCCTGGAACTCGTCGGCCGCGGGCCCGCCGCGGCCCAGGAACCGTCTTCGGTGCATGCGGCCCCCTTCCGGTGCGGGCGGGAGCGCCGGGGCCGTCACGGGCGCTCCTGAACGTGCAGTCCGCCGTGCACGTCCCCCATCTGGTACACGCCGCCGGAGTTGCCGTGCGCGTTGTTGTTGACCACGGTGCCGCCGGCGGGGGGAGCCGGGGGTGCGGCCCGGGACGGCTCCTCGTCCGGGGCCTCCTCCGCCGCGCCGCCGTCCCACCGGGAGGCGGTCCCGGCGGTGGAGGGGACGGGCACGTACAGGTACCCCTCGGCCCGGTAGCCCTTCCCGGCCACCTCGGCGTCGACCGGCGCCCAGCGGCTCGCGTCGATGCCGGTGAACCCGCCCAGCACCACGTCCTCGTAGACGCGGCGGCCGATGATGGCGGCCACCAGCGTGGTGTCGGGGTGGGAGCCGGCCAGGGCCCTGCGCACCGCGTCGGAGTCCAGCAGCCGGTGCGTGTCGATCATGGCGTCGCCCATCGCGTCGATGCCCGACCCGTCCCCGGTGGCGGGAAGTGGGCCCACGCCGAGGCTGACCCGCATGCGCATGCGCAGGTCCCTGTCGACCGCGGCCAGCCAGGGCCGCTTGCCGTCCAGGACCTCCTGCAGGGTGTCCAGGAACGGGTCGATGAGCCGGGGCAGGTGGACGGGGTCGGTGCCCAGCGCGTACCCGTCGCCGTCGTGCCGGGAGAAGCCGGGGTCCTTCCACACCTCGCCCAGGCCCGACCGGGTCAGGGCGAGTTCGAGGACCTCGGGGATGAGCCGCCCCACGAGCTGCTGGTCGACGGCGGCGGTGCGGCTGAACCGCTCCATGTCCACCGCCAGCACCGCGCGGTACGGGGGCAGGGGGACGGTGGTCCGGGGTCCGGGGATGTCGGGTTCCATGGGCGCTCCTTCCACGGGCGGCTCCGCCCTCGCGGCCGCGGCGGCCGGGCGGTCCGGCCGCCTGCCCCCAGCCTGGCGCACTCGGGCGGCCCGCTGTGTTCGATCACGGACACAGCGGGAGAACGTCCCGCGGCGCCGTGCGGTCAGTCGCCGCCCTCGGCGAGCGCCTCCAGCGCGCCCATGTCAAGGACGGCCACATAGCTGCGTCCGGTGCGGATCAGGCCGCGCTGGCGCATGCGGGTGTAGGCGGCGGCCACCGAGGTGCGCGAGAGCCCGGCGAACTCGGCGATCTCCCGCTGGGGCAGCGGGATGCGCACCAGCACGGCGCGGCGCCGGGGCCCCGCCCCGTCGGTGATGGGCGCGGCGGTGGGCACCCCCAGGGCGCGGGCCAGGTACAGCAGCGCCACGGGGAGCCGCTGCTCGGCGGGGAGGGCGGCCTGCTCGGCCCGCAGGGCGTCGCTCTCCATCTGCCGGGCCAGGGTGCTCTCCCACAGCGCGGCCTCCAGGCCGCGCTCGCCGATGATGCGGCGGAACCGCTCGGCCGGGAAGACGGCGGTGGCGCAGGGGCCCACCGCGGTCACCGTGGCCGAGCGCTCGCCGCCGCCGGGCAGCAGCATCGGCTCGCCGAGGACGTCGCCCACGGCGCGGAAGGCCAGGGGGACGGTGGTGCCGTCGGCGCGCACCCGCACCACCCGGGCGTGCCCCTCGGCGAGCAGGTGGACGGTGCTGCCGGGGTCGCCCTGGCGCATGAGGGCCTCGCCGGGGGCGAAGCGGGCCCTGCCCCCTTCGGCCAGCAGCCGCGCCCACTCCCGGTCGTCGAGCAGCCCGCCCAATCCGCGTCTGGGCAATCGCACGCCCCCTCGTTCGGCCCTGCATTCGGTAGGGATCTCCTTACCGCCTTCCGCCCCGATTTCGGTGTCACTGCGGCGCCATATCCGTGTAACCCATTGTGCGCTGCACAAAGACCGCCGGGGGCGGCTCTGCCGTGGGCCCGGCAGACCGGTGGACGGGCGCGGGGGCGAAGGGGCCGTTCACCGCCGCCCCGGCGCGGGGGCGTGCGGGATACCGGTTCCGCATTCTCCGCCGAAGGGGCGCCGACCGGTGCGACCGCCCCTTCACGGACCGTTTCTCGCCCCCTTGACCTGCGAAACCCCGGTTCTTACGGTCTAGACCACTCGGCGCGGCGGAATTCTGCTCCGCCGCCTCCCCGCACGAAAGGCCGAGCATGAAACTGAGAAGAAAGGCCCTCGCCGTCGCCGCGGCGACCCCGCTGCTGTTCGCCCTGATGCCCGCGGGGGTGGCCAGCGCGCACGGATACGTCTCCTCCCCCGCCAGCCGCCAGGCCCAGTGCGCCGCCGGGACCGTCGAATGCGGCCAGATCAAGTGGGAGCCGCAGTCGGTCGAGGGCCCCAAGGGCCTGATGAGCTGCAGCGGCGGCAACGGCCGCTTCGCCGAGCTGGACGACGACTCCAAGGGCTGGCAGGTGCACCCGGTCGGCACCTCGGTCGACTTCACCTGGACCCTGACGGCCCAGCACGCCACCTCCACCTGGGAGTACTTCGCCGACGGGCAGAAGGTGGCCTCCTTCGACGACGGCGGCGCCCGGCCGCCGTCGAGCGTCACCCACCGGGTGGACCTGAGCGGGCACGGCGGCCCGACCAAGCTGCTGGCCCGGTGGAACATCGCCGACACCGCCAACGCGTTCTACGCCTGCATCGACCTGGACGTCGGCGCGGCCTGACCGTCCGTCTCCCCCGCCGCGCGGGATCCGGCCGCGCGGCGGGGGGCGCACGGCCCCCACATCAGCCAGACGCCCCGCAGGACCGTCGCCCACCCCGCCGGGCGCACCCCGCCCCCGCTCCGCCCCGCGGCGGTGCGGGGGCTCCGCTCACGCCGCATTCCCGCCCCCCGCGCCGGCCCGCCCCAGGGCGATCCGCGCGACGGCCGACAGGGGGCGCGACCCCGGGGCGAAGTAGTCGCTGTGCCCGCCGGGCCCGGCGTCGAACACCTCGGCGCCGAAGCCCGGCCCGACCGGGTCGGGGCCGAACCCCAGCGTGGTCCCGGGCAGGGGCAGGGACCCGTGCGGGACCCCGGCGATCCAGTCGGAGTCCCCGCGCCCGGCCCACACCCGCCGGGCGCCGATGTCGGCGGCCCCGGACACCCCCGCCCCGGGGCTGCCGACCAGCACCGCGGCGGCCGCCCGCGCCGACGCCTCGTGCGCCCGGCCGCACACGACCGCGCCGTAGGAGTGGCAGACCAGGGTCAGGCTGGCGCCCGGCGCGGCGCGCAGCAGCCGCGGCACGAACGCGTCCAGCGACCGCGCGCCCGTGTCGGCGCGGCCGGTGGTCGCCACCGCCGGGCTCACCGTGGCGGGGGCGGGATAGCCCATCCAGGCGACGACGGCCGTGCGCGCTCCGGGGTCCTCTTCGGCCATGCGCGCGTGCAAGGTGCGGGCGGCGTCGCCGACGCGCATGTACGGCTTGGCGCCGTGCCCGTCGAAGGTGTCCAGGGTGGTGTCGGCGCCGGGCACCAGGACCACGACCCGGTCGGCCTTGTCCAGGTCGCCGACCACCTCCACGGCGCGCCCCTGGCCGCGAGGGTCGAACTCCAGCAGGTCGCGGTCGGGGGCGGCGAGCGCGCTCAGCGCCTCGGCCCGTCCGGTGTCGCCCGCCCGCTCCGCCGCCCGCGACGCGCGCGCGGCGGCCTCCCGGTTCGCGCCGTAGGCCTCCTCCAGGTCGTTGGGCGACCATTCGCCGGCCTGGACGCCCCAGGCACCGGAGGGGTTCGGGGGGCCGGGCACCCCCGAAGCCGGGGACGCCGTGGACGTCGCGGTGAGCACGACCGCCGCCGCCAATGCCGTCGCAGCGCGCGCCGCACGCCCCGTCCCCCTGCGCATCCGCGCCTCCCCCGTCGTTCTGTGTCCGGCACAGGACGCTACGGAGCGCGCGGCGTACGGCGCGTCCCTCTGGCGGGCCCACCCGCGCCTCCCTCTCAGGGGGCACCCGTGAGGCGCCCGGCCCCGCGTCGTCCGACACGGGGGCGGCGCGGACGCGTACGCTCTCCCCCGTAGCCGACCGAGGGCGCCGGGGGCGTCCGCGACGAGATTGAAGAGGCCGGTCCATTGGTGACGTCGATCGACACGGTTCCCGGGTGGTTCTCCGACGACGAGCTGGCGTGGGTGCGCTCGCGCATGCCCGTCCTCTACGTCAACGCGGTCCCGGTGCGCGTGGACAACACCGGGTCGGTGACGCGGGTGGGCCTGCTGCTGCAGGCCACCCCGGAGCAGACCATCAGCCGGGCGGTGGTCTCCGGCCGGGTCCTGTACCACGAGCGGGTGCGCGACGCGCTGCTGCGCCACCTGGAGAAGGACCTGGGGCCGATGGCGCTGCCGAGCATCCCGGCCACGCCGCAGCCGTTCACGGTGGCCGAGTACTTCCCCACCCCGGGGGTCACCTCCTACCACGACCCGCGCCAGCACGCGGTCGCGCTGGCCTACGTGGTGCCGGTGACCGGCGACTGCCGCCCCCGGCAGGACGCCCTGGACCTGGTGTGGTTCACCCCTGAGGAGGCCGCGGGTCCGGAGGTGCAGTCGGAGATGGCCGACGGGCAGGGGGTACTGGTGCGCCAGGCACTGGCCCACACGGGGTGCCTGCCGTAGCGGGAGTGGTTGCCGCGGTGCCGGAGTATCTCCCACAGCAGCGACGAGGACGGGGGTAGGTGATCGGCGCGGCCGGGGTGCGACACGGACGGCGACGACGGTGGTCGCCCCTCAGCGCAGCGCCGTCGGCCGTACGGCGTGTGCATGGTCACCGGGGTTGGCGGCGACGGCGAGAGGGGGGCGGTTCCCCGGCCCTGCTTGCCGTCCGTCCGGCCACTCGCGGTCCAGGTGGGCGGCGCAGCGGGGAGGGCGGGTGGTCACCCGCGTTCGTGGCGGCCGTGGACCCCGCGCCCCTTCCCCACGATGATCTCGACAAAGGTGCTGTCAAAACCGCCGGAATGGCAGCACTCCCGTCGAGATCATCGCCGAGGGGGCGGGCAAGGGAGTGCGGGGGCATCCTGTGTCGTAAAACCGACGCCTAATATGCCTAAAAGCGTCGGTTTCACGACACAGGATGCCCGAACCCCTCATCCGCCGCCCGATATGCCCAGTATCCACTGCCCACGCAACCCCCTCCGCGATGATCTCGGGGAACTCGGGGTTAAACCGGACACGATAAGCCCG
>NZ_JAQFWQ010000030.1 GCF_027706725.1 Nocardiopsis endophytica
GTTGTAGGTGGGTTTGTGGCTGGTGTTTTGATTCGTGGATAGTGTGCGCGAGCATCTTGTATCTGTGGTGGCCAAGTATTAGTGGCATACGGTGGATGCCTTGGCACCAGGCGCCGATGAAGGACGTGGGAGGCCGCGATAGGCCGCGGGGAGCTGTCAACCGAGCTTTGATCCGCGGGTGTCCGAATGGGGGAACCCAGCCCGAGTCGTGTCGGGTTGCCGCTGCCTGAATGTATAGGGCAGTCGGTGGCAACGCGGGGAAGTGAAACATCTCAGTACCCGCAGGAAGAGAAAACAATAGTGATTCCCTGAGTAGTGGTGAGCGAAAGGGGATGTTGGCTAAACCGTGGGCGTGTGATAGACGGCAGTCGTTGCGTCCGCGGGGTTGTGGGATGTGCCTGTACTGGTCCTGCCGGGCCGGTGTGGGGCGCGTGTTGTTAGCCGAAGCCGTTGGGAAGCGGCGCCGTAGTGGGTGAGAGTCCCGTAGGTGAAGGCGATGCGTGTTCCATTGGGTGCACTCCCGAGTAGCGCGGAGCCCGTGAAATTCCGTGTGAATCTGGCAGGACCACCTGCTAAGCCTGAATACGTCCTGGTGACCGATAGTGCACTAGTACCGTGAGGGAAAGGTGAAAAGTGCCCCGGTGAGGGGTCGTGAAATAGTACCTGAAACCGTGTGCTGTCAAGCCGTCAGAGCTCTCGTTCGCGGGGGTGATGGCGTGCCTTTTGAAGAATGAGCCTGCGAGTTATGGTGTGTGGCGAGGTTAACCCGGGTGGGGTAGCCGTAGCGAAAGCGAGTCTGAATAGGGCGTTTGTAGTCGCATGCTGTAGACCCGAAGCGGGGTGATCTACCCATGGCCAGGGTGAAGCGGCTGTAAGAGGTCGTGGAGGCCCGAACCCACCAGGGTTGAAAACCTGGGGGATGAGCTGTGGGTAGGGGTGAAAGGCCAATCAAACTCCGTGATAGCTGGTTCTCCCCGAAATGCATTTAGGTGCAGCGTCGTGTGTTGCCTGCCGGAGGTAGAGCTACTGTTTGGCTGATGGGCCCGACAAGGTTACTGATGTCAGATAAACTCCGAATGCCGGTTCGGTTAGCGCGGCAGTGAGACTGCGGGGGATAATCTTCGTGGTCGAGAGGGAAACAACCCAGATCATCGGCTAAGGCCCCTAAGCGTGTGCTAAGTGGGAAAGGTTGTGGAGTTGCTGAGACAACCAGGAGGTTGGCTTAGAAGCAGCCATCCTTTAAAGAGTGCGTAATAGCTCACTGGTCAAGTGATTCTGCGCCGATAATGTAGCGGGGCTTAAGTACACCGCCGAAGCCGTGGGGCCCGGACGTTAGGTCCGGGTTGGTAGGGGAGCGTCGTGCATGCGGTGAAGCGGCCGGGTGACCGTGTCGTGGAGTGTGTGCGAGTGAGAATGCAGGCATGAGTAGCGATACCGGAGTGAGAAACTCCGGCGCCGATTGACCAAGGGTTCCTGGGGCAGGTTAATCCGCCCAGGGTGAGTCTGGACCTAAGGCGAGGCCGACAGGCGTAGTCGATGGATAACGGGTTGATATTCCCGTACCCGTCCGTGCGCGTCCATACTGAATCCTTTGATGCTAACCACCACTGAAGCCTCATTTTCCCTTCGGGGTTTGTGGGGTGGAGGCGTGGGACCCGATTTGGTAGTAGGTAAGCGATGGGGTGACGCAGTGGGGTAGCCCTACCCGGCGGTGGTTGTCCGGGGGTAAGCGTGTAGCCCGGGGTGCAGGTAAATCCGTGCCCTGTTGTGGGTGAGGCGTGATGCCGAGCCGTTTTTGGTGAAGTGGGTGATCCCGTGCTGTCGAGAAAAGCCTCTAGTGAGTTCGCGGGCGGCCAGTACCCTAAACCGACGCAGGTGGTCAGGTAGAGTATACCGAGGCGTTCGGGTGAACCGTGGTTAAGGAACTCGGCAAATTGTCCCCGTAACTTTGGGAGAAGGGGAGCCCTGTCCGGTGATGGAACTTTGCTTTCTGAGCTGGGTGGGGTCGCAGATACCAGGGGGAAGCGACTGTTTATTAAAAACACAGGTCCGTGCGAAGTCGTAAGACGCTGTATACGGACTGACGCCTGCCCGGTGCCGGAACGTTAAGAGGACTGGTTAGATCCTTCGGGGTCGAGGCTGGGAATCTAAGCGCCGGTAAACGGCGGTGGTAACTATAACCATCCTAAGGTAGCGAAATTCCTTGTCGGGTAAGTTCCGACCTGCACGAATGGCGTAACGACTTCCCCGCTGTCTCAACCGCGGGCCCGGTGAAATTGCAGTACGAGTAAAGATGCTCGTTTCGCGCAGCAGGACGGAAAGACCCCGGGACCTTCACTATAGCTTGACATTGGTGTTTGGGATGGTTTGTGTAGGATAGGTGGGAGCCTGTGAAGCCGTCACGCTAGTGGGGGTGGAGGCGTTGGTGAAATACCACTCTGGCTGTTTCGGGCATCTAACCTGGGGCCGTGATCCGGTTCGGGGACAGTGTCTGGTGGGTAGTTTAACTGGGGCGGTTGCCTCCTAAAGGGTAACGGAGGCGCCCAAAGGTTCCCTCATCCTGGTTGGCAATCAGGTGTTGAGTGTAAGTGCACAAGGGAGCTTGACTGTGAGACGGACGTGTCGAGCAGGTGCGAAAGCAGGGACTAGTGATCCGGCACCGGCGTGTGGAAGCGGTGTCGCTCAACGGCTAAAAGGTACCCCGGGGATAACAGGCTGATCTTCCCCAAGAGTCCGTATCGACGGGATGGTTTGGCACCTCGATGTCGGCTCGTCGCATCCTGGGGCTGGAGTTGGTCCCAAGGGTTGGGCTGTTCGCCCATTAAAGCGGCACGCGAGCTGGGTTTAGAACGTCGTGAGACAGTTCGGTCCCTATCCGCTGTGCGCGTTGGAGACTTGAGAAGGGCTGTCCCTAGTACGAGAGGACCGGGACGGACGAACCTCTGGTGTGCCAGTTGTTCCGCCAGGAGCATGGCTGGTTGGCTACGTTCGGGAGAGATAACCGCTGAAAGCATCTAAGTGGGAAGCTTGCTTCGAGATGAGGTCTCCTGCCCTGTTGTGGGGGTAAGGCTTCCAGTGGATTACTGGGTTGATAGGCCGGGTGTGGAAGCGTTGTGAGGCGTGGAGCTGACCGGTACTAATAGGCCGAGGGCTTGTCCGCCATGGATGCTGGGTGCTCGCGCATACTGTTCCCTTTTTTGGGGTTCGCACACGAATCGGAAGTGTTTTCATATAGGTTTCCCCGGCCGCCTCTTGTTTGGGGTGTGTTGTGGGTGTTGGTTTGCGGTGGTTATGGCTGGAGGGTCACACCCGGTCCCTTTCCGAACCCGGTCGTTAAGCCTCTTTGCGCCGATGGTACTGCCTCCATGGTGTGGGGTGGGAGAGTAGGTTGCCGCCGCATTTTCTTCGAGGAGGGGCGGGGTCCTTTTTGGGCCCCGCCCCTTTTTTTCGTGCCCGAGCTTGTGAACATGTGAACAAGCGGCGGGGTCGGCGGCCCGTGTCGTGGCGCTGCCGGCCGGCGGGCGTGCGCACGGTCGCCCTGGTGGGCGGCGACGGCGAAAGGTCACTGGCTCCCGGGCCCTGCCTGCCGTCCGGCGGGCCGCTCGCGGCCGGGGCGGGCGGCCGAGGCGGTGCTCCGCTCACGGGCGTCGGCCGGACGAAGGCTCGAAGCGGTGCAGGTGGAGGGGCGGCGACGGCGAGGTTCGGTGATCGGCCCTGGAATGTCGTTGGTGCCTGCTACTGGGAGGGCGGTGGCATCGGCTCTCCAGGGGCCCTGCGTCTCGCGCGGCGTGCGGCCCCCGCCCCCCTTGGAAGGGGGGCGGTGGGGGTGTTCAACCCCCCCCTGGCGGGTGGGCGGGGCGGGTTCCGCAAGATTACCGAAAACCTTGCCGCACGCCCTCTAAGAGGGCTTGCGGCGTCCTTTCGCCGGGTTCTTGAAAAAGGTTGCGGGGGCCTCGCCGATCAAGATCAACATGTGCTGTGACCTGGGCGGTCATGGTTTCTCTGAATTTCTTTGGGAAATCCTGGGGATTCCCCCATAAAACCGCGGCGATCGCTTATCTTTGGTATATGGCGATCGAGCAGTACCCCGGCATCCCCGCCGGGTCTCCCGCGGAGGAGATCCGGAAGGGCCTGGCGGGTGTGCTGCGCGGCATCGACCGGGCCGTGGGCGCGGAGGTGGCTCCGGGCCACCGGGAGGCCCTGACCCAGGCGATGGCCGCTCTGGCCGGAGGGCAGGACGCCCTGGACCTGGCGGCGGCCCGGCTGGCCGCGCGGATGCGCGAGACCGGCGCCCTGGCCGGAACCGACCACTCCACCGTCACTGGGCTCCTGCGCGACAACGGCCGGAGCCTGGCCCAGGCCAAGGACATCGTTCGGGTCGCCGAGCACATGGACGACTACGGCGACTCGGTCCGGTCCGCTGAGGCGGGGGAGATCGGGTTCGCGCACCTGGCCAAGATCGTGGCCGAGTGCGAGAACGCTACGGACAAGCGGCCCGTCGATGAGTACCCGGACGAGGACGAGTTCCGGGCCAAGGCCGAGCCGATCATGCTGCAGGCCGCCAAGTCGGGTGCCGACAAGAGCACGCTCGGCAAGATCGGCCGCACCCTCGTCTGCCGCATCTCCCCCAAGACGCACGAGGAGGAGAACCGGCGGGCCTACGAGGAGCGCAGGCTGCGGCGCCTGCGGAACCCCTTCGGCTTCACCCTTGATGTGCAGGGCGACATCGCCAGCGAGCACATCCTGGTCGCGGCTCTGGAGTGCCACCTGATGCCCCCGTCGGAGGGGGATGAGCGGACCACGGGCGAGCGCTGGTTCGACGCCCTGATGCAGCTCTGCGAGAACCGGCTCATCGCCGAGGGCGTTCCGGTCCCGGTGCCCGAGGAGGGCTCGGACGCGGCCAAGGCCCTGGCGGCCCCGCGGCCCTGCTCCTGCGGCGGCAAGGGGGCGGGGCGGCCGCTGGTGAACGTCACGGTCCCCCTGGCCACCCTGCAGGGCGAGGAGGGCTCCGAGCCCGCGGTGAGCGACCGCGACCGGGTCCTCCCCGGCTCGGTGGCCCGGGCCTTCGCCACCGACTGCGTCCTGCAGCGGATCGTGACCGACCCGGTCACCGGGAAGGTGTTGGACGTGGGCACCGCCCGTCGGCTCTTCCCGGACAAGGTCCGCCACGCCCTCGCCGCGCGCACCACGGTGTGCCAGTGGGAGGAGGGGTGCACCACCCCGGTCCGCTGGTGCGAGGCCGACCACCGGACCGAGTGGTGGGAGGGCGGCTCCACCACCGTGGAGAACGGCCAGATGCTCTGCGGCCGCCACAACCGGGAGAAGCACCGGCGCCGCGCGGAGGCCCACTACCTGGCCGCCGACCGCCGCCACCGGCCCCGCCGTGGCGGTGGGACCCGCCGGGAGCACGGGGAAGGGGAGGCGGGGCCGGACCCGCCGGACCCACCCGGTCACCGATGACGAGCCTCACCGCGAACCTCCGGCAGATCCCCGGTACGACCCGCAAGAACCCCTCCGGCGGAGCCCCGCCGAAGGTGTCGTATGACCCTGCCTCCTCTCGGTTCCCCACCTTCTCCTGGAACCGTCGCGACCCCGCCGCGGACCCGCCTCTCCGACCGGGCGGAGGTCCCGGCGGACGCCGAGCAGGCCTGTTCAGGCGCCCATGCGCCGTCGCCTGGACCCGCTCCGGCATTCCCGATACTTCTCCGAAAAGTGTTCTGGGTCTGCTATATCGCTTCCCGGGCGTGGAATTGCCGTACGTACCATCGCTGCCACGGCGTCTCCACGGAGCGCCGGTCGTAGTTGCGGCGGACGTATTCGACGGCCGCATCCGGTGACAGCCCGTCGAGCACCGCCAAGCACGCCAGGGTGGTCCCGGTGCGGCCGATCCCCGCCGAGCAGGCGACCTCCACGCGTTCGTCGGGCGCGCGCCGCCACGCCGTTCTGAAGTGCTCCCCGGCGGTGCGGTCGACGGGAAGCAGGAAATCCGGCCAGCGCACCCACACGCTCTCCCACGGCACCGAGGGAGGACGGCGTCCTTGCAGGTAGAGGCCGAAATCGGGGTCGGGGCCATCGGGTCGGGGGCGGCGCAGGCCGCGGCCGCGCACCAGGCGGCCGGAAGGCAGGGTCAGGACCCCCGGCGCCTTGGAGTCCCATGTCGCCGGCATGTCCGAATCTCCTTTCTCCGGCCGGTGGGAAATCCGGCCGGATGGTGCGGGTGTGCGGTTCTCGATGCGCATTCGATCGCTTTCGGACCGTCCGCCTCCATTCAGGGCGGCGCCGGAGCCGGAATCGGGCCTCCGGCGGAGGGGAAACCTTCTGGGCCCGGGTGGCGTGCGTGCATTCCGGAGCTATGATCCGTGCACTTCGCCCGCCGTTCGGAGGGGAGCGCGATGGGCAAGCACGTGGCCGCGTGGTTCACCACCTTCATACTCGACATGGTCGCCGTGCTCGTGCTGGCCTTCCTCATGGGGGACACGGGAGCCGCGCTGGGCATGGCGGCGGGCGGCGTGGCCCTGGCCGGAGTGGCGGTCGTGGCCGCCGTGGACGGCGCCGTCGGCGGCGCCGCCCTGCTCCTGCTGGTCCCCGCGGGCCTGGCCGCTCCGGTCGGGGCCGTCACCTCCGCCGAGGTGGCCGTGGGCCGCCCCGTCGCCTCCGTGGTGCAGGGCGACGAGAGCGCCTCGGGGACCACCGTCCCGCTGGTGGAGCCCGGGATGAACTCCGTGGTCGGTCCCGACGGTGAACCTGACGGCTCTTCCCCGTGCGCAGAGGCGGAGGACGCGGTCGCGGCCGGGGAGACCGGGACGTGCCCGCCGACCGTCGTGTCCGTGCCGTCCGAGGGGGCCACCGAAGGCCCCGACGACGGGACCGGCGGGGGCGTCGATGTGGACCCCGACGGCGGCACCGACGGCGGCCCAGAGGAAGGCACCGACGGGGGCACTGACGGCGGCGGTGGTACCGATGACACCGGCGGTACGGGCGGCGGCGGTGGTACGGACGACGGCGCCGGCGGGCTCGGCGGCGGACCGTCCTCGGGTGCGGGCGTCCCGTAGCCGCCGCGGTGGACCGGGCGGTTACTCCCTGGAATGGCTTGACCCGCTTTCGGGCGGTGTGGGGCGAGCGTCTTCACCCACGGTGAACACGTGCTCGGCGGGGCCAATATGGGCCCTCCCCCTGTGAAATAAGAGTCCTGTAAGAATCGGCCGCTGACCATTCCCCGCGACGTCGGGCGGCGGCGGAGCCGGGTATCGTGTTGGCGGGGTTTTCGGCGGTCTCCCCCACAGCGCCGTTCCCCGCCCGAGATTTCTGCTGAACCGATTCGGCCCATGTCCGCGTCACACAGCGGTGGACACGTATGGGGGATCGAGGATTCCAGGGGGCCTCCAACTGAGTGACAGCACCAACGGCGCCGACGACGAGCGGCGCCCCGAGACGCCAGAGAACGACGAGACCGCCGCGGGTGCCCCCGCTGAGGAGGGGGTGCCGGCCGACGCGGCGGCCGGTGACGTGCCCGAGAGCGACGAGTCCGCGAGCAGGGAGTCCGAAAACGGTGGGCCTGGGGAGGCGGAGTCCGGTGAGGCGCCGGTGAGCGACGACAGCGACGACAAGGGCGCGGACGCGGGCGACGCCGATGACGCCGAAGGCGTCGGCGCCTTCAAGGACAGCGGCAGCTTCTTCCGGGACAAGGTCGCCAAGACCCTCGCGGAGCAGGGGTTCAGCCTGCGCAGCGACGGGACCTGGGACGAGGGTGCCTCCGCCGCCTCCGGGACGGGCTCCGCCGAAGCCGGGCAGGCCCCTGCGGACAGCGCGGAGGAGGGGGAGGACTCGGCCGAGGAGCCGGAGAGACCGGCCTCCTCGGACACCTCCGAGGCCTCTTCCGACCCCTCCGACACCTCTGAATCGTGGGACCCGGAGAGCACGGCGGCGTTCGCCCCGGTGTTCGACGACGATGACGGCGGAGCGCCTGAGGAGCCTGCCGCGGGATCCGTCACGGATGCTGCGGGGGAAGCCGCAACAGAGTCCGGCGAGACGTCCGGCACGGAGCCCGAGGGGGAGAAGGGCTCCGCGGCAGAGGACGACGGGGACTCCTGGGACCCCGAGAGCACGGCCGCCTTCACGCCGGTCCTCAGTGACGACAAGGCTGACGACACGGCTGACGGCGCCGCCGACGACACGGCGGAGGAGACGGAGGGCGACGGCTCCTCCGCTTCGGCCGCCGCTGCGGCCGCGGCCGGTGCAGCCGCGGTAGGTGCGGCCGCGGGTTCGGGCTCCGAGGGCCGCACGAAGGGCGACGCCGACTCCTCTTCCGATTCCTCTTCGGAGGCATCGTCGGAGGCGTCGCCGGAGGCCGCCTCCGAGGCGGCCCCCAAGGGCGGCGGCAAGCCCGTCTACGCGATCCCCACGCCGCCTCCGGCGCCTGCGGGGCCCACCACCCCGGCGGCTCCCGCGGATTCCACCCCCGCACCCGAGCCCTCCGCCGAGTCCTCCGCCCATGCCGGCGGTGCTTCCGGCGGTGCTTCCGACAGTGCTTCCGGCGGTACTCCCGGCGGCGGTGACGAGCCGCCGGTCACGGGGGCGCGGAACCTGCTCCGGGCCAAGGTGCCGGGCAAGGGGATGGGCGCCTCCGGGGCCGCTGCCGCCGGGGACGCGTCCACGGCCTCGGCCGCGGCGGCCGGTGGTCCCGGCAAGGGCAAGGGGAAGAAGGGCCCCAAGGGGCCCAAGGGCCCATCCGGTCCGGGGAAGGGCAAGAGGCCCAAGAAGCCGATGTGGTTCCGGGTGACGCGCGCGCTGCTGATCACGGCGGGTGCGTTCATGCTGCTCGGGATCGGCGGGTTCGCGGTGGCCTACGCCTCGTTCGAGGTGCCTACGACGGCGAAGGCGGAGGCGACCGACCAGGGGTCGGTCTTCTATTACGCGGACGGCGAGACGAAGTTCGCCGAGCGCGGTGTCGACCGGGACCCCGTCTCCTACGACGAGATCCCCGAGCACGTCCAGGAGGCGGTCATCTCCGCGGAGGACCGCGGCTTCTGGACCGAGCCGGGCGTGTCGGTCTCGGGCACGGTCCGGGGCGCGTGGTCGACCTTCACCGGCCAGCAGGTGCAGGGCGGGTCCACCATCACCCAGCAGATGGTCCGCAACTACTTCGAGGGCGTCTCCAAGGACCAGACCATCTCCCGCAAGCTCAAGGAGATGATCATCGCCCTCAAGATCGACCGGTCGGACGAGTACGACAAGAAGTGGGTGATGGAGCAGTACCTCAACACCATCTACTTCGGCCGCAACGCCTACGGCATCCAGGCCGCCGCCCAGGCCTACTACCACAAGGACGTGGGCGAGCTGACGCCGGACGAGGCCGCGTTCCTGGCGGCCGCGATCCAGCAGCCGACGAAGTTCGGCATGGCCGACAGCGACACCACCCCCGAGATGGAGAAGCGCTGGAAGTACGTGGTGAACGGCCTGGTGGAGGAGGAGATCATCACCAAGGCCGACGGGGACGCGATGGAGTTCCCCAAGCCCGAGGAGAGCCGCCCCGCCGAGGGGATGGACCTGAGCGGCTACAAGGGGTACATGCTCCAGCAGGCCATGTCCGAGCTGGAGGGCCTCGGGTACACCGAGGACAACATCAACCGCAACGGCTACAAGATCGTCACCACGTTCGACAAGGACCTCATGGACGCCGCCGTGGAGGCGGTGGAGAGCAACGTCGACGTGAGCTCCCTGCCGGAGGGGGTGTACGCGGGGCTGACCGCGATCGACCCGGCGACCGGTGAGGTCGTGGCGTTCTACGGCGGCGAGGACTACAACGAGAACCAGTACGACAGCGCGTTCCGCGGTTCGGCGCAGGCGGGCTCGGCGTTCAAGCCCTATGTGCTGGCGGCCGCGCTGGAGAACGGCATGAGCCTGAACACCATCGTGGACGGCACGTCGGGCCAGTCGTTCAACGGTTCGGTGGTGAACAACTCGCACCCGGGCGGCGGTCCGCAGAACCTGATCGACGCCACCCGCGAGTCGAGCAACACCGGCTTCATCAACCTGGCGCTGGAGACCGGCCTGCCCGAGGTCGTGGACATGGCGCACGCGGCGGGGATCCCGAAGGACAAGATCACCGAGCAGCAGGCGTCCGCGCCCACGCTGGCCCTGGGCGTGTCCGACGTCAGCGCGGTGGACCAGGCGACCGGGTACGCGACGTTCGCCAACGGCGGGGTGCACATCGAGCCGCACGTGGTGCGCGAGATCGTCGACGTCAACGGGGACAACCTGCGGGAGAAGCCGGCCGAGGAGCGGGTGATGAAGGAGGGCGTGGCGGCCGACGTCACCTACGCCCTGCAGCAGGTGGTCACCTCCGGCACCGGGACCGCGGCGCAGCTCCCGGACCGGCGCCCGGTGGCGGGCAAGACGGGCACCACCGACTCCAGCGTGGCCGGGTGGTTCGCGGGGTACACCCCGCAGCTGTCCACGGCGGTGGGCGTGTACAACGGCAACAACCAGCCGTTCGTCCTGCCGGGGGTGGGCGAGGTCTACGGCGGCAACGTGCCCGCGTCGATCTGGCGGACGTTCATGGCCAAGGCGATGGAGGGCAAGGACCCCGAGCCGTTCCCGTCGCCGAGCTACGGCGGGACGACGGAGAACTACGCGCCCGACGTGCCGACGCAGGACCCCGAGGGCGACCAGGGGCAGCAGGAGCCGCAAGAGCCCCAGGAGCCGCAGGAACCCCAGGAGCCGGAGCAGCCGCAGGAGCCGGAGATCCCGGCGGATCCCGATCCGACCGACCCGGGGGGCGACCAGCCTCCGCCGGACGGGGGCGGCGACCAGCCACCGCCCGACGGCGGCGGTGACCAGCCACCGCCGCCGGACGGCGGCGGGGGTGACGACGGCACCTTCTTTCCCTGAGCCGCCGCCCGCTGACCCGGAACCGGAGCCGCGCCCCTCGTAGGGGCGCGGCTCCGCCGCGTTCTAGAAGGGGCAGCCGCACAGGCCGCGCGGGTCGGCGGGGGGCTCGCCCCAGTCGGCGGTGAACGCCGCGGCGCCGGGGGTGGCCCCGGTGAGGGCGTCGGCGGCGAGGATGACGGCGGCCGCGGTCCAGGTGCTGCGCTCGACCGGCCAGTTGACCCGTTCGGCGAACTGGTACCCGGTCCAGTAGGCGCCGTCGTCGGGGTCGCGCAGGTGGGCGATGTCGGCGAGCAGCCGGGTGCCGCGCTCGGTGTCGCCGACGGCGGCCAGGGCCAGCACGAGCTCGCTGGTCTCGGCGCCGGTCACCCAGGGCTGGTCGCTGACGCAGCGGATGCCCAGCCCGGGGACGACGAAGGTGTCCCAGCGCTCGTCGAGGCGCTTGCGGGCGCCGGGGCCGCGCAGAGCCCCGCCGAGGACGGGGTAGTACCAGTCCATGGAGAAGCGGGACCGGTCGGCGAAGACCTCCTCGTGCTCGGCGACGAGGTGGCCCAGGCGGTCGGCGGCGGCCCGCAGGCCGGGGAGGCCGCGGCCGAGCCGTTCGCCGAGGGCGGCGGCGCAGCGCAGCCCGTGGTGCACGCTGGCGCACCCGGTGAGCAGGGCGTGGTCGCCGGGGCCGCCGTCGGCGCCGCGGGCCCACAGGACCTCGCCGCGCTCGGTGGCCAGGCCGAGGGCGAACTCGGCGCCGGCGGCCACGGCGGGCCACATCCGCTCGGCGAAGGCGGTGTCGCCGGTGGTGAGCAGGTGGTGCCAGACGCCGACGGCGGGGTAGGCGGCGTGGTTGGGTTCGCGGTGGTCCGCGGCGGGGCGGCCCTGGCGCATCTTGGCGGGCCAGGAGCCGTCGGGCAGCTGCACCCCGGCCAGCCAGGCGTAGGCGCGGCGGGCGGCGGCGTGGTGCCCGGCGGCGGTGAGGGCCATCGCGCACTCGACGTGGTCCCACACGTCGAGGTGGCCGCCGGGGAACCAGGGCAGCGCCCCGCCGGGCTCCTGGCTGGCGAGCAGGTAGCGGGCGGAGCGCTCGATCTGGGAGGCGGTCAGGACGCCGGGGACCTCGAGGACGGTGGCCTGTGCGGGGGCGGGGCTCATACGGGTCCCGCGTCGTGGGGCTTGCGGACGTAGACGACGACGCTCTTGCCGATGACGGGGTTGAGGGCCTTCTCGGCGATCCGGGTGACGGGGGGCGCCTGGAGCATGTCCCACACCAGCATGCGGTGGTAGGCCCGGACGGCGGGGTGGGCGTCGTCGTCGGTGCCCACGGCGCACTTGAGCCACCAGTAGGGGGCGTGCAGGGCGTGGGCGTGGTGGTGCGGGCCGAGGACGAACCCGGCGGCCTTGAGCTTGGCCTGGAGTTCGGCGCGGGTGTAGATGCGCACGTGGCCGCCTTCGGCGGTGTGGTAGTCCTCCGACAGCGCCCAGCACAGCCGCTCGGGCAGGAAGCTGGGGACGGTGACGGCGGCGATGCCGCCCGGGCGCAGGACCCGGTACAGCTCGGCCATGGCGGCGGTGTCGTGCGGCAGGTGCTCGAAGATCTCGGCGGCGATGACCCGGTCGAAGGAGCCGTCGTCGAAGGGCATGTCCAGGGCGTCGCCCTTGACGGTCTCGGCCTCGGTGCCGGCGGGCGCCTCCCCTTCGGCGCGCATGGCGGCGAACATGGTCGCCACGTCGGCCAGGTCGGTGGTGTTCTGGTCGAAGGCGACCACGTCGGCGCCGCGCCGGTAGGCCTCGAAGGCGTGGCGTCCGCCTCCGCATCCCAGGTCGAGGACGCGGTCGCCCGGGCCGACGGGGAACAGGGAGAAGTCGACGGTGATCAGTGCTGGCTCCTTCGGGTCGTTGCGAGGGCGGCGGCGTACCGGGCGGCGGTGGCCTCGGCGACGGCGCGCCAGGTGAAGCGCTGTTGGACGCGGTCCCAGGCGGCGCGGCCCATGCGGGCGCGCTCGGCGGGGTCGTCGAGCAGGGCGCCGATGCGGGCGGCGAGCTCCTCGGGGTCGCCGGGCTCGGTGAGCACGCCGGCGGCGCCGTCGGTGCCCACGACCTCGGGCAGGGCGCCGGCGCGGCTGGCGACCAGGGGGGTGCCGCAGGCCATGGCCTCGACGGCGGGCAGGGAGAAGCCCTCGTAGAAGGAGGGGACGACGGCGACCTCGGCGGAGGCGATGAGGCGGCCGAGCTCGGCGTCGTCGATGCCGTGGACGAAGGTGGTGCGGTCGCGCAGGGACAGCTCGTCGACGAGGGCGTCGGTGGGGCCGCCGGGCTTGGGGCGGCTGACGACGGTCAGTGAGACGTCGCGTTCGGTGGCGAGCTTGGCGACGGCGCGCAGCAGGGTGGCGACGCCCTTGAGCGGGCTGTCGGCGCTGGCGGTGCACACGATGCGGCCGGGGACGCGCCCGCCGTTGGGGGAGCCGTCCCCGGGGCGGGGGTGGAAGTGGCGGGTGTCGACGCCGAGGGGGACGACGTCGATGCGGGGGCGTTCGACGCCGAATTCGCGGACGATGTCGTCGGCGGAGGAGCGGGAGGGCACCAGGACGGGGTCGAGGCGGCGGGCGACGCGCCCCTGCATGGCGGTGAAGGAGTACCAGCGCCGCTTGGACAGGCGCTGCCACCCCCGGGCCTCCTCCAGTTCGATGCGCCGGTCCACGGTGATGGGGTGGTGGATGGTGGTGACCAGGGGGAATCCGGCCTTCTGCAGGCCGAGCAGGCCGTAGCCGAGGGTCTGGTTGTCGTGCACGACGTCGAATTCGCCGCGGCGGCGGCGCAGCTCGCGCAGGGCGCGCAGGGAGAAGGTGAGGGGTTCGGGGAAGCCGGCGGTCCACATGGTGCCGACCTCGAGGGCGTCGATCCAGTCGCGCCACCGGTGCAGCGGGGGCGTGGCGAAGGGGTCGGCGTCGTTGTACAGGTCGAGGCTGGGCAGCTTCTCCAGGATGACGCCGTCGTCGAGTTCGGGGTAGGGCTGGCCGGACAGGACGGTCACCCGGTGGCCGAGGGCCGCGAGTTCCCGGGACAGGTGGCGGACGTAGACGCCCTGTCCGCCGCAGTGGGGCTTGCTCCGGTAGGAGAGCAGGGCGACGCGCAGGGGTCGCTGGGCGGGGGGCGGCGGGGTGTGCGGCATGGTCCTCGAACCCATCGGGGGCGGTGGATGGAACGAAAAGTTACCGAGCAGTTTAGTACGCGGCCGTCCCGCCCGATCTTATGGTCCGCCCCTCAGGCCAGCGACGCGACCTCGGGGGCGGTGAACCCGTGCGGCGGCAGGTCGGCGCCGTCCAGGGCGCGGGCGACCTCCCCGGGGCCGGTCCAGCCGCCGGGGGAGCGCAGCACCGGCCCCAGCTCGGGCGGCTTGAGCACCCCGATGACGCCGCCGTGCACGACGAAGACCTGGCCGGTGACGTGGGCGGCGGCGGGCGAGGCGAGGTAGGCGACGAGGGGGGAGACGCGCTCGGGCGCCAGCGGGTCGGGGCCGTCCTGCGGGGGCGGGCCGAACACGCCGGCGGTCATGGCGGTGCGGGCGCGGGGGCAGATGGCGTTGGCGGTGGCGCCGTAGCGGCGCAGGGCCTGGGCGGTGGCGGTGGTCAGGGCGGCGATGCCGCCCTTGGCGGCGGCGTAGTTGGGCTGGCCGGGGGAGCCGAGGAGGAACGCCTCGGAGGCGGTGTTGACGACGCGGCCGTGCACGGGGCCGCCCGCGCGCTTGGACCGGGCGCGCCAGTGCGCGGCGGCGGCGCGGGAGGCGAGGAAGTGGCCGCGCAGGTGGGTGCGGACGACGGCGTCCCAGTCGGCCTCGTCCATGTTGAACAGCATCCGGTCGCGGACCACCCCGGCGTTGTTGACGAGCACGTCCAGGCGCCCGTAGTGCTCCTCGGCGGCGGCCAGCAGGCGCTCCCCGGCGCCGTCGGCGGCGGCGTCGCCCCCGACGGCGCGGGCGGTGCCGCCGCGGGCGCGGATCTCGGCGGCGGTCTCCTCGGCGCCGTGCAGGTCGGCGACGACGAGGCGGGCGCCGCCCTCGGCGAGGGCCAGGGCGTGGGCCCGGCCGAGGCCGCGCCCGGCGCCGGTGACGGCTGCGGCGAGGCCGTCCAGGCGCACGTTCGGGTCATCCATGGGCTCTCCTCCAGGTCAGGACCTCGGGCGGTGGGCCGGTCCGCACGGCGAGGCCGCGGCGCTCCAGCACCCGCAGGTGCGCGGCGGTCTCGGAGGCGGCGAGGCGGCGCTGGACGACGCCCATCGCCTCCCAGCCGCGGCTCCAGGGCAGCGCGGCGCACAGCTCCCACAGGGTGGCGGGGCCGTGGTGCAGGGCGGTGGCGAGCAGGTCGAGGCGTTCGGTGTGGTGGTCGGCGATGGCGGCGGCGCGCTCGGCCAGACCGGTGAAGCGGGCCTCGTGGGCGGGCAGCGCCTCGGTGTCGGCGGGCGCGGTGTCGCCGATGTGGGCGAGGGAGTCGAGGAAGGCGCCGAGCGGGTCGCGGTCGTCGGGCCGCCCGTCGGGCAGGGTGAAGGGGTACAGGCCGATGTGGGGGGTGATGCGGGGCAGCACGTGGTCGCCGGTGAACAGGCGGTCGGCGTCCTCCAGGTGGAGGCAGATGTGGCCGGGGGAGTGGCCGGGGGTCCATACGGTGCGCAGCTTGCGGCCGGGCACGTCGACGAGTTCGCCGTGGGCCAGCTCGGTGTCGGGGGCGGCGGGCGGGTCGAGCCGCGGGTCGGTGCGGGCGTAGGCGGCGACCTCGTCCTCGGTGGCCCCGGCGGCGCGCAGCTGGGCGGTCTCCAGGCCGGTCCCGGCTCCGACGCCGGCCTCGGCGATGAACCGGAGCATCCCGGCGTCGGCGTGGTGCATGGCGATCCAGCAGCCGGAGGCGGCGCGCACCCGCCCGGCCAGCCCGGCGTGGTCGGGGTGGAAGTGGGTGACGACGACGCCGTGCACGCCGGCGGGGTCGGACCCGGCGGCGCGCAGCCCGTCGGCCAGCGCGGCCCAGGAGTCCTCGTGCTCCCATCCGGCGTCGACGAGGACGGGGCCGCGGGGGGTCTCCAGGGCGTAGACGAGGGTGTAGCCGAGCGGGTTGCCGGGGATCGGCACGGGGATGGACCAGACCCCGCCGCCGAGGTCCTCGACGGGCGGCAGCTCGCGGGGGAGGGGGCGCATGCGTCGCCTTTCGTCGAACCGAATTCGGTTCTAACTGTAGGCGCCCAGCACCAGGCCGCTGGTGGGCACCCCCGTGCCGGCGGTGACCAGGACGTGCGCGGCGCCGGGGACCTGGTTGGCGGCGGTGCCGCGGATCTGGCGGACGGCCTCGGCGATGCCGTTCATCCCGTGGATGTAGGCCTCGCCGAGCTGGCCGCCGTGCGGGTTGACCGGGAGGTCGCCGCCGGGCCCGATGCGGCCGTCGGCGACGAGGGCGGGCGCCTGCCCGCGCTTGCAGTAGCCCAGCGCCTCCAGCTGCATCAGGACGTAGGGGGTGAAGTGGTCGTAGAGGACCGCCGCGTCCATGTCCCATGGGCCCAGACCGCTGTCGGCCCACAGCCGCTCGGCGACCGCGGCCATCTCGGGCAGGGCGGCGATGTCGTCCCGGTAGAAGTCGACCATGGTGAGCTGCCCGGCGCCGGACCCCTGGGCGGCGGCCTCGATGACGGCCGGGGGCCGGGGCAGCGACCGGGCGCGCGCGGCGCCGACGACGACGAGCGCCACGCCGCCGTCGCTCTCCTGGCAGCAGTCGAGCAGCCGCAGCGGTTCGGCGACCCACCGGGAGGCCTGGTGCTCCTCCAGGGTGATGGGGCGGCCGTGGAACCAGGCGCGGGGGTTGGTGGCGGCGTTGGCGCGCATCTGGACCGCGACCCGGCCGAAGTCCTCGCCGGTGGCGCCGTGCTCGTGCATGTAGCGGCGGGCGGGCAGCGCCGCCCAGGAGGCGGGGGTGGCCAGACCGGCGGGCACGTGCCAGCCCAGCTCCAGGGCCAGGGTGGTGGGGGTACCGCCGTCCTGGGCGACGGCGCGGCCGTAGCGGCGCCCGCTGCGCTCGTTGAAGGCCCGGTAGACCAGGACGGTGTCGGCGGCCCCGGAGGAGACGGCCATGGCGGCCTGGGCCACGGCGCCGCAGGCGGCGCCCCCGCCGTAGGGGACGCGGGTGAAGAAGCGGAGCGCCCCGGCGCCGATCGCGCGGGCGAGCGCGATCTCGGAGGTGGGGTCCATGGTGAAGGTGGCCATGCCGTCCACCTCCTCCGGGGCGATCCCGGCGTCGGCGAGGGCGTCCAGGGCGGCGTCGGCGGCCAGGCGCGCCTCGCTGCGCCCGGAGTCCTTGGAGAACTCGGTGGCGCCGATCCCGGCGATCACGGCCTTCATCGGTCCTCCACATCGACCACATCGACGGTGGCGGTGACGTGCCGTCCCAGCGCGGTGGTGCCGCGCACCTCGACGCGGCCCTCGCGGGGGCGGTCGGTTCCGGTGAGCACGAGGGTGTCGCCGGCGTGGGCGGGGGCGCCCAGGCGGACGGCGATGCGGCGCACCCGGGCGCCGGGGCGGTGCGTGGTGGCGTAGCGCTGCACGAGGCCCTGTGTGGTGAGGATGTTGAGGAAGACGTCGCGCGCTCCTTGGGCGCGGGCGCGGCCGGGGTCGTGGTGCACGGGGGTGAAGTCGCGGGTGGCCAGGGCCTGCGCGGTGATGGAGGTGCGGGTCAGCTCCAGCTCCAGGGCGGGCAGCACGGCCTGGTCGGCGGGGCGCCAGCGGGGCGGTTCGGCGCCGCCCCGGGCGAAGTCGGCGCGCACGGCCATGCCCACGTGCACGTCGGCGGGGTCGGCGCCGGTGACGCCGCCGACGACGCGGACCCCTTCGGGCAGGTCGACCAGGGCGACGGCGAAGGGGGCGGTGCGCCCGGGGACCGGCGGGTGGTGGTGGACGGTGTAGCTGTGCACGGTGCCCCGGCCGGAGGCCACGACGTGGTCGGCGGCGGCCGAGCGGCACGCGGGGCACAGGGGGCCGGGCGGGTGGCGCAGGGTGCCGCAGTCGGCGCAGCGGCGGATGCGCAGCTCCCCGGCGGCGGCGCCGTCCCAGAAGAAGGCGGTGTCGCCGGTCGAGGGCGGCGGCGGGGGCGGCGGCTGCTGGGCCCCGTCCTCCGGTGGGCGGGGTTCCGGGCGTGTCGCGGGGTCGAACTTCAGGACCCGGAACGTCATGGTGCCGACGCGTTCATCGCCGCAGTACCAGGTGGTCTCCCAGGTGAGGAAGTACCCCCGGCCCATGGCGGTGGACTTGGGGCCGCGCAGGGAGGTGAAGGCGGTGGCGGCGCGCGGGGTCTCGCCGAAGCGCAGGGGGCGGTCGTAGGCCTGGGTGCAGTCGGTGGCGACCACGCCGGTGAAGCCGTGGGCGTCGAGCCCGGCGAGCACGGTGTCGACGGCCGAGGGGCGGGGGCCGCCGCCGTGGCCGGGCATGGTCCACACCTGCAGCATGGCGGGCGGGGCCAGGCCCTCGTCCAGGTAGTGGGCGGCGGGGTCGCCCATGGCCTCCAGCCAGTGCCGGACCATGGGCGCGTTGACCGGGTCGGGGGCGGTGCCGCCGTCGACCTCCCCGCGGGCGCGGGCGGCCTCGGCGAGGTCCTCGATCATGGGACTCCTCTCAGCGGGGGGCGCGCGGCAGGCCCAGCCCGAGCGTGGCGATGAGCTCGCGCTGCACCTCGTTGACGCCGCCGCCGAAGGTCATCACCAGCGACCCCTTGGCGGCGGCGTCCATGCGCTCCAGCAGGCCGGCGGTGGCGGGGTCGGCGGGGTCGCCGTAGCGGGCGGCGGTCTCGGCGACGATCCGGGGGACCTCCTGCAGCCGCTCACTGGCGTAGACCTTGTTGGCGGAGGCGTCCGGGGCGCCGATCCACCCGCTGCCGTCGCCCGCGGCGACCTGCCAGTTGAGCAGCTCGTTGACGCGCAGGTAGGCGTGGACGCGGCCGAGGGCGCGGCGCACCTGGGGGACCTCGGCCGGGGGGCGCCCTCCGGGGCCGCGGGCGGTGCGGGCCCATTGAAGGAAGCGGTCGTAGGCGCGGCCGATGGTTCCTGCGGGGCCCAGGGTGAGGCGTTCGTGGTTGAGCTGCTCGGTGATGATGCGCCAGCCCTCGCCCTCGCCGCCGACGCGGCGGCCGGGCGGCACGCGCACCCCGTCGTAGTGGGTGGCGTTGGTGTGGTGGTGGCCGTCGGCGGTGGTGATGGGGGTCCAGGAGAAGCCGGGGTCGGCGGTGTCGGCGATGAGCAGGGTGATGCCCCGGTGCCGGGAGCCGGGCGGCCCGGTGCGGGCGGCGAGCCAGATGTGGTCGGCGAAGTGCGCGCCGGAGGTGTAGAGCTTGGAGCCGTGCACGGTGTAGCCCCCGGCGCCGTCGGGCGTTGCGGTGGTGCGCAGGGCGGCCAGGTCGGTCCCGGCCTCGGGCTCGGTGTAGCCGATGGCGAAGTGCAGCTCCCCGGCGAGGATGGGGGGCAGGAATTCGGCGCGCTGCTCCTCGGTGCCGCGGCGGAGGATGACCGGGGCGACGGTCTGCAGGGTGACCAGGGGGTAGGGTACCCCGGCGCGGGAGGCCTCGTTGACGAACACCTGCTGTTCGACGGGGCCCAGACCCCGGCCGCCGTACTCCTCGGGCCAGCCGAGGGCGAGCATGCCGTCGCGGCCCAGGCGGCGCACCACCCGCTTGTAGACCCCGGGGTCGTCGGCGGCGCGGTCGCGCTCGGCGGGGGTGACGCTGCGGGCGAAGTAGGCGCGTAGTTCATCGCGGAGCCTGCGCTGGTCGTCGGTGAGGTCGATGAACACGGGCGGCTCCTGTGGTGAGGGGCTAGGCGAGGGCCAGGTCGCCGAGGGCCTCCAGGCGCGCCTCCGGGCCGCCGAGGGCGGCCGAGACCCATTTGGCGGTGGCGAAGTGCCGGTGCAGGGGGTAGGAGGTGTCGACGCCGAGGCCGCCGTGCAGGTGCTGGGCGGCGTGCAGGGCGTCCAGGGCGTCCTCGGTGGCGAGCAGGGCGGCCGACTCCAGCACGGGCGCGGCGTTGGGGTCGCCGCGGTCGAGACGCCAGGCTCCGGCGAGCAGGGCGGCGTCCAGGGAGCGGGAGGCGATGGAGACGTCGGCGACGCGCATGGTGACGGCCTGCATCTGGGCCAGGGGGCGGCCGAACTGGTGCCGGGTGCGCACGTGTTCGCATGTCAGGTCGAGGGCGGCGCGCAGGGCCCCGGCGGCGGTGGCGGTGAGCGCGGTCAGGGTGCACAGGTGCAGGGTGCGCACGGCGCCGCCGGTGAGCAGGTCCCCGGCGGCCAGGCGCACGCCGTCCAGGCCGGCCCGGAAGGCGGGGATGTGGCAGCCGGTGTGCTGGGGGGCGAGGGTGAGCCCGGCGGCGCCCGCCGGCACCCGGGCGACGGCGGGCCCGTCGGGGGTGTCCACCGGCAGGAGCAGGGTGTGGGCCTCGTCGGCGTGGGGCACCCCGGCGGCGGCGCCGTCGACGCGCAGGGCGCCGTCCCCGTCCGGGCGGGCTCGGACGCCGAGTGGGCCGGAGGCGGGGACGGGGGCGGTGGCCGGGGCGGCCGTGTCGGCGGGGTCCACCAGCGGGTCCAGGGCCAGGGCGGGGAGCAGGGGGGCGGGTGAGGCGCGGGCGGCGGCCTCGCGCAGGACGAGGGCGGCGCCGACGGCGCCCTGTTTCGCGGCGGCGATGCCGGTGTCGGCCAGGGCGCGCCGCAGGCGGGCGGGGTCGTCCTCGCGGTCGAGGACCTCGGCGGCCAGGGCGCGCAGGTCCTCCTGGGGCTCGTCGGGGGAGAAGTCCACGGGTCCTCCTCGAAAATCTAGAACGGATTCTAGATTGCCGCGCCCGGAAGGGGAAGGGTGTCCGCAATCCTCCGGTTAACACGGCCGCAACATCGCAAGATGAGGTCTTCTCCACAGTTGTGGAGAGCTGATCGGCTGGGCGATCCTTAGATAACGTGTTCTTGTGGACGGCACAGGCTCGGGGACGAAGGCGGGGAGGGGAACCGTGGCGGTTCAGGCGCCGGTAGGGATGCGGTCGCGGAGTCAGAACCAGCGCCGCAGGCGCATCGTGCAGACGGCCGCCGCGCTGGCCCTGCGGGGCGGCGTGGAGGCGATGCAGATGCGCACCGTGGCCGAGCGGGCCGGGGTGGCGCTGGGCACGCTGTACCGCTACTTCCCCTCCAAGATGGACCTGGTGGTGGCGGTGGTCACCGAGGAGCTGGACCTGCTGGAGTCCAGCATCGAGCGGCGGCCCCCGGCGGCGCCGACCGCGGCGGGGCGGGCGGTGGACGTGCTGATGCGCGCCACCCGCGGGCTCATGCGCGAGCCGGAGCTGGCCGACGCGCTGGTGCGCTCGCTGATCATGGCCGAGGTCAAGACCGAGCTGGGCCAGCGCATCACCGACCTGCTGTGGCGGGTGGCGGGGGACGGGGGCCGGGACGGGGACGCCGGCGAGCCCGACCGGGACGCCCCCGCCTACGTGCTGGCCGGGTCGCTGGCCAGCGTGTGGATCTTCGAACTGCTGGAGGTCCTCAAGGGCCACCGGGACGTGGAACAGGTCCACGAACGGCTCACCGTGACCGCCGAACGGCTGCTGCCGGGCCTTTCCGAGGAGTAGAACACGTTATAGTCTCGCGGTCATGGCCGAGCCCGTGATCGTGGAAGCCGTCCGTACTCCGATCGCCCGGCGGCGCGGCGCGCTCGCCGGGACCAAGCCGGTCGAGCTGCTCGGCCGCGTCCAGCGCGCCGTGCTGGAGCGGGCCGGGGCCGACCCCGCCGAGGTGGACCAGGTCTTCGCCGGGTGCGTCACCCAGGCCGGGGAGCAGGGCAACCACGTGGGCCGGCACGCCTGGCTGTACGCGGGGCTGCCCTGGCAGACGGGGGCGACCACGCTGGACGCCCAGTGCGCCTCCAGCCAGCAGGCGGTGCACCTGGCCGCGGCGATGATCGCCTGCGGCGCGGTGCGCACCGCCGTGGCCTGCGGCGTGGAGGTGATGAGCCGGGTCCCGCTGGGCCGGGCGGTCCACCCCGACGACCCCCGCCCCGCCGACTGGGACGTGGACCTGCCCGACCAGTTCACCGCCGCCGAGCGGATCGCCGCCCGGCGCGGCCTGAGGCGCGCGGACCTGGACGCCTGGGGCGTGCGCTCGCAGGCCCGGGCCGCCCGCGCCTGGGCCGAGGGGCGGTTCGACCGCGAGGTGGTGCCGGTGCCGGGCCTGGACACCGATGAGGGCCTGCGGGAGACGACCCCCGAGGGGCTGGCGGCGCTGCGCCCGGTGGGCGAGGGCGCCCTGCACACCGCCGGGACCAGCTCGCAGATCTCCGACGGCGCCGCCGCCGTCCTGCTGGCCTCGGCCGGCCGGGCGCGCGAGCTGGGGCTGCGCCCGCGGGCGCGGCTGCGCGCGCACGCCCTGGTGGGCGCCGAGCCGCACTTCCACCTGGACGGGCCGGTGCGGGCCACCGGGAAGGTGCTCGGCGACGCCGGGATGACCCCGGCCGACCTGGACGTGGCCGAGGTGAACGAGGCCTTCGCCGCGGTGGTGCTGTCCTGGGTGCAGGTGCACGGGGCCGACACCGGCCGGGTCAACCCCAACGGGGGCGCGATCGCGCTCGGCCACCCGGTGGGGGCGAGCGGCGCCCGGCTGGTGGCCACCGCCCTGCACGAGCTGGAGCGCCGGGACGGTGCGACGGCGCTGGTCACCATGTGCGCGGGCGGGGCGCTGGCGTCCGGGGCGGTGCTGGAGCGCGTCTAGGGGGCGGGGCTAGGGGGTGAGCAGGTCGGCCAGGTCCTCGAAGAAGTCGAGCACCGGGTCGCCCCCGCCGCCGTCGCCCCCGTCCGGCGGCGCGGTCGGTGCGCCGGGGTCGGAGGTGGGGCGCTGCGTCGGCTCCGCCGAGGGTGCCGGGGTGGCCGTGGGGCCCGGTGGCCCCGGGGACGCTCCGGGCGGCGACGGGGCCGCGGACGCCGAGGGCGCCGGGGAGGCCGAAGGCGCCGCCCCGGAGGAGGGGCTCGGGGCCTCCCCGGGGCTGACGACCGCCGTGTCGGTCGCCTCCTCCCGGCCGGTCTCGCTCCCGGCGACGGGGGAGCGGTCCCCCGCGACCGGGGGCGGTGTGCCGTCGGGCGTCAGTGTGCGGGGCCCGTTGAGCCAGAACGCCGCCGCGGACAGCAGCACCGCCACGGCCACGGTGACCAGGCCCGAGACCGCCGCTCCGGGCCAGTGGCGCCCGTCGTCCCCCGCGCCGGGGTCCCCGGGGCCGGCGGGGAGGGGCACGTCGGCGGTGGTGACGCGG
Source organism: Nocardiopsis endophytica (assembly GCF_027706725.1). GTDB lineage: Bacteria > Actinomycetota > Actinomycetes > Streptosporangiales > Streptosporangiaceae > Nocardiopsis_A > Nocardiopsis_A endophytica. Next base: position 23,175 of record NZ_JAQFWQ010000030.1, read on the forward strand.
TCCCCGGGCAGGGAGGTGGGGCGCGGCTCGGCACCGGCCGCCTCGGGGCGCTCGTCGGCGGCGGGCGGCGCCTGCGGGCCGCGGCGGCGGTGCAGCGGGAACCCGTCGTGGCCCAGCGGGCGCATCCGCGCGGCGGACTCCTCCCGCTCGACGGCGCCGGAGGGGGAGGTGCAGGCGCGCAGGACGCGCCCGCGCAGCCCGGCGGGCGGACCGGGGGGTTCGAGCAGCTCCAGGGCCGCGTCGGGGTCGGCGGCCCCGCCGCCGCGCCCGGCCTCCTCCAGCGCCTCGGCGAGCAGGTCGGCGGCGCGCCTCCCGGCGGCGCGGCACAGCTCGGCGCAGGTCTCGGGGTCCAGGCCGAGGATCTTGGCGATCTGCCCGGCGGCAAGGCCGTGGCGGCGGTGCAGTTCCAGCAGCTCCCGGTAGCTGGGCGGGAGGCGGCACCACATGGCGCGGGCCGGGCGCTCGTCCGGGGCGGCGGGGACCGCCTCGAAGGGCGGCCCGGGGGCGAACCCGGCGAGCCGGCAGGCGGTGCGGGCCAGGGCGAACAGCCAGGGCCGCAGGTCCTCGGCGTCCGCGCACTCCAGCACGGCGGCGGCGGTCAGCGCCTCGCGGACGGCGTCGCCGGCCGCGTCCGGTCCCACCAGGGTCCAGCAGTAGCGGTACAGCTCGGCGGCGTGCGCGTCGTAGAGCGCCGCCGGTTCGCTGCGCGGTGGCATCGCTCCTCCCCTCTGTGCCCGAGGGTCCCGCACCGGCCGGGGCCATGGGCCGGGTGCGGGGACAAGGAGAGGAATCCGTTATCTCACTCGCCCCCGCGCGAGGGGGTGCCGATGGCGATCATCCGCTCCACCGAGCGGCGCGCCCGCTCGGCGGTCCGCTCGTCGACGGTGATCTCCCCGCTGCCGGTGCGCAGCGACTCCAGCAGCTTCTCGCCGGTGATCATCTTCATGTAGTGGCACTCGGCGCGCGGGTTGACCGGCTCGAAGGAGGTGGTCGGGTTGGCGGCGCGCAGCTGGTGCAGCATCCCGGTCTCGGTGGCGATGAGCACCTTGTCGGCGGTGGTGCTCTCGGCGGCGGCGAGCATGCCGCCGGTGGACAGGACCTTGACCCGCTCCTGCGGGACGGTGCCCTCGCCGACCAGGTAGAGCGCGGAGGTGGCGCAGCCGCACTCGGGGTGCACGTACAGCTCGGCGTCGGGCTCGGCCGCGGCGCGCTCGCGCAGGGCCGCGCCGTCGATCCCGGCGTGCACGTGGCACTCGCCCATCCACACGTGGATGTTCTCCCGCCCGGTGACCCGCTTGACGTGGGCGCCCAGGAACTGGTCCGGGAGGAAGAGGATCTCGGTGTCCTCGGGGACGGACCGGATCACGTCCGCGGCGTTGGAGGAGGTGCAGCAGATGTCGGTCTCGGCCTTCACCGCGGCGGTGGTGTTGACGTAGGCGACGACCACGGCGCCCGGGTGCTCGGCCTTCCAGGCGCGCACGTCCTCGGCGGAGATGGTGTCGGCCAGCGAGCAGCCCGCCTTCGGCTCGGGCAGCAGCACGGTCTTGTCGGGGGCCAGGATCTTGGCCGTCTCGGCCATGAAGTGGACGCCGCAGAAGACGATGGTGTCGGCCTCCACGCGGGCGGCCAGGCGGGACAGGGCCAGCGAGTCGCCGGTGTGGTCGGCGACGTCCTGGATCTCGGGGCGCTGGTAGTTGTGGGCGAGGATGACCGCGCCGCGCTCGTCGGCGAGGCGGCGGACCTCGGCGGCCCAGGTCTGGCTTGCGTTGACGGTGGCCATGGCCGGTTCTTCCTTCGGAACGGGTTTTTGACTTGTAGGCAAAAACTCGAAAAAGCCTAACATGGGGGGCCATGGAGGACGCAGCGGGGACGGCGGAGAAGGCCGGGCACGAGGTCCTGGCCGCGGTGGTGCAGATCCGGTCGGGGCGGCTGAGCGTGCTGCTGTGGCGCCGCGCCCGCCCGCCGTTCGAGGGCGCCTGGGTGCTGCCGGGCGGGCGGCTGGGCGGCGACGAGGGGCTGGGCGAGTCCATCCGGCGCCAGCTCGCCCAGAAGGTGGACGTGCGCGACCTGGCCCACCTGGAGCAGCTGGAGACCCGCGGGGCGCCGGACCGGTGCCCGGGCGGGCGCACCCTGGCCACCGCCTACCTGGGGCTGGTGCCCGCGCACATCGAGCCGGTGGTGCCCGCCGACACCGCCTGGCACCCCGCCTCGGACCTGCCGCCCATGGGGTACGACCACGCGGCGATCGTGCACTCGGCGCGCCGCCGGCTGCGCGCCAAGCTCTCCTACACCAATATCGGCTTCGCGCTGGCCCCGCCCGAGTTCACCATGTCCGAGCTGTCCGGGTACTACCGGGCGGCGCTGGGGCACGACGTGGCCGCCACCAACCTGCGCCGGGTGCTGCTGCGCCGGGGCCAGATCGAGGAGACCGGCCGGTCGGTGCCCTCCGGCCGGTCCGGCGGCCGCCCGGCGGCGCTCTTCCGGTTCCGGGCCCCGCGGCTGGAGGTGACCGACGCCTTCGCCGTGCTCCGGCCGCCCGGCGCGGCCCGACCGGACCAGCGGCCTCCGTGCTAGCGTCCTGACCGTGAGATTGAGGAGTGTGGTCTTCGACGTCGGGGAGACGCTGGTCGACGAGACGCGCATCTTCGCGCGCTGGGCCGACCGCCTCGGCGTCCCGCGCCTGGCCTTCTTCGGCCTGATGGGCGGGGTGATGGCCCGCGGGCGCCCGCTGATGGACGCCTTCCGGCTGGTCAAGCCCGGCTTCCGGCTGGAGGAGGAGGTCGCGGCCTGGAGGGCCGAGGACCCGGGCACCCTCGCCGACGGGTTCGACGAGCACGACCTGTACCCGGACGTGCGCCCGGCCCTGGCCGAGCTGCGCGCGATGGGGCTGGGCGTGGTGGTGGCGGGCAACCAGCCGGCGCAGGCGCGCGCGGCGCTGGAGGCCATGGACCTGCCGGTGGACGCGGTGCACGTGTCCGAGGAGTGGGGGCTGGAGAAGCCCGACCCCGCCTTCTTCGAGCGGGTGGTGCGCGAGGTCGGCGCCGCCCCCGGGGAGATCGCCTACGTGGGCGACCGGCTCGACAACGACGTGCTCCCGGCGCGCGCCGCCGGGATGGCCACGGTGCTGCTGCGCCGCGGCATGCAGGGCTACCTGCACGCCGACGACCCCGACGCCAAGCGCGCCGACCTGGTCGCCGACTCCCTGACCGACATCCCCGCCTGGATCGCCGGGCGCCGCTGAGGACGGCATGATCACCTTCGAGGGCGTGACCAAGCGCTACCCCGACGGCACCGTCGCCCTGGACGGGCTGGACCTGCAGGCCCCCAGCGGCCGCACCACGGTGCTGGTCGGCTCCTCGGGCAGCGGCAAGACCACCGCGCTGCGGACCGTCAACCGGCTGGTGGAGCCGACCGGCGGGCGGGTGCTCATCGACGGCACCGACGTGCGCGAGCGCGACCCGGCGCTGCTGCGCCGCTCCATCGGCTACGTCATCCAGCAGGCCGGGCTGTTCCCGCACCGCACCGTGCTGGACAACATCGCCACCGTGCCGCTGCTGCTGGGCTGGGGCCGCCGCCGCGCCCGCTCCCGCGCCGCCGAGCTGCTGGAGCTGGTGGGGCTGGAGGCCGCGCAGGGGCGGCGCTACCCGCACCAGCTCTCCGGCGGCCAGCAGCAGCGGGTGGGGGTGGCCCGGGCGCTGGCGGCCGACCCGCCGGTGCTGCTGATGGACGAGCCGTTCAGCGCGGTCGACCCGGTGGTCCGGGCGGGCCTGCAGGAGGAGCTGCTGCGGCTGCAGTCCGAGCTGCACAAGACGGTGCTGTTCGTCACGCACGACATCGACGAGGCGGTCCGGCTCGGCGACGGCATCGCCGTGTTCCGCCCCGGCGGGGTGCTGGCCCAGTACGACACCCCCGAGCGGCTGCTCGCCGAACCGGTGGACGCCTTCGTGGAGGGGTTCGTCGGCTACGACCGGGGCGTGCGGCGGCTGTCCTTCTTCCCCGCCTCCCGGCTGGACCTGCACACCGACGCGGTGCTCGACGGCGGCCGGACCGCGGGCGCGGCCGCGCGCACCGCCGCCTCCACCGGGGAGCCGTGGCTGCTGGTCACCGGCGCCGACCGGGCCCCGCTGGGGTGGCTGTCGGCCGAGCGCGCGGCCGCCGCCGACCCCGACCGGCCCCTGGAGTCCCTGGAGCTGGAGGGCTACGGCCACATCTTCCACGTGGAGGCCGACTCGCTGCGGGCCGCCCTGGACGCCGCGATGCTCTCCCCGGCCGGGCGGGCCGTGGGGGTGGACCCCGGCGGCGCGGTGGTCGGCGTGGTCTCCCAGGCGGACCTGGCGGCGGCGATCTGGGGGGACCATGGGTGAGGCGATCCGCTGGGACTGGATCGCCCGCGGCCTGGAGGACCCGATCGGCACCGCCGTGCTCCAGCACCTCCAGCTCTCCCTGATCCCCATCGCGCTGGGACTGCTGGCGGCGCTGCCGCTGGGGGTGGCCGCCGCCCGGTGGCGGCGGCTGTACCCGCCGCTGCTCACCGGGGTCAACGTGCTCTACGCGCTGCCCTCGATCGCGCTGTTCTTCCTGCTGCTGCCCTACACCGGGCTGACCATCTGGACCGCGGTGCTGCCGCTGGCCCTGTACACCCTGGCGATCCTGGTGCCCAACATCGTCGACGGGCTGGACCAGGTGCCCGGACACGTGCGCCAGGCCGCCACCGCGATGGGCTTCGGCCCGCTGCGCCGCCTGGTGCTGGTGGAGCTGCCGGTGGCGGTGCCCGCGGTGATCGCCGGGCTGCGGGTGGCCTCGGTGGCCACCATCAGCATGGTCAGCGTCGCCTCCATGGTGGGGCTGGGCGGCCTGGGCGCGCTGATCCTGCGGGAGGGGTTCAACAACCGCTTCGCCACCCCCATCATCGTGGGCGTGGTGCTGACCGCGGTCCTGGCCTTCGCCGTCGACGGGCTGCTGGTGCTGGCCCAGCGGCTGCTCACCCCGTGGGCGCCGCGCCGCGGGAGCAAGGGGGTCCGGTGAGCATCTACGACCTGGTCGCCGCCTGGTTCGCCGACCCGGCCAACTGGTCCGGACCCGGCGGCATCCCCGCCCGCTTCGCCGAGCACACCGCCTACTCGGCCGCGGCCATGGCGATGGCCGCCGCGATCGCGGTGCCGCTGGGGCTGGCCACCGGGCACACCGGCCGGGGCGGGCTGCTCGCGCTGGGCCTGGCCAACGCCGCCCGCGCGCTGCCCACCATCGGCGTGATGTTCCTGGTGGTGCTGGCGATGGGGATCGGCCTGGTGCCGGTGCAGGTGGCGCTGGTGATCCTGGCGGTGCCGCCGATCCTGGTGAACACCTACGAGGGGGTGCGCGCGGTCGACCCCGGCCTGCGCGACGCCGCCGCCGGGATGGGCATGCGCGGCGCCCAGGTGCTGCTGCGCCTGGAGCTGCCGGTGGCGCTGCCGATGGTGCTGCTGGGGCTGCGCACCGCCGCGGTGCAGGTGGTCTCCACCGCCACCATCGCCGCCTACGTGGGCGTGGGCGGCCTGGGGCGGTTCATCTTCGACGGGCAGAACCGCCAGGAGTTCGGCATGGTGGCCGGGGGGTCGCTGCTGGTGGCGCTGATGGCGGTGCTCGTGCTGGTGTTCTTCTGGCTGCTGCGCCGCCTGGCGGTGGCCCCCGGGCTGCGCGCCCGGGAGGCCGCGGCCCGGGAGTAGTCGAGGTTCGAGGGAGTTGGGACGATGCGCACGATGAGCGAGGGCCTGAGAGCGGGGGCGGCCGCGGCGGCCGCCGGGGCGGTGGCGCTGGCCGCCGCGGCCTGCGGCGGCGAGGACCCCTACGCCGACGGCGGCGGGGGCGGCGCTTCCGGGGTGATCACCGTCGGCTCGGCGGACTTCCCCGAGTCGGCCCTGCTGGCCGAAATCTATGCCCAGGCCCTGGAGGCGGCCGGCAGCGAGGTGGAGACCAAGCTCAACATCGGCAGCCGCGAGGTCTACTACGACCAGGTGGAGTCGGGCGCCATCTCGGTGCTGCCCGAGTACAACGGCGGCATCCTGCTCTACCTGGACCCCGAGGCCGAGTCCGGCTCGACCGAGGAGACCAGCGCGCGGGCGGCCGAGGAGCTGCCCGAGGGGCTGAGCATCCTGGACGCCTCCCCGGCGGAGAACAAGGACTCGGTGACGGTCACCAAGGAGACCGCCGACGAGGAGGGCCTGACCGAGATCGGGGACCTCAAGGACGTCGCGGGGGACATGGAGATCGGCGGGCCGCCGGAGTTCGAGACGCGCCCGCAGGGGCTGCCCGGCCTCAAGGAGGTCTACGGGGTGGAGTTCGGCGGGTTCAGCTCGCTGGACCCGGCGCTGGTGCCCACCGCCCTGTCGGACGGGGACGTGCAGGCGGCCAACCTGTTCACCACCGACCCGGCGATCGCCTCCGAGGGGTTCGTGACCCTGGAGGACCCGGAGAACCTGTTCGGCGCGCAGAACGTGGTGCCGCTGATCCACGACGCCTCGGTGCCCCGCGAGGCGCGCGAGGTCCTGAACCGGGTCTCGGCGGAGCTGACCACCGAGGACCTGGTGAAGATGAACGAGCGGGTCGGGGTCGAGCACGAGAGCGCCGACGCCGTGGCGGCCGACTGGCTCGCCGAGGCGGGGCTCGACTAGAGGATCATGGCCAGGATCAGTCCGGCCACCAGGATTCCGAGTACCGTGTAGAAGCCGTCCATGCGCCCATTGCACCCCCCGGGCGGCGCCGTGTGAACTGGCGCCGCCCGTACAGGGGTGTGCCCGGAGGGTAGTCTCCCGCGACCTCTCTAGAGAGTTTCGCTCACCGCAGGGTGCGGTACCGGCCCTCGAAGCGCACGAGCGGGTGGGCCCCGCCGCGCCCGCCGTCCACCCGCGGCAGGCCGGTGACCGCGGCGAAGTAGACGGCGTGGTCGCCCACCTCCAGGCTCCGCTCGACCGAGCACTCCAGCGCCGCCAGGGCCCCGGTGAGCACCAGCGCCCCGGTCGCCTCGCCGCGGTCGTGCGGCTCGGCGGCCAGCAGCAGCCGGGCGCTGGGCCGCCCCTCGGCGGAGAACCGCCCGGCGATGGCGCGGTGCCCGGCGCCGAGCACGCTGACCGCGAAGGCGCCCTGCCGGTCGATCACCTCGCGCAGGTACCCGTCGGCGATGACGCTGAGCATGACCACCGGCGGGTCGGCCGAGATGGAGCACAGGGCGCTGACGGTGCTGCCGACGTCGTCGCGCCCGTCGCGCACCGCCACCACCGCCACCCCGGTGGGCAGGGCCGCCATGGCCTCGGTGAAGGCGCCGGGGGCGGGGGCGCTCACCGCACCTCCCAGTCGCCCGGCAGCACCAGCGGGCCGGCGGCGGGCAGCCCGGCGCGCGCCGACAGCTCGGCCAGCGGCCCCCAGGCGTCCAGCCGGGTGCGGGCCGCGGCGGCGCGCTCCTCGCTGGACTCGGCGGGGCGGATCCGGTCGAGCGGGCTCGTGCGCGGGAAGGGGCGCAGCGGCGCGTGCGGCGCCCCGGCCAGCGAGCGGGCCAGCCGCACCGCGGCCTCCAGCCCGCCCAGGGCGTCCACCAGGCCCCGCTCGTGCGCCTGGGCGCCGGACCACACCCGGCCGCGGGCCAGGGCGTCGACCTGCTCGGCGGCCAGGCCGCGGGCGCGCGCCACCTTGTCGGTGAAGTCGGCGTAGACCGCGTCGAGCAGGGCGTCGACGCGCTCCCACTCCGAATCGGTGAAGGGGCGGGCGGTGGAGAACATCCCGGCGTGCGGGTCGCTGTCGACGGTCCCGTACCCGATGCCCAGGCGCTCCAGCAGCCCCTGGGCGTCGGGCTTGGCGATGAACACCCCGATGGAGCCGGTGACCGTGCCGGGCTGGGCGACGATGCGGTCGGCGCCGAGGGAGACGTAGTACCCGCCGGAGGCGGCCACGTCGCCCATGGACACCACCACGGGCTTGCCCGCCTCGCCGGTGAGCCGCACCTCGCGGTGGACCGTGTCGGAGGCCGAGTGGGAGCCGCCGGGGCTGTCCACCCGCAGCACCACGGCGCGCACCGAGGGGTCGCGGCGGGCGGCGCGCAGCGCGGCCGAGACGGTCTCGGCCCCGGCGGTGGTGCGCCCGGTGGGCGAGCGGCGGGAGTGGCCCGAGTGGATCTGCCCGTGCAGGCCGACCAGCGCGATCTGGCCGTGCCCGGGGCGTGGGCCCAGGTGCTCGGCGGCGGCGCGGTGCCGGTTGTAGCGCGAGACGAAGCGCAGCACCGGCGCGGTGCCGCCGCTCCGGACCTGCTCCAGCAGGTCGGAGTAGACCTCGTCGCGGTAGGCGAGCCGGTCCACCAGCCCGGCCTCCAGCGCCTCGGCCGCGGTGAGCGGGGCGCGGGCGGCCAGCTCGGCGATCCGCCCGGGCTCCAGGCCGCGGTCGGCGGCGATGCCCTCGCGCACCTGCCCCGACAGCGACTCCAGCAGGCCCTCGGCGGCCGCCCGGTGGGCGGCGGTGTAGCCGTGCTCGGTGAAGGTGTTGACCGCGGTCTTGTACTCGTGCCGGGCGGCGGTCTCGGGGCGCACCCCGGCCTTGTCGAAGGCGCCGCGCAGGAAGAGCGCGTTCAGGGCCAGGCCGGTCAGCCCCACGGTGCCGGTGGGGGCCAGGGCGATCGTGCCGAAGGCGGCCGCCAGGTAGTAGCCGACGGTGCCGGGGCCGAAGTCGCCGATGGACTCGCTCCAGGCCACGGCCGGCTTGCCGGAGGCCCGGAAGTCGGCGACGGCGTCGCGGATCTGCTGGACGGCGGCGAGCCCGGCGGGGGCGCCGCCGATCTTGGCCAGCACGCCGCCCACGCGCGGGTCGCGGGCGCCGCGGCGCAGCCCCTCCACGATGTCGGTGAGCCGCTCGCGGCGGCGGGTGAGCACCTGGGCCAGCGGCGGGCCCGGGGGTTCGTCGGTGGTCCCTTCGGTCAGGTCCAGTTCGAGGACCAGCGGTGCGGTGCGCCTGCGCCGCAGGTCGGCCAGTGGGGCGATGAGCTCGGGAAGGTCCGCCATGCCCACAGGGTAGTGGCGGTCGGCTATCGTCGGAGGGCCGATCCGGGGCGGATCGGCGCCGGCTTGGAGGAAGGGACCGATGTCCGAGGCGTTGGGGCTCAAGGCCGCCGCGGCGGCCGCGGGGCTGCTCCTGCTCGCCGCCGGGTGCGGCGGCGGTGACGGCGGCGACGGTGGCGGCGACGGCGCGGGCGGGGCCCCGTCGGTGGAGGACGCCTACACGGGCGCGGTCCCCGCGGCGTCGGCCTCCCTGTCCGGGACGTCCTTCGAGGGCGTGGCGATCGGCATGCCCGAGGGCTGGTCGCGCTCGGAGGGCGGCGGGCGCGTGTGCCTGGACCCGCCGGAGGGCGGGGACTGCGGCTACGGGTCGGTGCAGGTCTACCCCAAGGCGGCCGAGCGCAACGGCCGGGACTGGCCGGCCAAGGGGACCGCGTTCAACGAGTCCGACGGCTGGCAGGGCGGGGACGCGTCCTGCCGGGCCCCGGAGGGCGAGGGCCAGAAGCCCGGCGGGGCCGAGCTGGCCGTCGGCCCGCCGGAGGTGACCGAGCACGCCGACGGGCTCAAGTCGCACCACCGCGTCTGGGAGGTGGAGTGCGACGGCGGCGCCTCGTTCGAGGTGCGCATGTGGTTCCTGCCCGAGAGCGACGTGATGGTGTACGTGCCCGCGGTCGACCCGGCCTACGGTCCGGTGTACGACCAGGTCGCCGCGTCGATGGACGTCACCGAGTACAAGAAGGCCCGGGCCGAGGAGCAGAAGAAGCAGGAGGAGAAGAAGGAAGAGAAGAAGGAGGAGAAGGAGGACTGACCCGGATCGGGACCGCCTCCCACCAGGTGGCGCAGCGCCAGGCCCACTCCAGCGGGCCGTAGCGGAAGGCGCGCAGCCACAGGGAGGAGAACGCCCACTGGGCGGCGAGCACGCCGGCCGCCAGGGCGAACAGGGCGCCCCAGGCGAAGCCGGCCCGGAAGTCCAGCAGGTACCCCGCCGCGAGCACGGCCACCGTGGCGGTCACGTAGTTGGTCAGCGCCATGCGCCCGAGCGGGGCGAAGGCGGCGCGCAGCGCCCCGGCGAGCGGGGTGCGCATCAGCAGGGCCAGGCCGCAGACGTAGGCCCCGGCCATGAGCAGCCCGGCCACCGCGCTGGAGGCGGCGAACCCCGAGTTCTCGATCTGCCCGTACTGCCACAGCGCGGCCGGGACCGACGCGGCGGCGAACAGGCCGAAGGCCAGGGCGGTCCACCCGGTCAGCCGGTCGAGGCGCTGGGGGAGGCGGTACCGGGCCGCGGCCAGCCCCAGCAGGAACAGCCCCGGGATGAGCATGGTCCCGCCGTGTCCCAAGGCGGCGGGCACGGCGGTCCCGGCGGCGCCCAGGGCCAGCACCGCCCAGGAGGGCAGGTAGCTCGCGGGCAGCAGCACCGCGAGCCCGAACACCGCGTACGGGGTCAGCGCCTCCCCGGGCTGGAGCAGCTGGTGGGCCAGGCCCAGCACGCCCAGGGCGGCCAGGCGCCGCACCAGGAGCAGCCGGGGCCGCGGGTGCCGCCGCCCGGCCGACTCCAGGAAGATCGCGAACCCGATCCCGAACAGGAACGAGAAGATCGGGAAGAAGCGCTCGGCGACGAGCATGTCCAGCCACGCCTCGGGCGCCGCCATGGGCACGCCCTGTCCGGGCGGCAGGGCCTCCAGCACATCGGCGCCCATCTGAGTGATGGGCCCGATGTTCACCGTCAGGATCCCGCACAGGGCGAACCCGCGGACCACGTCCAGGGCGTCGATGCGCCGACTCGGTTCGGCCACGGCGCTTCTCCTCTCGTCAAAACCACTTCGACCAGGGAGAACGTACGGTCCGCGGGTGGGGCGGCGGATCGGCCGACCGGCCGGATCCGCCCTCGTCCTTTCGGCTACCCCTGCCGCCCGGCCTTCGCCGGCTCGAGCCAGAGCACGCCCAGCGGCGGCAGGTCGAGCACCGCCGAGGCGGGCAGGCCGTGCGCGGGCTCGGGCGCGGCCTCGACGCGGGCGGCGCCGCCGCGGAACCCGCTGCCGCCGAACCGCGCGTCGTCGGTGTCCAGCAGCACCTGCCAGGGCCCCGGCTCGGGCAGCCCGACGCGGCGCCCCTCGTGCGGGACGGCCGCGAAGTTCACCAGGCAGGCCAGGGGCCGCCCGTCGTCGCCGAAGCGCAGGAAGGCCAGGGTGTTGCCCTCGGCGTCGCCGCCGTCGATCCACCGGAAGCCCTCGGGCTCGCAGTCGCGCGACCACAGGGCCGGGCGTCCCAGGTAGAGCCCGTTGAGCTCGTCCACCAGCGCCTGCACGCCCCGGTGGAAGCCGTGGTCGAGCAGCCACCACTGCACACCGGCCTCGTGCGACCACTCATCGCCCTGGCCGATCTCCCCGCCCATGAACAGCAGCTTCTTGCCGGGGTGGGCCCACATGTAGGCGTACAGGGCCCGCAGCCCGGCGAACCGGCGCCACTCGTCCCCGGGCTGCTTGTACAGCAGGGACGCCTTGCCGTGCACGACCTCGTCGTGGGAGAGCGGCAGGATGTAGTTCTCGCTGTAGGCGTAGATCATCGAGAAGGTGATCTCGCCGTGGTGGTGGGCGCGGTGCACCGGGTCCCGCTTGAGGTACTCCAGGGTGTCGTGCATCCAGCCCATGTTCCACTTGAAGCCGAACCCCAGCCCGCCGTGGTGGACCGGGCGGGTCACCCCGGGCCAGGCGGTGGACTCCTCGGCGGCCATGATGATGCCGGGGTTGCGCCGGTGGCAGACGGTGTTGAGCTCGCGCAGGAACTCCAGCGCCTCCAGGTTCTCCCGGCCGCCGAAGGCGTTGGGCTCCCACTCGCCGGAGCCGCGGGAGTAGTCCAGGTAGACCATGGAGGCCACGGCGTCCACCCGCAGCCCGTCGATGTGGAACTCCTCCAGCCAGAACAGGGCGTTGGCGATGAGGAAGTTGCGCACCTCGGTGCGGCCGTAGTCGAAGACGAGGCTGCCCCAGTCGGGGTGCTCGCCGCGGCGCGGGTCGGGGTGCTCGTAGGTGGGCGAGCCGTCGAAGCGGGCCAGCGCCCAGGCGTCCTTGGGGAAGTGCGCGGGCACCCAGTCCAGCAGCACCCCGATCCCGGCCCGGTGCAGCTCGTCGACGAGGCGGCGGAACCCGTCGGGGGAGCCGAGCCGTGCGGTGGGCGCGAAGTAGGAGGTGACCTGGTAGCCCCAGGAGCCGCCGAAGGGGTGCTCGGCCACGGGCAGGAACTCCACGTGGGTGAAGCCGCGGGCGCGCACGTGCTCGACGAGTTCGGCGGCGAGCTCGGCGTATCCCAGGCCGGGGCGCCAGGAGGGCAGGTGCACCTCGTAGACGCTCATCGGCTCGCGGGTGTGGTCGCGGGCCTTGCGCTCGTTCATCCAGGCGTCGTCGGACCAGGTGTGGGCGGAGGCGTGCACGACGGAGGCGGTCTCGGGCGGGTGCTGGGCGGCGAAGGCCATCGGGTCGGCCTTGTCGCACACGCCGCCGTCGCGCCCGTGCACCCGGAACTTGTACAGCGCGCCGGGGCCCACCCCGGGGACGAACAGCTCCCACACGCCGCTGGAGCCCAGCGAGCGCATCGGGTGGGCGGTGCCGTCCCAGTGGTTGAAGTCGCCGATGAGCTGCACGCCCCGGGCGCCGGGCGCCCACACGGCGAAGGCGGTGCCGTCGGGGCCGGGGTGGGCGCCCAGCGCCCGCCACAGCTCCTCGTGCCGCCCCTCGGAGATCAGGTGCAGGTCCAGGTCGCCGAGCGTGGGCGGGTGCCGGTAGGGGTCGTCGGCGACGGTCTCGGGCCCGCCCTCGGTGTAGGTGCAGGCGATGCGGTACTCGGGTGGGCCCGCGGGCAGCGCGGAGGCGGGGACCCGGGCGGTGAACACGCCGCCGTGGGCGTGCTCCATGGGCACCCGGGACCCGTCCGGCAGGACGGCGTGCACGGTGCGGGCGAGCGGGCGCAGCGCCCGCAGCGCCACGTTCCCGGCGCCGTCGGGGTGGGCGCCCAGGAGCGCGTGCGGGTCGTGGTGGCGGCCGGCGGTGAGTCGGCCGACCTCGGCGGGGTCGGGTGTCAATGGGGCTCCTCAAGCGTGGGCGAGCGCGGCGATGGAGTCCAGCGGCACGCGCAGCCAGGTGGGGCGGTGGTGGGCCTCGTAGAGCACCTCGTAGACCGCCTTGTCGTACTCGAAGGCGCGCAGCGCCGTCAGGTGCTTGTCCGGGTCGGTGCCGCCCCCGGCGGCGTACCCGGCGCAGAACGCCTCCCGGTTCCGGTCGGCCCAGGCGCGGGCGGCCGGGGCCAGCAGCTCCTCCTCGGCGCTGCCGATCAGCTGGTGGCGGGCGGCGTAGTCGAAGGAGCGGAGCATCCCGGCCACGTCGCGCAGCGGGCTGGAGGGGCGGCGCCGCTCGGCCACCGGCACGGCGGGCTCGCCCTCGAAGTCCAGCAGCACCCAGCCGGCGTCGGTGCGCACCACCTGGCCCAGGTGGTAGTCGCCGTGCACGCGCTGCACGGGCAGCGGGTCCGGGGCGCGGGCGAAGTCGTCGAAGGCGGCCCGCAGCACCCCGGCGTAGGGGGCCAGTTCGGGCACCTGCTCGGTGGCCTCGTCCAGGCGGCGGGCCATGGCGTCGGCCAGGTCCCGCAGGCAGGCCGGGGAGAGCACGTCGGTGGGCAGGGCGCGGGCCAGCGCCCGGTGCACGGCGGCGGTGGCGGCGCCGAGCCGTTCGGCCTCGGCGGCGAAGTCGCCCCCGGCGCCGGCGGGGCCGCCGCCGGGCGCGGCGTACAGGTCGCGCACGCTGGTGGCGGCCAGCACCCAGCCGTCGGTGGCGCTGCGCAGGTAGCCCTGGAGCATGGCGACGGTGGTGGACACCGGTCGGCCGCCGTCGTCGATGTCGGCCTCGATCCACCCGTGCGGCGGGGCCGCGTACGGCGAGCCCTCCAGGGCGCCGTTGAGCTCCAGGTCGGGGTTGAGGCCGGGCCACAGCCGCCGGAAGGCCTTGAGCACGTACTCCTCGCCGAACACCAGCGAGGTGTTGGACTGCTCGCCGGTGAGCACGAGGCTGCGCAGGCCGGTGCGGACCGTGCGCCCGGGCCGGGTGCGGAAGCGCAGTGGGCCGCGGTCGGCCCCGCGGGCGATCAGGTGCAGCAGGCGGGCGGTCAGCTCGGGGTCGTACAGGGCGTCGTAGGCGGTGCGCCGGGCGCCGCGGACGCGGCACCGGCCGATGACGCAGTGCTCCAGCGCGGGGCGGAGCCGGCCGGGTTCGGCCAGGCCGAGCACCACCAGGTAGCGGTCGGTGCCGCGGGGCTGGTCCACGCGCACCACCAGCAGGCGCATGCCGGGGCCGTGCGGCCCGGGGTCGCCGCCGCCGACGGGCAGGTCGTGCTCGACGCGCACCGCCTCGACGGGGGCGCGCTTGCCGGCGAACCAGCGCTGCCGCGGCAGCCACGCGGCCAGCAGCTCCTCGATCTCCTTCATGCCGTGTCCCGGGTGCGGTCGTCGGTGGTGGGGCCGTCGCCCTCCTCGACCGGCGGCAGCTGGAACCAGTAGAAGCCGTGGCCGGGCAGGGTGAGCAGGTAGGGCAGTTCGCCGATGGCGGGGAAGCGCACCCCGCCGGTGCACTCCACGGGGGTGGCCCCCTCGAAGCGCCGCAGGTCCAGCTCGACGGGCTGGGGGAAGCGGGAGAGGTTGTTGACGCACAGCATCCGGTCGTCGCCCCACTCCCGCACGAAGGCGAGCACGCTGGGGTTGCTGGCGTGCAGCTCGGAGAAGTCGCCGGTGCCGAAGACGGGGTGGCGCTTGCGGATGCGGATCATCTTGCGGGTCCAGTTGAGCAGCGACCCGGCGTCGCCGCGCTGCGCCTCGACGTTGAGCGCCTGGTAGCCGTGCACCGGGTCGAGGATGAGCGGCAGGTACAGCCGGGCCGGGTCGCAGCGGGAGAACCCGGCGTTGCGGTCGGAGGTCCACTGCATGGGGGTGCGCACCGCGTCGCGGTCGCCGAGCCAGATGTTGTCGCCCATGCCGATCTCGTCGCCGTAGTAGAGCACCGGGGAGCCGGGCAGGGACAGCAGCAGGGCGGTGAACAGCTCGATCTGGTCGCGGTCGTTGTCCAGCAGCGGGGCCAGCCGGCGCCGGATGCCCACGTTGGCGCGCATGCGCGGGTCGGTGGCGTACTCGGCGTACATGTAGTCCCGCTCCTCGTCGGTGACCATCTCCAGGGTCAGCTCGTCGTGGTTGCGCAGGAAGATGGCCCACTGGCAGTTGGCGGGGATGCGGGGCGTCTGGGCGAGGATCTCGGAGATGGGGTAGCGCTGCTCGCGGCGGACCGCCATGAACATCCGCGGCATCAGCGGGAAGTGGAAGTTCATGTGGCACTCGTCGCCGCCGGACTCGAAGTCGCCGAAGTAGTCTACGACGTCGGCGGGCCACTGGTTGGCCTCGCTGAGCAGCACCCGGTCGGGGTAGAGGCGGTCGACCTCCTTGCGCACCCGCTTGAGGAACTCGTGCGTCTCCTTGAGGTTCTCGCAGTTGGTGCCCTCGCGCTCGTACAGGTAGGGCACCGCGTCCAGGCGGAAGCCGTCGATGCCCAGGTCCAGCCAGAACCGCAGCACCTCCAGCACGGCCTCCTGCACGGCGGGGTTCTCGAAGTTGAGGTCGGGCTGGTGGGAGAAGAACCGGTGCCAGTAGTACTGGCCGCGCACCTCGTCGTAGGTCCAGTTGGACTGCTCGGTGTCGACGAAGATGATCCGCGCGTCGGAGTAGCGGTCGGTGGTGTCGGACCAGACGTAGAAGTCGCCGTATGGGCCCTCGGGGTCGGTGCGCGAGGCCTGGAACCAGGGGTGGCGGTCGCTGGTGTGGTTCATCACCAGGTCGGTGATGATGCGGATGCCGCGCGCGTGGGCCTGTTCGACCAGCTCGACGAAGTCGGCGATGGTGCCGAACTCGGGCTGGACGGCCATGTAGTCGGAGATGTCGTACCCGCCGTCGCGCAGCGGCGATTCGTACAGCGGCAGCAGCCACAGGCAGTCGATGCCCAGCCAGGCCAGGTAGTCGAGCTTGTCGATGAGTCCGCGCAGGTCGCCCACGCCGTCGCCGTTGGAGTCGTGGAAGCCGCGGACCTGGACCTCGTAGAAGACGGCGTGCTTGTACCAGTGCGGATTGGGCGGCAGGGCGGATGTGGTCACGGGAGCGGCTCCACCGTCAGGACGTGGGCGGGCTGGACGGCCGGGTCGAGGCGCACATAATTGGCCCGACCCCAGGTGTAGGTCTCGCCGGAGAGCTCGTCGCGTACCGACAGGCTCGTTTCGGGCGAGAATCCCAGATTGGGCATGTCGAGTCGCACCGTCGCCTCGCGGGCGTGGTGCGGATCGAGGTTCACGACGACGATGACCGTGTCCCCGGCCAGCCGTTTGGAATAGCAGATCAGCTCCGGCTGGTCGGCATCGTGGAACCGCAGGTTGCGCAGTTCCTGCAATGCCGGGTGGTCGCGCCGCAGACAGTTTAGCCTGCGGATCAGCGGGGAGATCGACATTTCCGCGGCATCGGCCGCGTCCCAGTCCCGTGGTTTGTACTCGTATTTCTCGGAGTCGAGGTATTCCTCGCTCCCGGGGCGCAGCGGGGTGTTCTCGCAGAGCTCGTACCCGGAGTAGATCCCCCACGAGGGCGCCAGGGTGGCGGCCAGCACCGCCCGCGCCTCGAACGCCGGGCGGCCCCCCTCCTGCAGGTAGGCGTGGAGGATGTCGGGCGTGTTGCAGAAGAGGTTGGGGCGCATGTGGGCGGCGGCCTCCCCGGCGAGGGAGGTGGCGAAGTCCTGCAGCTCCTCCTTGCCGGTGCGCCAGGTGAAGTAGGTGTAGGACTGGTGGAACCCGGCCTTGGCCAGGGCGTGCATCGGGGCCGGGCGGGTGAAGGCCTCGGACAGGAAGACCACGTCGGGGTCGGTGGAGGCGATCTCGCCCAGCAGGCGCTCCCAGAACGCCAGCGGCTTGGTGTGCGGGTTGTCCACCCGGAAGATGCGCACCCCGCGGTCCATCCAGAACCGCACCACCCGCAGCACCTCGGCGTACAGGCCCTCGGGGTCGCGGTCGAAGTCCAGCGGGTAGATGTCCTGGTACTTCTTGGGCGGGTTCTCGGCGTAGGCGATGGTGCCGTCGGCGCGCTCGGTGAACCACTCGGGGTGCTCGGCCACCCAGGGGTGGTCGGGCGAGCACTGCAGGGCCAGGTCCAGGGCGACCTCGATGCCGTGCGCGGCGGCCTCGGACACGAAGGCGTCGAAGTCGCGCAGGTCGCCCAGGTCGGGGTGGAGCGCGTCGTGCCCGCCCTCGTGGGAGCCGATGGCCCAGACCGACCCGGGGTCGCCGGGGCCGGCCGCCGGGGTGTTGTTGCGCCCCTTGCGGAAGGTGTGCCCGACGGGGTGCACGGGCGGCAGGTAGACGACGTCGAAGCCCATGTCGGCGATGGCGGGCAGCCGCTTGGCGGCGCTGCGCAGGGTGCCCGACCGCCACACGCCCTCGGCCTCGTCGTAGTGGGCGCCCTCGGAGCGGGGGAAGAACTCGTACCAGGAGCCGACCAGGGCGCGCCGCCGGTGCACCTGCAGCGGGAAGCGCTTGGTGCGGGTGAGGTGGTCGCGCAGCGGCTCGGCCTCCATCAGCGCGGCCGCCTCCCCGGCGGCGGCCGCGGCGAGCCGGTCGGCGGCGGGCAGGGAGGTGTCCCGCAGGGTGCGGGCGGCGGCGGCCAGGGCGGGGCGGCGCGGGACCCGCCGGGCGGCGCGCTCCAGCAGCCGGGCGCCCTCCTCCAGCACCAGCTCGGTGTCCTGGCCGATGGGGATCTTGGCGGCGGCCTCGCGCCTCCAGGTGGCGTAGGGGTCGGCCCAGGCCTCGATCGCGAAGCTCCACCTGCCGGGCTCATCCGGGCGCACCCCGGCGGTGTAGCGGTCGGTTCCGGGGGCCTGCTCGGCCATGCGCACACGGGCGCGGCGGCGCCCGCGCGGGTCGTACAGGACCGCGTGCGCGCCGAGGGCGCCGTGGCCCTCCCGCAGCACGGTGGCGGCCACCGGGACCGTCTCGTGCTCGGCGGCCTGGGCGGTGCCGTAGGAGAGCACCGGGGCGGGGTCGAGTACGGGGATTCGTCCTATCACGTGTGCACCAATTCTTCGCGGGCGGCGCCATTTGCCGCGTGTGGCCGGTGTGACCCGATTCAGGGCAGTGCCCATCACCGAATGAGGGCAGGGGGTACCTGGGGTTTTCGAGGGGAATCGCGGCCGTATCGGCGCCGCGCCCACAGTCCTATCGTCGGCGCGCGGGCGCCCGCTTCCGACAGTCCGGCGGTCCTTATTTTTGTGATAGTCGTCACACTTCCGATTCGGATGTCCGCGGCGATTTCGCCGCGTTTCAATTCTGTGAAAACCGGCATAACGGTCTTCTGTCACGGGAGTAACGGGCGCGACGGGAATTCGGCGTGCGAATGCACGTGAAATTGCGCGGCGTCCTGGTGCACGGGCCGCCGCTGGACTAGCGTCCCGCTGCGTGAAGGCGATCCGCAGATTCACCGTCCGTACCGTCCTGCCCGAGCCGCTGGCCCCGCTGGGGCGGCTCGCCGCCAACCTGCGCTGGGCCTGGCACGCCCCGACCCGGGAGGTCTTCCGCGCCGTCGGCCCGGAGCTGTGGCGGGCGGCCGGGGGCGACCCGGTGCGCCTGCTCGGCGACGCCGGCGCCGACCGGCTGGCCGCGCTGGCCGGGGACGCCTCCTTCACCCGGCGCGTCGCCGAGGCCGCCGCCGACCTGGACGCCTACCTGTCCGAGCCGCGCTGGTACCAGCGGGCGGCCCAGGAGGCCGCGGCGGGCGGGGCGCCGGCGCCCCCGGCCGCGGTGGCCTACTTCTCCGCCGAGTACGGGCTCACCGCCGCGCTGCCGCAGTACTCGGGCGGGCTGGGCATCCTGGCCGGGGACCACCTCAAGAGCGCCAGCGACCTGGGCCTGCCGCTGGTCGGGGTGGGGCTGCTCTACCGGCACGGCTACTTCGCCCAGACGCTCTCGCCCGAGGGGTGGCAGCTGGAGTCCTACCCCGAGGTCGACCCGGAGGGCCTGCCGGTGTCCCGGCTGGCCGGGGAGGACGGCGCCCCGGCCGAGGTGGCGGTGGACATGCCCGACGGCGAGCGGCTCGCCGCCCGCATCTGGGTGTGCCGGGTGGGGCGGGTGCCCCTGCTGCTGCTGGACGCCATGCACGAGGGCAACAGCCCGCAGATGCGGGCGGTCACCGACCGGCTCTACGGCGGCGGGGGCGAGCACCGGCTGCGCCAGGAGATCCTGCTCGGCGTGGGCGGGGTGCGCGCGGTGCGGCTGTACTGCGGGCGCGCGGGCCACCCGGTGCCCGAGGTGTTCCACATGAACGAGGGCCACGCCGGGTTCCTGGGGCTGGAGCGGGTACGCGAGTACATGGAGACCGGCCTGGGCTTCGACGAGGCGGTGGAGGCCGCGCGCGCGGGCTCGGTGTTCACCACCCACACCCCCGTCTCGGCCGGGATCGACCGGTTCCCGCGCGAGTCGGTCCGCCGCCACCTGGCCGGTCCGTCCCCGGCGGTGCCGGGGCTTCCGGCCGACCGGCTGCTGGCGCTGGGCGCCGAGGACCACGAGGGCGGCGACCCGGGCGTGTTCAACATGGCGGTGATGGGGCTGCGCCTGGCCCAGCGCGCCAACGGGGTCAGCCGCCTGCACGGGGCGGTGAGCCGCTCGATGTTCCAGGGGCTGTGGCCCGGGTTCGACGCCGAGGAGGTGCCCATCGCCTCGGTCACCAACGGGGTGCACGCCCGCACCTGGG
Organism: Nocardiopsis endophytica; assembly: GCF_027706725.1. Taxonomy (GTDB): domain Bacteria; phylum Actinomycetota; class Actinomycetes; order Streptosporangiales; family Streptosporangiaceae; genus Nocardiopsis_A; species Nocardiopsis_A endophytica. The sequence goes on from NZ_JAQFWQ010000030.1 coordinate 42,993, forward strand.
TCGCCGAGGAGGCCCAGGAGCTGGCCGCGCGCCTGGTGCCCGACTCCGGGGAGTTCACCGGGCCCGAGGGGTGGCGCAAGGTCACCGGCGCCGACGAGGCCGAGCTGTGGCACATGCGCCGCGTGCTGCGCGCCCGGCTGGTCGAGGAGGCCCGCGAGCGGCTGCGCGCCTCCTGGCGGGTGCGCGGGGCGGGCGCCGCCGAGCTGGGCTGGGTGGACGAGGCGCTCGACCCGGACGTGCTCACCATCGGCTTCGCCCGCCGGGTGCCCTCCTACAAGCGCCTCACCCTGATGCTGCGCGACGCCGAGCGGCTGCGGCGGCTGCTGCTGCACCCGGACCGGCCGGTGCAGATCGTCATCGCGGGCAAGGCGCACCCGGCCGACGAGGGCGGCAAGCGGCTCATCCAGGAGATCGTGCGCTTCGGCGACGAGCCGCGGGTGCGCCACCGCCTGGTGTTCCTGCCCGACTACGACATGGCGCTGGCCACCGCCCTGGTGCAGGGGTGCGACGTGTGGCTGAACAACCCGCTGCGCCCGCTGGAGGCCAGCGGCACCTCGGGGATGAAGTCGGCGCTCAACGGCGGGCTCAACCTGTCGGTGCGCGACGGCTGGTGGGACGAGTGGTTCGACGGCTCGAACGGGTGGGACATCCCCACCGCCGACGGCGTCGAGGACCCCGAGCGCCGCGACGACCTGGAGGCGCGCGCCCTGTACGACCTGGTGGAGCACCGGGTGGCGCCGCTGTTCTACGACCGCGACGCCTCCGGGCTGCCCAAGCGCTGGCTGGAGATGGTCAAGCACACCCTGGTGTCGCTGGGGCCCAAGGTGCTGGCCACCCGGATGGTGCGCGAGTACACCGAGCGGCTCTACCAGGGCGCCGCCGACTCCTCGCGCCGCCTGCTGGCCGACGGCGCGGCCGGGGCGCGGGAGCTGGCCGACTGGAAGCGGCGGGTGCGCGCGGGCTGGCCCGGCGTGCGCATCCAGCACGTGGACGTGGCGGGCGTGCAGGAGGCGCCGCAGGTGGGCGGCGAGCTGACGGTGCACGCCACGGTGGTGCTGGGCGGCCTGGAACCGGGCGACGTGCGGGTGGAGGCGTTGATCGGCCGGGTCGGCGAGGGGGACCGCCTGGAGGAGCCGCTGGCGGTGGAGCTGAAGCCGGACGGCGGCGAGGGGGCGCTGCTGCGCTACACCGGGACGGTGCCGCTGTCGCGGGCCGGGGCCTGCGGGTACACGGTGCGGGTGCTGCCGTACCACCCGCGCCTGACCTGCCCGGTGGAGATGGGCCTGGTGGTCCTGCCCGACCCGCCGCAGGCGATGGACGACGGCATCGTTCTTCGGTAGGGCCTGCCGCGGTAGGGCGTGCCGCGGTAGGGCGGGTCGTCCCGTTTCCGACCGTTCGGTCATAATGGACGGGAACGACAGGGGAGCGCTCCGGCGCTGAGAGTGCGGTCCGGCCGCAGACCCTTAGACACCTGATCCGGATCATGCCGGCGAAGGAAGTCGTAGGACCCGCCCGAGCGACGGGCGCTCTTGGCTCACGCCCCCTCGTGTCGCCACCGATACGAAGGGACATCCGTTGAAGATCGCGAATCCGCAGGCGGGCTCGGTCCGCTGGCGCACCGTGGACATCGTCGTCGCCGCCGTCCTGGGCGTCGCCGTCGGCGTCGTGTTCTGGGTCTGGGGCATGCTCTGGTCGGCGACCGAGCCGGTGTTCCTGTTCTTCCCGCCCGCCCAGGCGGTGATCTACGGGATGTGGCTGGTGCCGGGCGTGCTGGGCATGCAGGTGATCCGCAGGCCGGGCGCGGGGGTGCTGACCTCGGTGGCCGCCGCGGCCGTCTCGGCCCTGCTGGGCACCTCCTGGGGGCTGATGGTGCTGGTCGCCGGGCTGCTCCAGGGCCTGCTGCCCGAGCTGGTGTTCGCCGCCACCCGGTACCGGCGCTGGGGCATGGGCGTGTCGGTGGCCGCCGGGGCGGTGGCCGGGCTGGCGCCGGTGGCCATGGACCTGACCCTGTACTACCCGACCTGGCCGCCGCACTTCATGCTGGCCTACGGGGTGATCGTGGTGGTCAGCGCCGCCGTGATCGGCGGCGCCGGGAGCCGCGCGCTCACCACCGCGCTGGCCCGAGCCGGGGCGCTCTCGCCGTTCCCCTCGGCGCGCGGATGAGCGCGGACGCCCTCCAGGGTGCGCGCGTGGACCTCATCGGCTGGGGCTGGCGCTACGCCGGGCGCGACGCCTGGTCGCTGCGCGGGGTGGACCTGTCCGTCGCGCCGGGGGAGCGGGTGCTGCTGCTCGGCCCGTCCGGGGCGGGCAAGTCCACCCTGCTGCACGCCCTGGCCGGGCTGACCGGGCCGGACGCCGCGGTCACCGGCGAGTCCGAGGGGGAGCTGCTGCTGGACGGCGCCCCCGCCCGGCGCGGGCGCGGCGGCGCGGCCCTGGTGGGCCAGGACCCGCAGGCGCAGCTGGTGATGGCGCGCGCCGGGGACGACGCGGCGTTCGGGCCGGAGAACCTGGGCGTGCCGCCCGAGGAGATCGGCCCCCGGGTGCGCGCCGCCCTGGCGGACGTGGGCTTCCCCTACGGCACCGACCGCTCCACCGCCGCGCTGTCCGGCGGCGAGCAGCAGCGCCTGGCGATCGCCGGTGCGCTGGCCATGCGGCCGCGGCTGCTGCTGCTCGACGAGCCCACCGCCAACCTCGACCCGGCCGGGGCCGCGCTGGTCCGGGGGGTCGTGGCCGACCTGGCCGCGCGCAGCGGCGCCACCCTGGTGCTGGTGGAGCACCGGGTGGCCGAGGCGGTCGGCCTGGTCGACCGGGTGGTGGTGCTGGAGCCGGGCGGCGGCGTGGCCGCCGACGGCCCGCCGGAGCGGGTGTTCGCCTCCCGGGGCGCCGACCTCGCGGCGCGCGGGGTGTGGGTGCCGGGGCGCGAGCCCGAGGCGCCGCGCGGCCACGGCCGCCCCGGGGAGGCGCTGATCGAGGCCCGCGCCCTGCGCGCGCTGGAGCCGCGCGGACCCGGCGTGCCCTCCCGGGGCCGCCGCGCCGTGCTGGACGGGGTGGAGGCCGATGTGCGCGCCTCCGCGGTCACGGTGCTGACGGGCCCCAACGGCGCGGGCAAGTCGACCCTGCTGGGGCTGCTGGGCGGGCTGGCCCGCCCGGACGGCGGCCGGGTGCGCCCGGCCGGGGCGCTGGCCGGGGCCGACCGGCGCGACCTGGGGCGCTGGCCCGCCCGGCGGCTGGCCGGGCGCGTGGGCACCGTGTTCCAGCACGCCGAGGACCAGTTCGTCACCGGCTCGGTCCGCGACGAGCTGGAGTTCGCGCCGCTGCGCGCCGGGCTGGGCGCGCGGCGGGCGGGGGCCTGGGCCGCCGAGCTGATGGGGCGGCTGCGCCTGGAGGGCCTGGCCGACGCCCACCCCTTCACCCTGTCCGGCGGAGAGAAGCGCCGCCTGTCGGTGGCCACCGCGCTGAGCGCGGGCCCCGAGCACGCCCCCGACGTGCTGCTGCTGGACGAGCCGACCTTCGGCCAGGACGCGGTGACCTGGGCGGAGCTGGCGCAGCTGCTGCACGGGCTGCGCCACGAGGGCCGGGCCGTGGTCGCCGCCACCCACGACGAGCGGCTGCTCGACGGGTTCGCCGACGCGGAGCTGCGCCTGGCGGCGGGGGAGCGGGGGGACCCGTGCTGACGCGCCGCAACCCGGCGGCCAAGCTGGTGGCCGCCCTGCTGGTCGCCGTCGCGCTGGCGCCGGTGGTCGACCCCGTCACCCCCGGCGTGGTGCTGGCGGCCGTCGCCGTGCTGCTGCCGTTCGCCGGGATCCCGGCGCGGGCCGCGCTGGTGCTCCTGCCGCCGCTGCTGCTGGCGGCGGGCTCGGTGGCGGTGGTCAACCTGCTCTACGGGGACGCCGGCCCGATGGCCGCGCTCGGTCTGGGCGTGCGCCTGGCGGCCATCGCCCTGCCGTGCGTGCTGGCGGTGCTCACCAGCGACCCCACCGAGACCGCCGACGCGCTGGTGCAGCGGCTCAAGGTGCCCGAGCGGCCCGCCCTGGGGGTGCTGGCCGCGCTGCGCCTGGTGCCGCTGCTGGCCGAGCAGTGGCGCATGCTCACCCTGGCCCGCCGCGCGCGCGGGCTGGAGGCGGGCGGGCGTCCGGCCGCCGCGGTGCGCCTGTTCGCGGGCAAGGTGTTCGCGCTGCTGGTGCGGGCGGTGCGGACCGGGACGCAGCTCGCGGCGGCGATGGACGCGCGCGGGTTCGGCACCGGGCCGCGCACGCACGCCCGGAGCAGCGTGTGGACGTGGGCCGACACGGCGCTGCTGGCGGCCACGGCCGCCGTGCTGGCCGCCGCCTACGTCCTGTCCCTGTGGCTGGGGGCCTGGCGCCCGCTGTTCGCGTGAGGCCGTGGTAGACACCTGGGTGACAGGGCAACAGCGGGTACAGGAGGCGAGAGACGTGCCGGAGTTCGTGCGCGTGGAGAAGGACCCGACCCACCCGGCGGTGGCGGTGGTCCGGCTGGACCGGCCCAAGATGAACGCGCTCAACGCGCAGGTGCAGCGGGAGATCGGGGCCGCGGCCGAGGAGGTCGCCGCCGACGGCTCGGTGGCGGCGGCGGTCCTCTACGGCGGCGAGCGGGTCTTCGCGGCCGGGGCCGACGTCAAGGAGATGGCCGACATGTCGTTCGCCGACATGAGCGCCCACTCGCGCGTCCTCCAGGACTGCTTCACCGCCGTGGCGCGGGTGCCCAAGCCCGTGGTCGCCGCGATCACCGGCTACGCCCTGGGCGGCGGGTGCGAGCTGGCGCTGTGCGCCGACTTCCGGGTCGCGGCCGAGGACGCCAAGCTGGGCCAGCCCGAGATCCAGCTGGGCATCATCCCGGGCGCCGGGGGCACCCAGCGCCTGCCGCGCCTGATCGGCCCCGCCCGGGCCAAGGACCTGGTCTTCACCGGGCGGCACGTGGGCGCCGACGAGGCCGAGCGCATCGGCCTGGTCGACAAGGTGGTCCCGGCCGACCAGGTGTACTCGGCCGCCGTGGAGATGGCGGCCCGCTACGCGGGCGGCCCGGCGGTGGCGCTGCGCGCCGCCAAGGAGGCGATCGACCGGGGCCTGGAGACCGACCTGGACACCGGCCTGGAGATCGAGCGCGGGTGGTTCGCGGGCCTGTTCGGCACCGAGGACCAGAAGGCCGGGATGCGCAGCTTCGTGGAGCAGGGCCCCGGCAAGGCCGAGTTCACCGGCCGCTGAGGAACCGCGGCCGAGAGAGGAGTGAGCCGATGCAGGTGTGGGGGTTCGACGCCGTGCCCGCCCGCGAGCGGCCCGACCTGCTCGCCCCGCCCGTCGCCGCCGCCCTGGAGGGGTGGAAGGGGGCCGAGGGCGAGGAGGAGCCGCTGGTGGCGCCCATCGATCCGGACCTGGCCGACACGGCCGCGTGCTGCGAGCGCTACGGCGTCCCGCCGGAGGCCTCGGCCAACTGCGTGATCGTGGCGGGAAGGCGGGCGGGCGAGGTGCGCACGGCCGCCTGCGTCGTGCTCGCCACCACCCGGGCCGACGTCAACGGGGCGGTGCGCCGCCTGCTGGGGGCGCGCAAGGCCTCCTTCGCCCGCCAGGAGGACGCGGTGGAGGCGACCGGCATGGCCTTCGGCGGCATCACCCCGGTGGGGCTGCCCCCGGAATGGCCGGTCCTGGTCGACGCGGCCGCCGCACGGTGCCCCCGCGCCGTGGTAGGCGCGGGCGTGCGCGCGGCCAAGCTCATCGTCCCCGGGGCGGCGCTCGCGCGGCTGCCGGGGGCCCAGGTCGTCGACGGGCTGGGGGTTCCGGCCGCGGGCTGAGGAACCGGGCGCCCCGGATTTCCGTCATACTCATGGGGTTGCCCGGGACTCCGGGACCCGCGGCCGCCGGCCGCAGAGGTCCCCCGGCCGACGGCTAAGCTGGTGTGGTGGTATGCGGGGTTTGAGGGGATGAGAAGGCAATGGCTATGACGGCAGGTTTCCCCGAGGGCGAGGAGCTGCCGGAACGCGTCGGCCCTTACACCATCCGGCGCCGCATCGGGCAGGGCGGCATGGGCGTCGTGTACCAGGGGCACGACCCCCGGCAGGACCGCTTCGTGGCGATCAAGGTGCTGCGCTCGGAGGTGGCCGGGGACGCGATCGCCCGCGCCCGGCTGGCCCGCGAGGTGGAGACCATGCGGCGGGTGCGCAGCCGCAACGTCGCCGAGGTCATCGACGCCGACACCGATGCCGAGCTGCCCTGGGTGGTCACCGAGTACATCCCCGGGCCGACCCTGGACGCCACCGTGGAGAACCACGGCCCGCTGCGCGGGCGCGCCCTGACCCGCTTCGTCGGCGGCCTGGCGCGCGCCATCGACGACATCCACGCCGCCGAGGTCATCCACCGCGACCTCAAGCCGGGCAACGTCATCATCTCCAACGGCGAGCCCATCGTCATCGACTTCGGCATCGCCCACGCCGTGGACGGCGCCAAGCTCACCCAGACCGGCACCTTCGTGGGCACCCCGAGCTACCTGTCGCCGGAGGTCATCGAGGGGACGGCGCTCGGCCCGGCGACCGACGTGCACGCCTGGGGCGCCACCGTCGCCTTCGCCTCCACCGGCACCGCGCCCTACGGCGCCGGGTCCTTCGAGGTCATCTTCTTCCGCATCCTCAACGGGGAGATCAGCCTGGACGGGATGCCCGACCAGCTGCGCCCGCTGGTGAACGCGGCGGTCTCCCGGGACATGTCCGCCCGCCCCACCGCGGCCCAGCTGGTGGCCGAGACCGCGCGGCTCAACCTGGACCTGCCGCTCAGCGACGACATGGCGGCCTACGCGGCGTCGGGCACGACCGGCAGCCACACGGTGCACGCGCCGATGCAGGAGCGGCCCCCGCAGCAGCAGGAGCAGGCGCTCCACCAGGAGCCCGAGCCCGTGGCGCCGGAGGAGCCCGAGGCGCAGCAGGCGCAGCACACGCAGGTGGCCCCGGCCGAGCCCGAACCGCAGGTGCGCACCTACTACGCCGACGACGATGAGGACGAGGCCGCGCAGGGGCCGCACACCCAGTACTTCAACTCCACGCTGCGCCCCGAGGACTTCCGCGACATCCTGACCCCGGTCGGCCAGGAGCAGGGCCGCGGGGGCGCCCCCGACCAGACCGCGATGTTCGGCGGCGACGGCGTCGAGGAGGGCTACACCACCTCCCGCGAGTACGGCGGCCAGGGCCGCGGGGGCCGCAGCCGCACCGACCGCTGGTCGGACTACTTCGGCGGCTACGGCGGCGAGGACTACGACGACGAGCGGTGGCACCTGCCCAGGCTCTACCTGCTGCCGGTGGCGGCGCTGATCGCCGGGCTGGCGCTGGTGGTGCCCACCATCGGCCTGGTGCTCGGGCTGCTGGTGGTGAGCGTGCTGGGCGGGCTGGACAAGGTCAAGTCCGACCACGCCAAGCGGCTGCAGACCCGCGGCCCGCGCAGCTCCGACACCATGGTGGTGGCGCTGAGCATGCCGGTGGCGCTGATCCGCTCGCTGGGGGTGAACCTGGGCTTCGGGCTGATCTACCTGGGCATCGGCTTCGTGCTGGGGCTGATCATCGGGATGGTCACCGATACCAACACGGCCAACAACATCGGCTCCTACATGGTGTTCTTCATGGTGCTGGGCAACATGGTGGGCACCAACGGCCGGGGCGCCCGGCGCCAGGCCATGGAGCTGGTGGACAAGGCGGGCTTCCGCAGCGTCTACGTCTACTGGGGCGTGATCGTGTTCACCGTGCTGTTCGCGCTGCTGGTGCTCTCCTTCGGGTTCACCTCCGCCCCGGTGTGGACGGGATGGGCGCCCAGCCACTGGTTCGGCTGAGGCGGCGCCGGCCCCCTGTTCGCTCTGAGCGCACACCCGCGTTCGCCGTCTGGGCTACCAGTCAGTAACATCGGTGGTGTCAGGACGACGAGCCCGCGGGGCGCGGGACCGGAACGCGCCCCCGGCGCCGGATGCGACCAGCGCATTTGGCACCCTTGAGGTACCACGGACGCGCCCGCGTCCGCGCCGCCGGAGGGCGACGCATCACAGTGCAGGGAGGTCGGCCACCGGCCATGAATATTGTCGTTTTGGTCAAGCAGGTCCCGGACACGGCGACCGAGCGGAAACTGGCGTCCGACGACTTCACGCTGGACCGCGCCGCGTCGGACGGGGTCATCAACGAGCTCGACGAGTACGCGATCGAGGAGGCGCTCCTCCTCCGCGAGAAGCACGGGGGCGAGGTCACCGTCCTGACCATGGGTCCGGACCAGGCCACCGACTCCATCCGCAAGGCGCTGTCCATGGGCGCCGACAAGGCGGTGCACCTCGTCGACGACGCGCTGCACGGCTCGGACGCGCTGCAGACCGCCTATGCGCTGTCCAAGGCGCTGGGCACCCTGGAGTTCGACCTGGTCGTCCTGGGGTCGGAGTCCACCGACGCGCGCACCGGCGTGGTCGGCGCCGCCCTGGCCGAGTACCTGGGCCTGCCCCAGCTCACCCTGGCCGGCAAGGTCGACGTGGAGGGCACCGCCATCACGGTGCAGCGCCAGACCGACTACGGCTACGACGTCGTCGAGGCGCAGCTGCCCGCCGTGGTCTCGGTCGTGGAGAAGATCAACGAGCCGCGCTACCCGTCCTTCAAGCTGATCATGCAGGCCAAGAAGAAGCCGGTCGCCAAGCTCGGCATCGCCGACGCCGGCATCGAGGCCGACAGGGTCGGCACGGCCGCCGCGGCCACCGAGACCGTCGAGGCCAGCCCCGCCCCGCCGCGGGCCGCCGGAACGATCGTCAAGGACGAGGGCGACGGCGGCGCCAAGGCGGCCGACTTCCTCGCCGAGAAGAAGTTCGTGTAGGTCCGGCGGAGACGAAAGAGGGGATTAACCAATGGCTGAGGTCCTCGTCCTCGTCGACCACGTCGACGGTGAGGTCAAGAAGGTCACCACCGAGCTGCTGACCGCCGCGCGGCGGATCGGCGAGCCGTCGGCCGTGTGGGTCGGCGAGGCGTCCGACTCGGGCACGGCCAAGCTGGCCGAGTACGGCGCGCAGAAGGTCTACACCGCCCCGGCCGAGCTCAACGACTACGTCGTGGCGCCCACCGCCGAGCTGCTGGCGAAGCTGGCGCAGGACACGGGCGCGGCGGCGGTCCTGGTCTCGGCCACGGCCCAGAACAAGGAGGTCGCCGGGCGCACCGCGGTCAAGCTGGGCTCGGGCGTGCTCACCGACGTCGTCGACGTCTCGGCCGACCTGGTCACCGAGCACAGCATCTTCGGCGGCGCCACCGTCACCAAGGCCAAGGTGCGCTCCGGCGCCGCCGTGGTGGCCGTGCGGCCCAACTCGGTCCCGGCCGAGCCGCAGCCGGGCGAGGCCGCCGTGGAGGCCGTGGACGTGGAGGTCTCCGAGGCCGCCAGGGGCGCCCGCGTGGTCGAGCGCGTGGCCCAGGAGCAGGGCGAGCGCCCGGAGCTGACCGAGGCCGCGATCGTGGTCTCCGGCGGCCGGGGCGTCGGCTCGGACGACTTCACCGTGGTGGAGCAGCTGGCCGACGCGCTGGGCGCGGCCGTGGGCGCCTCCCGCGCCGCGGTCGACGCGGGCTGGTACCCCAACCAGTTCCAGGTCGGCCAGACCGGCAAGACGGTCAGCCCGAACCTGTACATCGCGCTGGGCATCTCCGGCGCGATCCAGCACCGGGCCGGCATGCAGACCTCGAAGAACATCGTCGCGGTCAACAAGGACCCCGAGGCGCCGATCTTCGAGATCGCCGACTTCGGCGTCGTGGGCGACCTGCACACCGTCGCCCCGCAGCTGACCGAGGAGATCGGCAAGCGCAAGTAGGACCGCGGGCAGGAGCGCGGGCAGGGGTGGGCCCCGGGCGGTGAGCCGGGGGCCCACCCCGTTCCGGCGCCGCCGTATCCTTGGGGGCGCCATGGTGTATCTGGATCACGCCGCGACGACGGCCGTGCGCCCCGAGGCCCTCGCCGCGATGACCGAGGAGTACGGGCGCCTGGGGAACGCCTCCGCGCTGCACGGGGCCGGCCGGGCCGCCCGCCGGGCGGTGGAGGAGGCCCGCGAGGACATCGCCGGGGCCCTGGGGGCCTCGCCGAACGAGGTGGTGTTCACCGCGGGCGGCACCGAGGCCGACAACCTCGCGGTCAAGGGCCTGTACTGGGCGCGGTCGGCGGCCGATCCCCGCAGGCGCCGGGTGCTGGTGAGCGCGGTGGAGCACCACGCGGTGCTGGACCCGGCGCACTGGCTGGGCGGGCGCCAGGGCGCCGTGGTCGAGGAGCTGCCCGTGGACGGGCGCGGCGCGGTGCGCCCCGAGGACCTGCGCGCGGCGATCGCGCGCGACCCCGGCGACGTGGCGCTGGTCTCGGTGATGTGGGCCAACAACGAGGTCGGCACGGTCCAGCCGGTGGCCGAGCTGGCCGAGGCGGCGGCCGAGTTCGGGGTGCCGATGCACACCGACGCCGTGCAGGCGGTGGGCGCGCTGGAGGTGGACTTCTCCGCGCACGCGGGCCTTGCTGCCCTGACCGCCTCGGCGCACAAGATCGGTGGGCCGGTGGGCGCGGGCGCCCTGCTGCTGGCGCGCGGGGTGGACCCGGAGCCGGTGCTGCACGGCGGGGGCCAGGAGCGGGACGTGCGCTCGGGCACCCTGGCGGCGCCGCTGCTGCGCGGGTTCGCCGAGGCGGCGCGGCTGGCGGCGGCCGAGCGCGACGAGCACGCCGGGCGCCTGGCGCGGCTGCGCGACGAACTGGTGCGCACCGTGCACAAGGCGGTGCCGGACGCGGTGCTCAACGGCGACCCGCGGGACCGCCTGCCGGGCAACGCCCACTTCTCCTTCCCCGGCTGCGAGGGCGACGCGCTGCTGATGCTGCTGGACGCCCAGGGCATCGCCTGCTCGACCGGGTCGGCCTGCACGGCCGGGGTGGCCCGGCCCTCGCACGTGCTGCTGGCGATGGGCGCCGACACCGACACCGCGCTCGGCTCGCTCCGGTTCAGCCTGGGCCGCGGCTCCACGGAGGCGGACGTGGAGGCGCTGGGCGCGGCGATCGGCCCCGCGGTGGAGCGGGCCCGCGCCGCGCGCGGCAAGCGGCGGCGCTGAGGCCCGCGGCGCTACCGCCGGCGCCGGATGGGCTGGGTGAGCGCGCCGATGAACCGCCACTCCGGGTCCATGCTGCTGCCCACCGAGGCGCCGTGCGGCCACCGCCGCGCGGCCTCCTCCAACGGGCCCATCACCCCGGACTCGGGGTCCAGGTACAGGTAGAGCCGCCGCTTGCCGGCCGAGGTCTCCTGGCCGAACAGGGCGCCGTCGCCGCCGGCCACCCGCTGCAGCCGCTGGGAGAAGGCGTCCATCTCGGCGGCGGCCTCGGCGGTGGGCTGGCGCTCGTCGTCGGCGTCGGTGTAGGCCAGCTCGACGCGGGCCAGCAGGGTGAAGGCGGGGAAGTCGCGGCGGCGCAGGGGGTGGCGGGCCTGCACCTCGATCACGCCGCGCAGCGGCACCCGCGCCCGGAAGGACACCCAGGAGCCGCCCGAGCCGCCGGTGAGCTGCTCGACGACCGAGGGGACGGCGGTGGGCGGCAGCGGGTCCAGAGGCTTCTCGACCAGCGGCCGCACCTCGCCGACGGCGCGCACCCGGTCGTCCTCGCCCACGGCGAGCAGCACCACGTGCTCGGCGACCCCGGCCCGGTCCTCCTCGGGCAGGAACATGAAGTCGGGGTGGTAGACCCCGGCGTCGATGCGGCCCCGGCGCTGGTCCACCCGCAGCTCCACGGTGGCGTGCGACAGGTCCAGCTCGTGGCCGTTCCAGTCCAGGCCCCCGGCGAGCGCCCGGTGGTCGGCGGGCACGGCGGGGCGGAACACCCACTCCGGCTCCTCGGGGGCCGCGCGCGACCAGCGCTCGGACAGCACCCGCGCCTCGTCGTCGGGGCCGGGGCGCAGGGTGAGCGCGTAGTCGGGGGCCGGGGCGGCGGCCGCCTCGTCCTGTTCGGCCAGCCGCCGCAGCAGGTCCTCGGGGTCGGCGTCGAGCGGGGCGTCCAGGCCCTCGAGCTCCGGCTCGGCGGGCTCGGGCGCGCGGCCCACGTCCCACCCCAGGGCGGGGTGGATGCCCTGCACCAGCTCGGTCAGGCGCGCCGCCGCCTCCTCGGGCACGGGTTCTCCGGCGTCGACGGCCGACGCCAGCGCGGAGCGCAGCCCGGGCCAGGCGGCCCAGAAGGCGTCGATGGTGACGGCGGAATCGGACGCGGGGGAGCGACGGCGACGGAACAGAGCCATGGTCCGATTTTCGCAGAAGCGGGAGGCGTCCTGGGCCCGCCCCCGGGGCGCATACCCTGGAGGGGCTATGACTCTGCGCGTACTGGCCGCCATGTCCGGCGGCGTCGACTCGGCCGTGGCCGCCGCCCGCGCCGCTGAGGCGGGCCACGAGGTGACCGGTGTGCACCTGGCGCTCTCGAAGAACCCCAAGTCCTACCGGACGGGGGCGCGGGGGTGCTGCACGGTGGAGGACTCCCGGGACGCCCGGCGGGCGGCCGACGTGATCGGCATCCCGTTCTACGTGTGGGACATGGCCGAGGAGTTCGACCGGGACGTGGTCCAGGACTTCGTCGCCGAGTACGCCGCAGGGCGGACGCCCAACCCGTGCCTGCGCTGCAACGAGAAGATCAAGTTCGAGGCGGTGCTGGACCGGGCGGTGGCGCTGGGGTTCGACGCGGTGTGCACCGGCCACCACGTGCGCAAGGCCGGCGGCCGCCTGGTGCGCAGCGTGGACGAGGGCAAGGACCAGTCCTACGTGCTGGGGGTGCTCACCCGTGAGCAGCTGGAGCACGCGATGTTCCCGCTGGGCGACTGCACCAAGGAGGAGGTGCGGGCCGAGGCGGCGCGGCGCGGGCTGGCGGTGGCCGACAAGCCGGACAGCCACGACATCTGCTTCATCGCCGACGGCGACACCGCCGGGTTCCTCAACGACCGCCTGGGCGGCTCCCCGGGGCCGATCAAGGACGAGTCGGGCAACGTGGTGGGCGAGCACCAGGGGGCGCACGCCTTCACCGTGGGCCAGCGCAAGGGGCTGGACCTGGGCGGGGCCCCCGAGCGCCGCTACGTGCTGTCCATCGAGCCGGTGGAGAACACGGTGACGGTGGGGCCGCGCTCCTCGCTGCGGGTCGCGGCGATCCGCGGCGACCGCCCGGTGTGGAGCGGCCGCGCCGCCCTGTCCCCGGAGGAGGGGGAGCTGGCCTGCACCGTGCAGCTGCGCGCGCACGGCGAGGTCTACGGCTGCACGGTCCGGGCCCACGAGGGAGGACTGCGCATCGTGCTGGACGAGCCGGCCGCCGGGGTGGCCCCGGGGCAGACCGCGGTGCTCTACGACGGCGCGGCGGTGCTGGGCTCGGCGACGATCGGGGCCACGGAGGCCGCCCCTTCCCCGGCCACTGCCGGTTAGGTTAGCCTTAGCAATGCCGCCCGGGGGGTCCGGGCGGCCGGCGGGGACCGGGAGGGCGCATGGAGTACGGGTTCCTGGAGGGGCGTCCCTTCTGGATCGTCTACTCGGCGCTGTTCGCCATCGTCTTCGCCCGCACCATGGCCACCTACTGGGCCGGGCGGGGGCTGGGCGCCGGGGTGCACCGCTCGCGGCTGGGCGAGCGGCTGGGGCCGCGCCTGGACCGCGCCGAGCGGCTGATCAACCGGTTCGGCCCGCCCGTGGTCACCGCCGTCTACCTCACCGTGGGCGTGCAGACCGCCGTGCACCTGGTGGCCGGGGCGATGCGGATGCACTTCGGGCGCTACCTGGCCGCGATGCTGCCGGGCTGCGCCCTGTGGGCCGCCCTGTACAGCCTGGGCGGGATGGCGGTCATCGCCGCCTGGTGGAGCGCCTTCACGCACTCGCCCGCGCTGGCCGCCGCGCTCGCCCTGCTGGCCGCCGCCGCGGTGGCCGGGGTGCTGGTGTACCGGCGCCGCGCCGCCCGAAAGGCCGCGGGCACCGGCTCCGACGAGGGTTCGCCTACCCTTGTCGGACGTGACTGAGCCCCGACGCTACCCCTGGCCCGCCGCGAGCGCCACCGGCATGGGGTCCTACCCCTGGACCGACCCCGACGAGGCGGCGCGCACCGTCTTCGGCGAGCTGCCCGACCTGCCGCACCTGCCCGAGCTGCCCGCCCGCGGCGCCGGCGCCGACACCGTGGGCCGCGCCGCCGCCCTGCTGGTCGACCTGCCGCTGGAGGTGCAGCCCACCGGATGGCGGGTGGCCCGCGCCCCCGGCCGGGACCTGGCGCGCGCCCGCAGCTTCCTGTCCTGGGACCTGGACGCGGTGCAGCGGCACGGCGCCGCCTTCCAGGGCGCGTTCAAGCTCCAGGTGGCCGGGCCCTGGACGCTCGCGGCCGCCGTGGAGCTGCGCGGCGGCGAGCGGATGCTCTCCGACCCCGGTGCCGTGGCCGACCTGGCCGCGTCCCTGGAGGAGGGCCTGCGCGCGCACATCGCCGAGGTGGCCGGGCGGCTTCCCGGCGCGCGCCTGGTGGTGCAGGTCGACGAGCCGGGCCTGCCCGCCGTGGCGGCCGGGCGGGTGCCCACCGCCAGCGGGCTGCGCAGCATCCCCGCGCCCGACCGGGTGCGCGTGGAGGAGCGGCTGCGCGCGCTGACCGCCGCCGTCGCCGATGCCGGGGCGGTCCCGGCGGTGCACTGCTGCGCCGAGGGCGCGCCGGTGTCCCTGTTCCACCGGTGCGGCTTCCGCGCCCTGGGGCTGGACGCCGCGCTGCTCCGCCGCGAGGACGACGAGGCCCTGGGCACGGCCCTGGAGGACGGCGTCGGTCTCATTATGGGTGTGGTTCCGGGCACGGGCCCGCGTCGCGGGGAGGGACTGTCCGACCTGGGCAGTACCGTCGATCCTGTACGGGAGCTGTGGAACCGCATCGGCCTCGCCCCGGAGGCGCTCGCCGACGCCGTGGTGTGCGCCCCCGCGTGCGGCCTGGCGGGCGCGTCCCCGGACGGCGCGCGCGAGGCGCTGGCCGTCTGCAGGGCGGCCGCGCGGGTGCTGCGCGACGAGCCGCGGCGGTGACACGGCGCTGGATGAGGAAAGGACGCCCTGGGTGAGCGCGGAGAGGTCGACCGCAGTCGGATCCGTCCCCGACGAGGTGCGCGAGCGCCATGCCGAGCTGTCGCAGGAGATCGACGACCACAGCTACCGGTACTACATGAAGACGCCCGTGATCTCGGACGCCGAGTACGACGGGCTGATGGGCGAGCTGCGCTCGATCGAGGACCGCTACCCGCAGCTGGTCACGCAGGACTCGCCGACGCAGAAGGTCGGCGCGCCCATCAGCAACCTGTTCGCGCCGGTGGAGCACCTGCGCCGGATGGAGAGCCTGGACAACGCCTTCAACGCCGAGGAGCTGGCCGCCTGGGCCGCGCGGGTGGAGGGCGAGGCGCCGGTCGACGCCTACCTGTGCGAGCTGAAGATCGACGGCCTGGCCATCGACCTGGTCTACGAGAACGGGCGGCTGACCACCGCCGCCACCCGCGGTGACGGCCGGGTGGGCGAGGACATCACGCTCAACGCCCGCACCATCGCCGCCGTCCCCGAGCGCCTGGACGAGAGCGTGCGCCCGGCGCCCGAGCTGCTGGAGGTGCGCGGCGAGGTCTTCCTGCCGGTGGCCGAGTTCGAGGAGCTCAACCGCCGCCTGGCGGCCGACGGCAAGGCCGAGTTCGCCAACCCGCGCAACGGCGCCGCCGGGTCGCTGCGGCAGAAGGACCCCCGCGTCACCGCCACCCGGCCGCTCACCATGATCTGCCACGGGGTGGGCGAGCACCGCGGGGTGGACTTCGCCCGCCAGTCGCACGTGTACGACATGCTGCGGGACTGGGGCCTTCCGGTCAGCGACCGCTACAGGGTCCTGCCCGACCTGGACGCGGTGGCCGAGTACGTCGCCCACTACGGCGACCACCGGCACGACCCCGCCTACGAGATCGACGGCGTGGTGGTCAAGGTCGACGATGTGGCGCTGCAGCGGCGCCTGGGCTCCACCAGCAGGGCGCCGCGCTGGGCGATCGCCTACAAGTACCCGCCCGAGGAGGTCACCACGAAGCTGGTGGACATCCGGGTGAACGTGGGCCGCACCGGGCGGGTCACCCCCTACGGCGTGATGGAGCCGGTGCGGGTGGCCGGGTCCGAGGTGGAGTTCGCCACCCTGCACAACGCCCAGGAGGTCGAGCGCAAGGGCGTGCTCATCGGCGACACGGTGCGGCTGCGCAAGGCCGGGGACGTGATCCCGGAGATCCTCGGCCCGGTGACCGAGGCGCGGGACGGGTCCGAGCGGGCGTTCGCCATGCCCGAGACCTGCCCCGAGTGCGGCACCCCGCTCGGGCAGCAGAAGGAGGGCGACGTCGACCTGCGCTGCCCCAACGCCCGCGCCTGCCCGGGGCAGCTGCGCGAGCGGCTGTTCTACGTCGCCGGGCGCAAGGCGCTGGACATCGAGACGCTGGGGTACGTGGCGGCCACCGCGCTCACCCAGCCGCTGGAGCCGTCCGAGCCGCCGCTCAAGGACGAGGGCGACCTGTTCGCCCTGTCGGTCGAGCAGCTGCTGCCCATCCGCACCCTGGTCCTGGACCCCGACACCACCGAGCCCAAGCTCGACCCCAGGACGGGGGAGCGCAAGGTGGTGACGTTCTTCGCCAACCAGGACGGCGAGCCCAAGAAGACCGTGGAGAAGCTCTTCGAGGAGCTGGAGGCGGCCAAGCAGCGGCCGCTGTGGCGGGTGCTGGTGGCGCTGTCCATCCGGCATGTGGGCCCACGCGCCGCCGAGGACCTGGCGCGCCACTTCCGGTCGATGGAGGCCATCGAGGCCGCCACCGAGGAGGAGCTGGCCTCGGTGGACGGGGTCGGCCCCACCATCGCCTCCTCCATCCGCGAGTGGTTCTCCGAGGACTGGCACCGCGAGATCGTGCGCAAGTGGCGCGAGGCCGGGGTGCGCATGGAGGACGAGGGCGCCGGGTCGGGGCCGCGTCCGCTGGACGGCGTGACCCTGGTGGTGACCGGCTCGCTGGAGGGCTACACCCGGGACGGCGCCAAGGAGGCCGCCGCCGAGGCCGGGGGGCGGGTGACCGGCTCGGTCTCGAAGAAGACCGACTTCCTGGTGGCCGGGGACAGCCCCGGCAGCAAGTACGACAAGGCCCTGAAGCTGGGGGTCCCGGTCCTGGACGAGGAGGGCTTCGGGGTCCTGCTGGCCGCTGGGCCGGATGAGGCCAGGAAGCTCGCGCGGTTCTCCGAGGAGGGGCGGGAGGAAGAGGGCGGAGAGACCGGCTGACCGGGCGTTCTTCCGGATTCGGGCGCAAACCTCCAAGGCTCACCTAAAGTCCTTGTGCGGCGACAGCAGGTGATGAAGCGTCGTAAGCTGTGCCTGGAAGGTACGAGAGGGGGTGGCCGGAGCGCTATGAAGGACCCGAACAACACCCGGGACGTGGGGCCGCGGGTCGGCACGCCGCTCTGGCTGTACCTGGCGGGCACCACGGTCGCCGGGTGCGGCCTCCTCGGCGGGTCCCTGGTGTGGACCGGCCCCGCGGGCCTGGCGGCGCTGGCCGACGAGCCGCTGGTCTGGGTCGTGCTGTGCATGGTCGTCATCGGCGAGCTGCGCCCCATCGCCACCCCCAACGCCCCGGCCACCAGCGGCGCCCCCACCTCGCTGCCGTTCTCCTTCGCGCTGCTCATCTTCTTCGGGCTGCCCGCCGCGGCCCTGGTGCAGGCGGTGGCCACCGTGGTGGCCGGCATCGCCCGGCGGCACGCCCCCCACCGCACCGCCTTCAACCTGGCCCAGTACGTGCTCAGCTTCGGGGTGGCCGACGCCGTCATGCGGCTGTTCCACCCGGCGGCCTCGGCCGGGCCGTGGGTGCCCCAGGGCGCCGAGCTGCTGCTGGTGGGCCTGGCCGGGGCCGCCTACTTCGTCACCAACCTGGTGCTGGTGGAGTGCGCGGTGGCCATGCACGAGCGGGTGCCGCTGCAGAGCGTGCTCGGCAAGGACATCGGCCAGCGCCTGTTCGTCAACGCGGTGCTGCTCAGCCTGGCCCCGCTGGTGGTGGCGGCCATGGTCCACTCCATCTGGCTGGTGCCGCTGTTCGCCTTCCCGCTGGCCGCGCTCTACACCAGCGCCACCCTGTCGGTGAAGCGCGAGCACCAGGCCAACCACGACGAGCTGACCGGGCTGGCCAACCGCAAGCTGCTCATCCTGCGCACCCAGCAGGCCCTGGGCGAGGCCCGCCAGCGGCACCACCGGGTCGGCCTGCTCCTGCTCGACCTGGACCGGTTCAAGGAGGTCAACGACACCCTGGGGCACCCCACCGGGGACCGGCTGCTGCAGACCGTGGCGCTGCGCCTGACGCACAGCGTGCGCCCCGGCGACCTGGTGGCCCGGCTCGGCGGGGACGAGTTCGCGGTGCTGCTGCCGCAGGTGCGCGACGCCGCCTCGGCCCGCGAGGTGGCCGCCCGGCTGCGGGTGGCCCTGGCCGAGCCGGTGCGGCTGGACGGGATGGACTTCGACCTGGAGGCCAGCGTCGGCATCGCGCTCTACCCCAACCACGCCCCCGACTTCGAGCTGCTCATGCAGCGCGCCGACGTGGCCATGTACGTGGCCAAGGAACACCGCACCGGGGTGGAGCTGTACGCCCCGCACAAGGACCGCAACTCCACCGCCCGGCTCAGCCTCTTCGGCGAGCTGCGCCGCGCCCTGGTGGAGAAGGAGCTGGAGATGTTCTACCAGCCCACCGTGGACCTGTCGGACCGGCGCGCGGTGGGGCTGGAGGCGCTGGTGCGCTGGCGGCACCCGCGCCGCGGGGTGCTGGACCCGCACGAGTTCGTGCCGCTGATCGAGCAGTCCTACCTGATGCGCGGCTTCACCCACGAGGTGCTGGAGCAGACCCTGTCCCAGGTGGCCCGGTGGCGCGCGGAGGGGGTGGAGCTGCCGGTGTCGGTGAACCTGTCCGCGCGCGAGCTGCTCGACCCGGCCCTGCCCGACGTGGTCGCCGCCGGGCTGCGGCGGCACGGGGTGCCGCCGGCGGCGCTGCGCCTGGAGATCGGCGAGCGGGTGATGGTCGCCGAGGCCGACGCGGTGGCCCCGGTCATCCTGGCCCTGTCCGACCTGGGGGTGCCGCTGTCCCTGGACGACTTCGGCACCGGCTACTTCACCCTGGCCCGGCTCAACGGGCTGCCGGTGCAGGAGATCAAGATCGACGGCTCGTTCGTGCGCCGGGTGGAGGAGGACGCCGACGGGCGGGTGATCGTCGCCTCGGCGATCGACCTGGTGGGCACGCTGGGCATGCGGGCGGTGGCCGAGGGCGTGGAGTCCGAGGGGGTGGCCGAGGCGGTGGCCGCGATGGGCTGCCACGCCGCCCAGGGGCGGCTGTTCGCCCCGCCGCTGGAGGCCGCCGAGGCGGCGGCGTGGCTGCGCGCGCACGGGGGCGCCCACGACGGCCATAGGATTGAGGCGCCCTGACTGCAAGAAGAGAACGGTTAGCAATCCATGTCCGCCATCACCCGCGATGAGGTCGCGCACCTCGCCCGGTTGTCGCGGCTGGCGCTGAACGAGGACGAACTCGACCACCTCGCCGCCCAGCTCGATGAGATCATCTCCGCGGTGGCCAAGGTCCAGCAGGCCGCCGAGGGCGACATCCCGCCGACGTCGCACGCCCTGCCGCTGGCCAACGTCCACCGCCCCGACGAGGCCCGGCCCGGCCTCACCCCCGAGCAGGCCCTGGCCGCCGCACCGGCCGTGGAGGACCAGCGCTTCCGGGTCCCGCAGATCCTGGGGGAGGAGGAGTGATGGGCGCCGAACTGATCCGCATGACCGCCGCCGAGCTGGGCTCGGCGATCGCCTCGGGGCAGGTGTCGGCGGTGCAGGCGGCACAGGCCTACCTGGACCGCATCGAGCAGGTCGAGCCCGGGGTCAACGCGTTCCTGCACGTGGACGCCGAGACCACGCTGGCCCAGGCGCGCGCGGTCGATGAGCGCCGCGCCGCCGGCGAGGAGCTGGGCCCACTGGCCGGGGTGCCGGTGGCGCACAAGGACGTGTTCACCACCACCGACATGCCCACCACCGCGGCCTCCCGCATCCTGGAGGGGTACCGGCCGCCCTACGACGCCACGGTCACCGCGCGGCTGCGCGAGGCCGGCCTGGTGGTGCTGGGCAAGACCAACATGGACGAGTTCGCGATGGGCTCGTCCACGGAGAACTCGGCCTTCGGCCCCACCCGCAACCCGTGGGACACCTCCCGGGTGCCGGGCGGCTCCTCGGGCGGCTCCTCGGCGGCCGTGGCCGCCTTCGAGGCGCCGCTGGCCACCGGCACCGACACCGGCGGCTCCATCCGCCAGCCGGCGGCGGTGTGCGGCCTGGTGGGCGCCAAGCCCACCTACGGCGGCTCCTCCCGGTACGGGCTGATCGCCTTCGCCTCCTCGCTGGACACCCCGGGCCCCTTCGCCCGCAACGTGCTGGACGCGGCGCTGCTGCAGGAGGCCTTCTCCGGGCACGACCCGCGCGACTCCACCTCGATCGACGCGCCGGTGCCGCCGGTGGCCGAGGCGGCCCGCCGGGCCGACGTGGCCGGGCTGCGCGTGGGCGTGGTCAAGGAGCTGTCCGGCGAGGGGTACCAGGCCGGGGTGCTCACCCGGTTCCAGGAGAGCGTGGAGCTGCTGGAGTCGATGGGCGCCAAGGTCGTCGAGGTGTCCTGCCCCAGCTTCGACACCGCGCTGGCCGCCTACTACCTGATCGCGCCCAGCGAGTGCTCGTCCAACCTGGCCCGGTTCGACGCCATGCGCTACGGGCTGCGCACCGGGGACGACGGCACCCGCAGCGCCGAGGAGGTGATGGCGCTGACCCGGGCCGAGGGCTTCGGGCCGGAGGTCAAGCGCCGCATCATCCTGGGCACCTACGCGCTGTCCAGCGGCTACTACGACGCCTACTACGGGTCGGCGCAGCAGGTGCGCACGCTCATCAAGCGGGACTTCGAGGCGGCGTTCGAGGGCGTGGACGTGCTGGTCTCGCCGACGGCGCCGACCACGGCGTTCCCGCTGGGCGAGCGGACCGACGACCCGATGGCGATGTACCTGGCCGACCTGTGCACCATCCCGACCAACCTGGCGGGCAACGCGGCGCTGTCGGTGCCCTGCGGGCTGGCGCCCGAGGACGGGCTGCCGGTGGGGCTGCAGGTGATGGCCCCGGCCATGGCCGACGACCGCGCCTACCGGGTGGGGGCCGCGCTGGAGGCGGCGCTGCGCGACCGCGACGGGGGCGACCTGCTCAGCGGCAGCCCGTACGCGGTCTGAGCCGCCGCGGAGACGCCGCGCACACGCAGAAGGGGCGGAGGGTCTCCCTCCGCCCCTTCCGTGCGCCTCAGGCCGCGGGGCCTCAGACCTCGGTGGAGGCCTTGCGCTTGCGGCCGAAGTAGATGGCCGCCGCGCCGCCGCCGACCGCGGCCACGGCCGCGCCGATCAGGCCGTAGAGCGCGCCGCCGGTGACCGGCAGGCCGCCGCCCTTGTCCTCGTCGCCGCCGGGCGCGGGCTTCTCCTCGCCCTCGTCCTTGCCGCCGTCGCCCTTGTCCCCGTCGTCGGAGCCGCCGTCCTCAGGCGTGGAGGGGGAGGGCGAGGGGGTGGGCTCCTCGTCGTCGCCGTCCTCGGGCGGGGTCTCGCCGCCGCCGGAGGCCCAGGAGACCTTCGCGCTCGCGCTGATCTCGGTGTCCGAGCTGTCGGCGGTGATCAGGGTCTGGGTGGCCGGCTGGCCGTCGACGCCGCGGAACAGGCGGCCGACCTCGACGGTGGCGGTGATGGTGCCGGAGAAGGACGCCTCGCCGTCCTCGGCGCCCTCGGGGACCTTGACGCCCACCTTGTCGCCGTTGGCGGCGGCCTCGACCGGCTCACCGCTCTCGACGTCGACCAGCTCGAAGCCCTCAGGGGCGTCCAGGACCAGCGGCACCGAGTCGGCGCTGGTCTGGACGGTGAACTCGCCGATGGTCTCCCCGGCGGCGCCCTCGGCGGCCTCCGGGGTGATGCTGAGCGAGGCCTCCGGCTCGGGGGTGTCGGACTGCTCGGCCTTCTCCAGCAGGTGGGCGTAGAGCGCGTCGACGTTGGCGCCGTGCTTGCCGCCCTCGGTCAGCTCGGTGCCGTTGCTGAAGTGCCAGACCGCGGCCTGGGTGCCGGCGACGGCCTCCTCCTCGGTGAGGCCCTCGATGCCGGCCTCACCGGCCAGGGTGGCCACGTCGACCGTGGGGTAGGAGGACTGCAGGACCGTGTGGACCTTGCCGGGCTGGGCGAAGTCGCCCTTGCCGGGGTAGGTGTCCCAGGCGTCCTCGCGGTAGTCGGCGCCGGAGCGGATCGCGGTCTCGGCGTCGATGCAGTAGGTCTGCAGGGTGGCGCCGTCGTCCAGCTGCAGCTTGAACAGGTTGGTCGTGATCTTGCCGTGGGTCTTGGTCTCGACGGAGATGCCGCCGGGGCCGTTGCCCACGTACTTTCCGGTGGCGCCGTCGGCCAGGGCCGGGGCCGAGGACAGCCCGAAGGCCAGCGCGGCCGCGGCGGTCACCGCGGTGGCCGCGACGAGGCGGCGGCCGCGGCGGGCGGTGTGGGGGTGGACCGTAGTGATCAAATCGCGTCCCGGGTCTCGTATCGGGGAATGATGCGCCGGGCCCTATCGGAAGGGGTCGGCCGGGGAAGCGCGCACCCGTGGTTTCGTGAGCGGGCCGTTCCGGGTGCGTCGGGATCGCCTGAGCCGCGGGATGTCTCGGGGCCGCGGGGCGAATGCGTCACTTCCGCACCGCCCGATCCTAGCGACCCGATTCCGGACTTCCAACAGGGTTCGCGGAATTCTCGGTAACAATGCCCGTTCTGTGCTGTTCGAGCAGCTCAGGAATGGTGAACAACGGTATTTGGTCCGAAAACGGACAGGCGGCAAACGTGACCGGAACCACCTAGCGGCGCCTGAGCAGCCGTGCGGCCACCACGGCCGCGGCGCCCGCGGCCACCAGTCCGCCGCCGATCACGAGCAGCCCGCCCAGCCAGGTCCCGGTCAGCGCCAGGCCGTCGGAGGCCTCGGCGCCGGCCGCGCCGTCCCCGGGGGCGGCGGGCGAGGGGGAGGCCGACGGGGCGGGGGAGGGCGGGGCCTCCGGCAGCTCCCGGACGGGGGCGTGCGAGGAGGCCTCGGGCATCGCCGGGGCGTCGGGGCCTGCGGCGCCGCCGTCGGCGCCGGAGGCGGACCAGTCCGCCTTCACCTCGGCCGAGGCGCCGGTGAGCGCCTCCTCGGCGGCGACCACCGGCAGCGTGGCGACCCCGTCCCGCCCGGAGAACGCGCGACCCGGGGACAGCGCCGCCGTGCCGGCGCGGGCGTGCACGGTGGCCACCCCGGCGCCCGGGTCGGCGGGCACGTGCAGGTAGAACTCCTCGCCGTCGGAGACCTCGGAGACGGTCTCCCCCTCGGCGT
>NZ_JAQFWQ010000031.1 GCF_027706725.1 Nocardiopsis endophytica
CCGGTCAGGTGGGCGGGGTGGGTGGGAGGGCCGTGAGGAGGCCGACGATCGTCTCCCGGACCTTCTCGTTCGGTTCCTGTTGTTCTGCGGTGTGCAACCACTCGGCCGCGTCGGCGGGAAGGGCGGCCGGGTCGTGTTCCGACCATGCGGTCAGGGTGCGCAGGGCCATGTTGCGGTTCCAGGGCATGTCGCCGACCAGGGCCGCGCGGACCAGCGCCGTGCCCGCACCGGGGAAGCGGCCCAGCTCCTGCACGATGACACCGAGAATGTCGTCGATGTCGACCTCCCGACCGCCGGAGCCCGTGCCCTCCTCGGGCCCGCCGCCGAGGGGGTTGAGCAGCAGCAGATGCTCGGCGCATGCCACCAGCTCACCGACGTCCTCGGCACTCGCCCACAGCATGGCCCACTGCCAGACGAAGCGGTTGCCGGGATTGTCCTCCAGGTGGTCCAGGACGTGCCCGCGCACCTCTAGGCCCAGCTCGAAGGCGCAGGACAAGGCCTTGTTGAAGGTGTAGTCGTCCTCGGGCTCGGCCAGGTGCGCCAGCGCGATACGGCTCCACACGGGTCGCTCCAACAGCCGGTCGATCCGGGCCACCACCTGCTCACGCGCGCCCTCCGGCCAATCCAGACCCTTCCGGTCGCCGCGGAGCAGCCGGGTGATCTGCGCGAGGTCGCAGAGGCGGCGGAGTGTCGGCTCGGCCTCGCCCACGAGGTCGATGTAGCGGTGCAGGGCGGCGAGCGCGTCGTCGTAGTGCCGGATGTCCTCGGCCGGGCCGCCGACCGCCAGGGAGTGCAGGATTCCCCCGGCCCCGTCCAGCAGTTCGTCGTCGACCGACGGCGCCTGCAGGGCGCCGAGCAGGTCCCCGGTGGTCGCCGCGATCCAGGACAGGTACTCGTCGAGCACGCCGTTGCGGTACCCGCCGCGCAGCAGCCACGCCTTGACCTGCGGGTCGTCGCAGCCCTTGAGGCGTTCGACGGCGTGGATGCGCCCCCACCCCTCGACCCTCCGGGCCAGCCGGTACACCCCGGGGGCGGCCCAGTTCTTCTTCACCGCCACGACCGCGAACAGGGTGAGTTCTTCCAGCGCTCCGAGCCGGAGCAGCAGCTCCAGGTCGGGCTCCTGCGCCGTCTCGCCGAGCAGGGCGATGCCGATCTTGACCGCCTCCCGGCGGGTGCCGTGCTCGCACAGCCACAGGGCCGTGGTCCGCAGGCCCTCCGAGGAGAGGCCTTCGGGTCCGCGGCGGGTGCGGATCATCCGCAGGAGGTCGTCGGCGATCGCGAGGGCCCGCTGCTCGGCGAGCAGGTCGTGCAGCTCGGCCGCGCCCGCCGCGTCGAAGTCGGCGGCGAGGGCGGCGACGCGGTCGGCGATCCGTTCGGCGGCGGCGGGTGTGTCGGGCGCCCGGAAGTGGTGGGTCTGGATCCCGTCCATCACGACGCTCGGCATGGACGGGCCGCCGCGCCCGCGGCGCGGGGGTTCATCGGGGAGCGGGGCGCCGCCGGCGGGCCAGGGGCCGTCGCCGTGCAGCGCGGACAGTGATCGTGCGTGTGCCAGGAGCGTGATCGGCCGTTCGGCGGGGGCCGGCCCCCGCGCGGCGCTCACCGGCAGGGGCGCAGGGCGCCCTTTCCACTGGTTCCGTTCATCATGCGGCCGAGTATGGCAAGCCCTTCCCCGCCCCGCAAGCCGCGTTCCGTCCCTCAACCCGAATCTTCATCGTAAAGGTGGTGAAACCGGGCATTCGCCCCGCGGTGCCGGGCAGGAGTCCAGGTGAAGGGGGATGC
Organism: Nocardiopsis endophytica; assembly: GCF_027706725.1. GTDB lineage: Bacteria > Actinomycetota > Actinomycetes > Streptosporangiales > Streptosporangiaceae > Nocardiopsis_A > Nocardiopsis_A endophytica. The sequence goes on from NZ_JAQFWQ010000031.1 coordinate 1,780, forward strand.
GGCCATGGCATTCACGCAGCGCGCCTTCGACGACCGTGACGACGCGGGGCGCCGCCTGGGACGGCGGCTCGCGCGCGGCGGCGAGGCGGACAAGGAGCCCATCGTGCTGGCGCTGCCGCGCGGCGGCGTCCCCGTCGGGCACAGGGTCGCCGAGGAGCTCGGCGCCCCCCTGGACATCATCGCCGTCCGCAAGCTCGGCCTGCCCGGCCACGAGGAACTGGCCATGGGCGCCATCGGCGAGGGCGGCGTGCGCATCCTCAACGACGAGGTGGTGCGCGGGCACGCCGTCGGCGAGGAGGCGCTGCAGGCGGTCGAACGGAGCGAGCGCGCCGAGCTCGAACGGCGGGCGGCGCTGTTCCGCGAAGGGCGTCCGCGCACCTCCCCGGCCGGGCGCACGGCGGTGGTGGTCGACGACGGAGTGGCCACCGGATCCACCGCCCGTGCCGCCTGCCGGGTGGCCCGCGCCCAGGGCGCCGTGCGGGTGGTGCTGGCGGTGCCGGTCGGCGCGCCCACCGCGCTGCGGTCCCTGGCCCGGGACGCGGACGAGGTGGTGTGCCTGACGGCGCCCGAGTGGTTCCAGGCGGTGGGCGAGTGGTACGCCGACTTCGCCCAGACCACCGACGAGGAGGTCATCGGGCTGCTGCGGGAGCACAGCGGCCCCGCCGGGCCGGGCGCGGACGCCGAGGTGGAGGTGGAGGCGGCCGGGGTGCGGCTGGAGGGGCACCTGACCGTGCCCGAGGGGGCGCTCGGAACGGTCGTCTTCGCGCACGGGAGCGGCAGCGGCCGGCACAGCCCGCGCAACGTGCGCGTGGCCGGGGCGCTGAACGGCGCCGGGCTGGGAACGCTCCTGTTCGACCTGCTCACCGAGGAGGAGGGCGATGACCGGGGGCTGGTGTTCGACATCCGCCTGCTGGCCGAGCGGCTGCGCGGCGCCGCCGAGTGGCTGCGCGCCCGCCCCGAGGCGGCGCACCTGCCGACCGGGTACTTCGGCGCGAGCACCGGAGCGGCGGCGGCACTGGTGGCGGCGGCGGACGCGCCGTCGGGGACCGCAGCCGTGGTGTCCCGCGGAGGCCGCCCCGACCTGGCCGGCGCACGGCTGGCGGAGGTGCGGGCGCCGACCCTGCTCATCGTCGGCGGGGCGGACACGGCGGTGCTGGACCTGAACCGGAGGGCGCAGGAGGAGATCGCCTGCGAGTCCGCCCTGGAGGTCGTTCCCGGGTCGGGCCACCTGTTCGAGGAGCCCGGGGCCCTGGACCGGGTGGCGGAGCTCGCGGCGGACTGGTTCGTGCGCCACCTGCGGCCGGGGGCCGAGGCCTGAGGGGAGGGGCACGGCGGGGAGGGCTCCCCCCGCAGGTCCTTCAGCGCACCACGCGGTGGTGGAGGAAGACGACCCCCGAGTCGAAGGTGCGGGTCTCGACGAGTTCGAGGTCCACATGGCGCGCCTGATGGGCGAAGTACGGGATGCCCCCTCCGACGAGGACCGGGCAGACCCGCACGCGGTACTCGTCGATCAGGTCCGCCGCGGCGGCCTCATGGGCGAGGGTCGCGCCGCCGATCGCGATGTCGCCCTCGCCCGGCTCGGCACGCAGCCGCTCGATCTCCTCCGCCACGCTCCCGGAGGCCAGCCGGGCGCTGCCCCGCACCTGTGACAGCGTGGTGGAGAAGACCACCTTCGGCAGGGGGTTCCACACCCCGGCGAATTCGAGCATCGCCGTGTCCCGCGAGCGGTCGCGGTCGGGGGTCCGCCACTCGGCGTCCTCCCAGAACAGCATCGTCTCGTAGAGCCGCCGCCCCAGCAGGTGGACATCGTGTGCGCGCACCTCGTCGGTGGCGAAGCGGAAGAGCTCATCGTCGGGCGGCGCGAAGTCGAAACCGCCCTCCGGGTCGACGATGTAGCCGTCGAGCGAGGCCGTCAGCGAATAGGTCACCTTGCGCATCGAGGGTCCTCCTCGGAGTCGGGGCGTGGCGCACCACCGGAGTCCCGCACGTTACTGGAGCCCTATGACCTTCGAGAGGCCGCCATGCGCACTGGGGGCCACCGACTTTGGAGACGGGGTCCCCGATGCCGCCGTCGACGCGCAGCACCGTTCCGACGGTGGGGTCCAAGGCCCTCTCGCTCGTGTCCGGGGCCGGTTCCGGCACGGAGGAGGCCCAGAACGCGGTCGACGCCCTGACCGACGGCCCGCGGGCGTGGCCCGTCGCTCGGGCCTCCTCTCCGGTGTCGGAGCGCGGCGCAATACTGTGGGACCCCAGACCCACGGGAGGCCGCCATGTGTGGTGAACCGCCGAAGAACACGCCCGCGCCCCGAACGCCCCTTCCCCGGCGGTTCGCGGTGCGGTTCCCCGTGCTCGGGTTCGCCGCGGGGCTGGCGGCGACCGCGGTCGTCGCGGTCGCGGGGACGGCCGCCGTCGCCTCGCTCCCGCTCCTCCTCTTCTTCCGGGCGCCCGTCGAGCGGGCCGTCGGACTGGGGGCCTGGGACCTGTGGGCGGTCCTGGTGGCCGCCGTCGCCGCCACCGCGGCCGCCGCGTTCTGGGTGGTGCGCGCGCACGGGGACGAGGACGAGGACGAGAGCGGCGGGGAGGACGGGCCCGGCGGCCGGGTCGGGCGGTTCGACCGGGTGGTGCACCGCCTCTCCCGGGCCGTGGTCTACGTCCTCCTCCTGGCCGTCATGGTCTTCGACCTGCTCCTGCCCCTATGGGCGTTCTCCACCGGCGCCCTGTGAGGCCTCGGGGCGCTGCCCGGGCCGGTTCAGGTACAGGTGGCGCAGCAGGCCGATCTCGGACACGTTCTTCGTCAGCTCGACGGTGACCCAGCCGGCCGCGTCGCCGAGGGTCATCTCGACCGGCCACGGCAGGGCGGCGGTCCGGTCGGCCGAATCGAGGTCGGCGGCGGTGGCCCCCTCCAGCGCCGTGCGCCAGGCGGCGTGCAGTCCGCGCAGCTCCCCGGCGGCCGCCTGCGCGCTCCCGGGCCAGGTGATGGAGGTGCGCTCGGGCGCTCGGCCGCCGCCGAAGCAGACCTCGTGCACGGTCGACCACCAGTAGCTGATGTGCCACATGGTCCAGGCGATGGTGACGGGCGGCGCCGGGTCGGGTTCGGGGACCTGCCAGTCGGGCGTCCACGCCCCGCCGGGGCCGGGCCGCACGCTCCACGCGCCGGGGGCGGGCTCCCAGAGCGCGGCACGGTCGTCGATGCCCTCCAGGTGGTGCTCGAAGAGCGCCCAGGCGATGTCGAGCTGTCCGAGGAGGAGCGCCACGCGGGGTTCGGTGTCGGGGGTGTCGGTGTCGGTCACGGCCGAAGTCTGGCAGCGGGCTCGGGAACGCCGCCATCGGTTTTGCCGCACCAGCGGGCCACGGCGTCCCCCAGGTCTCCGGTCTCGCGCCCGTCGGCGGTGCGCACCCACGCGGTGTGGCCGTCGGGGCGGAGCAGGAGCGCGGCCGCGCCGTGGGCGGCGGCGCAGTGGGCGCGGACGGTGCGGACCCCGGCCTCCCGCGCCCCCTCGGGTGCGTCGGCGCCGTTGAGGGCGACCAGGAGCGCGCGGCGCCCGGCCACCAGCTCGGACAGGCGGACGCGGCGCCCCTCGGCGACCAGGTCCAGGTCGGGGGCCAGGCGGCCGAGCCAGGGGTGGGCGCCGGGGTCGTCGGCGCCCATGGGGTGGCGGGTGTCCAGGCCGAGGAGGGTCTCGGCGAGCGCGGCCGGCCCTCCGGGGCGGGACACCAGGTGCGTGAGCAGGTCCGCGAGGGGCCGCAGGCCGGGGTCGCCCCCGTTGAGGAGCGCCTGGGCGCGGGTGTGGGCGAGGACGCGCTCGGCGGCGGGGCGGCGTTCGGCCTCGTAGGTGTCGAGCAGGGCGTCCGGGGCGGTGCCCTGGACGGTGCGGGCGAGCTTCCAGCCGAGGTTGTGGGCGTCTTCGAGGGCGACGTTGACGCCGATGGCGCCGGCGGGCGGGTGGATGTGCGCGGCGTCCCCGGCGAGCAGCACGCGGCCGTCGCGGTAGCGGTCGGCGAGGCGGGCGGCGTCGCCGAAGCGGGTGAGCCAGATGTGGTCCGCCAGCGGGACGGGGCGGCCCAGGGCGCCCTCCAGGGCCTCGGCGAAGATGCCGGGCGTGACGGGGGAGCGCGGGTCGTCGGGCGGGGCCGGGTCGGTGAGCATGGCGCGGACGTATCCGGGGCGGGGCAGGACGAAGACGGTGCCGCCGGGGCCGGTGTGCGGGCCGGGCGTGAGGTCGGCCGGGTCGGCGGGGACGACGTCGCCCAGGAGGGTCCAGGTGGTGGCGGGGGTGCCGGGGAAGCCGATCCCGGCCTGCTTGCGGACGGTGCTGCGGCCCCCGTCGCAGCCGACGGCGAAGGCGGCGGTGATCTCGACAGGGCCGTCAGGCTCGTCAGGGCCGTCAGGGTCGGCGGTGACGCGGGCGGTGGTGCCGTCGGCGTCCTGGCGCAGGGCGTCGAGCCGGTGGCCGCGCAGCAGGCGGGCGCCGTGGGCCAGGGCGTGCTCCTCCAGGATCTCCTCGACGCGCAGCTGCGGGATGCCCAGGGTGAAGGGGTGGTCGGTGGCGGCGCCGTCCAGGTCGGCGGTGACGGGCAGGCCGACCGAGGGCGCGTGCGGGGCGGGGTGCCCTTCGGCGAGGAAGGGGGCGGCCAGGCCGCGGCGGGCGAGCAGGTCGAGGCTGCGGGCGTTGAGGGTGAAGCCGCGCGAGCGGCGGGGGCGCCGCGCGTCGCGTTCGACGACGAGGGTGTCCACGCCTTCGGCGGCGAGTTCGACGGCCAGGAGCAGGCCGGCGGGACCGGCGCCGATGATGAGGACGTCTGCGGTCGGGCGGCGGGTCATCGGTGCTCCTCCGGGTGGGGCAGGGCGCCGGAGCGCAGCTCTTCGGCGGTGGCGAGCACCCATTCGCGCTCGGCGGCGATCATGTGCAGCGCGTACTCGACCTCGATCATGAACAGGCGGGGCAGGCCGGATTCGCCGAGCGCGGAGTCCAGGCCGCTGCGCAGCCGCTCGGCGCGCTCGGCGAGCCGGTCCGCGCGCTCGGTGAGGGCTCCGGCGGCGGCTTCGGCGCCCAGGGCGCCGATGTAGGCGACGGCGGAGACGAACTTGGGGTACTCGTCGTCGGCGGGGACGCGGATGAGCGCGTCGAGGCGCTCGGTGAAGGCGGTGCGGCCGGTGTCGGTGAGGGCGTAGACGGTGCGCTGGGGCCGGTTGCCGTCGCTGCCGGTGCCCGCGTCGCGGATCCGGTCGTCGCGGAGCAGGGCGCGGACGGTGTCGTAGAGGGTGCCCGTGCTGAGTTTGAAGGCGGAGTCGAGGCCGCGCTCGCGCAGGGTGGACATCATCTCGTAGGGGTGCATGGGCTTCTCCAGGAGCAGCCCCATGACGGCGAGGGCCAGCGGGTTGTCGGCCGCGCTTCGGGCGGGCATGCGCACCTCCGTATTCGGAATCGACTATTCGGTTCCGAATACTATAGCCGGGAACCGCCCCGCCGGCACGTGCCGGCGGGGCCGCGGTGCCCTCGGGTGCCCCCTCAGGCGGAGGCGGCGTCCGCGCGCCCCGCGTCCTCCTCCGGGTCGGGCTGGCGCTCCACACGCCCCACGAGCAGGGTGTAGGAGAGGATCCCGACGACGGTGACCGCCGTGATGTACACGAACCCCGGCGCGAAGCTGGTCTCGGAGACCAGCAGGCCGATGACGATCGGGGTGGCGATCGAGGACAGGTTGCCGATGAAGTTGAACACCCCGCCGGTGCTGCCGATCAGCCGCCGCGGCGCCAGCGCCGACACCAGCGACCAGGTGATCGAGGCGAACCCGTTGCCGAAGAAGGCGATGCACAGGAAGGCGATGACCCAGGCCGTGCTGTCGGTGAAGTTCGCGCCGATCATGGCGGTGGACAGCAGCAGCCCCACGGTGATCGGCCCCTTGCGGGCCAGGCCCAGCGAGGCGCCGCGGCGGACCAGCGCGTCCGAGGCGAACCCCGACAGCAGGACCCCGGCCACGGCCGCCACGTACGGCAGGGACACCAGCAGCCCGGACTGGATGTAGTCCATCCCCCGGTACTCCACGAGGTAGGTGGGGAACCAGGTGAGGAAGAACCACAGGGTGGAGGTCAGGCAGAACTGGCCGAGGTAGATGCCCCACAGCTTGCGGTTGGCCAGCACCGCGGCGAAGTCGGACCACGAGGGGATCTTGCGCGGCGGGGGCGCGTCCTCCAGGTCGACCAGTCCGCCGCCCCCGCGGATGTGCTCCACCTCGGCCGCGTTGGCCATGCGCATCCGCTTGGGCTCGCGGTAGACCAGCCACCACACCGCGCCCCACACCACGCTGGCCAGCCCGGTGGTGATCCTGACTCTGAAGGCGGCGAACCCCGTCCTTAGGGCGGGGACAGGTCGGCACCGGCCCGCACTGACACGAACGTGCGCTATGGTGTTAAACGTGTCCCAGGCGATCAAGCGGGCGTACAAGTACCGCTTCTACCCCACAGCCGAGCAGGCGGTGCTCCTGCACCGTACGTTCGGCTGCATCCGGGTCGTCTGGAACAAGGCGCTCGCCGAGCGCACCCGCCGCTACAAGGACGAGGGCAAGAACACCTCCTACGCGGAAACGGCCAAGTGGCTCACGAGCTGGAAGCAGGACGAGGAGCTGTCGTTCCTGCGCGAGGTGTCGAACGTCCCACTCCAGCAGGCGCTGCGCGCCCAGCAGGCGGCGCTCAACAACTTCTTCGCCAAGCGGGCCATGTACCCGCGCTTGAAGTCGCGGAAGAAGTCTCGGAAGTCGGCGACGTTCCAGAACAACGCGTTCACCTTCCGGGACGGGGAGTTGAAGCTGGCCAAGACCACGGAGCCGCTGGACATCGTGTGGCACCGTCCGCTCCCGGAGGGCGCCGAGCCGTCCACGGTCACCGTGTCGTGCGATGCGGCGGGCCGCTGGTTCGTCTCCCTGCTGGTGGAGGAGACCGTCACCGCGCACCCGGCCACGGACGAGGCCGTGGGGATCGACGCGGGCCTGGACCACCTGGTCACCCTGTCCACCGGGGAGAAGGTGGCCAACCCGCGCCACGAACGCCGCGACCGGCGCAAGCTGGCCAAGGCGCACAAGGCCCTGTCCCGCAAGGCCAAGGGGTCGAACAACCGGGCCAAGGCCCGGATCAGGGTCGCCCGCGTCCACGCACGCATCGCCGACCGGCGGCGCGACCACCTGCACAAGCTGTCCTCCCGGCTGGTACGCGAAAACCAAGCCCTGGCCATCGAGGACCTGTCCGTACGCAACATGGTCAAGAACCACTCCCTGGCCCGCGCCATCTCGGATGCGGCCTGGTACGGGCTGCGGAACATGCTGGAGTACAAGACCGGCTGGTACGGGCGCCGGCTCCTGCTCGTGGACCGGTGGTTCCCCGGCTCCAAGCTGTGCTCCACGCCGGGGTGCAGCCACATCAACGACAGGATGCCGCTGAACGTGCGGTCGTGGACGTGCCCGCAGTGCGGAACCCTGCACGACCGCGACGTCAACGCGGCCCGCAACATACTCGCCGCCGGGCTGGCGGAGAGCTGAAACGCCTGTGGAGAGCTGGTAAGACCGACCCCGGAGTCCTCCGGGAAGGCACGGCCCGATGAACCAGGAAGCTCGTTCCCGCAAGGGCACGAAGCCCCCGCCTTAAGGCAGGGGAGATGCCACGAAGATCCAGTGTCAGCGCGCGCCTTGTCCTTGATGTCCCACAGGGCCTGGTCGAGCCCGGCCAGGGCGCTCATGTGGATGCCGCCGCCGCGGTAGAACCCGCCGCGGTACATGACGGTCCAGTGGTCCTCGATGAGGCGGGGGTCCTTGCCCACGAGGACGTCGGCCAGCTCCTCCACGGCCGCGGCGACGGTGGCGGCGCGGCCCTCCAGGACCGGCTCGCCCCAGCCGGTGACGCCCTCGTCCGTGGCGACCTTCACGAACAGCCAGCGCGGGGGGACGGTGTAGGTGGTGACGGATGTGATCTTCATCGGGGTGCGGGCCTTTCGGGTGGTGCGTGCGGGCGGTGGGTAGCTGGGCCGTCAGCGGGTGTGCCGGGCCCAGCACGCGGTCAGGGCGTGGGCCCGCTCGGCGACGGCGCCGGGGGCGTCCCCCGGCCGGTACAGGGACGAGCCGATCCCGGCCCCCGCGGCTCCGGCGGCGAGCCAGTCGCCCAGGTTGGCCTCGTCGACGCCGCCCACGGGCAGCAGCGGCGTGCCCGCGGGGAGCACGCTCGACCAGGCCTTCATGCCGGAGACGCCGATGTGGTCGGCGGGGAAGAGCTTGAGCGCCGACGCCCCGGCGGCCACGGCGGTGAAGGCCTCCGTGGGGGTGGCGGCGCCCGGGTAGCAGTCCAGGCCGAGCTCGGCGGCGGCGGAGATGACCGCGGGGTCGGTGTTGGGGGCGACGATCATCCGGGCGCCCGCTTCGGCGGCATCCGCGACCTGCCCGGGGGTGAGCACCGTCCCCGCGCCGACGCGGCAGTCCCCGGGGAGGCGCGCGCGCAGCTCACGGACGGAGTCCAGGGGGTCGGGCGAGTTGAGCGGGACCTCGATCGCGCGCAGGCCGGCGCCGTAGAGGGCGTCCCCGACGGCCGGGGCCTCGGCCGGGGTCAGCCCGCGCAGGATGGCGATCAGGCCGATGGGTGCGGTGGTCATGCCGGTCCTTCCGATGTGCGTGCCGAGGGTCGTGCGGCGGGCGCCCGAAGGAGGCCGAAGGCGCGGGCCAGGGCGGTCAGGCCGTCCAGGGCGGTGTCCTCCAGCAGCCGGGCCCGGACGCCCTGGCGCTCCAGGGCGCGCCGGTAGCGAGGGCCGAGCGCGCCGTCCGCGCACAGCACGACGGCGGCGGCCCGGGTGAGGGCGAGCATGCGCTCGGTCTCGTCGGCGATGAGCAGGCCCGACACGTAGTCGGCGACGTCGTGCGCGCCGATCTCGCCGTCCAGGTGGCGGGTGCGGGCGCTGAACAGGCGCGCGGCGAGCGGCCGTTCGGGGTGGGCCAGGCCGTGGTCGGCCCCGGCGTCGAACGCCGCGCCGGTGGTGTCCGGGTGTGCTCCGCCGTCGGTGGGCACGGCGGCGCGGGCGGGGTCGCCGAGGATGGTGTGCTCCATCAGCGCGGCGTGGATCTCGCCGGTCATGGCGGTGGTGAAGCCGGTGACGGCCCCGCCCGCGACCCGCAGCCACTTGGTGTGGGTGCCGGGCAGGACCAGGGTCGCCTCCTCGGGGCGGCCGAGCCGCTCCAGGGCGCCGAGGACCTGGGTCTCCTCGCCGCGGATGACGTCCGGCGCGCCGGAGGCGCCGGCGGGGGAGGTGCGCAGGCCCGGCACGATCCAGACCGGCGGGTCGGCGCCGGGCACGCGGTGCGGCTCGAAGGACTCGGGGACGGCGGGCAGCGGCGGCCGCAGGTGCGGGACGGGGGACCAGCCGCCGTCGCTGCCGACCATGCCGCACGCCAGCGCGGGCACGCCGTCGGCCCCGAGCCCGGCCGCGACCTCGGCCAGGACGTCGGCGAAGGCCCGGCCGGCGGGGACGCCGCGCTCGGCGGCCAGGGCGGTCACCGGCCGCAGCCCGTGCGGGGAGCGGACGGAGCCCAGGACGGCGCCGTCCGGTGCCAGGGCCCAGGCGCGCAGGGAGGTGGTGCCCCAGTCCGCCGCCACCAGGGCGGGGGCCGGGGTCGTGTGGGGGTGCTGCATGTCACGCACGTTAGAAGCGGGTCCCATAGTGTGCAATCGCGTCCCATATAGTCGGACGCATGGCATCCGATGGTGAGGCGCCCAAGGGCGCGCAGACGCTTCTGAACGGGCTGGCGCTGGTGCGCCTGGTGGCCGACGGCGTGCGGGACGTGCCCACGCTCCAGGAACGGACCGGGCTGCGCCGCAGCACGCTGTACCGCCTGGTGCAGACGCTGCGCGGGGAGGGGTACCTGCGCGACACCCCGCACGGCCTGTCCCTGGGGCCCACCCTGATCGAGCTGGGCTTCGGCGCGCTGTCGTCCAACCCGCTGGCGAGCGTGGCCGGTGCGCACCTGCAGGCGCTGGCCGACGAGGTGCGCGACACCGTGCACCTGGCCGTGGAGGACCACGGGTCGGTCCTGTACCTGGTGAAGATCCCGGGGCAGCGGGGTGCGGAGATGCGGTCGCGCGTGGGGCAGCGCATGCCGCTGACGCGGACCGGGATCGGCAAGGCGCTGCTGCTGGACGCGCGGGAGCGCTGGGTCGAGCGCTGGCGTGCGGAGGGGCCGGCCGACGAGGCGGCGGCGTCCCCGTCGGCGCGCCGGGCGGGCGAGGCGGCCGAGGAGGACTTCGTGGCGCGGATGGAGCACTACCGCGCGGGCGGATACTCCTACGACATGGAGGAGAACGAGCCGGGCATCCGCTGCGTGGCGGCGCCGGTGCGGGACGGGTCGGACGCGATCGTGGGCGCCGTGAGCATCTCGGCGACGGCGCCCTACATGCCGGCCGAGCGCATGCGCGAACTCGTTCCGCGCGTACAGGGCGCCGCCGCGGACATCTCGGCGGAGATGGGCTACCGCGGCAGGCGCCGCTGAGAGACGGGCGAGGGGTATCCTGCGGGCGTCCCCGCCCAGGCCGCCCCACGCCTCTGCCCCCCGGAGGGACCGTGCTCACGATCGGTCAGCTCGCCGCCCACGCCGGGGTGACGGTGCGGGCGGTACGCCACTACCACCAGCGCGGCCTCCTCCCCGAGCCCGCGCCCGACGCGTCCGGCTATCGCAGGTACGACGCGCAGGCCGTCGTCGACCTCATCAGGATCAGGACGCTCGCCGACGCCGGCGTCCCCCTCGCCCGCGTCGAGGAGCTGCTCGGCGCGGGACCCGCGGAGTTCGCCCGGGCGGTCACCGAGATCGACGCGGCCCTGCGGCGCAAGATCGACGAGCTCACCGAGCACCGCCGCCGGATCGCCGGGCTCGCCGCCGGAGACCGGGCCTTCCTGCCCGACGGCGTCATCGGGCTCCTCGACCTGCTCCGCGCCATCGGCATCAGCGAACGGCAGATACGCGTCGAGCGCGACGCCTGGATCCTGCTGTCGGCGCTGTCGCCGCGGTCCGTACCCGAGTGGGCGGCGACGAAGAAGGAGCTCCTGGCCGACCCCGAGTCCCAGGGCGTCTACCTCGCCTTGGACGAGGCCTTCGACTGGCCGCCGAACGACCCCCGGCTTCCAGGGCTCGCCGACCGCATCACCGCCTGGCTCTCCCGGTTCGACCCGGGCGACGACGGGGACCGCCCTGCGGAGCTCGGCCTGGTCGACGCCCTCATCGACAGCTCATCGCCGGGGATACGCAGGCTCTACACGCTCCTCCGGGACCGGCGGGCCGAAAAGGCTTGACCTTGACCCTGCGTCAGGGGTCGAGCATCGGGCCCATGACGAAGACACCTCGCGCATACGACCGATCGACCCTGCAGGCCGACCTGGAGGCCGTCCACGCGAAAGGGGTCCCCGGGCTCCTCGCCGCGGCGCACACCGGCCGGGAGGTGCTCACCGCCCGCTGCGGCTCGGCCGACCGCGCATCGGACACGCCGATCGCCCACGACAGCAGCTTCCGGATGGGCAGCACCGGCAAGACCTTCACCGCCGTGGTCGTCCTCCAGCTGGTGGGGGAAGGGCGGCTCTCCCTCGACGACACGGTCGAGGACCGGCTGCCCGGCGTCGTCCGCGGCAACGGCAACGACGGCACCAGGATCACGGTCAGGCGCCTGCTCCAGCAGACGAGCGGGCTCGCCGAGTACATCTACGACGTTCCGATCTGGAGCACGAAGGACTTCCAGGAGCACCGGTACGACTCCTACACCTCCGAGGAGCTCGTGGCCATGGCCATGCGGCACGAGCCGAAGTGGCTGCCCGAACCGGGTGACCAGCGCTGGAGTTACACGAACACCAACTACGTCCTCGCCGGGATGATCATCGAGAAGGTGACGGGGAACCGGCGAGCGGAGGAGGTGAGGGACCGGATCATCCGGCCCCTCGGCCTGGACGGCACCTTCGCGCCCGGCGACGACCCGCGGCTTCCGGACCCGCACCCGAGGGGCTACACCGAGTTCCCCGACAGCGCCGAACCCGTGGAGACCACGGAGGTGAACCCGACCCCCTTCGACGCCGCGGGCGACCTCATCACCACGGCGCCCGACCTCATGCGGTTCTGGCAGGCGCTCCTGGGGGGCGGGCTCCTGGCGCCGGCGCAGCTCGCCGCGATGAAGCAGACCGTCCCCGCCGCCGAATGGGACTCCGTGTGGCCCGGCGCGCGCTACGGCCTGGGGATCGGCCGGTTCCCCTCCTCATGCGGCGCGTACTGGGGCCACGCCGGGAACACGCCGGGCCACACCGCGCACAGCGGCTTCACCGAGGACGGGAGCCGGGGGATGGTCCTGTTCACCACGCTGTGGGCGCCGAACGAGAACGCGCTCCCGGTCGAGAAGCTGATCAACGACGCGATCGACCGTCTGGTGTGCGACCGGGCCGGGACGTGAGACCGGCGGCCCGGATCCCGAGGGCGGGGCCTCAGCGGCCGTCACGGCCGTAGGGCCAGTCCACACCGGTGCCGGCGTGGAAGGCGCTGCCGCCCTCGCCGGTGCCCATCCCGCGTGAGGCCGAGCGGCCCGACCGCCGGACCGCCGTGACCACCAGCACGAGCACGGTGATCACGGCGGCGACGAAGGCGAGGAGGAGAAGCACACCGATCAGGAGGGTTTTGAGATCCATGGGGGCGGCCTTCCCGGAGCGGCGGCGGGTATGCCCGCGACCCGCGGCCGCCTCAGCCCTCGCGGTGGATGCGCAGTGGGCCCGCGCTCTGGACCACCGGCATCATCTCCACGGTGTTGATGTTCACCCGCGCGGGCCGGGACACCGCCCAGTGCACGGCCTCGGCCACGTCCTCCGGGGTGAGCGGGTCGGTCCCGGCGTACGGCGCGGCCGCGCGCTCGGCGTCGCCGGAGAAGCGCACCTCGGAGAACTCCGTGCCGCCGGTCAGCCCCGGCTCCACACAGGTCACCCGCACCCCCGTGCCGTGCAGGTCGGCGCGCAGGTTGCGGCTGAACTGGCTGACGAACGCCTTGGTCGCCCCGTACACGTTCCCGCCCGGGTAGGGGTGGTGGGCCGCGACCGAGCCGATGTTGACGACGTGGCCGCGCCCCCGGTCGACCATGCCGGGCAGCAGTGCGCGGGTGCAGTTGATCAGCCCCGTGCAGTTCGTGTCGACCATGCGCTGCCACTCGTCCGGGTCGGCCTCCTGCGCCGGCCCCAGCCCCAGGGCCAGGCCCGCGTTGTTGACCAGCACGTCGACGGCGGCGAACCCGGCGGGCAGCGACGCCGCCGCCCGGACGACGGAGTCGCGGTCGCGCACGTCCACGGTGACGGGGTGGAGCAGGGGCGCCAGCTCCTTCTCCAGCGCGGCGAGCCGCTCGGCGCGGCGTGCGGCGGCCACCACCCGGTGGCCCTCCCCGGCGAACATGCGGGCGATGGCGGCGCCGAACCCGGAGCTGGCGCCGGTGACGAAGACGGTGTGCTTGTCGGTGCTCATGGGGTGATTGTCTCCAACAGGGGGTCGAGGGCCCGGCCGAACCCCTCGGGGTCCTCCAGGTTGGGCAGGTGGGCGGTGCCGGGCAGGACTTCGAGGCGGGCGCCGGGGACCAGGTCGCGGATGGTGTGTGCCTCCTCCACCGGGGTGAAGGGGTCCTCGGTGCCGACGACCACCAGGGTCGGCACGGCCGCGCGGGCCAGGGAGGGGCGCGGGTCGGCGCGGCGGGCGCGGCCGCGCAGCCCGGCGACGGCGCCCCGGGGCGGTGCGGCGCGCATCATCTCCAGTACGTACCGGGCCAGGTCCGGGTCGCGCTCGGCGGTGGCGGGGGCGAGCATGCCGGGGAGCAGTTCCCGGGCGTAGGCGTCCATCCCCTCGTCCAGGACACGGTCGGCGGCGGCGTCGCGCCGGTCGCGGCCCTCGGGGGTCTCCGGCGGGGCGGAGGTGGCCGCGAGCAGCAGCCCGCGCACGCGGTCGGGGAAGAGGCGGTGGAACTCCATGGCGATCTGCCCGCCCATGGACAGGCCGCCGACGACGGCCGCGTCCAGGCCGAGGCGGTCGAGCAGGGCGGCGCCGTCGCGGGCGAATGCGTCGAAGGGGGTCGTGGGATCGGTCGCGGGGGCTGCGCCGTAGCCGCGCAGGTCGGGGACGAGGGCGCGGTGGCCTGCGGCGGCCAGGCGCTCGGCCTGGGGGCGCCACATGGAGCGGTCGAAGGGGTGGCCGTGGAAGAGGAGGACGGGTGGGCCGTCCTCGGGGCCGAGGTCGTCGAGGGCGGGCTCGCCCCGTGAAGGCGCGTCGGACATGGGTGGGGACCTCCCGGTGGGGCGGTGGGCGGTGGTGGACGTGTGGGCCGGCGGAGCCGACGCTAGGCCCCCGCTCAACGTCGGAGCAATGATCTGGAATGCTCTCGGAGCAATGCGCAACCGCTCCGAGACCGGGGCGGGCGGAGGCGGCCTTCGACGGTCGGGTGCCGGTCAGAGGCGGAACGGGCTCCGAGCTGAGGCCGGAGTGGTCGCATCGGGCCGGTGGGACGTGTCGGGGCCGGTGGAGTCGGCCGGGTTCGGCGGCGGTGGCTCCCGGTACGGCCGAGGCAGCGAGCGGGGAAGGGGAAGGGGTAGCCGGTGGGTGCGGAGGACTTCAGGGCGGTCGCCGATGCGATCGCCGAGGACATCGCCCGGGGAAGGCTGCGGCCGGGGCAGCGCCTCCCGCCGCAGCGGCGCTTCGCCCGGCAGCGGGGCATCGCCCCCTCCACCGCCGCCCGTGTCTACGGCGAACTCGTGCGGCGCGGCCTGGCCGTGGGCGAGGTCGGGCGCGGCACCTACGTTCGCGCCGGGCCGCCGCCCGCCGACACCGCACTCGCCGAGCCCGGCGGGGCGCTGGTCGACCTGGAGCTGAACTACCTGGTGCTCGACGGGCAGGAGGAGGCGCTCGCCGCCTCGCTCCGGCGGCTCCTGCGCCCCGGGGCGCTCGACGGCGCCCTCCGCCCGCCGCAGGCCGGGGGAGGGCCCGGACTGCGGAGCGCGGTCGCCGACCTGCTCGGGCGCGGCGGCTGGGCCCCGGACCCGGACGGCGTATTGTTCGCGGGCAACGGCCGCCAGGCGATCGCGGCGGCGCTGGCCGGGCTGGTGCCGACGGGGGAGCGGTTCGCGGTGGAGGAGTTCACCTACCCGGTGGTCAAGGGCATCGCGGCGCGGCTGGGCATCGTCCCGGTGCCCGTCGCCATGGACGGGGAGGGGATGGTGCCCGAAGCGCTGCGCGAGGCGCACCGGGCCGCGCCGCTGCGGGCGGTGTACCTGCAGCCGACCCTGCACAACCCGCTGGGGGCGACCATGTCGGGGCGGCGGAAGCGCGGGATCGCCCGGGTCGTGGAGGAGCTGGGCCTGGTGGCGGTGGAGGACACGGTGTACGCGTTCCTCAAGCCGGGACCGGAGCCGCTGGCGGCGCACGCGCCGGAGTGCACCGTGGTGACCGACAGCCTGTCCAAGCGGGTCGCACCCGGGCTGACGCTGGGGTTCGCGTGCGCGCCGCCGCGCCTGCGGGACCGGGTGGCCGGGGCGCTGCGGTCGGGGACGTGGGCGGCGACGGGATTCGCGCTGGAGGCCGCGGCCGGCCTGGTCGCCGACGGGACGGTGGCGGGGCTGGTCGAAGGCAAGCGGCTGGCGGCCGAGCGGCGTCAGGGCATCGCCGCGGCGTGCTTGGAGGGGGAGGCGGTCACGGCCGACCCGGGGGCGTTCCACCTGTGGTGGGAGCTGCCGGAGGGGTGGCGCGCGGAGGCGTTCACGGCGGCCGCGGCCAGGCGGGGGATCGCGGTGACCCCGGCGTCGGCGTTCGCGGTCGGGCGGGGGCGCTCCCCGGCGGCGGTGCGGTTGGCCCTGGTGGCCCCGGGCGAGGGGGAGCTGAGGGCGGCGCTGGAGGTGCTGGCGCGGCTGGCCCGCTCGTCCCCGGAGGAGGCGGAACGGGTCAGCTCGTGATGAGGGTCCCGATGACCCGGTCGACGGCCAGGCCGAGGCGGTCGACGGGGACCCGGCGGGGGAGTCCGTCGGAGTGGCGCCAGGCGTAGTCGCGGCCGTCGACGACCACGACGATGTCGGGCGCGGTGTCCCTGACGGGGAGGGTGAGGTAGGGGTGGGGGCCGTCGTGCCACACGTAGTCGTCGCGGTCGCGGCGGATGGCGTCCTCCCACCCCTGGACCCAGGTGCGGATGCCCCGCCGCTTGAGCGCGGCCTGGAGGTCGCGGAGGTGCCGCCACCGCCGTCGCCGTTCGTCGGCACGGATGGTCCGGTCTTCGTGCTGGATCGCCTCGTTCATGTCACCGATGCTTTCACCTGGGAAAACAAGGTTGAAGGCATTGCACTGGACGGTGCCGGAGGAAAACTCGAAAGTCCTGACGCGTGCGTGGGGACGTGGGAAAATCGGCACATGCCTGAGAATCCTGTGCCGTCATGGGCACAGTTCGGTAAGTACCTTCGAGAAGCCCGACGTGAGGCCGATCTCTCCCTGGACGGCCTGGGTGCCCGGATTCCCTACTCGGCCTCCCTCGTCAGCAAGATCGAACGCGGGGTGCGGGCCCCGAACCAGGACATAGTGCAGGCGCTCGACAGCGTCCTCGGTACGAACGGTGAGCTCCTCCAGGCATGGAAGGACGCCGACCGGGCGAGGAACGAGCCCTTCTGGTTCGAGCAGGCGGCGGAATACGAGAAGCAGGCGACACGCATCTGCTTCTTCCATCCGTTCGTGCTGCCGGGGTTCTTCCAGGAACCCGAATACGCCCGGCTTCTGGTCGCGCACGTCGATCCATCGGACGACACGAGGGTGGCTGACGGCGTCGCGGACGCCCGTCAGGGATGGCGCGAGAAGCTGAGGGGCGCCCGCCTCGAGGTCGTGATCCCTGAGCAGGTGCTCCGGGCGGGTGTCGGCGGCCCCGAGGTGATGCGCCCCCAAATGGAACGACTGGTGCGGGAGGCGGCCGATCCGTCCGCTACCATCCAGGTGCTCCCCGCCGACGTTCCGGACTTCTCCTGGACGGTCGGGGCGTTCCGGTTGATGTACCGGCAGTACACGCCTTTCATGCTCTGCACCGAGCACGCGGGCGGTGAGGCGTTGAGCCGGGACAAGACGCTGATTCGGCAGCTCGAGCGGGCATTCGGCCGACTCCAGGTATGGTCGCGGTCGCCGACCGATTCTGTCGACATGATGGTGCGGATCAAGGAGTCGCTTTGACCGAACTGCGCAACGGCTGGCGCAAGTCGAGCTACAGCCAGGGCAAGACGACCTGCGTCGAGGTGGCCGAATCCTCGTCCCGGGTGCTCGTCCGGGACACCCGGTATAGAGAGCTGGGGTATGTGTCGTTCCCCCGGGTGGAGTGGATGTCCCTGCTCCAAGAGCTCAAGCGCGGGGGGCTATGAGGACGGTGGGCCCTATAGAGGCGTGGTCGTGGGCCAAGTCGGCGCACAGCGGCCGCGAGTCCGGCTGCGTGGAGGTCGCGACGGCGGAGGGAGCCGTCCATGTCAGGGACACGCAGAACCGGGGTCTGGGTCACCTGTCCTTCACACGTGCCGAATGGGTCGCGCTCGTCAGCGATGTGAAGCGTGTGGGGCATTGATGAGGTTAGCCTAACCGAATACCATCATCCCATGCGCGTGTCCCCCGCCGTCGCCGCCCCGTCGGCCGTCCTCCTCCTCGCCCTCGCCGGGTGTACCTCGGGGGCCGATCCGGCTCCGGCGGGGGACACCCGCACCGTCGACTCCGCCGCCGGGCCTGTCGAGGTGCCCGCCGACCCCGAGCGGGTCGCCGTGCTGTGGCGGCCCACCCTCGCCGCCGCCACCCGCCTCGGGGCCGACGTCGTCGGCTCGCTCGGCGATCCCTCCGCCGACGACGGCGGGCTCGCCCCCTTCCTGCCCGACGGCGCCCAGGCCCCTCCCGTCGTCTCCGGCTCGCCCGCCGAAGGCGACGTCGACCTGGAGCGCCTGGCCGAGGCCGAGCCCGACCTCATCATCGGCGTCTCCACCGACCTCGGGGCCCAGGCCGAGACCCTCCCCGAACTGGAGGCCATCGCCCCCACCGTCCTGCTGGAGTGGACCGGCACCGAGTCCTGGCGCGGCCACCTGGCCGAGGTCGCCGACGTCCTCGGGACCCCCGACGAGGCCGACGCCGCCGAGCAGGAGTACCGGCTCGCCGTCGAGCAGGCCCACTCCCGCATCGAGGACGAGGCCGGCGACCCCGCCTCCGTCGAGGTGTCCCTGCTGCGCCTGCAGAGCCCCCAGGAGATCCGCATCGAGACCCCCGCCTCATTCCCCGGCCAGATCGCCGACGACCTGGGGCTGGCCCGCCCCGAGGGCCACGACGAGCCCGACGCCGACCGCGACTTCATCTCCGAGAGCTACGAGAACCTGGAGCGCGCCGACGCCGACGTGCTGTTCGTGCTCTCCGGCAGCGGCTACGAGGACGCTCCCACCTCCTACGGCTCGGGCGTGTGGGCCGACCTCCGCGCGGTGCGCGACGAGCGGGTCTACGCCGCCGACTACGACCACTGGGGCGCCTCCAACCACTACGCCGCGCTGCGCGTGGTGGAGGAGATGACCGACGCGGTCACCGGGGAGGCCGATCCCGCGCTGTGACGGCCCGCGGCGCCGGCCCGGCAGGCCCGGATGCGCATGTCCGCCCGCCCTCAGGGCCCCGTCAGCGCTGTCAGCCGTTCGTAAGCGCCGGGGGCGAGCATGGGGAGAACCCTCCCCTTGGAGCGACCATGGCGACCACCGTCCTCATCTCCGGTTGCGGGGTCGTGGGCCCGACACTGGCCCACTGGCTGCGCCGCAAGGGCTTCGCGCCGACCGTCGTCGAACGCGCCCCCGAACCGCGGTCGGGGGGCCACCGCATCGAGCTGTCCGCCCCGGCGCTCGAGGCGCTGCGGCGGACGGGCGTGCTCGACCGCGTGCGCGAGCTCGGCGCCCCGTCCCCGGAAGTCGAGATCTACCCCTTCGGCGGCGAGCGGCGATACGCGATGGAGGTCCCGCTCGACAGCGCGGGCCTGGCGATCCGGCGCGGCGAGCTGTGCGCGACCCTGCTCGACCGGGCCCGCGACGACGCCGAGTACGTCTACGACGACTCCGTCACCGCCCTGCACCAGGACCCCGGCGGCGTCGACGTCGAGTTCGAGCGCGGCCCGGACCGCCGCTTCGACCTGGTCATCGGCGCCGACGGGCTGCACTCCAACGTGCGCGGCCTGGTCTTCGGCGGGACCACGGCCGACCACTCCCACTACCTGGGCACCCACCTGGTCATCTTCAGCACGCCCAACACGCTCGGCGTCCAGGACACGGTCATGTTCCGGCGTGGGCCCTACCGGGGCTGCGCCATCAGTGCCTTCCCCGGCAACGAGCTGCTCGAGGGGCTCTTCCTGTTCCGCGCGGAGCGCCCGATGGACACCCGCGCGTTCGCTCCCGAGGAGCGGGACGCGTTCGTCGAGCGCCTCTTCGACGGGCTCGGGTGGCGGGTGCCGTGGCTGGTGGAGGCCATGCGGGACGCCAAGGACGTCCACTTCGCGCCGTCGCTGCAGATCCGGATGGACGCGTGGAGCAAGGGGCGGGTGGCCCTCGTGGGCGACGCGGCCTTCTGCCCCGATCCGATGACCGGGCAGGGGAGCGTGCTGGGCCTGGTCGGGGCGATTGTTTTGGCGGGGGAGCTGGCCGCGGCCGACGGCGACCACGCGCGCGCGTTCGCGGCCTACGAGGCGGCGATGCGCGGGTTCGTGAAGAGCTCCCAGGGCGTGGGCGGGTACTCGACCGGCTTCGTGGCGCCGCGCACCGGCCGGGCCGGCATGGCGCTGCGGGACACGTCCATGGTCGCGATGATGAAGGCGGCGGGCCTCGCCTTCCGCCTGGGCGCGCGGCTTCCCGCAGGGGTCGAAAGCGATGTGGACATGGCCCGCTACGACACCTGACCCCGGGGAGGTGATCCCGCCGAGCCGCCATGGACGGGGAAGAAGACCTCCCGCCCGGGTCCGTCATCGATCGTCGAGGCGCCCGTTCCGGCCCAGCGAGGGCTCCGGGGCGGGCGCCTCGCCGGTGTCCGGGGCCCTACTCCGCGCGCTCGTCGTGGGCGGTGCGGGCCTGTTCGACCTCGTCCATGCGGTCTTCCAGGAACTCCACCAGCGTCATCAGGTGCGCGGCGGTGTCCCGGCCCAGGCCCGTCAGAGAGTACTCCACGTGCGGCGGGATCTGGCGGTGCACCTCGCGGTGGACGAAGCCGTCGCGCTCCAGCGTCTGCAGCGTCTGGGACAGCATCTTCTCGCTCACCCCGTCCACGCGCCTGCGCAGCGCACCGAAGCGCGCGGGCCCCTGGGCGAGGGCGCCCAGGATCAGCACCGCCCACTTGCCGGTGATGTGCTCCAGCGCCGAGCGCGACGGGCAGCGCCTCTGGAACACGTCGTAGGCCAGGTCCTCGAAACTCACCTGAGCACGATACCTCCCCATCCCTCCGCATCGCCGTGATCCAGATCGCATGTACTGCACTTTCGTAAGTGCTAACCATTAGTTAGTGTGAGCGGCGGACACCGAACGGAACCACCGTCGAAGGAGAACCGCCATGGCCGACATCGCCGTCATCGGAGCCAACGGCACCATCGGATCGCGCATCGTCGACGAGGCGCTGCGCCGCGGGCACACCGTCACCGCCGTCGTGCGCGACCCCGCCAAGATCGACCGGACCGCCGACGGGCTCACCGTCGCCACCGGCGACGTGCTCGACACCGCCGCGGTCGCCGAGGCCGCCGAGGGCAAGGACGTCCTGGTCAGCGCCGTCGGCGGCGGCGACGGGGCCGGCCACAAGGCGCTCGTCGAGCCCTCCGCCCGCGCGCTGGTCGAGGCCCTGCGCGCGCTCGGCGACCAGGCGCCCCGGCTGATCATGGTCGGCGGCGCGGGCAGCCTGCGCACCCCCGACGGCTCCCAGGTCTGGGACGCCCCCGGCCTGCCCGACTGGCTGCTGGACATCATGCACGCCCACGGCGACGCCCTGGACTTCCTGCGCACCGTGTCCGACGTGCGCTGGACCAGCCTGAGCCCCGCCGCGACCATCGCCCCCGGCGAGCGCACCGGCGCCTACCGCACCGCCACCGAGACCCTGGTGTCCGACGCCGAGGGCGAGAGCCGCATCAGCGCCGAGGACTACGCCGTCGCCCTGATCGACGAGATCGAGACCCCGGCCCACATCGGCGAGCGCTTCACCGTCGGCTACTGAGCGCCCGTCACAGGGCGTGCCCGCCGGCGACCTGGAGGACCTGGCCGGTGATCCACCGGGCCTGGCGGGAGGCGAGGAACACCACCGCGTCGGCGATGTCGTCGGGCGCGCCCACTCGGCCCAACGGGATCACCGGCCGGACCCGCTCCACCAGGTCCGGGTCCATCCACCCGGTCTGCACCGGCCCCGGCGCCACCGCGTTCACCCGGACGCCCGCGGGCCCCAGGTCGATCGCGGCGCTCCGGGTGAACGCCTCCAGCGCCGCCTTCGACGTGCCGTAGCCGGTCTGCCCGGGGAACGCGCGCGCCGCGTCGGTGGAGATGTTCACCGCGCACGGGGGCGGCCCGGGGCGGTCGGCCGCCCGCCGCGCGAGACCGGCCACCAGCAGGGCCGGGGCGAAGGTGTTCACCCGGTAGGTCCGCTCCAGCCCGGCGGCGCTCAGCGCGCCGACGGCATCGGGCGATTCGCAGTGCGCGGCGTTGTTCACCAGCACCCGGAGCGGCCCCACCTCCTCCTCGGCCCGGTCGAGCAGGCGGGCGGGCGCCTCCGGGTCCGACAGGTCCGCCTCCACCGCCGCGCCCCGGAGCTCCTCCGCCAGCGCCTCGGCGGCCTCCCGCCCCGGCGTCACGTGCTCCCAGCCGACCCCGTCCGGCTCACGCGGGTCGGAGCCCAGGTAGTGCAGGGCCACGCGTGCCCCCTGCGCCGCGAAGGCGCGGGCGATCGCCGCCCCGATGTTCCCCGCCGCCCCGGTGACCAGGACGGCCGCACCATCGAGTCCCGTATCGATCATGAGGGCAGCCTCCCTGTGCCGCTCCCGCCGGGGCAACGGGTTTTCCGGTTCCGGGCGGCACGGTCCGGGAAGCGCGGGAAGCATCCCGGCCGGGCGGGCGTTGCCGTGGGACATGAGGATCGGCGAGGCCGCCAAGGTCACCGGTGTCAGCGCCCGCTCGCTGCGCCACTACGAGGACCGGGGGCTGATCGTTCCCGGCCGGTGCGGCAACGGGTTCCGCGACTACTGCGCGTCCACCCTCGACCGGGTGGCCGTCATCCGCTCCCTGCTGGAGTCCGGCCTGCCCGTGCGGCTGATCCGGGAGGTCCTGCCCGATCCGGAGGGCGGGGCCGGCGCCGGAGCGGAGGCCTACCGCGCGGAGTTCCTCCGCGCGGTCCAGGACCACCGCGACCGGCTCGACGCCCGCATCGCCGTCCTCAGCGAGCAGCGCGACGGCCTCGACGCCTACCTGCGGGAGGCCCGTCGGCGGTACCCGCCGCGCGACGGCGGACGCCCCGACCCCGGGCGCCCGGCTTGACCCTGCCGCAAGTGTGAGGCCCCTACGTTCGGCGCATGCGGAACGACGAGCGGCGCCACGCGCCCGAACAGACGATGCGCGCACTGGTCCAGCGGTCCCACCGGGGGCCGGAGGACCTGGTCCTCACCACCGGCCACCCGCGTCCGGCCCCCGGGCCGGGCGAGTACCTGGTCCGCGTCGGCGCGGCTGGGGTCAACTTCGCCGACACCATGCAGACCCGCGGCACCTACGGCGGGGGCCCACACCCTCCCTACACGGCGGGCTTCGAGGCCGCCGGTGAGATCACGGCCGTCGGAGCGGGCGTCGAGCGTCCGCTCCCGGTCGGCGCCCGCGTCGTGGGGACCGGGGCGGGCGCGTTCGCGCAGTACATGACCATGCCGGCCGCGGGGGTGCTGCCCGTTCCCGCCGGCTGGAGCGCGGCCCAGGCCCTCGGGATGGTGCTGAACTGGGCGACCGCCCTGGCGGCGCTGCGCCCGTTGGGGCAGGTGGAGGCCGGGGAGACGGTGCTCGTGCACGCCGCGGCCGGAGGCGTCGGCCAGGCCGCCGTGCGCCTGGCCCGCCACTACGGGGCGCGGGTCGTCGCCACGGCGTCCCCGGCCAAGCACGCGGCCGTCGCCGCGCTCGGCGCCGAGGAGGTCCTGGACCGCCGCCGCCCGGACCTGGCGGCGGAGATCGAGCGCCGGACCGGCGGGGCCGACCTGGTCCTGGAGTCGGTGGGGCGGGACACCTTCGAGGCGAGCCTGTCGGCCGCCCGGCCCGTCACCGGGCGCGTCGTCGTGTTCGGCGCGGCCTCGGGGGATGCCGCCATCAGCACGCACGACCTGGTCTTCACCCACCCGGTGCAGGTCAAGGGCCTGCACATCGGCGCGCTGGCGGAGGCGGCCCCGGCGCTGTACCGGTCGCTGCTCACCGAGCTGGAGGCCCTCATCGCCGACGGCGTGTACCCGCCCGGATCGCCCACCGTCCACCCCCTGGCCGAGGGGCCGGAGGTGCTGCGCAGCCTGGAGAAGGGCCGGACCAGCGGCAAGCACGCCCTCGACCCCTGGCGCTAGGTCCTGTCCGGAGTTCGGCGGCGCCCGCCGAGCGGGCGCCCTCTCGTCGTTGATCTCGGGGAACTCGGGGTTAAACCGGACACGATAAGCCCGACTTCCCCGAGATCAACACCAGTGCGCCCCGCACCGCCGCCCCTCGTTGATCTCGGGAGAAACGACGCTTCCGGGCCGCTTTTAGGGGCGCTTTTCCCGAGATCAACGACGCGGGGGCGGCGCTCGGCGGCGGAGTCGGCGGGGCCGGACCCCTGCGGTGCCGACCTCTCCGAGTCCGGGGCACCTCCCTCGGAGCGGTGTCGTCTCCGTGGCTTACGCGGAGGCGCTTCTTCCCTCCCCGGCCGGTCCGCCCGCGCCGAGTAGACTTCCCCACTCCGCAGCCCCCTCCCCAGGAGGCGCCCCCCATGGCCGTCCACCCCGCCCGCCCCGCGCTGGAGCTGCACCGGCTGGAGGTCCCCTCGCCCCACCTGCTGCCCTTCGCTGTGGGCACCTTCGACAGCATCGGCCCTCTCTCCCGGGCCGACTACCCCCACCGGCACACCTTCCACGAGATCGTGCTCGTCACCTCCGGGACCGGCCTGCACGTCGTGGACACCCGCCCGCTGCCCGTCACCCCGCCCAACCTGGGGGTGCTGGCCGCCGGACAGGTCCACCACTGGCAGGGCGCCCGCGGCCTCGACGGGTACGTGCTGCTGCTGGAGGACGCCTTCCTGCTCGACCGGCCCGACGACCGGGACCTGCTGCGCCGCCTGGCCGCCGAGCGCACCTGGACCGCGCTCGGCCCCCGCGAGCACGCCGAGGCCGCCGCCGTCGTCACCGAGATCGTCCGCGAGTTCGACGAGCGCCGCCCCGGCATGGCCACCGTCGTGCGCGCGCTGCTGCACGTCCTGCTGGTGCGCGCCGCCCGGCCACCCGGGGCCGGAAGAGGGGCCGGGGGCGGCGCCGCGCGGGCGGACGACGGAGCGAATGACGGAGCGGACCTGCGGCAGGACGCACCCGAGTCCGCAACCGGCCTGGCCGGGCGGTACCTGAACGCGCTGGAGGGCCCCGCCGCGCTGGACCCGGGCGCCACCGTCGAGCGCATCGCCGACACCCTCGGCGTCACCCCCGGCCACCTGGGCGAGGCGGTCAAACGCGCCACCGGCCGCACCCCCGGCGCCCTGCTCCGCCAGGCCCGGCTGCTGGAGGCCAAGCGCCTGCTGGCCTGCACCCGGCTCACCGTCGCCGCCGTCGCCCGCGCCTCCGGGTTCACCGACCCCGCCTACTTCTGCCGCTTCTTCCGCCGCGAGACCGGCACCACCCCCGGGGCCTTCCGCGCCGCGGCCCGCATCGACACCGGACCCGCGGCAAGCACAACGCCGCCCGCGGAACATCCATCGCACACGGGAGGTGACGCGGCGTAGTCTCGGGGCTCCCGAGGGGCACCGGCCGGATCCCGCGCCCCCTCTTCCGTCCCCTCCCCACCCCGCAGGAGGAGCCCGCCGTGGCCGACCGCCCTGACAGCAACGACAGCAACCACAGCCCCGACAGCACCGACGGCACTCCCACCCGCAAGACGATGCTCAAGGCCGCCCTGGCCACCGGCGCCGTGCTCGGCGCCGCCGGGGTCGGCTCCGCACCCGCCCTGGCCCGCGACCGGGTCGGCGAGCGGATGCTCGACCCGACCCCGTCCTGCGATGACGGCGACGACCCCACGCCGCCGCAGACCGAGGGCCCCTACTTCAAACCGAACTCGCCCCGCACCGGCGACCTGAGGATCCCCGGCGACCCCGGCATGGCGCTGGCGGTCACCGGCCTCGTCTTCACCCGCGACTGCCGCCCCGTGGCCGGGGCCCTGCTCGACTTCTGGCAGGCCGACTACTACGGCGCCTACGACAACGCCGGCTACCGCTACCGGGGCCACCAGTACACCGGCGCCGACGGCGCGTTCGCGCTGTCCACCATCGTCCCGGGCCTGTACCCGGGCCGCACCCGGCACATCCATGTGAAGGTGCAGGCGCCGTCCCGCCCGGTGCTGACCACACAGCTCTACTTCCCGGGCGAGCCCCGCAACGACACGGACCTCATCTTCGACCCCCGCCTGCTGATGGACGTCCGCGACGACGGGGCGGGCAGGGCCGCCGCCTTCGACTTCGTCCTCGACTTCACGTCCTGAGCGGCGGTGCGCCCCGGCGCCTGTGGCGCCGTTCCGAAGTCCCCGCCCCGACCGCACCGGGGCGGGGACCCGACCGCGCGGAGGGGCGGAGCCGGGGCCGTGCGTACCGGGGACGCGCTCCGGACACCCGCGGTACGCCCGCCGTGCCCATCGGCGGGACTGCGGGCACCGCGTGACGCCGCCGCCGGACTGCCGTCGAACCGCGGCCGCGGCCGCCGAAGGCTCCGCCCCTTCCTCGGACGCCGCCGGGTGCGGGGACGTCAGCCGCCCGCTGGGTCCGCCCCCGCATTCGCCGCCACCGCCCCGGCCACCGAGCCCGACACGGGCAGGCGCGGGATGAGCACCGCCTGGTAGGCGTGGTAGGCGTCCGGCTTGCCCCGCCACACCGTCGACGACGGGGACCCGTCCGGCGCCAGCTCGTGGTGCCACCCGCCGTGCACCTCGTCCAGGTGGCGCTCCCGGATGAAGTCCCACCACTCGCGGTACCGCTCGGCGTACCCCTCCTCGCCGGTGCGGGCCCACAGCACCGCGGCCGCCGCCGTCGCCTCGGCCGCCACCCAGTGCATCCGCTCGCGCACCACCGGCCGGTCCTCCCAGTCCAGGGTGTAGACGAACCCGTCGGAGCCGTCGACCGCCCACCCGTGCCCGCAGGACAGGTCGAACAGGCGCCGGGCGTCCTCCAGCAGCCACTCGGGGGCCTGTTCCCCCAGCGTCGCCTCCAGGTTCACCAGCAGGCGCGCCCACTCCAGCCAGTGGCCCACCGTCGTGCCGAAGGGCCGGAACGGGTCGGCGGGCGCGTCCCGGTTGTAGTCCAGGTCCTGCTCCCAGTCCGGGGTGAAGTGCTCGGGCAGCCGCCACCCGTTCGCGGCGGTCTCGCCCCGGATCAGCCGGTCGGCGATGCCCAGCGCCCGGTCGCGCCACACCCGGTCGCCGGTGGCGTCGGCCGCCGCCAGGAACGCCTCCACCATGTGCATGTTGCTG
This sequence comes from Nocardiopsis endophytica, assembly GCF_027706725.1. Lineage (GTDB taxonomy): Bacteria > Actinomycetota > Actinomycetes > Streptosporangiales > Streptosporangiaceae > Nocardiopsis_A > Nocardiopsis_A endophytica. Next base: position 28,500 of record NZ_JAQFWQ010000031.1, read on the forward strand.
TTGGCGCCCCGGTAGGCCTCGCACTCCCGCCAGGCCCGGTCCCACCCCTCCACGCACAGGCCCTCGGCGGCGTCGAAGAAGCGGTCCTCGACCACCCCCAGCACCTCGGCCAGCAGCTCCTCCGCGCCGGGACGGCCCGCCTGCGCGGCGCTGGAGGCCGCCAGCACCACGAACGCGTGCTCATAGGCGCCCTTGGCGCCCGCGCCCTCGTCCGAGGAGGCGAACCAGCCGCCGTGCTCGGCGTCGCGCAGCCGCCCGCGCAGCGCCGCCACCCCGTGGTCGGCGAGCGCGGCCGCCCCGTCGTCCCCGCGCAGGTGCGCCAGGGAGAACACGTGCGTCATGCGGCAGGTGATCCAGGTGTGGGCGGTGCCGCCGGGAACGGGCCGCCCGGCCTCGTCCAGCCAGCCGAAGCCCCCCTCGGGCAGGGCCGCCGGGCGGGCGAAGCCGGCCACGCGCCGCTCCTCGGCCGCCAGCCACGCCGGGTCGACGCCGGGGACGGCGGTGCCGCCGGGGACTGCGGGGGCGGTGTGCTCAGGGGTGGGGTCCATCATCCTCCGTTCGGGCGGGGCGGCGCCGTGCTCTCGCGCACCACCAGCTCGGGCAGCTCGAACTCGGTGTCGCCCGCGCCACCGCCGCCGGGCCCGCGCCGGACCAGGTCCAACAGCCGGGCGGCGGCCGCCGCGCCGAAGCGGAAGGGGTCCCGGGACAGCGCGGTCAGCGTCGGGTGGGTCAGGCGGCACAGTGCCGAATCCTCCCACGCCACCACCGACAGGTCGCCGGGCACCGCCAGCCCCGCCTGCCGGGCGGCCGACAGGCCCGCCACCGCCATCACGTCGTTGTCGTAGACGACCGCGGTGGGCCGCGGGCGCCGCCGCAGCAGCCCCCGGGTGGCCACCGCCCCCTCGGCGTCGCTGAAGTCGGTGGCCGCGCGCGCCGCCCGCGGTCCCGCGGCGGCCGTGAACGCCTCGGCGCGGTGGGCGCTGTGCGCCATCCCCGGCGGCCCGGACACGTGCGCCAGGTGCTCGTGCCCCAGCCCGTGCAGGTGCTCCACGACCGCGGTCATCGCCCGCGCGTCGTCGACCCACACCCCGGGCACCGCCCCGGTCGGGTCGGGGCCGCCCGCCAGCACCGCGGGCATGCCGATCTCGCGCAGGACCCGCGGGCGCGGGTCGCCGGTGCGCAGGTCCACCAGCAGCACCCCGTCCACCCGCCGCTCGGCCCACCAGCGGCGGTGGACCGACGCCTCGGCGTGCACGTCCTCGACCAGGTCCAGCAGCAGGGCGTACCCGCGCTCGCTCAGCTCGCCCTGGATCCCGGAGATGAGCTGCATGAAGAACGGTTCGACCCCCAGGGTGCGGGCGGGGCGCGCCACGGCCAGTCCCACCGCCCCGGCCGCGGCCGCCGACAGCGACCGGGCGGCGGTGTTGGGCTGCCAGCCCAGGGCGTCGGCGGCGGCCAGGATGCGGTCCCGGGTGGCCGCCGACACGCCGGGGCGGCCGTTGAGCGCGAAGGAGACCGCGGCCTGGGAGACCCCGGCCCTGCGGGCGATGTCGGCGATGGTGGGGCGTCGCACCCCGCCCTCCTTTCCCGTCCGGGGGAGGACGGGTTTATGAACCGGTTCAGCGACTTCCGGTGATCCTACACTCCCGAACCCGGAAAAAACCGCCGGAGGTGGTATTGACGCGGATCACGCGGTGGGGGACGCTCATCGGCAGCGAGGAACTAAAGCGGTTTATAAAGCCGAGGAGACCGTTCCATGCGCACCCCTGCCACACGCGCGGCGGCGGCCCTGGCCGCCGCAGTGCTCACCGCCTCCGGGTGCGGCCTGGCCGCACCCGGCACCGGCGGCGCCGGAGAGGGCGGCCCGGTCGATGGGCCCGCCGACGGCGCCATCACCTTCCAGACCTGGAACCTCAAGGCCGAGTACGAGGACTTCTTCACCGGCGTCATCGAGGAGTTCGAGCGGGCCAACCCCGGCGCACAGGTCCGCTGGCTGGACCAGCCCGCCGAGGGCTACGCCGACAAGCTCAGCGCCGACGCCGCCGCCGGGACCCTGCCCGACGTCGTCAACGTCGCCCCCGACCTGGTCCACCCCCTGGCCGAGGCCGGCATGGTGCTCGACCTGGACGAGGCCCGCCCCGGCGCGGCCGGGGCCTACACCGCCGACGCCTGGGAGGGGTTCACCGTCCCCGGCCGGGACGGCACCTACGCCTACCCCTGGTACCTGAACACCGGCCCCGTCTTCTACAACCGCGCCCTGTTCGAGGAGGCCGGGCTCGACCCCGACTCCCCGCCCACCACCTACGACGAGCTCTTCGACCAGGCCCTGGAGATGGCCGAGGCCACCGACGGCGGGACCGCCATGCTCGGCCAGACCCCCGGCATCATCGACCTGGGCCTGTACGGCTCGCAGGCCATGAACGAGGACGGCACCCGCTTCACCTTCAACGACGCCGCCGGCGTGGAGATGGTCGAGCGGTACAAGGAGCTCTACGACGCCGGGGCGCTGGTGCCCGAGTCCCTGACCCAGGACTACACCGGGGCCGGGGAGCAGTTCATGAGCGGCGCCATCGCCTGGGCCCCCGGAAGCGCCTACGACCTGGAGAACTTCCGTACCAACGCCCCCGACCTGTACAAGAACGTCGGCATCACCGAGGTCATCACCAACACCGGCCGCGCCCACATGTACCTGCAGGGGCTCGCGGTCTCGGCGAAGAGCGAGGAGCCCGCGACCGCGGCCGCCTTCGCCGAGTTCGTCACCAACGCCGCCAACCAGGAGGCCTTCGCCCACGAGGTGCAGATCTTCCCCAGCACGAAGGGCTCCCTGGACGACCCCTACTTCACCGAGGAGGACGGCACCGACGAGGGCCGGGTCCGGGTGGCCGCCGCCGCGCAGCTGGAGTCGGCCACCAGCTACACCCCGGTCGTCTTCGGCGACCAGATGCAGAACCTCCTGCGCGACGAGATCGCCCTGGCCATGCGCGGCGACAAGAGCCCGCAGCAGGCCCTGGACGACGCGGTGGACCGCTGCAACGCCCTGCTGGAGGAGGGGTGACCGCCCTGGCGCCCGCCGTCCGGCGGCGGGCGCCGCGCATGCAGGGGGCGGCCACCCCGTGGCTGTTCCTGGCGCCCGCGCTCGCCGCCGCCGTCGCCTTCTCCCTCTACCCCTTCGCCAACACCGTCCTGCTGGCCTTCACCGACGCCCGCACCCTGTCCCCGGGCACCTTCACCGGCACCGACAACTTCGTCCGCATGGTCGAGGACCACCGCTTCTGGCTGGCCCTGCGCAACGGCGGCCTGTACGTGCTGGGCGTGGTGCCGCCGCTCGTCCTGCTCCCGCTGCTGCTGGCCCTGCTGGTGCGCGACAAGGGGCCGGGTGTGGGCGTCTTCCGCACCCTCTTCTACACCCCGGTCATCGCCTCGGCGGTGGTGGTCGGGCTGATCTGGACGTGGCTGCTGGACAGCCGCGGCCTGGTCAACGGCACCCTGCAGGCGCTCGGCGCGATCAGCGGGCCGGTCCCCTTCCTCACCGACGAGTACCTGCTGCTGGCCAGCGCCATGCTCGTGACGGTCTGGAAGGGGCTGGGCTATTACATGGTCATCTACCTGGCCACGCTCGACCGGGTGCCCAAGGAGCTGCACGAGGCCGCCCAGGTCGACGGCGCCGGGGCGGTGCGCCGCTTCCTGGTGGTCACCCTCCCGGCCATGCGCACCACGATGGCGCTGATCTCGGTGCTCAGCGCCGTCGCGGCCTTCCGCGTGTTCACCGAGGTGTTCATCCTGTCCGGGGACACCGCCGGGCCGGGCGGGCGCGACATCACCCTGGTCATGCTCATCCGCGAGGTCAGCTCCGGCCTGGACGGGAACGTGGGCTACGCCTCCGCGCTCAGCCTGGTGCTGTTCGCCCTGACGCTGTTCCTGCTGCTGGCGGTGCTGCGGCTGCAGTCGGGCGCGAGCGCCCCCGGGCGCGCGGGCGCGGCCGGAAGGGGGCGCCGGTGAGCCGCCGCACGAAGACCCTGCTCCGCTACACCCTCCTGCTGCTCATCGCCGCGATCAGCATCGGCCCGTTCCTGTGGCAGCTGTCCACCGCCCTCAAGGGCGCGGGCGAGAACATCTACTCCGTCCCGCCGAGCTTCCTGCCCGCCGAACCCACCGGCGGCAACTTCACCCGCGTGGGCGAGGTGCTGCCCGTGTGGGGGTACGTGTGGAACTCGGTGCGGGTCGCCCTGGCCACCGTCGTCCTCAACGTCGTCGGCGCGAGCCTGGCCGGGTACGCCCTGGCCCGGCTGCGGTTCCGCGGCCGCAGGGCCGCCCTGTCGGTGTTCGTGCTGGCGCTGCTGGTGCCCGGGGAGGCCGTCATGGTCGCCCTGTTCCTGATGATGCGCTCGGTGAACCTGCACGACACCCTCGTCGCCGTCGTCCTGCCCGGCATGGTCGGCGCCCTGAACGTGCTGCTGATGTACAACGCGTTCGGCGCCCAGCCGCGCGAGCTGGACGAGGCCGCCATGATCGACGGCGCCGACGCCTGGCAGCGCTTCACCCGCGTCGCCCTGCCCTCGGTCAAGGGCACCGTGGCCGTGGTGGCGATCTTCGCGTTCATGGGTGCCTGGGACGACTTCCTGTGGCCGCTGATCGTCCTCAGCGACCCCGCCAACTACACCCTCACCGTCGGTCTGGAGTACCTGCGCGGGACCTTCGTGGGGGACCAGCGGCTCATCGCCGCCGGGACGATCATCGCCGTCGCGCCGCTGATCGCCCTCTTCTTCTCCCTGCAGCGCTACTTCTTCCGAGGCGTCAACGAAGGGGCCGTCAAAGGATGACCCGACTCAGGTTCGGAGCCAACTACACCCCCACCCGCGGCTGGTTCCACCACTGGCTCGACTTCGACGAGGACCAGGTCCGCGCCGACCTGGAGTCCGTCGCCGCCCTGGGCCTGGACCACGTGCGCGTGTTCGCCCTGTGGCCGCTCTTCCAGCCCAACCGGGCGCTGATCCGCCCGCGCGCCGTCGAACAGCTCGTGCGCCTGGCCGAGATCGCCGGGGAGTGCGGGCTGGACGTGGCCGCCGACGCGCTGCAGGGCCACCTGTCCAGCTTCGACTTCCTGCCCGCCTGGACGCGCACCTGGCACCGCCGCAACCTGTTCACCGACCCCGAGGTGGCCGAGGGCACCGAGGCCTACCTGCGCACCCTGGCCGCCGCCCTGCACGAGCGCCCCAACTTCCTGGGCATGACCCTGGGCAACGAGTTCGACCAGTTCTCCGGCGACCCGCACCCCGACCCCGACCGGGTCGACCCGGCGGGCGCCGGCGCCTGGATCGAGCGCCTGCTCAAGGCCTGCGAGGACGCCGCCCCCGGGCGCATGCACCTGCACTCCGAGTACGACGCCGCCTGGTACCGCGACCACCACCCCTTCACCCCCGCCCACGCGGTCGGCCTGGGCCCGGCCACCACCGTGCACTCGTGGGTGTTCAACGGCACCGCACAGCGGCACGGCCCGGAGGGGGCGGCCACCGGGCACCACGCCGAGTACATGGTGGAGCTGGCCACCGCCTGGGCCGCCGACCCGCGCCGCCCGGTGTGGGTGCAGGAGGTCGGGGCGCCCGCCCCGTACGTGCCCGCCGACCGGGCGCCCGGCTTCGCCGAGGCCACCGTGCGCAACGCCGTGGCGTCCGCCGCGACGTGGGGCCTCACCTGGTGGTGCTCGCACGACGTGGACCGCTCCCTGGCCGACTTCCCCGAGCACGAGTACGGCCTAGGGCTGATGACCGCCGACCGCGCCCCCAAGCCGCTCGGGCGCCGCCTGGCCCGGGTGGTCGGCGAGCTGCGCGAGCACCCGCCCGAGCCGCCCGCACGCCGCACGGCCGTGCGCTTCGACCCGGGCCCCGACCCGCAGGACGCGCCGCGCCGGGCGCAGTTCGCTCCCGGCGGGAGCGTGTTCGAGGCCTGGGCCCACTTGGCGGGGGAGGGGGTGCGGGCGGCGCTGGTGCGCGAGGACCGCGCCGACGACGCTGCCTACCTGCGTGAACGCGGCATCACCGAGGTCGTCGGCCCCGACGAGGTCCGTGGAGGAACCCCGTGACCCCTCGACACCGCCCCTTCCCTCCCTCCCGCCGCGCGGTGTTGGCGGGCGTACCGGCGGCCGCCCTGGCGGCCGCCGTCCCCGGCCGCGCCGCGTCGGCGGCGCCCGTGCCGACCAGGGCGATCGAGCCGACCAGGGCGATCGAGCCGACCGGGCGCACCGACGCGTTCGGCCCGCATGCGGCCTACTGGTTCCCCGAGTCGGTCCCTGACGGCGAGCCCGACCCGGGCGTGGTCTGGCGGAGCCTGCTGGACTACGTCCCCGAGGACGACCCCGACCTGCCCTACAACACCGCGACCGTCCCCCTGGCCGACCGGCCGCCGTCCACCGGCGCGCGCGTGCAGTCGCTCGTCTCGTTCGCCCCGACCTCGGGCAACCCCAGCCAGGGCGCGCCCGACGCGAGCTCCTACGCCTTCACCGACTGGGCCCTGGTGGAGGAACTGGTGTTCTGGGGCGGCTCCTCGTTCGAGGGGCTGATCCTGGCTCCCAACGCCCCCGTCGTCGACGCGGCCCACCGCAACGGCGTGCCCGTGCTGGGCACGGTCTTCCTCCCGCCCGCCGCCTACGGCGGCGACCTGCGCTGGACCAGGGAACTGGTCCAGCGCGACGGCACCGGCGGTTACCCGGTCGCCGACAAGCTCGCCCAGGTCGCCACCGCCTACGGATTCGACGGGTGGTTCATCAACGCCGAGACCGGCGGGGGCGACCGCGCGCTGGCCGAGGACATGCGCGGGTTCCTCAAGCACCTGCGGGCGGCCGCGCCGCTGCGCATCACCTGGTACGACTCCATGACGGTCGACGGCGGCATCGACTGGCGCAACCGTCTGGACGACCGCAACGAGCCGTTCTTCCACGACGCGGACGGCCCCGTCGCCCACTCGATGTTCCTCAACTTCGACTGGACCGCCCAGGGCCTGGCCGACTCCGCCGAGCGCGCGCGGGGACTCGGGCGCGACCCCTACGAGCTGTGGGCCGGGGTGGACCTGGAGGCGAACGGCACCGGCACCCGCGTCGACTGGGACGCGCTGTTCGGGGCCGCCCGGGAAGGCACGGTCTCCATCGGCTTCTATCGGCCCGAGTGGACGCACACCTCCCTGCCCGAGGACGCCGGACCGGAGGAGTTCCACCGCCGCGAACAGCGGATGTGGCACACGGGGGAGGGGGACTGGCCGGGCGTCGCCGCGCACGTCGAGGGGCGGGCGCCCGCGGTCGCGCCGCCGTTCGCCACCGCCTTCAACACCGGCCACGGACTGCGCTACGCCGTCGAAGGGAGCGTGCTGTCCGAAGGGGAGTGGAGCCACCTGGGCGTGCAGGACGTACTCCCTCCCCGGCGCTGGACGATCCGCGGAGGCCGGGCGCATGTGGCGTTCGACTTCGCCGAGCCCTACCACGGCGGTTCATGCCTCAAGGTGAGCGGAATCGGCGCCGAGCCGACCGAGGTCGAGTTCTACCCGCTGGCGCTCGCCGACGCGGGTCCGGTGACGGTGGAGCTGGTCCACCGGGGCGCGGGCGTCGGCGCCGAAGTCGGCGTCGGCGGGCGGTGGCTCGCCGCCCGGGACGCCGGGGAGGCGCGCGGGGACTGGCGGCGCACCCGGGCCCTCGTTCCCGCAGGCACCGAGCCGGGCACCCTCACCGTCCGCCTGAGCGCCGACGATCCGGGAGACGGCGGTGCGGTGTGGCGGCTGGGCCTGCTGCGCGTCACCAAAGACGGCACCGCCCCTCCGCCCCCGCCCTCCGGAGCACGCGTGGAGGACTCCCGGCCGACCGGCGAGGACACGGCCGAGCTGCGGCTGCGCTGGAACCCCGCGCGCGGCGCCCGCCACTACGAGCTCGTCGACGCCGCCCCGGACGGCCCCGTGCTGCTCGGCGCCACCGCCACCCCCGCCTTCCACGTCCGTGAGCTGCGGCGGCGCGGTAATGAGCCGCACGCGCGGCTGGAGATCACCGCCGTCGGGCATGACTACGGGCGGTCGGCCGCCGCGGTGCTCCGCCACCGGTGGTGACCGGCGCACCCGCCACGCCCCCGACCGACCCCCTGGCCCGGAGAGAGAGGCAGGAATGCACGACGACCGGAAACTGGTGGAGGACCGCGTCTCGCGCGTCCTCGAAGAGCGCATCCGCCCCGCCGTCTACCCGGAGCGGGCGCCCATGGAGGTCGCCCGCTGGGACGCCCCCGGCGAGCCCGTCCCCGTGGCCGAGGGCCTGGCCGCCGACTACCGCCCCGCCCAGACGGGCGAGCCGTGGGGCCCGCCGTGGGCGACCACCTGGTTCCGGCTGCGCGGCCGGGTGCCCGAGCAGTGGGCGGGGCGCACCGTGGAGGCCGTGGTCGACCTCGGGTTCGACGAGCGCATGCCCGGCTTCCAGTGCGAAGGCCTGGCCTACACCGCCGACGGCGCGGTGGTGAAGGGGCTCAGCCCGCGCAACCGGTGGCTGCGCGTCGCCTCCTCGGCCCAGGCGGGGCAGCCGGTGGAGTTCTACGTGGAGGCCGCCGCCAACCCCGTGGTGCTGGGGGTGCCCCCCTTCCAGCCCACGGAGCTGGGCGACCGGCTCACCGCCCACGGCCGCCCCCTGTACCGCGTCGAATCGGTCGACCTGGCCGTCCTGGACCACGACGTGTGGCACCTGGTGCACGACATCGAGGTGCTGGACCAGATGATGCGCGAGCTGCCCGAGGGGGCGCCGCGCCGCTGGGAGGTGCTCCGCGCCCTGGAGCGCGCGCTCGACGCGGTCGACCTGCAGGACGTGCCCGGCACCGCGGAGGAGGCGCGCCGCGTGCTCGCCCCGGTGCTGGCCTCCCCGGCCGAGGCGGGGGCGCACCGCATCTCCGCCGTCGGGCACGCCCACATCGACTCGGCGTGGCTGTGGCCGCTGCGCGAGACCGTGCGCAAGGTGGCGCGCACCGCCGCCAACGTCACCGCGCTCATGGACGACCACCCGGGCCTGGTGTTCGCCATGTCGCAGGCCCAGCAGCTCGCCTGGATCAAGGAGCACCGGCCCGAGGTGTACTCCAGGGTCAAGGAGAAGGCGGCCGAGGGCCGGTTCGTCCCGGTGGGCGGCATGTGGGTGGAGGCCGACACCAACATGCCCGGCGGGGAGGCCATGGCCCGCCAGTTCGTGTTCGGCAAGCGGTTCTTCGCCGAGGAGTTCGGGGTGGACACCAAGGAGGTGTGGCTGCCCGACTCCTTCGGCTACTCGGCGGCGCTGCCGCAGATCGTGCGGCTGGCCGGGGCCGAGTGGTTCCTGACCCAGAAGATCTCCTGGAACCGCACCAATCCCTTCCCGCACCACACCTTCCAGTGGGAGGGCATCGACGGGACCCGGGTGTTCACCCACTTCCCGCCGGCGGACACCTACAACTCCGAGCTGTCGGGGCGGGAGCTGGCGCACGCGGTGCGCAACTTCCGCGACAAGGGGGCGGCGAACCGGTCGCTGGTGCCGTTCGGCTGGGGCGACGGCGGGGGCGGGCCGACCCGCGAGATGCTGGGGCGCGCGGACCGGCTGGCCGACCTGGAGGGCTCGCCGCGGGTGCGCCTGGAGCGGCCCGACGCGTTCTTCGCGGCCGCCCGCGAGGACTACCCCGACCCGCCGGTGTGGCTGGGGGAGCTGTACCTGGAGCTGCACCGGGCCACCTACACCAGCCAGGCCCGCACCAAGCAGGGCAACCGGCGCAGCGAGCACCTGCTGCGCGAGGCCGAGCTGTGGGCGGCCACGGCGGCGGTGCGCGCGGGGGCGGCCTACCCCTACGAGCGGCTGGAGGGGATCTGGAAGCGGGTGCTGCTGCACCAGTTCCACGACATCCTGCCGGGCACCTCCATCGCCTGGGTGCACCGGGAGGCGGCCGAGACCTACGAGGGCATCGCCCGCGAGCTGGAGGAGGTCATCGGCGGCGCCCAGGCGGCCCTGCTCGACGCCGCCCCCGGCCCCGAGGGCCCCGGCGCCCCCGCGGTGTTCAACGCCTGCCCGCACGAGCGCGACGGCGTCCCCGCCCTGGGGGCCGGCCCCCCGGCCCGGGCCGGGGACGCTGGCGGGGCCGTGGGCCACACCCTTGACGGGGACGCGCACGTGCTCGACAACGGCCTGGTGCGGGTCGTCGTCGGCCCGGACGGGCTACTGCGGTCGGTTCTGGACCTGCGGGCGGACGGCGGACGGGGGCGCGAGGCCCTGGCACCGGGCGGGCGCGGCAACCTGCTGCAGATCCACCCCGACTTCCCGAACATGTGGGACGCCTGGGACGTGGACGCCTTCTACCGCAACACCGTCACCGACCTGGACGGCGCCGACGAGGTGTCCGCCGAGCCGCTGGAGGGCGGGGCGTGGGCGGTCACCGCACGGCGGAGCTTCGGCTCGTCGGCGGTGGTGCAGCGCACCGTGCTCCGCCCGGGGGCGGCACGGGTGGACATGGAGGCGGAGGTGGACTGGCGCGAGACCGAGAAGTTCCTCAAGGCGGCCTTCCCGCTGGACGTGCGCGCCGACGAGGCGGCCTCGGAGATCCAGTTCGGGCACGTGCGCCGCCCCGCGCACACCAACACCTCCTGGGACGCGGCCCGGTTCGAGACCTGCGCGCACCGGTGGATCCGGGTGGCCGAGCCCGGCTACGGGCACGCGCTGGTCAACGACTCCACCTACGGCCACGACGTGACGCGGGACGTGCGCGGCGACGGCGGCACCACGACGGCGGTGCGGCTGTCGCTGCTGCGGGCGCCGCGCTTCCCCGACCCGGACACCGACCACGGCCTCCACCGGTTCGGCTACGCGCTGGTCCCCGGCGCGGCGGTGGCCGACGCGGTCCGCGAGGGCTACCGCATCAACCTGCCCGAGCGCACCGCCGACCGGGGCGGGGCGGTGGAGCCGCTGGTGCGCGTGGAGGAGGAGGGCGTGGTGGTGGAGGCGGTCAAGCTCGCCGACGACCGCTCCGGCGACGTGGTGGTGCGCCTGTACGAGACCCTGGGGGCGCGGGCGTCCACGAGGGTCGGGTTCGGCTTCGACGCGGGCGCGCCGACCCGGGTCGACCTGCTCGAACGCCCGCTCTCCGGTGCGGCCGGGCCGGTGCCCGACGGCGACGGGTGGCACCTGTCGCTGCGCCCCTTCGAGATCGCCACCCTGCGCGTGCCGCGTAATACCCTGTGACACCCCCATCCCACCGCAGTGACCGCACGCGCGTCGGGAGGAGACGAGATGAAGGGTCATGGGGCGGCCGTCCTCGCAGGAGCCGGGGCCCTGGTGGCGGCCGCCGCAGGGTGCGGCGCCGCTCAGGGGGCCCAGGGCACCTCGGGAGCCCAAGGGGACGGCGCCGACCTGCCGTCACGGGTGGTGTGCGAGGTGAGCTACCGGGCCGACGACAGCGGCGCCGGGCAGCGGGACGCCACCCTGGAGGCCGAACGCACCGACGGCATGGCCGGCGCCGAGGACTCCGCCGGGTTCGACGAGATGAGCGTCGCGCTGACCTACATCGGCGAGGCGCCCGAGGGCCGCGTGGTCTCCGTGGACGTCACCGACGCCGCCGGGGACCGCATCGCGCGCGACCTGTACCAGCTGGGGACCCCGGCCGTGCAGGACATCGAGTTCTCCGGCGGCCACGGCTTCACCGGCCTGTCCTACGTCCACAGCGGTGAGGCCACCCTGCAGTACTGGTGCACCGCCGAGGAGTGAGGGCCGCGCGTGCCCCCGCCCCAGGCGGGCCGGGGCACGCGCCCCCGGGCACCTCCCGAGGGGGAGTCATCCCGTTCCGGCGTGTTCGGCGTGGTGCCGGTTCACCCGTTCCAGCAGATCGGCCAGTACGGCCCGCTCGTCCGGGGTGAGCGGCGCGAACGCGCGCTCCTGGACCTCCTGCACGCGCACGTCCAGCTCATGCAGGGCCCATTCACCGTCGCCGGTGAGCACGACCGTGTTGCGGCGCCGGTCGGCGGGGTCGGGGGCGCGGCGCACCAGCCCCCGCGCGGCCAGGTCGTCCAGGGCCGCCGCGACGTCGCTGCGGTCCATCCCGCAGGCCTGGCCCAGCGCGGCCTGGCTGGCCGGACCGAGCTCGGCCGCGGCGGCCATCAGCGCGTAGTGGTGGGTGCGGTACTCCCCGAGGCCTTCGGCCACCAGGCGCTGGACCTGGGCGGCCGTCCGGGTGAGCAGGCGGCTGGGCAGGCGGCGCAGCCGTTCGGGCGGCTGCGCGGCGGGACGGGCGGTCATGCGGGCAGTCTAGCCAACCGTTGGCCTCACCAACGAATTGGTGTACGGTCGCCGCCATGAACGTTGGTGAGACCAATGAAAAGGGCGGCGGGGGCGCCGCCGGGGACACCGCGGCCCGCCTCGCGGACCGCGCCGAGATCACCGACCTGCTCGCGCGGCACGGCCGGTGGCTGGACGACGGGCGCTTCGACGACGTGCGGAGCGTCTTCACCGAGGACGCCGTGGTCGTCGTCGGATCCGGGGAGGTGCAGGGGGCCGACCGGGTCGCCGAACTCGCCCGCCGCAGCCACGGCCCGTTCGCGCGCACCCACCATCTGACCACCAATCCGCTGGTGGAGGTGGGCGGCGACCGCGCCGTGCTCGGCGCCCAGCAGATCGCGGTCTTCTGCCGTGAGGGGGAGACCCCCGAGTTCACCGTCGGCGAGGAGTACCGGATGGAGGCGGTCCGCACCCCCGACGGCTGGCGCCTGTCCCGCGTGGAGGGCGACCGCCTCTGGCGCCTCGACCACGCGACCGGAGGCCAAGGACAGGGCTGACGGGCGGTCCGGCCGCCTCTCCTCGGCACCGGGGGCGACCGGAGCCGATGGCGTCCCGCCGAGTGGTGTGACCTTCGTCGGCCGTGACCGCCTTCGGCGGGCGGCCGGAGGCCGACCCCGCCGAAGGCGGGTCAGCGGTCAAGGCCCCGAAGGTGCGTCGGCCCGCGCCAGGTCCGTCACCGGCGGGCCGACCCGGGCGGACGGAAATGACACCACTCCACGGGACACGACCCTGCCCGTGCCTCAAACGCCCCCCAGTACCTCCTGGGAGTGCACCAGGTCGGCGTACTTGCCGGAGGAGGCCATCAGCTCCTCATGGGCGCCGATCTGGACGACCCGCCCCTTGTCCAGGACCACGACGAGGTCGGCGGCGGCGATGGTGGACAGGCGGTGCGCGATGATGATGCGGGTACAGCGCAGGGCGTCGAGCGTGGACGCGATCCGCGACTCGGTCACGGTGTCCAGCGCGTTGGTCGCCTCGTCCAGCACCAGCACCTTCGGGTCGCGGGCCAGCGCCCTGGCGATCGCGATCCGCTGGCGCTGCCCGCCCGAGAGCGTGTTCCCCATCTCGCGGACCTGGGTGTGGTACCCCAGCGGCATCGCCTGGACGTCCTCGTCGAGGTCGGCCCGGACGGCCGCCGCCCGGACCGCCTCCAGGGACAGGTCCGGCAGCCCGAAGCGGATGTTGTCGGCGATGCTGCGGTTGCTCAGCACGATCTCCTGGGGCACGTAGGCCACGGCCCGGTAGAACGAGTCCGCGGAGATCGCGCCGACCCGCACCCCGTCGAACGCGATCTCGCCGCCCTGGGCCGGATACAGCCCCATCAGGAGCTTGCCGAGGGTGCTCTTGCCCGACCCGGTCCCGCCGACGACGGCCACGCACGAGCCCACGGGGGCGTCGAACGACACTCCCTCCAGCACCGGGGCGCGACCGCCCGGGTAGGTGAACCGCAGGTCCCGGACCGACACGTTCCCGCGGATCTCGTGCGGCCGGTCCCCGAACACCGCCTCGCCGTCGGGCTGGTGAACGATGTCGCCGATCCGCGACACCTGGGCGTTGGCCGTGATGAGCTGGTTGAACACCGAGGTCAGCGACATCACCGTGGCCAGCCCGGTGGCGGTCAGGCTCTGCACGGCCACGGCCGAGCCGATGTCCAGGCGCCCGCCCGCCACCAGCCACAGCCCGAGCCCCAGCACCAGGAGCGGCCCGAAGGTCTGGAGGGCCGCGTAGCCGCTGGTCGCCGTCCCCTGCAGCACGATCCGGCGCCAGGTGTGGCGCATCGCCCCGGCGTACACCCTGCGCCAGTCGGCGAAGAAGGAGTCGGTCATGCCCGAGACCTTCAGCGTCTCGATCGCCGCCATCGCCTCCATCTGGATCGCGCTGGACTCGGCCGTCGCGCCGATCTCGCGGTCGGTCGTGGAGCGGACCGGACGGTAGGCGGCCACGGCGATGGCGGCCATCATGCCCATCACCGCCACCACCACCGCGCCCAGCAGCGGCGACCGCAGAAAGATGTAGGTCAGGGCCACGGCGAGGCTGCCGATGTCCAGGAGCGTCGCCGCCACCTGGTTGGAGATCATGTCCCGTACCGCTGCGATGCTCGACAGCCGGTACACCAGCTCGCCCTGGGAGCGGCTGGAGAAGTACTTGTAGGGCAGGCTCAACAGCTTGCGGAAGGTCTGCCCCATCATCGCCTCGCCCAGGCGGCGGATGACCGAGGCCAGGCACAGCGCCCGCACCGCCGAGAGCGCGAAGTGCAGCGCCATCGGCACCAGGAAGGCCACCGCGAGCAGGGCCGCCGGGGTCTGTTCGATGAAGGCACCGCGGCTGTTGATGGCGAACTGCACGGCGACGGGCACGGCCAGGGTGAACGCGTACAGCACCAGCGAGACCGCGAACGCGCCGGCCAGCAGCCACTTGGCGCCCGCGGCGGCGCGCAGGAACGTCCACCACATGCTCGGCTCGCGGTGGCGGACCGGGGTGTAGTCCTGCGCGGGAACCGCCTCCAGCACCACACCGCTGTAGTGCTCGTCGAACTCCTCGAAGGCGTAGCGGCGCCTGCCGCCGGCGGGATCGACCACGGTGATGCCGCGCCGCCCGATGCGCTCGATGACGACCAGGTGGCTGTCGTCCCAGTAGGCGATCAGCGGCAGGGCCAGCTCGGGCATCCGGTCCCTGCCCGCCCGGAACGTGCGCACCCGCATCTTGTAGCCGCGCAGGATGTCCACGACGTCGTGCATGGACAGCCCGTCGCGGCCGGTCTCATAGGCGCGCCGCAGGGCCGCCACCGTACCGTGCGAGCCGTGCGCCGAGAGCACCATGGCGATACAGCACAGGCCGCACTCGGTCTGGGCGAACTGCTGGACCTCCCGGACCCGGCGAGCGCGCCCCATCAGCGCCCTCCCAGGCAGCGCGGCAGCCGGACGGCCGGGTCCTGCAGCATCAGCCGGGCGTGGTGCCAGCCGGAAAGGCCCGCCATGAACGAGGGCAGGGCCGTGGTGGCCCCGGCGCCGCAGCGCCATCCGCCGTCGGCGTGGCGGTCGAGGAACCGCGATTCCAGCTCCTTGGCCCAGGTGCGGGCCTCGGGCCAGTCCAGGCGGTCGGCGAGCCAGACCAGCACGGCGATCCGCCCGGCCGCTCCGTGGCACATGCTGATGTCGCCGGTGATGGGCCCGTGGGCCGCGCGCCCGGCCTCCTCGCCGATGGCGTTGCGGATCCGGCGCGGCGTGAGTCCGAGCACCGACAGGGCCTTGGCCAGGGCGAAGGCGATACCGGTGTAGCCCTTGCACCACCCGGCGGCGTCGTCGGGGGTGTCCAGCACGTCGTCGCGCCACCGGTACCGCAGGTAGGCGCCGGTGAGCGCCTCAAGGTGCTCCCGCGCGCGCCCGTCGGGGTCTGCGCCGGCGGCGATGCCCGCGCTCAGCGCCGCCACCCGCCCGAACCGGCCGTGCGCCAGGCCCAGCTCCCCGTGGTGCTCGCCGGGCGGGCCGTCCACCTCGACCAGGCGCCGGACGAGCGCTTCGGGGTCGGCGCCGGGGGGCCTCGGGGCACCCGGGTCGTCGTACTCGGCGAGGTGGACGAGGTACCCGCCGAGGCCGTTGAGGTAGTCCAGGTCGTCGACGGTGAGCCGGTCGGGGGCGGTGGCGGTCTCCGCCTCCGGGGAGACCTCCGGCGCGGCGTCCCCGGTCCCGCCGAGGTCCAGGGCCACCGCCCGCATGGACAGGGCGCCCGTGAACGGGGACAGGCCCAGAGGCGCCGTGACAGGAGGGAGCTCCCGGGGCAGGGCCGTGCGCAGCGCGGCCGCGGGGTCGACGCCGCCGGGCGCATCGACACCCCCCGAGTCGTGCAGCCGGGCCAGGGTGAGCAGGAGTCCGCCGCCCTCGTAGAGGGACGGGTAGAGGACGTCGAGGCGCAGGTGGTTGCCCTGCAGGCGCGGCATCAGCCAGGTCGGGCGCTCCGGGGGGCCGAGGGAGAGGTCGCCGATGGTGCGCACCAGCTCCCCGGGATCGGTCAGCGGCGACGGCCGTGCCGCGGCGTGTCCTGCCGCGGGCGCCTTGGCAGGGCGGTCGGTCCAGGCGTCGTCGGTCGATGTGGCCAGGCCGAAGCGGATGTAGCTCGGGTCCCGCCGCTCCGGGCGGGCGAAGAACGCCTCGATGTTGTCGAGGGCGGCCTCCCGCGGCGTGCGCACCACGGCGTCGGGCACCTCCTCGCCACCGTTGCACAGCAGCGCTGTGGAGTCGCACTCCACCTCGAAGAAGGGGGTGTCCAGGCCGAGCATGGCGTGGGCCTCCTCGGAGCAGACCTCTTCGGCGACACTGCGCCGCAGGCCGCGGTGCCGCCGGGGCAGCCGGTCGAGCAGGTCCAGTCGGGCGGCGCGCCCGGCCAGGTGGGCGGGGTGGGTCGAGGCCTCCAGGAACCGGTAGTAGACGAAGGTCGGCCGGACGAGCTGGCGCACCGACCAGCCGTCCGTGCCGCGCACCGCCTCCACGGCCGTCTCCCGGACCGT
The DNA here is from genome assembly GCF_027706725.1 of Nocardiopsis endophytica. GTDB lineage: Bacteria > Actinomycetota > Actinomycetes > Streptosporangiales > Streptosporangiaceae > Nocardiopsis_A > Nocardiopsis_A endophytica. Next base: position 45,299 of record NZ_JAQFWQ010000031.1, read on the forward strand.
GCGCAGCCGGGTGCGTCCCTCCTCGAACCCGGTGACCAGCTCGTCCTCCCAGAGGCGGGGGTCGAGCTGTTCTCCGCCGACGCGGGCCACGTTTTCGCCGCGCACCGCGGTGACCGGGGCCGTGTCGAATCTGATGGCGTCGGTTCCCGCGTCGACGACCGCGAACGATTCCAGCCGCTCCGAATGGTCGGTGCGCACGCTGCCGAGGGCGGAGTAGTCGATGTCGAGCAGCTCGGCGGTGTAGCGAACCGGGAACATCAGTGTGTTGAGGACGGAGGACTCGATGTCGGCGCCTTGGGGAGCCCCTTCCGTGCCTGCGGCGGCCGTGGCCGGGTTCGGAAGGCCGACCAGGGTCTCCAGGTCGATGACGACCGGCCCGTCGGCGGTGGCGATGACGTTCTCGTGGTGCAGGTCCCCGGTGCCGAACATGCTCAGCAGTGCGGCGCAGCGGCCGAACCTGCGGAAGTACAGGGCCGCCCGCCCTTCATCGGCGGGTTCGGAGGAGAGGACCCGCGCCTGCCACAGGTGGTCGTCCCGTTCCAGGGTGTCCGGGCACAGCGGCCCGAAGAAGCCCCCGCTCGGGTCGGCGGCCCCGCGCACGGCCTGCAGGATGCGCAGTGCGGTGCGCGCCTGCGGCTTGTACACCAGTGTGGTGCCGTTCTCCCACGTCACGAAGCACACCGTGGCGCCGCCGCGGTGGCTGTCTCCCGCGCCCGGCTCCACCGCGACCACCGGGCCGGCGGTGCCGAAGCGTTCGCGCAGCAGGCCGCCGTCCTCGTCGGCGGCGGCCAGCACGGCCTCCGCCAGGTCCATCCGCCTGCGGGCGAACAGCCCCAGGAGCCGCTCCAGCTCGGGGAAGGCGTCCAGGATGCGGCGGCGCCCCTCGTCGCTGCCGACCCGGTCGTGGAACGCGGCGTAGCCGGGCGGCGCCTCCTCCTCGGCGCGGGCCGCGCGGAAGGCGGTGACCAGCGAGCGGATGCCGATCCAGTGCAGCCCGTCCAGCACGCTTCCCAGGATGGAACGGACGAGGCGGACGCGGCCGTCGGCGGCCGCCCGGCGCAGCGCGGGCCGCTCCGCGCACGCGTCGAGGACGGGCCGGTGGAAACGGCCGAACACGCCGCTCTTGGCGGCGATGAGCTCATCGATGACGCGCTCCGTATCGGCCGGCGCGGACCGCACGGCGGCATCGGACATGCTGACCTCCAGGGGACGTGGTTCGCGGCCGCGCCGGTGGGAGGCGCGGCGCGGCCGGGGCGCCCGCCGGGCCGGACGGAGGCACGGTGGGCGCCCCGGCGCGGATGCGCCGGGGCGCGGGGGCGTGCCGAGCGGGTCAGGTGCCCGCGCAGCGGCTCGTGCAGGCGGTGCTGGGGCAGTTGTCGCCCGCCGCCTGGCTGATGACGGACACCGCGGTCACGCTGGCGATGGCGCAGGCGAGGGTGCTCTGGACCTGGGCGTCACCACCGGCGAAGCCCGCCGGGGGCTCGGCGAGTTCGACCAGCTCGTCCACGGAGACGTATCCGGTGGACTTGTCCATGGGCAGGTTGCTCATGGCCGTATCCCTTCTCTATCCATGTGGAGGCGACCGGCGGTTGCCGGTGCCCGATCGTGGGCGGCGCACCGCACCAGAGGGCCCAAGGCCCCTCGGCAGGGGGGCGGGTGCGCCGATGCGGCGGTCAGTCCAGCCGCAGGAGGGAGGGGAACGCCTCCGGTTCGAGGCGGCGCAGAATGGACCAGGCCGTCCCGGGGCGGCCGAGCATCAGGCTGCGGCTGTAGGTGTAGCGCGTGTCCCACCGGCTCGGATAGCGCTCCAGCACCGCGTCGAACAGATGCTCATAGAGCCCGTCGGCGGTCCCCGCCGGGAACAGGTCCGGCCGCTCCCGTGCGGCGAAGAGGACGGTCTCGGCGCTGCCCAGGTCCCCGTGGCAGTAGCTGGGGTTGTTGCCGAACCCGCGGGTGAGCGTCAGCTCCGCCATGCGGGCGATCCGGTCCTCGGGGATCGCGTCCGGCGCGTGGCGGCCCACCTGCAGTGCCCCGAGCAGCAGACCGGGCGCGCCGTGGCACCAGGCGTAGGAGCGCTCGTCCCCGCCCCATTCGCGGGGCCAGTCGCGGTCGTCCGGGTCCTGGGCGGCGGCGATGCCGTGAGCGAGGAGGAGGCCCGTCTCGCGGGCGCGCTCATCGCCGAAGACCGCCGCGTACTCCAGCAGGTAAGGGGCGATCCCGATGGTGCCGTGGGCGTACCCGGTGTGCCCGGTGGCGCGTCCGTCCGGGCCGGTATCGGCGAGCAGGCGCAGCTCGGTGTCGGCGGCCCGGCGGGCGGCACGGGCGATGCGTTTCCGCTCGCGGGCGTCCGCGCAGTTCCGGTGCAACGACAGGAGGACGGCCAGTGCCCCGGCGGCGCCGCCGACGAGGTCGGGCTCGGTGCACCCGTCGAGCGTCCGCGCGATGGCCTCGGCCAGGTCACCGGAGCCCGCGCCGGAGTCGTCGCCCAGCAGGCGTCTGGCCGTGGCCAGTGCGTAGGCCACTCCGGCGATCCCGCCGTAGGCGCCGGGCGGGGAGGGAAGGCCGCCGGGGCCGTCGTCGGCGAACCCCCGCTCCAGAGGGTCCAGCACGGCCAGTGCGGTGTCCCGGAAGTCCCGACGGCCGGTCGCATGCGCCAGCCCGGCCAGGACGAGTGCCGCCCCGCTGCTCCCGCTGTACAGGTCGGGCCCCAGCACGCCGGGGCTCCACTGCAGATCGTCGAGGGTGGCGATCTGCGGTGCGATCCACGTGGCGGGCGAGTCCGCGTCATCGCCGTGGATGACCGAGGCCACCAGGTCGTCGCCGATGCGAACGGCCTCGGCCAGCAGTCGAGAGCGGCCCACAGGCGCGGCGGGCGCGCGGCGGCCGGACGCCGCCGGGGCGAACCCGGTGGTCTCCTTGTCCAAGGGCAGCCGCGCGACGAACGCCAGGTCGACCATGTGCAGCTGGTGCTCGATCTCCTTCTCGTCCAACGCGAGGATCCGGTCGCGGACCGTGGCGGCCGGGGGCTCCTCGAAGGCGTCGGCGCGCACCACCGCCCCGTCCGCCTCCAGGGCGGTCGAACGCCCGGTGTAGGAGAAGTAGGGCACGTCGCCCGCGGCGAGCTGGGCGGCCTCGGCGCGGGTCAGGTCGTCGACGGCCCCCTTGGTCAGCGCCACCCGGTGCAGCAGGGCCGCGCGGACGAGGGGGTCGGCCACGGCCTCGGGGTGGCGTGCCATGCGCAGCAGCTGCGCGTAGAAGGCCGTGGGCTCGGCGACGTAGCGGAACCGGGCGTCGGCCAGGTGCTCCTCGACGGCGTCCGCAACCTCGGAGCGGTGGCGGGCCGCGAACTCCAGCACCCGCCGCAGTTCGCGCTTGATGGTGTCGCGCTGGGCCGCCGGGGACGGCTCGTCGACGCCTTCGGCGGTGTCCCCGCCGGGGCCGGACGCGGTGGCGGTGGCGAGCTCGGTGTGCATGTCGTCGCGCCCGCGGTTGCGCACCCGCAGGGCGCGGTACGGAGCCTGCTGCCCGGCCTCGTAGCCGACGACACCGACGTGCATGCCGCTGTCGGCGCCCGGCCGGCGCATCACCATCGGCAGTAGGCCGGTGCAGGCCACCGACTCGTTGAGGCGGCGCCCGGCGGACATCCAGGCGGAATCGGCGGTCTCGGGTATGCGCCAGCGCGGGGCGAAGAGGGTCTCGGCGTCGATGACGGTCGGACCCGCGGGGGAGGAGAGGAGGTTCTCGAAGTGGATGTCGACCCCCTTGACCAGGTAGAGCACGCCCGCGAGGCGTCCGAGGGCCCCGTAGTACTCCTCGGCGGTCCCGGAGAACGGGCCCGTGGCGACGAACGCGCTGAAACCCCCGGCGTCGGCGGGCAGGTACCGCACGGTCGGCAGGGCGGCGCCCATGCGCCGGTTCAGCCAGTCCACGAAGGCGTTGTAGCCGCGTTCGGCCTGCACCGGCCGCGGCTTGTAGAGGATCCGGCCACCGTCGTCGAACCCGATCTCGGCCACCGACAGGCCGCCGTTGTGGGTGTCGCCCCTCCCGAGCCGGACCGAGGTGATCCTGCTGCCCTCCCGCACACCGGGCATGCCGCGGTCGAGGGCCGCGCGATTGCGCTCCACCTCGCCGATGATGGCGAGCAGGTGGTCCGCGGCCGCCTGCACCTGGGCGCGGCACGAGCGGAACAGGTGGGGGTAGCGGCCGAGCAGGTGGCGGTGGCCGTCCGGGCTGTTCGTCCAGTGGCGGAAACTCCGGTAGCGCTCCTCAGCGGTCGCCCCGTCCAGGCCGCCGCTGCTGCGCAGCCGGTACAGCTCTTCGAGCAGGACGCGGACCATCGCGGCGCCCGTCCGCTCGGTCTGGTCGGCGATGAATCCGGCGGCGATGCCGGCGCCGGGGGCGACCTGCGGGGAGGCGGCGATCCGGGCCGCGAGGCCGTCGGACCAGGCCCGGGTCCAGTGGGCGTAGTAGTCCCGCATCCCGCCTTCGCCGTCCGCGCCGGGGTCGTAGTCGGGCGGCGGAGGGAACTCGCCTTCGTCGGCGGGGATATCGGCCGGTACCGCGACGAGATGCTCGACGAGGGCCTCGCGCACATCCTCGGAATCGAGTTCGGGCAGGTACTTGTCGATGACGACGCGCGCGTCGTCCGCCCCATGACCGTCCACCGTGGCTACTCCAGATTCGGATCGTCCCGCCCGGTGCGGCCGGGCGGTGGGTCGTGCTGCGGGCCCTGCCGGGCACGGCACGGCCCGCAGCGGTCTGCAGTGGTCTGCTCTAGGGGCAGATCCCCACGTCCTCCGTGAAGGTGACGCAGATGGGGAAGGTGAAGGAATCCTCGCAAGTGAAGCTGAGGGTGTTCGGGTGGGCGTCGGCGCCGAAGGCGATGCCCCGGAGGTTCTGGTCGTCGATCTCGACCAGGATTCCGGCGTTGGGGTTCGTCATGGAATGCTCCTCGTCGTGTTCAACGGGGCCGGAGCGGCCTCAGCAGCCGTCCTGGCATTCGACGGTGAGTGTGCAGACGCGTCCTTCGTTGCCGATGACCGCGCTGATGACGATGGTGCAGCCGTTGCTGATGGTGTTGGGGGCGGCGTCGGCGCCGAAGGCGATGCCCCGGAGGTTCTGGTCGTCGATCTCGGCCAGGATTCCGATATTCGGGTTCGGCATGGAACTCTCCTCGTCGTTTTCGGTCGAAGAAGGGGCGTTCTCAGCAGCCGTCCTGGCATTCGACGGTGAGCGTGCAGATCTTCCCCGGGTTGCCGAGGATGATGCTCGGCGTCGCGCACGAGGGATTGGTGATGGGATTCGGGTGCGCGTCGGCGCCGAAGGCGATCTGCGCCAGGCCCTGCTCGCCGATCTCCTCAAGGATTCCCGCATTCGGGTTCGTCATGGTATGGCCCTCCGGTCTCTCGGCGTATTCGCATCGAATGGCGGAGCGCGGGGGCGGCGGTTCCGCTCCGGAGAAGAGGGCCCGACGGTCGTTCGGGCCCCGCCGCCCTCGGGATGGCGGCTCCGGTGCGGACCGGGCCTTTTGTTCCCGGTTCCGACAGGAGAGATCCTGTCGGAACCGGAATGCGGGTTCCAGTGGACTTTAGGGGCCTGTACTTTCGGGAGGTGTACTTCAGGGAGAGGGGATCCCGGCGCGGGTGACAGGGCGTCCGTGGAGTATTACCGTTGGTCGTGGAATTCGGCGAGGATTTCGGCCGCGTCTTCGGCTCCTGAGCGGACGTTCTCGGTGGCCGTGGCACCGGCGGGATTGATGACGACCTCGTCGGCGCCTGCGGCGGCGTAGCCTTTCAATCCCTCGGCCACCTCCGCGGCGGAGCCGTAGAGGAAGACGCCGCCGTCGACGAGCCGCCCGGCCCCCTCCCACGGGTCGGCGGCACTGACGCGTAGGCCCGCCCGGTTCAGCATGTCGACGTAGTGTCCGGCGGACAGGTGCCCCTGCGCCGCCTCGAAGGCCAGCGCACGTGCGTCGCGGCCCGGTCTCCGGACGGCCGCGTGCACCACGGTCACCAGCCGGGGCGGCCGATCCGTGCCGCCGCCCAACGCCGGGACGACGGCATCGCGAAGGTACTCCGGCGGGGTCATCCACGTCACGGCCGCGTCGGCGACGCCGGCCGCGGCCCGCGCCATGCCGGGCCGCAGGACCCCCGCGGCCAGCTCGACGCGCGGGTGGTCGGTCTTCGCGAGGAGCGCGTCGCCGCCGTCCAGGTACCTGCGGACCTCGGCGAGGTAGTCGCGCACCGCCGCGGCCGGGCGCTCATAGGGGCGGCCCAGGAGGTGGGCGATGACCTCGGGGGTGCCCGCACCGAACCCCGCCACCACCGGGCGGCCGGTCAGCAGGGACAGTGCCCGGGCGTCGGCCGCCGCCTGGAAGGGGTGGCGCAACGGCGTGAGCTGTACCGATGTCCCTACGGGGACGCGGTACCCCGCTCCGGCGAGGTAGGCCAGCGCCGGCAGGGGGTCGCCCTGCGGCGAGGTCCCCATCCAGAGCCGGTGGGCGTCGCGGAGGCGGACCAGGTCGGCGAAGGGGCGGACCTCGTCGGCGTCCAGCGGGGTGTGGGGGAAGAGGAGGGACACGCGCATCGGGGATCAGGCCTCCCGTACCGTGTCGGCCGCGGCCCGGTCGTGGGAGAACCGGGCGGAGCACGCCGGGCACCTGCTCACGATGAAGGTCAGGGCGGCCTGGACGCGCGACTCCACGTCGAGCTTCTCGAATATCCGGGTGATGTGGGCTTTGACCGTCCGCTCGGTCACGGTCATCCTCCTGCTGATCTCCCGGTTGGAGCACCCGGAGGCGACCAGCAGCAGGACTTGGAGCTCGCGCCGGGTCAGGTCCTCGACCGCTTCGGGGTGGAGCGGGGGTCCTGCGAAGGGCGAGCGTGGTGGGGTCTGCACTCGTGTGTCCCTGTCCGTTTCTGTTGTGCGGCGGTCCGCACGCCCCGGTCCGATCGCGCCTCTCGGGGCGGGCCGAGCGGGGAGACCGCGCCGTGGGGACGAGGGCACGAATGGGAGCGTTCCCATGCATGGGGGAAGGGGGGCGGAGCGTCCTGGCGGGGGATGGGCCTCGATTCACGGTTGAGACGGTCCGCGGAATCCCGGTCGGGACCGGGGAAGGACAAGGGCTCGCGGCGCCTGCGGCTGCACAGCGGGGTGGCGCCTACCGCCCTGTCCCGCGCTCCCGGGGGCCGGTTCCGTCGCACCCGTCGATGCGGGGACCCATCAGAGGAGGCGCGAACGGGGCCGGGGTTCGCAGTCGTGGGGATACCGTGCGTGGTGGGCGTTGGTCGTTCTCTTGTCGGTGGTGCCCGATCCCTCGGTCGACGGCGGGCGGGAGGACACCCGCCGTTCCGGCCGAGATACCGGAAGGCGAACGGCACGGTAGTTACGTGTCTCGCTCTGAAGCAAACTCTTTCGATCCAGGGTGAAAATCCGAGGTCGGATCGGCCCCGGCCGGTGTCGGGGCCGGGCGTGGGCCCCGAACGACGGGCGGCGCCCGTGGCCGGAGGGGACTCCGGGCACGGGCGCCGCATGGGGGGTGGGGGAGAGGGCCGGGGGCTACAGGCCCAGAAGGTGCTCGATTCCCGCCATGGCGAAGTCGGCGGCGAACACCGCGGTCAGGATCCACATCAGCCAGCCCACCTCGCGGTACTTGCCGACGGCGGTCTTGATGATGGTGTAGGCGACGATGCCCGCCCCGATGCCGGTGGCGATGTCGTAGGTGAACGGCATCAGGGCGATGGTCAGGAACGCCGGGATCGCGATGGAGATGTCGCTCCAGTCGATGGCGCCCACGCCCATCATCATCATGGCCCCCACCAGCACCAGGGCGCACGAGGCCGCCTGGCCCGGGACCATCCCGAACACCGGGGAGAACAGGATCGCCAGCAGGAACAGCCCGCCGGTGACCAGGCTCGCCAGGCCGGTCCGGGCGCCCTCGCTGACGCCCGCCGTGGACTCCACGAACACCAGGGTGGCCGAGGAGCTGGTCAGCCCGCCCACCACGGCGCCGGCGCCGTCGGTGCCCAGGATCTGGTTGGTGCGCGGCATCTGCCCGTTCTCGTCGGTCAGCCCCGCCTTGTTGCCCACCGCCAGCACGGTGCCCAGCGCGTCGAAGAACCCGGCCAGGATCAGCGTGAACAGGATGACCGCCGCGCTGGCCGGACCCGCCTGGGTCCATGCCCCGAACAGGTCGACCTGGAAGAACAGGCTGAAGTCGGGTGCGGTGAACAGCGTCTCGGGCAGCCGCGGCGCCGAGCCGCCCCAGGTCTCGTCGCCGAGCCGGAACACGTAGGTGACGGCCACGGCGATGGCGGTGGCGGTGACGATCCCGTAGAAGATCGCCCCGGGCACGTTGCGGGCCAGCAGGACCGCCGAGACCAGCAGCCCGATGATGAACACCACCACGGGCCACCCGGCCAGGTGTCCGGTGGTGCCCAGCTGCAGCAGGCTGCCCTCGCCCGCGCTGACGAACCCGGCGTTGGCCAGCCCGATCAGCGCGACGAACATGCCGATGCCCACCCCGATGGCGAGCTTGAGGTTGTGCGGCAGCGCGTTCATCACCGCGGTGCGCACCCCGGTGACCACCATCAGGATGATGGCGATGCCCTGCCAGACCACCAGGCCCATCGCCTGCGGCCAGGTCATCTGGGGGACCGCCTGGTAGGCCACCACCGCCATGACGCCCAGGGCGGCGGCCAGCGCGATGGGCGCCCGGCCCAGCACGCCCATCAGGATGGTGACGATGCCCGCAGACAGCGCGGTCATCGTGGTGAGCTGCTCGAAGGTGGGAGCGTATCCGTTGACGTCCTGCGCCCCGCTGAGCACGATCGGGTTCAGGACGATGATGTAGGCCATGGCCATGAAGGTGGTCAGGCCTCCGCGGATCTCGCGCCCGTAGGTGGAGCCGCGTTCGGTCACGAAGAAGAACCGGTCGAGCCAGGATCGATCGGTCCTGGAGGCCGTCGCCGGGTCGGGCGTGGGCCCCTTCGCGTCGAGTCGAGTCATGTCCCCTCCTGGAGGGAGTCGGGTCCGGGCCTGCCCTGCCCGGTACCGCGTGCGGGGGGTCGGTTACTTTCTGTGACCACCTGTGGGTGCGCCCGGACGAGGCGCGTGCACAGGGGGCCGGTGCGGGGCCCCGCGCCCGCGGGCGGCCACGTTACCGCCGCGTGGGCCCAGGCCCCGTGTTCTCCTCTTCTCGCGTGCCTCCTGGGTCCGGAGGCTGCCCGTCCCGGCACCGAGGGCGCCGGCGGACCGGGACGGGCAGGATCGGGGGCGCTACAGCTCGATGCCCACGATGTCCTCAGGGCGCACCGGGGCGTGCGTCAGCGCGCGCCCGGTGGCGTCCCGCACCGCCGCCACGATCGCCGGTGTCGACGACAGCGTCGGCGGCTCGCCCGCGCCGCGCAGCCCGTAGGGCGCGTTGGGGTCGGCGTGCTCCAGCACGTCGATCCGCATCGGCGGGGTGTCCAGAATGGTGGGGATCAGGTAGTCGGTGAAGGACGGGTTGCGGATCTGGCTGTCCTTGACCTGGATCTCCTCCATGAGCGCCAGGCCCAGCCCCTGGGTGGAGCCGCCCTGGATCTGCCCGGCCAGCTGCTGGGGGTGCATGACCTTGCCGACGTCCTGCACCGCGTCCAGCGCCACCACCTTGACCAGGCCCAGCTCCACGTCCACGTCGACCACGGCGCGGTGCACGCACATCCCGAACTGGGTGTGCGAGTCGCCCTGGCCGAACGTGGGGTCGAGCATGTGCGTGGGCCGGTGGTGGAACTCGCGGGTCTCCTCGACCGGGCCGCCCTCCAGCACGTCGGCCAGCGGCGCCAGCACCCCGTCGGTCTCCGAGACGAGCTTGCCGCCCTGCAGCGACAGCACCGCGTCCGGGTGGCCGGGGGAGACCAGCCCGCGCTCGCGGGCGATCTCGAAGACGCGGGCCCGCACCGCCTCGCAGGCCGTCTTGACGGCGCCGCCGGTCATGTAGGACTGGCGGGAGGCCGAGGACGACCCGGCCGAGCCGACCTGGGTGTCGGAGGGGTGGATGGTCACCCGCTCCACGCCCAGCTCGGTGCGGGCGATCTGGCCCTTGACGGTGACCAGGCCCTGCCCGACCTCGGCCGCGGCGGTGTGCACCAGCGCGACCGGCTCGCCGCCGATCAGCTCCAGGCGCACCCGGGCGGTGGAGTAGTCGTCGAACCCCTCCGAGAAGCACAGGTTCTTCAGCCCCACCCCGTAGCCGACGCCGCGCACCACGCCCTCACCGTGGGTGGTGTTGGCCACCCCGCCCGGAAGGGTGCGCAGGTCGGAGGGGTCGGGAAGCTGCTCGCGGGCCACCGGCATCGGCATGTCCTTGGCGCGCTGCAGCATCTCGGCCATCGGCAGCGGCGTGTCCATGAGCTGGCCGGTGATGATCCGCGAGCCCTGCTTCATGGCGTTCTTGATGCGCAGGTCCACCGGGTGCATGCCCAGCTCGGCGGCGAGCCTGTCCATCTGCGACTCGTAGCCGAAGCACGCCTGCACCGCGCCGAAGCCGCGCATCGCCCCGCACGGCGGGTTGGTGGTGTACACGCCGTAGGCGTCCACCCGGACGTTGGGCACCTCGTAGGGGCCGATGCCCAGCGAGGAGGCCACGCCCACCACCGCCGGGGTCGCCGAGGCGTAGGCCCCGCCGTCGACGATGATCTCCAGGGTGGCGTACAGCAGCGTGCCGTCCGCCTCGGCGCCGTGCTCGAAGCGCATCTTGGCCGGGTGCCGGTGCACGTGGCCGTAGAACGACTCCTCGCGGTTGTACACGATCTTCACCGGGCGGCCGGTGTGCAGGGCCAGCATGCACGCGTGGATCTGCATGGACAGGTCCTCGCGGGCGCCGAACGCCCCGCCCACCCCGGCCAGGGTCAGCCGCACCTTGTCCTGGGGCAGGCCCAGGGCCGGGGCGATCTGGCGCTGGTCGACGTGCAGCCACTGGGTGGCGATGTACAGGTCCACGCCCCCGTCCTCGGCGGGCACGGCCATGCCCGACTCGGGGCCGAGGAAGGCCTGGTCCTGCATGCCCACCTCGTACTCGGTGGACACCACCGCGGCCGCCCGGGCGCGCAGCTCCTCCAGGGGGGCGCCGCCGGTGAAGGCGCCGGTGCGGATCGGCTGGTGGCGCACGACGTTGCCGTGCTGGTTGTACTCCTCGTGCACCGGCAGCGACCCGTCCTCGTGCACCAGGGGGCACTCGGGGTCGAAGGCGGCCCGCCGCGAGTCGCTGACCGGGTCCAGCACCTCGTAGTCGACCTTGACGCGCTCCAGGGCGCGGCGCGCGGTCTCGGGGTGGTCGGCGGCCACGATCGCCACCGGCTCGCCCTTGTAGCGCACCTTGTCGTAGGCGAGCACCGGCTGGTCCTCGTACTCCAGCCCGTAGCGCTTCTGCCCGGGCACGTCCTCGTGGGTGAGGACCGCGTGCACCCCCGGCACCTTGAGCGCCTCGGTGATGTCGATGCCCAGGATCCGGGCGTGCGGGTGGGGGCTGCGCAGCGTCATCCCCCAGAGCATGTCCTCCATCCACATGTCGGAGGAGTAGGCGAACTCGCCGGTGACCTTGAGCGTGCCGTCGGGGCGGCGGGGGCTGGCCCCCACACCGTCCCGGGTGGTGCTGGACAGGTCGCCCGGGGCCCGGGTCGTCGTGCCGGACATCACCGGCTCACCTCCTGGGTCAGTCGTCGGTGGGCGGCGCGGCCGGCCTCGGCGGCCTCGCCGTGGGAGACGGTGCGCAGCTCGCCGCGCTCGACCACGGTGCGGCCGCCGACCAGCAGCCGCTCCAGCGGCGGGACCGGGCCGAAGGTCAGGGCCACCACCGGGTCGTCGATCACGTCGTAGCCGAAGCCGTCGATGCGCCACAGCGCGATGTCGGCGAGCTTGCCCTCCTCCAGCGAGCCCAGCTCGTCCTGGCGGCCGAGCACCCGGGCGCCGCCCAGGGTGGCCATGTGCAGGGCCTGCCGGGCGCTGAGCGCCTGAGGCCCCTTGCGGGCGCGCGCCATCAGCAGCGCCTGGTGCATCTCGCCCGCCAGCGGGGTCAGCTCGCTGGAGGCGGGGCCGTCCACGCCCAGGCCCACCGGCGCACCGGCGGCCAGCAGCTCGGTGGTGCGGCAGATGCCCGCGCCCAGCCGGGCGTTGGAGGTGGGGCAGTGCGCCACGCCGGTGCCGGTCTCGGCGATGCGCGCGATGGCCGCGTCCGACAGGTGCACCGCGTGGGCGAACCACACGTCCTCGCCCAGCCAGCCCAGCTTCTCGGCGTACTCCACCGGGGTGCAGCCGAACTCGGCGGCGCACTTCTCCTCCTCGTCGAGGGTCTCGGCGAGGTGGGTGTGCAGCCGCACGCCCTTGGCGCGCGCCAGCTCGGCGGCGCCGCGCATCAGCTCGCTGCTGACCGAGAACGGCGAGCAGGGCGCCACCGCCACCCGGGTCATCGACCCGGGCGAGGGGTCGTGGTGGGCGTCGATGGCCGCGGCGGTGCCCTCCAGGGCCCCCTGGAGGGTCTCCACCACCGAGTCCGGCGGCAGCCCGCCCTGGGAGTGCCCCCGGTCCATCGACCCGCGGGCCAGGTCCAGGCGGATGCCGACCCGGCGGGCCGCCTCCACCTCGGCGGCGGCGATGTCGCCGCGCCCGGCCGGGTAGATGTAGTGGTGGTCCGAGGCGGTGGTGCAGCCCGACAGCGCCAGCCAGGCGGTGCCCGCGGTGGTGGTGCCGGAGACCACCTCGGCGTCCAGCCGGTGCCAGATCTCGTAGGAGCCCACCAGCCACTCGAACAGGGTGCCGTCGGCGAACAGCCCCTGGGTGGCCCACTGGTACAGGTGGTTGTGCGTGTTCACCAGGCCGGGCGTGGCAACGCAGCCGCGGCCGTCCACGCGCAGCGCCCCGGGGATGTCGGGCGCGGCGCCCGAGCCCACGCGGGTGATGCGCCCGTTCTCGGCCACGATGTGCCCGGCGGCGTACTCGGCGCCGCCCACCGTGGCGATGTAGGCGCCGTCGATGACGACGGTCCCGGTCCCCGCGCCGTCCGCGCCGCTGGTCGACCCGGTCATGCGGCACCGCCCGCCTTGGCGGACTCGCGCTCGGCGGCCACGCGCACCGCGTCGATGATCTTCTCGTAGCCGGTGCACCGGCACAGGTTGCCGGCCAGCGCCTCGCGGATCTCGGAGTCCTCGGGCACGCCCTTGCCGGCGCCCACGGTGCGGGCGATGAGGTCGTCGGTCTGCACCAGCAGGCCGGGGGTGCAGAAGCCGCACTGCACCGCGCCCATCTCCACGAACGCCTCCTGGACCGTGCCCAGGCGCTTCTCGTCGCCCTCGCCCTGCTTGTCGGCCAGGCCCTCGACGGTGCGCACGTCGCGCCCCTCGGCCTGCCCGGCGGCGACCATGCACGAACAGGCGGTCACGCCGTCCAGGTAGACCGTGCACGAGCCGCACTCGCCCTGCTCGCAGGCGTTCTTGCTGCCCGGCAGGCCCAGGCGCTCGCGCAGCACGTACAGCAGGCTCTCACCGGCCCACACGTCGTCGGCGCTGACCTGCTCTCCGTTGACGGTGAACGTCACGCGCATCGGGCGTCTCCCCTCGGGTCCTGCAGGCTCTTGCGGTAGTCGGTGACCGACCAGGAAAGGGCGCGGCGCGCCATCACGCCCACGGCGTGGCGGCGGTAGTCGGCCGACCCCCGCTGGTCGTCGATGGGGCGGGCGACCGAGGACACCAGCTCGCCGAAGCGGCGCACCACGGCCTCGTCCAGCACGGCGCCGCCGTCCCAGTCGAACTCCCCGGCCAGGAACTCCTCGGCCTCCTCGGCGCGGATCGGGGTCGGCGCCACCGACCCCAGGCCGGTGCCCACGGTCCGCTTGCCGGCGTCCAGGGCCAGGCTGAAGTTGGCCACCGCGATCACCATGGCGTTGCGGGTGCCGATCTTGGAGAAGTGCTGCGGCCCGGCCGGGCGGGGCAGCAGCACCGCGGTGATCAGCTCGTCGTCCTGCCGGGCGGTGCGGCGCAGCCCCAGGTAGAACTCGCGCGCCGGGACCCGCCGGGTGCCGCGCACCGACGCCAGCTCGATGACCGCGTCGGTGGCCAGCAGCACCGGGTGCGACTCCCCGGCGGGGGAGGCCCCGCCCAGGTTGCCGCCGACCGTGCCGCGGTTGCGGATCTGCGGCGAGGCCACCGACCGGGAGGCCTGCGCCAGCGCCGGGGCGCGCTCGCCCACCTCGGAGATGATCCGGGTGTAGGGCACGCCCGCGCCGAGGCGCACCCCGTCGCCGTCCGGTCCCCACTGGGCCAGCTCGGGCACGCGGGTCAGGTCGATCAGGGCCCCGGGCCGGTGCTTGTCGAAGTTCAGCTCGACCATGACGTCGGTGCCGCCCATGATCGGGACCGCGTCGGGGTGCGCGCTCTTGGCGGCAAGCGCTTCCTCCAACGTGGAAGGGCGCAGGAAGTCCATACTCGTCCTCGTCGTTGCGCGGGCGGACGGTCGCGCCGTTCGCCGTGTGGTCTACGCCGGGTGTGTATGTGAAGTACAACACTGGGGAACGCGGCGCGACCACCCGGTGAACCCATGAACCGGAGCCCTGGTCGCGGGTGGTGCTTTGTTGTTTCCTCCAACAACCCGTCGTGGGTTAACGTGGCCGCGTCGCGGCCCGCCGCGGCGCCAGACGAAGGGACTCCATGCGGCTCGGCGAACTTGTCTCCATCCCCCGGCTGAGGCTGCGCTTCCTGAGCGGAGCCGACCAGGCCCACCGCTCGATCCGCTGGGCCTACACCACCGACCTGCTGCGGCCCGCCCGCTACCTGACCGGCGGCGAGCTGGTCCTCACCGGCATGATGTGGCGGACCGGCCCAGAGGACTCGGAGGTGTTCGTGTCCTCGGTGGCCGAGGCGGGGGCGGCCGCCGTGGGCGCCGGGACCGCCCTGGGCGAGGTCCCCCGAGACCTGGTCGAGGCCTGCGCCCGGCACGGCGTCCCGCTGCTGGAGGTGCCCGCCGAGACGTCCTTCGGCGCGGTCACCGAGGAGGTGCTGCGGCTGATCAACCGGCGCCGCTTCACCACCATCGCCGAGAACCGGGACCGGCACCGCCGGATGATGGCCGAGGTCGCCGCCGGGGCCGACTTCCCCGCCGTGTTCGCCACGGCCGCCGAGCAGGCGCGGCTGCGCGCCTGGGTGCTCTCCAGCACCGGCCGCGCGGTCGCCGCCGCGGGCCCCGGCCTGGGCGGGCAGGCCCGAGCCGAACTGGCCGCCCGCGCCCTGTCCTGGCCGTCGTTCCCGCGCAGCACGGCGCTGCCCGGCGGCGGGGGGTCCGGGCGCGAGCTGACCGTGATGCCGGTGCAGACCCGCGACTCCCACCCGCTGGCGGGGTGGCTGCTGGTGTGCGAGGGCCGCCACGAGGACTGGGAGGAGGAGGTCCACGAGGCCGTCGCCGAGCTGGCCTCCATCGCGGTGCTGGCCCGCAGCCGGGAGGAGGAGCGGGCGCTCAACGACGCCCGGCACGCCGAGGCGCTTCCCCGGCTGGTGGAGGAGCAGCGCCTGGAGGAGGTCGAGGCGCTGCTGCGCGCCGCGGGCGCCGAGCCGGGGCCCGGCCGCGGGCACGTGGTGGTCAGCGCCGCCCTGGCCCCCGAGCCGCGCCTGCCCGACCTGGCCCGCCGGGTGCTGGGCGAGCTGCTGGCCGAGCGGCCCGGTGCGGTGGTCACCGGGGAGGGCGACGTGCTGGCGGTGGTGCCGGTGCCGGACGCGGCCGAGGAGGGCGCCCGCGCCGCCGAGGGGCTGCACGCCGAGCTGGAGCGCGGGGCGCGGGCCCTGGAGCCGGGGCTGGTCGACTACAGCCTGGCGGTGGGCATCTGCTCGACCCCGCGCGAGCTGGGCGACCTGCGCGGGGCGGCGGCCGAGGCGCGGCACGCGCGCAGGCTGGCGGGGCTGCGCCGGGGGAGGGCCCAGGTGATCGCCGGGGCCGAGATCGACTCGCACGAGCTGCTGCTGGCCTCGGTCCCCGAGGAGGTGCGGGCCTCCTACCGGGAGCGGCTGCTGGGGCCGCTGCTGGCCTACGACCGGGACCACCGCTCGGACCTGGTGGAGACCCTGGAGCGGTTCCTGGAGCACTCGGGGTCCTGGCAGCGGTGCGCGTCGGCGATGCACGTGCACGTCAACACGCTGCGCTACCGCATCGGCAGGGTGGAGGAGCTGACCGGGCGCGACCTGAGCCGCCTGGACCACCGGGTCGACCTGTTCCTGGCCCTGCGCCTGCGCGGCTGACGGCGGCCGGCCGCCCGGCGGGCGCGGTTCCACAGAATTTCTCGGCGGGGTGTGCATGCTCCCGCCCGCAGCGGGTTAGGGCCCGGGACGAGGCGCGAGGGGCGGTGACCCGGCGCCCCCGCCTCCACCCGGACCTCCGCCCGGGTGCACGCCGCCTCGGGCGCGGCGCCGGGGTTCTGGGGGGGTGCCCCGGTGCCCCCGAGGTGGGCCACAGGGGGGATCCAGCGGAGGACGGCCGGTGCCCGGCCCGTTCGAGCGGCGGGCCGGGCACCAGGAGCGAGGGCGCCGCCCGCCTTCGGCCCGGGGGAGGCCCCGGCGGTGTTTACCCGCGGTCCCCGCAGGTAGCGGACCCGAGACGGGGAACCGAGCCGAGGAGGACCCGATGCCCACCCAGACCCAGGAGTTCCTGCGGACCCACCCGCGCGACGTCGTGGGGGACGCCGAACTCCTCTCCTCAGCCATCGAACGCCTGGCCGCCTGCGCGCAGGCGTGTGTCGCCTGTGCCGACGCGTGCCTGGGCGAGCGCGACGCGGTGGACCTGGTGCCGTGCGTCAGGATGAACCAGGACTGCGCGGACGTGTGCGACGCGACCCTGAAGGTCCTGTCCCGGCGCACCGCCGCCGACCCGCTGATGCAGCGCGCCCTGCTGTCGGTGTGCGCCGAGTACTGCCGCGCCTGCGCCGAGGAGTGCCGCCGCCACGCCGACCGGCACGAGCACTGCGCCTTGTGCGCCGACACCTGCATGCTGTGCGAGGACGCCTGCACCCGCCTGATGGCGCGCATCGGATGACCGGCGAAGGGGCAGACCACACGCGGGGGCCGCCCCGTCCAAGGGCGGCCCCCGCCGCTCTGTGCCGCTCTGTCGCCGACACCGTCACATGTTGTTGGGCTCGGCCGCGCTGATGTCGGCCAGCGCCGACCTCGGGTCCCGCTCCAGCGCCAGGTCGCCCAAGGACACCACGCCCAGCGGGCGGTCCTCTTCGACGACAGGGAGCCGGCGGATGCTGTGCTCGCGCATCAGCCGCACGGCCTCGGTCACGCGCGTGTCCGGGCCGACGGTCACCGTCTGCCCGGTGAACGACCGGTCGACCGTCTCGGTGGAGCAGTCCGCCCCCTCGGCGACGCAGCGCACCGTGATGTCGCGGTCGGTGACCAGCCCGTGCAGTCGGCCGTCCTGCGCGATGAGGACGTCCCCGACCTCCTTGTCGCGCATGATCCGGGCGACGTCGCGCAGCGGCGTCCCGGGAGCGACGGTATAGGGCGGGGTCGTCATGACCTCGCGAACGGTCTCGGCCATGGTGGACTCCTTCCCTGGAGTTCGCCCCGCGCCTGACCTGCGCGGGGGCATCGCCCTTCCGCTACCAGGTCCGGGGCGCTTGAAACCCGCGGGGGCGCCCGCCGTGCGCCGCGCCCGGCCAGGCCCGGCCGTCCACCCGCAGCCACGGTTCCCCGGCCAGGGCGGACGGGGGCTCCCCGGCGAACGCCGCCACCTCCCGGTGCAGATGGGACTGGTCAAAGTAGCCGCACTCGGCGGCGACCTGGGCCGGGGGGCCGCCTTCGGCCAGACGGTGCGCGGAGCGGTCGAAGCGCACCAGCGCGGCGGCGCGCTTGGGCGGCAGGCCGATCTGGGACCGGAACCGGGACCACAGGCGCTTGCGGCTCCAGCCGACCTCCGCCGCGAGCGCCTCGACCCGCACCCTGCCCCGGGCGGCCGCGATCCGCGACCAGGCCCACGCCACCTCCGGCTCCGCGGGGCGCGCCGCAGCGCACCGGCGGGCCACGAACTCCTCGGCGAGGGCGAACCGCCCCCGCCAGGAGGGCGCGGCGGCCAGCCGCTCCCGGATCCGGCCCGCCTCCGCGCCCCACAGGTCGTCGAGGAGGGCCACCGCCCCCTCCAGCCCGCCCGGGGGCACGCCCAGCACCGCGCGCGCGAGCGCCGGGGAGAGCCGTACCTGCAGGCATTCGACGTGCCGCCCCCATGCCATGACCCCTCCTCCCGACCCGGCTCCCGGCCCCGCGGCCACACTGCCCCGGTACCGGCGCCCCCCGACCTCCACGGAGGGCCGGTCGGACCCGAACTCCAGGAACAGTGCCACCGCCGGATGGGGGACCATCCGGACCGCCTCCGCACCCGGCACGGTGAACCCGGCCATGTCGAGCCCCGCCTGCCGGACGGGGCGCCCGGGACGCGCCACGCGCCAGTGGGCCGGAGCGGTGCGCGCGCCCGCGGCGGACTCCACGGACTCCATGGCCGCATCCTACGGAGCGCCGGGGAGGGGACATTCGTCCAATACACCTGCCCCGTGCGGCCGCAGAGTGGGGCCATGACCATGCTGAGCCTTGACGACGGCGACATCCACATCCGCCAGGACGGCCCCGGAGACGCCCCCGCCCTCCTGCTCCTGCACGGCACGGCCTCCTCCACGCGCTGCTGGGACACGCTGGTCCCGGAGCTGCGCGGCGCCCACCGCGTGCTGCGGAGCGACCTGCTCGGCCATGGCCGGTCCGGGGAGCCGTCCGCCGGCGGCTACGCGGTCCCCCGGCAGGCGCGCAGGGTGGGCCGCGCCCTGGACCTGCTCGGTGTCGGGCGCGTGGTGGCCGTGGGGCACTCCTCCGGTGGGGCGGTCGCCACCGCGCTGGCCGAGGAGCGGCCCGGACTGGTGGCCGGGATCGTCCTCATCGGCACCGGCCCCCGGCCGGCGGCCTTCACCGGAGCACAGGCCCCCGCGATCGGGCCCGACGACTGGCCGCCGCCCGAGGAGGCGATCCGCGCCCTGGTCGCCGCCGGGTTCGCCCGCGCCGACACCCCGGTCCCGCAGGAGCTCGTGGACGACGCGCGCGGCATGAGCCACCGGGCGTTCACCGAGTCGATGCGGGCGACCACCGAGTACATGGAGCAGGAGGCCCTTCCGGAGCGGCTGGCACGGCGGGGCGTGCCGCTCACGGTGGTGTTCGGCGACCGGGACCCCAGGTGGCGCCCGGCTTCGGCCGCCGAGTACCGCGCCGTGCCGGGTGCCCGCGTCCACATGCTGCCGGGCGTCGGCCACTTCCCCTTCATCGAGGACCGGGCGCGGACCGCCGCCCTGCTGGCGGACGCCGCTGGTAAGGCTAATGTCACCCCGCAGTGAGGTCGCCCGCCGGGCACAGCGGTAGCGGACGGGCATGGAGCCACCTGAGGGCATGATCCCTTCCGGACCCGGCGACGGCGGCGCCGGGCAGGACGTGATCGACCTGCTCACCGCCGAGCACCGGGAGCTGTGCACCGCCTTCTCGCACCTGTGCGCGGCGGCGTCCGAGGACGGGCCGCGCGACCCCCGGGTGCGCCCGCAGGCCGAGCGGGCGGTGGCGGCCCTGGTGCGCCACCTGTCCACCGAGGAGCAGCTGCTCTACCCCCGGCTTCGGGGCGTGCACGCCGACGGAGCCGTCGACCGGGCCCTGGTCCGGCACCGGGAGCTGGAGGGCTGGATGCAGGACCTGGAGCGGCTGACCGGATCCGACCCCGGATTCGGCCACCTGCTGCGGCTGCTGGCCGACGGCGTGCGGTGGCACGCGGCCGAGCAGGAGTCCCTCCTCTTCCGCCGGTTCGCCCGCGACATCACCGAGGACGAGCGCCTGCGCATCGGCGAGCAGGTACCGACCGCCCGTGCGCTGGCCCCCACCCGCCCGCACCCCGGAGTCCCCGACGCCCGGCCGCTGAAGGCACTGGTCACACCGTGGATAGGAGTGGCCGACCGGGTGCGCGACTTCCTCTCCCAGCGAGGCGGATGAGTGCGGTGATGGCGCCTGTCGGCCCGGCGCGTCCTCCCCCTCCTGCTCATTGCTCCTGATCTCGGGGAGGGGCGGCTCGGCTGGTACCCCGCTCAAGGACCCCGGCCGGGAGGCGGGCCGCCGGGGTGTGGGGTGGAGGGCGGCGACGAGGAGAGGTCGGCGGCCCTCGGCGCAGCGCTGTCGGGCGCGGCGCGTGTGCGTGGTCACCGTGACGGGCAGCGACGGCGACAGCCGGGCGCTTCCCCGGCCCCGCCTGCCGGGCGGCAGGCCCCGGGCGGTCCGGGAAGGGGACGCGGTGGGCAGGGTTCGCGCTCTTCGTCGCCCGGGACGTCCTTCGGACGCGCCCCGCGAACCCCGGCAGTTGCGTGACCTGGGTGAACACTCCGCGTTAAGGGTGAGAAGGGGCGGCGAGGGCGCTCGGCGACACCCGCGCAGGACCCGGGGCGACGAACATGGCCGTACCAGAACGGGATTCGGGAACAGAATGCCCGGTTCGTGCCCGTTTGGGCTGCCCGGACCGCCGTCCGGGGTGGGTGTGCGGTCGACCGGTCGTACCAGCCGCGCATCCAAGGCCCCGAGGGGGCCGATATCGACTACACGCGGTAACACCGGGCCCGACAAACGGCTCCGATGTGCCGTTTAAGGCCCTTCTGGAACCGAATCCCGTTCTGGTGTCGCGATGACCGTGCACCCGCGCCGCCCGCGAGGCCGCTCCGGGCGTCGAACGGGGCGCGGGAGGAGTCCGGCTCACTGGAAACCGTACAAACCGGGCGCCGTGCCGGTATGGGATCGACGGGAACCCGCCTTCCGGGCACCCCGGGCCCCCTGGGGCAAACCTGGGTGGTGATATCGACACCTGATCCGCCAAAAAGCGTCGGTTTCACGACACAGGATGCCCGCCCCCTCTCCCGCTACCCGATATGCCCGGTATGCGCCGCCCGGACGGCCCTCCCCTCGATGATCTCGGGGAACTCGGGGTTAAACCGGACACGATAAGCCCGACTTCCCCG
>NZ_JAQFWQ010000032.1 GCF_027706725.1 Nocardiopsis endophytica
ATCGGGGCCACGAAGACGGTCGTGGCCAGCGCGGAGAGTGACGCGAAGAGACGTGTGGGCATGAGCCACCTCAGGAGATAGGCCGCCTCGAACGGCGGGCTCTGCGGGTGCCCCTTCATAATGGATCCTAGAAGTCTAGGATTCAAGTGCTAGGCCTTGACTTACTAACCATAGATTGCTAAATGTCCGTTTTCTCGCCCCGGGAGTTACCATCGGCACCACAAAGAAGCAGCCCAGGAGCAGAAGGAGGGCGCGCGTGGCGGCGAGCCCGACCATCCGGCGGCGCCAGCTCTCCGCGATCCTCCGGCGCATGCGCAAGGACGCCGGACTCAGCCTCGACGAGACCGCCAAGCGGTTGGAGTGGTCACGCGCCAAGCTGGGGCACATCGAAACCGGCGAGCGCAAGAAGCCGAGCGTCGTCGAGATCAAGGCGCTCATGCACGAGTACGGCGTGAAGGAGGACGCCCCTGAGTACGGGGCGGTCCTCAACCTCGTACGCCAGGCTCAGCAAAAGGGCTGGTGGACGCGCTACGACGACATCCTGACCGGCTCATACGTGGAACTCGAAGCCGAGGCAACGAGCATCGCCAACTATGAGTCGTTCGGGGTTCCGGGCCTGCTCCAGACCCCGGGATACGCACGAATCGTTCAGCGTGCCCGTCTCTGGCGCAATCCAGACGACATACAGCGGGCCGTCGATGCTCGGTTGGAGCGGCAGAAGATCCTTCATCGGAGCGACCCGCCCGACCTGTGGGCCGTAATCGAAGAGCATGCCCTCCAGCGGCTCCAGGGCGCCCCGGGTGTGCTCCGTGAACAGGTCGAGCACCTGATCGACCTCGCCGACAACTTCGGCCACATCACCATCCAGGTCGTTCCGACGGACGCGGGTGTGCATGCAGGAGCAACCGGCCCCTTCGTCCTGTTGGACTTCATGGAGCCCGCACCGCCCATCGTCTACCTGGAGACGTATACGGACGGGATCTACCTGGAACGACCTGAGGAACTCCAGGTCTACCGCAAGCTTTGGGATCATGTTCGCACTTCGGCACTCGACGAGGAACGAACGATCCCCTACCTCAAGAGAATGCTGACCCAGTAGAGAGACCACCGACATGGACCCGTTCACCGACGGGGCGCAGTGGCGCACGTCGAGCTACACGCAACAGCAGAACTGCGTCGAGGTCGCCGATTCCCCTGGCCGCTCCGCCGTCCGCGATACCAAACACCGGATGCAGGCCACGCTCCACTTCCCTTCCGCCGAGTGGCGCGCCTTCCTCGAAGAGGTGAAGCGTGACCAGCTCTGACGGGTTCTGTAAGTCCAGTTACAGCGGTAACGCCGAAGCCTGCGTCGAAGTTGCTACCGCATCGATGACGACGGCCGTCCGCGACTCGCAGCACCCCGACCGGGGACACCTGCTCTTCAGCTCCACCGAGTGGCGCGCCTTCCTCCACGAGGTCAAGCATGACCAGCTCTGAAGGCTTCCGGAAGTCGAGCTACTCGCAGCCCCAGAACTGCGTCGAAGTCGCCGACTCCCCCGGGCGTTCCGCCGTACGCGACACCAAGTACCGGTCGCACGCCACGCTCCACTTCCCCTCCGGGGAGTGGGCCGCCTTCGTCCGGTCGCTGCGCGCTCCTCGGCCCAGGTAGCCCGACGGCCCCCGGCTCTCGCCGGGGGCCGCCAGCGGGGCACCTCGTTGATCTCGACGAAAGTGCTGTCAAATCCGCCGAAATGACAGCACTTTCGTCGAGATCAACGCGGGTCCGGCCGCCTCACGCCTCCTTGGCCGCCTCTACGGCCTTCTGGATGCGCTTCTCCGACACCGGATAAGCCGTCCCCAACTGCTGCGCGAACAGGCTCACCCGGAACTCCTCCAGCATCCACCGCAGCTCGCGCACGTCCGGGTCGTCCTCGCGCCCCTCCGGAAGCACCGCGACACCCTTCTCCACGGCCTGGCGCATCTGCTCCGCCTTCGCCATGCCCACCTGGTCCCGGCGCGGGTTCTCCGGCAGCTTCTCCAACCGGTACTCGATCCCCTTCAGATACGTCACCAGCCGCGGCAGCCTCCCGCGCCCCGCCTCGGTCACGAACCCCGGCCTGATCAGCCCCGCCAGCTGCCCCTGCGCGTCGTTCAGCGACGGCAGCACGGCCATGCTGGTCGACCCCTTCAGCTTCTTCTGCAACCGGTGCGACGCCGCCAACACCTGCGCCGTCCCCCGGACGACCTCGTCCAGCACGTCGCCCAGCTCGGCCCGGATGAACTCCCGCAGCTCGGTGAACGCGTCCGGATCCCACACACCGATCCAGCGCTCCCCCGCCGGCGCCTGCTTCGCACCCCACTGCGCCATCAGCGCGTCCACCGACGCCGACATGCAGTCGTCCAGCAGCTTGTCGACACCCCCGTGCGGGTTGTGCCCCAGCGCGAGCTTCTGCTGGTTGTCCAGCCCCCGCCGGATCACCGCCGCCGGTGAGGGGACGTTGAGGAGGAGAAGCCGCCGCAGCCCCTTCCAATGGGCCGCGCGCTGCTCGGCCCGGGTGTCGAAGATCTTCACCCCGGCCGTCGCGCCCTCGTCGACCAGCGCCGGGTACCCCTTCACCACCGGCCCCGCCGACTTGCGCTCGAACACCTTCTGCAGCGGCCCGAAGTCCCACTCCGTCAGCCCCGAGCGCTCGATGCCCTTGGCCTCCGCCGAGATCGCCTTCTGCAGCTTGGGTTTCAGCTTGCCCCGCAGCACCGACAGGTCCTTGCCCTCGGCCAGCTTCCCGCCGGACTTGTCCACCGCCCGGTAGGTGATCCGCAGGTGGTCGGGCACCTTCTCCAGGTCGAAGTCCTCCGGGGTGATGCGCTCCCCGCACATCCGCCCCAGCTCGTGCGCCAGCAGCTCCACCAGCGGCGTCTCGTCGTCCTTCGGCAGCCGCCCCATCACCTGCTCGGCGTTGTCGGGCACCGGCACGAAGTTGCGCCGCAGCGGCTTGGGCAGCGACCGGATCAGCGCCGTCACCAGGTCCCGCCGCAGCCCCGGGATCTGCCGGTCGAACCCCTCGTCGCCGACCTGGTTCAGAACCTCCAGCGGGATGTGCACGGTGACGCCGTCGGCGTCGCTGCCCGGCTCGAACTGGTAGGTCAGCGGGAACGCGAACTGCCCGTGCGTCCAGGTGTCCGGGTAGTCCTCCTCGCTGACCTTCTCCGCGCCGTCGTTGATCAGCATCGACTTCTCGAAGTCGAGCAGGTTCGGGTCCTTGCGGCGCGCCTTCTTCCACCAGGTGTCGAAGTGCGCCGCCGACACCGCCTCGGCGCCCACGCGCTCGTCATAGAAGGCGAACAGCGCCTCGTCGTCGACGAGGATGTCCCGGCGCCGGGCCCGGTGCTCCAGGTCCTCGACCTCTTCGAGGAGCTTGCGGTTGGAGTGGAAGAACTTGTGGCTCGTATCCCAGTCGCCCTCGACCAGCGCGTGCCGGATGAACAGCTCCCGCGACACCACCGGGTCGACCTTGGCGTAGCCCGTCTTCCGCTCGGCCACCAGCGGCACCCCGTACAGGGTCACCCGCTCGTACGCCATGACGGCGCCGCGCTTCTTCTCCCAGTGCGGCTCGCTGTAGGTGCGCTTGACGACGTGCCCGGCCAGCTCCTCGGCCCACTCGGGCTCGATGCGCGCGCACATGCGCCCCCACAGGCGCGAGGTCTCCACCAGCTCGGCGGCCATGACGTACCGGGGCTGCTTCTTGAACAGCGACGACCCCGGGAAGATCCCGAAGCGCGCCCCGCGCCCGCCCAGGTACTCCTTCTTCTCCGGGTCCCGCAGGCCCACGTGCGACAGCAGGCCGGACAGCAGCGCGGTGTGCACCTGCTGCGGGTCGGGGTCGGAGGTGTTGAGCGTGACCCCCATGCCCTTCACGACCTGCTTGAGCTGGCTGTAGATGTCCTGCCACTCGCGCACGCGCAGGTAGTTCAGGAACTCGGTGCGGCACAGCTTGCGGAACTGGTTGCCCGACAGCGCGCGCTGCTGCTCCTTGAGGTACTTCCACAGGTTCAGGAACGCCAGGAAGTCCGAGTCCTTGTCGGCGAAGCGCGCGTGCTGCTCCTGGGCGGCCTGCTGGTGCTCGGCCGGGCGCTCGCGCGGATCCTGGATGGACAGCGCGGCGGCGATGATCATCACCTCGCGCACGCACCCGCGCTTCTCCGCCTCCAGCACCATGCGGCCCAGGCGCGGGTCGACGGGGAGCTGGGCGAGGCTGCGGCCCATGTCGGTCAGGCGCTTGCGCTGGTCCTCGGCGCTCGGGTCCAGCGCCCCGAGCTCCTGGAGCAGGTGCACGCCGTCCTTGACCTGGCGGTGGTCGGGCCCCTCCACGAAGGGGAAGGCGGCGATGTCGCCCAGCCCCAGCGACTCCATCTGGAGGATGACCGAGGCCAGGTTGGTGCGCAGGATCTCGGGGTCGGTGAACTCCGGGCGGGACAGGAAGTCGTCTTCGGAGTACAGCCGGATGCAGATGCCCTCGGCGACGCGGCCGCAGCGGCCCTTGCGCTGGTTGGCCGAGGCCTGCGACACCGGCTCGATCGGGAGGCGCTGCACCTTCGTGCGGTGGCTGTACCGGGAGATGCGGGCGGTGCCCGGGTCGATGACGTAGCGGATGCCGGGGACGGTCAGCGACGTCTCGGCGACGTTGGTGGCCAGCACGATGCGGCGCCCGCGGTGGGGCTGGAACACCCGGTGCTGCTCGGCCGACGACAGCCGCGCGTACAGCGGGAGGACCTCGGTCTCGGGGAGGCGCTGCTTCTCCAGGGCGTCGGCGGTGTCGCGGATCTCGCGCTCGCCGGAGAGGAAGACGAGGATGTCGCCCGGCCCCTCGCGGCGCAGCTCGTCGACGGCGTCGCAGATGGCCTGCACCTGGTCGCGCTCGTCGGAGCCGCCCCGGCCGCCGCCGTTCGCGCCGCCCCCGGTGTTCGCGCCGCCGTTCGCGCCGCCGTCCTCGTCGTCGATGGGCCGGTAGCGCACCTCCACGGGGTAGGTGCGCCCGGAGACCTCGACGATGGGGGCGTCGCCGAAGTGCCGCGAGAAGCGCTCGGGGTCGATGGTGGCCGAGGTGATGACCACCTTCAGCTCCGGGCGCTTGGGCAGCAGGCGCTTGAGGTAGCCGAGGAGGAAGTCGATGTTGAGGCTGCGCTCGTGGGCCTCGTCGATGATGATCGTGTCGTAGGCGCGCAGCATCCGGTCCTGCTGGATCTCGGCCAGCAGGATGCCGTCGGTCATCACCTTGACCAGGGTGTCGTCGGACGACTTGTCGGTGAAGCGGACCTTGTAGCCCACCGTGGCGCCCAGGTCGGTGCCGACCTCCTGGGCGATGCGCTCGGCCACGGTGCGCGCGGCGATGCGACGCGGCTGGGTGTGGCCGATGGTGCCGTGCACGCCGCGGCCCAGCTCCATGCAGATCTTGGGGAGCTGGGTGGTCTTGCCGGACCCGGTCTCACCGGCGACGATCACGACCTGGTTGTCGCGGATCGCCTCGGCGATGTCGTCCTTCTTGCGGCTGACCGGCAGCTCGTCGGGGTAGCTCGGCTCGGGCAGGGCGGAGCGGCGCTGCTCGACGCGCAGCTCGGCCAGGTCGATGTCGTCGGCGATCTTCCCGGCGACGTTCTCGCGCTTGCGGCGGTCACGGATCTTCTGCAGGCCGTCGATGCGGCGGCGCAACCGGTGGCGGTCGGCGAAGGTGAGGCCGGAGAGGCGGTCGCGGAGGGAGGGTCGCTCCGGGTCCGCGGACGCCGGCGTGTCCGAGGGCGAGGTCAACATATCGGACTCAAGGATAGAAGGCTGCGGCAACGGGTTTTCGCGGTGGTCCTGGCGGCGGGCCTGTGGCGGGGGGCGGGGTCGGCCCGGGGCGCCCCGGCGGGCGGCCCCAGGTGACAACGCGCGCGCGGGACGGCGCATTCCCCGCGCGCTCGCCCCGCCCCCGCCCCCGTGCCCCATGCCCCGCCCGACAGAGAGCCGGGGATGCACGGTATGTCCGGGTTGTTATTTTCATCCGCATTCCTAGGCATTCGCCCGGACGCCATTCGGCGCCGCTCGCGGCACTCCGGCTCCGCGGGTCCCGACAAAGGCCGGACGTTCATCCACGGATCATCGGACGCTTGACGTTCGATTCCGAATCGACTCCGCCCGAAATTCGGGTTCGATAAACCCCGCGGGGGCATGTCGGAATTCACGAATCACGCCATCTCCGTGTACAGTCCCGGAACCGCCCATAGGGCATCGCCGCGGCCGGAACGGAACCGCGCCGCGCCGCGGCAAAGGGGCGGAACACGGGTGCACGCGATCGTGAGGGGTTCCATGCTGGACAAGGTGAGCGACCGGTTGGGGCTGCGGACCGACCCGGTCATCTTCTGGGTGTCCACGGCGCTGGTCGCCATATTCGTGCTCGGCACGATCTTCTTCACCGGTACGGTCGACTCCCTGTTCGGCGCCGCGTCCGACTGGGTGCTCACCCACCTGGGGTGGCTCTACATCTTCGGCGTCACGGCGTTCCTCGTCTTCCTCATCGTGATCGCGGTCAGCCGGTACGGGCGCCTCAAACTCGGCGGCCCGGACTCCGAACCCGAATACAGCAACTGGACCTGGTTCGCGATGCTGTTCGCGGCCGGGATCGGCACCATCCTGATGTTCTGGGGCGTGGCCGAGCCCATCAGCCACTTCGCCGACCCGCCGCGCGACGACGTCCCGCCCGAGTCGGTGGACGCCGCCAACGAGGCGATGGGCTTCACGCTGTACCACTTCGGCCTGCACACCTGGACGATCTTCACGCTCCCGGCGCTGGCCTTCGCCTATTTCGTCTACCGTCGGGGCCTGCCCTTCCGGGTCAGCTCGATCTTCCAGCCGTTCCTCGGCGACCGCATCTACGGCCCCATCGGCCGCACCATCGACATCGTCGCGGTGCTGGGCACCCTGTTCGGCGTGGCGGTCTCCATCGGCCTGGGCACGATGCAGATCAACAGCGGCCTGAACACCCTCTTCGGGGTCGAGGAGGGGCGGCTGACGCAGGTGATCCTCATCGCGGTGGTGACCGCCATCGCCGTCACCTCGGTGGCGCTGGGCCTGGACAAGGGCGTCAAGCGGCTGTCGACGCTCAACATCGCCATGGCGATCGGCCTGCTGCTGTTCATCTTCGTCTTCGGCGCGCCGGTCTTCCTGCTGCGCGGCATCATCGAGACGACCGGGACCTACCTGAGCTGGCTGGTCCCCCTGGCGTTCTGGAACGACACCTTCAACAACACCGGGTGGCAGAAGAACTGGACGACCTTCTACTGGGCCTGGACCATCACCTGGTCGCCGTTCGTCGGGATCTTCATCGCCCGGATCTCCAAGGGCCGCAGCGTCCGCGAGTTCATCATCGGCGTGCTGGGACTGCCCACCGCGTTCAGCATCATCTGGTTCGCGGTGTTCGGCCTGTCGGCCATCGACATCGAGATGAACCGCGGCGGCGGCCTGGTGGACGAGGTCGTCGGGCAGAAGGACATCCCCGGCGCGCTGTTCGTGTTCCTGGAGCACTTCCCGGCCACGGAGCTGGTGTCGGGGCTGGCGATCCTGATCGTGGTCATCTTCTTCACCACCTCCTCGGACTCGGCGTCCCTGGTGGTGGACATGCTGTGCACCGGGCACGCGGACGCCTCCCCCACCCGGCAGCGGGTGTACTGGGGCGTGACCGAGGGCGTGGTGGCCGCGACCCTGCTCGCGGCGACCGGCAAGGGCGGGCTGGACGCCCTGCAACAGGTCATCACCGTGGTCGGGCTGCCGTTCTTCCTGATCGGCTTCCTGATGATGGTCGCCCTGGTGCGCGCCATGCACGCCGACATGTCGGCGGGGGCGGGGCAGGTGGCCCAGCGCTCGGCCGACATCGCGGCGCGCGGGCGCCGGATGAGGCGCCTCCGGCGCAGGCAGCGGCAACAGCAGAACTGACCCCCGCCGACCCGCGATGATCTCGACGAAAGTGCTGTCATCCCAGCGGTTTTGGGACCACTTTCGTCGAGATCATCGCCAGGGGGCGGGCCTACTCCTGGATCTTGCGGGCCGTGTAGGCGTCGCGCGCGGCCGCCGCGACGGCGTCCAGGTCCGCGCCCGTCGACGCCAGCACCCCGGCGGCCACGGCGCCCTCCACGAACGGGGCGTCGACGACGACGGCGTCGTCGCGGGGCTCGTCCTCGAAGACCAGCCGGGCCGTCATCACCGCACTGCCGATGTCGGGCAGGACCATGACGCCCGCCCCCTGGTCGACCTCGGAGACCGCCTCGGCGATGCGCTCATAGGAGGTGCCGATGCCCCCGTCGGGGCCGCCTCCCGCGGCCGCGACCGTCTCCGGCCGCGCGCCCAGCTGCTCCAGCAGTTCCTTCACTCCTTCGGCCAGTCTCCCGCTGTGCGACACGAGGACGATGCCGACCGTTGCACCCATGGGGGATTAGGGTACTTGAGCGAACGTCCGCGCTTCAGGATCGACCCCGCCACCCCCCGGCGAACACTAGGGAGCCGCACCGTGAAGAAGTTCCTGAACACTCCGGAAAGCTATCTGTCCGACGCGCTCGCCGGCCTCGCGGCGGCCCATCCCGAGCTGCGGGTGGACGCCGAGAACGGCGTGGTCGCGCGGGCCTCGGGGCCCGTGGAGGGCAAGGTCGGGCTGGTCTCCGGCGGCGGGTCCGGGCACGAGCCCCTGCACAGCGGCTTCGTCGGCGAGGGGATGCTGGACGCCGCCTGCCCCGGCGAGGTCTTCACCTCCCCGGTGCCCGACGGGTTCCTGGCGGGGGTCAAGGCCGCCGACGCCGGGCGGGGCACGGTCCTGATCGTGAAGAACTACACCGGCGACGTGATGAACGCCCAGATGGCCGCGGAGCTGGCCGAGGACGAGGGGCTCCGCGTCGAGCAGGTCCTCGTCAACGACGACGTCGCGGTGGAGGACTCCACGTTCACCGCCGGACGGCGCGGCACCGGCGCCACCGTGTTCGTGGAGAAGATCTGCGGTGCGGCCGCGGCGCGCGGGGACGGCCTGGAGGCCGTCGCCGAGCTGGGCCGCCGGGTGAACGCGGCGTCGCGCTCCTTCGCGGTGGCGCTGACGGCCTGCACGGTCCCCACGGCGGGGCGGCCCGGGTTCGACCTCCCGGAGGAGGAGATCGAGGTCGGCGTGGGCATCCACGGCGAGCCGGGGCGGCGCCGGGAGAAGCTGCGCAGCGCGCGCGAGATCGTCGGGGAGATGATGGAGGCGATCCTCCAGGACTCTCCGCTGGAGTCGGGCGACGAGGCCGTCGTGATGGTCAACGGCATGGGCGGCACCCCGCTCAGCGAGCTGTACCTGGTGTTCGGCGAGGTCGCGCGGGTGTGCGGGGACAAGGGGATCACCATCGCCCGCAACCTGGTCGGCGACTACGTGACCAGCCTCGACATGGAGGGCTGCTCGATCACGCTGTGCCGGGTCGAGGAGGGCTTCCTGCCGCTGTGGGACGCGCCGGTGAACACCCCGGCCCTGCGCTGGGGCGTGTGAGCCGGGACGGAGAGGAGTGGGGAACGTGCACGCCATGGACACCGCACTGGCCAAGGCCTGGGTGGCGGCCGCCGCCGACGCCGTGTCGGCCGAGGCCGAGCACCTGAGCAGGCTCGACGCCGCCATCGGCGACGGCGACCACGGGACCAACATGGACCGGGGGCTGACGGGTGCGCGGACCGCCGTGGACGGCCTGGAGGCCGACGGGCCGGGGCCGGTGCTGGTGAAGACCGGGATGACGATGATCTCGCGGGTCGGCGGGGCGTCGGGGCCGCTGTACGGCACGCTGCTGCGCACGGCGGGCAAGCGCCTTGAGGGGACCGAGGCCGGGGTGGCCGACCTGGCCGCCGCCCTGCGGGCGGGTCTGGAGGCGGTGCAGAAGATGGGCGCCGCCAAGCCGGGCGACAAGACGCTGGTGGACGCCCTGTATCCGGCGGTCGAGGCGCTGGAGAAGGCGGCCGGGCAGGGGACGCCGCTGTCCGAGGCGGCGGAGGCGGCGGCCGCCGCGGCCGAGCAGGGGGCGCAGGCGACCGTGCCGCTGCAGGCCCGCAAGGGCAGGGCGTCGTACCTGGGCGAGCGGAGCATCGGCCACGAGGACCCGGGGGCGGCGTCGTCGGCCCTGCTGATGCGCGCCCTGGCCGGGGTGTCCGGGGCCTGAGGGCGACCGGCTCGGGCGCCCCTCCGCCCGGGCCGGACCGGCCGCACGCCTATCCGCGCCCGCTCCCGGCCAGGCGCACCGCCGCATCGGCGACGGCGCGCGCGTCCTCGGGGTCGAGCCGCAGACCGAACACGTCCCGCAGTGCCTCGGGGACCTCGTCGCGGGTGAGTTCGCGGGTGTCGGTGGTGCCGTCGGGGTGCTCGGTGGACAGTTCCGTGTTCGCCAGCCGGTGGCTCACCCCCTCGCCGAGGCGCTGGGCCATGAGCCGCGCCCGGAACGGCGACCGGGGGTGCGTGCAGAGGTAGTGGTTGAAGATCGCGTAGTCGTTCCGATAGGACGGCTCGCCGGTGAAGGAGTAGAGGTCGGTCCACCGGTCGCCGCTGCGGGCGGTGAGGACGCGGGTCCTGGGCTCCGCCGCGTCGCCGGGCGCCTCTTCGGTGTCGATGCGGAACGCCCACTCCTTCCCGTCCCCCTGGGCGACCTCCGCGCCCGCGGCGTACGGCATCGGTTCGCGCAGGCCTCCCCCGCCGAACCCGACGTCGGCGATGAACCGCTCCCCGCCCAGCTCCATGCTCAGGAGCATGTGGGTCGCGGGGCGGAAGCGGTCGCCCACGCGGATGCGGGCGGCGTGGCCGATCGCCCGGACCCCGATGCGCTCCAGGGCGGCGGCGAGCAGGATGTTGTGCTCGTAGCAGTAGCCGCCGCGGCGGCGGGCGACGAGCTTGTCCTGGATGTCGGCGACGTCGAGGGAGACCCCGCGGCCCAGGACGACGTCGGTGTTGGCGAAGGACAGGGCGGCGGAGTGGGCCCGGTGGAGGGCGGCCACCGATTCCCTGTCGGGGCCCAGCGGCCCGGTGAGGCCGAGGGCGTCCAGGTAGGCGTCGAGGTCGAGGGCGTCTGAGTCCCAGCCGCGCGCGGGGTCGTCGGCGAAGGGGTCGGGGCGGGTGCGCGGCGCCACGGTCGGCTCCTATCATTAGCCGGGCAACGTTCTCGGAGAACATTAGCCAGCTAACGACAATTCGGCAAGGACCGGCGAGGCGCGGGGAGCGGTGGCGATGCAGGAGTGGCTGCGGACCTGGGAGGACGACTTCGTCCCGTCCTTCTGGCGGGCCAAGAACGCGATGCTCCAGGCGGCGGGGACGGCCTTCGAGCGCCACGGCGTGCGGGAGGGGCAGCAGTTCGTCCTGATGTGCCTGTGGCGGGAGGACGGCCTCTCCCCCGGTGAGATCGCCCGGCGTCTGGGCCTGTCCACCCCGACGGTCACCCGCACGGCCGGGCGGCTGGAGGCGTCGGGGCTGGTGGAGCGCCACCCCCACCCGACCGACGCACGCCTGGTGAGCGTCCGCCTGACCGAGAAGGGGTGGTCCCTGCGCGAGGCCCTGGACCAGGAGATGAACACCCTGTCGTCCCGGGCCCTGCACGGTTTCACGGAGGAGGAGCGGGAGTCCTTCAGACGGATGCTGGAGGCCATGGCGACCAACCTGCGCCCCCCGAGGCCCTCCGACGACAAGGAGTGACCTCCCGCAAACGGACCGGCCTGCCCATTGCGGCATATGCTTCCGGCACGCGATTCGCAACCGGGCCCTCCCGGTCCGGTCCACACGTACAGCGGGATTCCGGAGGAGCCACGGGCCCATGAGCGAGATTCGATGCGAAAGGTGCGACCTCATCGTCGGCCTCGGATGCGACTGCGACTCTCACCGGGCCGCACCCCGGCCGACCCGGCCGAGCTCCCGGTCCCGACAGGCGGGGGCCGCCCTTGGTACGACCATGATCGTCATCTCCCCTGCGGGAAACGCCCACCTGCCCGACTGTCTCAACCTTTCGGAGAGCGAGATACGCGCGCCGAAATTCGGATGGGTTCCTGACGCGCCCCCGCAGAAATGGCGCCTCATCTCGGAGGAGCGCCCCCTACGTGCCACCCACGGCAACACGAACCGTGTCGCGACTCGCATCTGTGGAAACTGTTCCGAGTACCTCTGACGGGCCCACGGCCGAAATCGGTCCGCCGCTACCTGGAGGCGGAGGACGCCGCCGGCACGGCCCGGCTCGACGACGCGGAGACGGCGGCGACCCAGTTCCTCGGGATGATCTCCAACTACGTGTTCTGGCCGCGGATGCTGCTCGCCCGCTGGGAGCCCGACGAGGCCGGCATCGCCCACGCGGTCGACCAGGCGGTACTGACCATGCTCGCCCGGTACGGCGCGCCGGAGACCCGGGGCGCCTGACCCCGGGCCCCGGACACGCCTGGAGGGGTCAGGCCGAAGCCCCCTCCTTCGCCTCCTGGCGCGCCTTGACCGGGGTTCCGTAGGTCATGCGGCGGAGGAACCATTCGGCTGGGCCCTGCTTGAAGCCCGCCCGGCGCATCAGGTCGGCCAGGACCACGGTGGCCAGCCACACCGCCGCGCCGATGCCGACGGCGGCCGCGTCGCCCAGCTCGGCGGCCAGTCCCAGGGTGTAGGCGGGCATCAGCACCAGCCAGGCCACCGACTGGAGGAGGTAGCTGGTCATCGAGCGCTGCCCGGTGGCCGCCAGGGCGGTCACGATGGGCCCGCGCCGGTCCCCCACACGCAGCGCGACCAGGGCGATCAGCGCGGCGTAGCCGAAGCCCCCCGCGTAGCCGACCAGCATGTGCAGCCAGAACACCCCGGCCGCGACGGGGGCGGCGGGCTGCCAGACCTCGATGGTGGTGAGCATGTACGGCACCCCGCCGACGACCGCCGCCGGGATGCCGATCGCGGCCAGGCGGGTGAGGAACGCGCGGTGGCGCTCGGGCTCCTCCAGCAGGCGGCGCCGCGCCGCCCAGACGCCCGCCATGAACGGGAACACCGAGATGACGATCAGCAGCGGCACGAAGAACGGCACCATCACCACCCGCATGACCAGGTCGTCGAGGGGCGAGGCGACCGTTGCACCCTCGACCGCCGCGCCCATCGCCAGGCCGTTGACCGCCGCGTAGGCGAGCGTGCCCGCCGACCCCCAGGCGAGGGCCGTGGCGAGCAGGCGGCGGTCGGTCCACCGCATGACGCCCGCGAACAGCAGCGCGATCAGGCCGTAGACGGCGATGATGTCGCCGAAGAAGATCAGGATGCCGTGGGCCAGGCCGATGGCCACCAGCCACCGGCCGCGGCGGCGCAGCAGGCGGCGCACCCACGGCCACTCCCGCCCCTCGGCGGTGCGGCGCAGGGCGATCTGCGCCAGCCCGTAGCCGAACAGGGCCGCGAACATGGGGTAGCCGCGGTTCTCGGCGAACAGCGCCACGGCCGCGGTGGCGGCGGTGTCGAGCGGCCCGTCGAGGGAGTATCCGGCGTTGCCGCCGACGGCGATCCGGAACATGTGGGCGTGGACGGTGGCGATGACCAGCAGCATGAGGCCGCGTGCGAGGTCGGGCGCCAGGGATCGGCGTGCGGCCGGGACGGCGCCCGGCGCAGGGGAGGATGGCGTGGACATGAGGGGTCCCCCGTTGACGGTTTTAGCTACGGAACCGTATCCAACAGCACCCCATTAAAATACGCAAGCGTTTTCTAAACCGACGGGAAGCGGTCGAGCCGGGTGGAGCACGGGATGGACGAGAAGCGGCGGGCCGGAGGGGCGCCGGAGGTGCCGGAGGGGGCGCGGGAAGAGGCGCCGGAGGCCCGCCCGAAGGGCACGCGCAGGCGCGGGGCGGCGCTGATCCGGGCGATCCACGCCGCCGCCTTCGAGGAGACGGCGGAGCGCGGGCTCGAAGGGGCGACCATGGAGGGCATCGCCCGGCGCGCGGGGACCGCGAAGACCTCGCTGTACCGGCGGTGGAACTCGCCGGAGGACATCGTGCTGGAGGCGCTGCACGCCGCCTACCCGATGGAGGAGCCGGCGCCGGCCGCCGACGACCTGCGCGGCGACCTCGTCCGGGCGCTCCAGCTGATGCGGGACTCCTTCGGCTCGCGTCCGAAGTACGCCCAGGCGCTGATGGCCGTGCTGGCGGCGTCGTGGGCCCGCCCGGACCTCCATGAGCGCCTGTACCGGGAGGTGTTCGACCCGCGCGGCGAGAGGTTCACCAAGAACGCGCTGCTGCACTACGCCGACAAGGGCGTGCTCGACCGCGAGCGCGTGACGGACGTCGTGGCGGACATCGGCGAGGCGATGGTCTTCAAGTACATGCTCGACGCGATGGAGCTGCCGGACGACGCGTACCTGGCCGAGATCGTCGACCAGGCGATCCTGCCCGCCGTGGGGATCGATCCGCGCACGCTCCCCTGAGGGGGCGGCGGCAGGAGGGGAGGCCGAGGGCGGGGCGGCCCTCGGCCTCCGACGAACGGCGGGTCAGCTAGTCAGCGGCCGATGGTCCAGGGGCCGTCGGCCTGGACGTGGAGGTAGGCGACCGCCTCGGAGCCGTCGAGCATGGGCAGGTCGCCGAAACGGGCGCTGCCCTCGTAGACGCCGATCTCGTTGACGAGGCTCGCGTACCGCGTCTCGTCCTCGCCGTAGGAGTTGATGATGAAGTTGCTGCTGCCGGAGTGGGTCATCTGGACGGTCGTGTCGTCCGTCGGCGTCCACTCCAGCCGGTAGAGGCCCTCCCCGGTGCCCTGCAGCCAGTAGCTGTCGCTCGGCCAGGTCTGGGCCTCGGAGGCATCCATGGGGAGCCCGTCGCCCGGGTCCTCCCCGTCCGCGGCCTCCTCGGCGCCGTCCTCGGCGGCCGCGTCGTCGGCGCTCGCCTCGCCGTTGCCCTCATCGATGTCGTACCCCTCTTCGGCGGCGGAGGAGCCCTGCTCTTCACCGACCGGCTCGGTCTCACCGATGGAGAAGCTGCAGCCGCTCAGCCCCACGGCGAGGGACACGGAGGCGGCCACCGTGGCCGCCCGCGCGAGGACGGCCCCGGCCGGGGGGTGAAGGGTGAGGTTACGGATCATGATCGACACCTTCCAAGATGGGGGTGGAACAGTGGTGCCGCTGCGGGGGTCATGGGAGCGGCGGTGCCAGGGGGTCAAACGATTTCTCTGATGGCGGGAATCCGGATTCGGTTGCGCCATTCCGAAAGAATCACACCCGGCACATGATCAGGTTCACAGAGTGAGAGAAAGCGCAGGTACGGCGGCGGAGAGCGCCAGCATTCCCAAACAATTCATCCAGAAGGCCTGGCCGAGGAAACGCGCCCGTATGTGCGCGGCGGCGGCGCAGAGGAAGTAGGCGATCACTCCCCCGTTGGCGGCGATCGCGATCCCCGGGACCCAGATGCCGACGACGAGCCCGCCGGCCGCCAGGGCCTTGATGACGATGAGCGTCCACCACCATTCACGCGGGAATCCCACCCCGTCGAGGCAGTCCCGGATGAAGGCCGGCGGGCGGAGGGACATCAGGGCGTCGGCGAGGAGAGCGGCGGCGAGGAGCGCCGTCGGCCACCACGGGTCGGGGAGAAGGGTCATCTCGGCTCCCGGCAGTCGCAGATCGCCGCGAACGCGTCGCGGAGACCGGTGTCGAGTTCGGCGGTGTCGGCGGCGGTCCGCCCCGACCAGGCGAAGAGGACGCCGATGTAGGCGAAGTACAGGGCCCGCGCCTTGGCGGCGGCGTCGGCGTCCGGGATGCACCCGTGCCGCGTGATCGCGGCGCGCATCTCCTCGACCAGCCGCTCGGCGAGGGAGGTGAACAGGGTCGAGGTGTGCTCCCCGGTCACCAGGACCGACGCATAGGCCCGCGAGAGGTCCAGGCGGGCGGTGAACATGCCGACGAAGGGCCGCACCAGGCCCATGAGGCGGTCGACGCACCCGCCCTCCGCGCCGGACCCGGACCCGGCGCTCCGCTCCCGGTGCCCCTCGGCGATGAGCCCGTCGAAGACCAGCACCAGCAGGCCCTTCTTGTCGCCGACGGCCATCACGGTGCCGACACTGACCCCGGCCGCCTCCGCGATGTCGCGGATCGTCGCCGCCGCGAAACCACGCTCCTGGAACAGGCGCGCCGCGGCGTCGACGACGCGCCGCCGGGTGGCCTGGCGGAGCTCTTCACGCGTGCGGGCCACGGCACCCCTTTCGCTGAACATGTTCAGTGAACGTGTTCAGCGTACCACCGGAGAAACGGCCCGGACCCCGTGCGGGGTCCGGGCCGTCCCCGATGGGCGTCAGGAGACGCGCACCAGCATCTTGCCGGTGTTGGCTCCCCGCATCATGTCCAGGAACGCCTGGAGCGTGTTGTCCACGCCGTCCACCACCGTCTCGTCGTAGACCAGGCTCCCCTCGGCCAGCCACTGGCCCGCCTCGGCGATGAAGTCCTTCATCCGGTCGGCGTAGAACCCGACCGTGAAGCCCTTGAGCGTCAGGCCCTTCTTGATCAGCTCGGACAGGTTGCGCGGCGCCGCCGACGGCTCCTCGGTGTTGTAGGCCGAGATCATCCCGCACACCGCCGCGCGGCCGCCGCGGTTGAACGCGGCCAGCGCCGCCTCCAGGTGGTCGCCGCCCACGTTGTCGAAGTAGACGTCGATCCCGTCCGGCGCGGCGTCCCGCAGCAGCGCGTCCACCTCGCCGCTCTTGTAGTTGAACGCCGCGTCGTAGCCGTACTTGGAGGTCAGCAGGTCGACCTTGGCGTCGCTCCCGGCCGAGCCGACCACCCGGGACGCCCCCTTCAGGCGGGCGATCTGCCCGGCGACGCCGCCCACGGCGCCGGCCGCGCCGGAGATGAACACGGTGTCGCCCGGCTCCATCCGCGCCACGTCCAGCAGGCCCACGTAGGCGGTCAGCCCGGTCATGCCCAGCACGTGCAGGTAGGCCGACTCGGGCACGCCCGGCACCGGGTCGATGCGGCGGAAGGCGGCCGCCGGCCCTTGCGCGACGTCGCGCCAGCCCAGGGTGTGCAGGACGAGGTCGCCCTCGGACAGGCCGTCGGAGCGCGAGGCCTCCACCCGTCCGACGGCGCCGCCCTCCATCGCCTTGTCCAGCTCATACGGCGGCACGTAGGAGGGCGTGTCGTCCATGCGGCCGCGCATGTACGGGTCGACGGACAGGTAGGCGTTGCGCACCCGCACCTCGCCGGGGCCCAGCGGAGGCAGGTCCCGCTCGACGAACCGGAAGTCGTCGGTCGTGGGCCAGCCCTGCGGTCGGGCGGCGAGCTGCCACTCGCGGCTGGTCGCGGTCGTGGCTTCGGTGGCGGACATGGTTCTCCTCGGTGCTCACAGGCAGTGGACGAAAGATCGGCGGGGGCGGCGCGCCGGCGTCGGCGCACCCGCCCTGAGCAGGGGCAACCGGCGCGGGGCCCACGCTCTTCCCGCATGCGGGCCGGTGTGACGGACGCGTCGGGGCCCTGATCCCCAGGCCACACGCCGCGGCGGCCCCGCTAGTACTCGGAGCCCTGGACCTCCAGGCTCTCCGCCTCGTGCTCCAAGCCCTCCTCGGCGATGTATTCCATGAGCTTTCCGTCGCGGACGCGCTCGAACACGCCCGCGGAGGTCTCCTCGTCCAGGTAGACGACGTTCTGCTCGCCCTCCCAGCCGGTGGACCCGGCGGGCAGGCTGAGGAAGACGGCCCCCTCCGGGCCGATGCCGACCAGGCGCATCATCAGGCCGCGCATCATGCCCATGGTGGTGTCCTCGTCCACCGCCACCGACTCGCTGGCGGCGGTCAGGAAGGCGTCGAGGCGGCGGGGGTCGGTGCGGACCTCCTCGCTGACCGCCTTCTCGGCCATCGCCCGCAGGAACACCTGCTGGCGCTTGATGCGGTCCTGGTCGCTGCCGGAGAGGCCCTTGCGCTCGCGGACGAAGCGCAGCGCCTCCTCGCCGTCCATGTGGTTCTCCCCCGCCTCCCAGTACCACCCGTTGGTCGGGTCGTACACCTCGTGGGGCAGGTCGATCACCACGCCGCCCAGGGCGTCGGTCATCGCCTCGAACCCGGCGAAGTCCACCGCGGCGAAGTGGTCCACCCGCACGTCGCCCAGCTCCTCGACGGTGGAGGTGAGGAGCCGGGGGCCGCCCATCGAGTAGGCGTCG
The DNA here is from genome assembly GCF_027706725.1 of Nocardiopsis endophytica. Classification (GTDB taxonomy): domain Bacteria; phylum Actinomycetota; class Actinomycetes; order Streptosporangiales; family Streptosporangiaceae; genus Nocardiopsis_A; species Nocardiopsis_A endophytica. Next base: position 18,122 of record NZ_JAQFWQ010000032.1, read on the forward strand.
GCGATCTTGCCCTCGCCGTGTCCGGGGATGTCCACCCAGGAGTCCCGGGAGATCGCGATGACGTAGGCGCGGGCCTCCCCCTCGGGGACGTGCAGGAGCATGATCACGTCGGCGTCGGCCTCGCCCTGGCGCCACTTGCCGGGGGTCGACTCGCCGCGCATGTCGGAGCCGATGAGCAGCCAGTTCTCCCCGGGGTCGTCGACCGGGCGGCCCTCCTCGTCGGGCACGGCGCCGGTGATCCGCTCGATGTTGCGGTCGTAGACGTCGGCGCGCCACGCGACGGCGATCGCCAGCGCGAGGGCGACCCCCAGGCAGCACAGCAGGGTGGGGACGAGTCCCCCTCGGCGCCTGCTGTCCGGTTGTGCCATGTCGGTTCCCCGGTCGGTCCCGTTGTCCGTCAATAACGGCCTTCCCTCCGCCCCCGCTCCCGGCACCCCGGAGTTGCGATCACGTTATGCGGCAAACCGGGTACGAATCGTAACTATATGTGGTCACGTCCGTTCGATCCGCACCGACATCCCAGGTCGGCGCGGTGCGCGCGCACGGAATGGCCCGGAGGGCGGCGCGACCGGACCCGGCCACCCGTTTGGGAACGTTGCGTTCCCTGTCCGTCGGGGTCTACATTGAGAACGGAACGTTCATTAAACGCTTCCACCCCGTTCCCGCCGCCGTGGCGAGGAGGACGCCCGATGAAGAGCACCACCCGCCGGCCCGCACCCCCGCAGGTGCGCCGCGCCCTGCCCGGCCTGCTCCTGGGGATGCTGCTCGGCGCGGTCGACCAGACCGCCATCGCCCCCGCCCTCCCGTCCATCGCGAGCGACCTCGGCGGCTTCGGGCTGATGCCGTTCGTGATCACCGCCTACCTGGTGGCGGCCACCGCGCTGATGCCGCTCTACGGCCGCCTCGGCGACCGCTTCGGCCGCACCCGGCCCCTCCAGGCCGCGATCGCCCTGTTCACCGTGGGCGCGCTGGCTGCCGGGCAGGCCGACTCCATGACGGCGCTGCTCATCGCCCGCGCGGTGCAGGGGGCGGGCGGCGGCGGGGTGATGGTGAGCGTCCAGTCCGCGCTGGGCGAGCTGGTCAGCCCGCGCGAGCGCGGCCGCTACCTGGGGCTGTTCGGCGCGGTGTTCGCCCTGGCGGCGGTGGGTGGGCCGCTGCTGGGCGGCGCGGTCACCGACGCCCTGGGGTGGCGGTGGCTGTTCCACCTCTACCCGCCGCTGGGCCTGGCGGCGCTGGTCGCCGTCACCGCCACGCTGCGCCTGCCCCGGCCCACCGCGCGGCGCCCGGTCGACGCGGCGGGGGCGCTGTCCCTGGCCGCCGCCGTGGTCGGGCTGGCGGTGCTGGGGTCGGCGCCCGGCTGGCCCGGCCGCCCCGACTGGGCGGTCCCGGCCGCCGCCGCGCTGCTCGCGGGCGGGGCCGCCGCCTGGGCGGTGACCGCGCGCCGCGCCGCCGACCCGGTGCTGCCGGTGCGGCTGCTGCGCGAGCGCTCGGTGGGCACCGCCGTCACGGTCGCCTTCCTGGTCGGCTTCGCCCTGTTCGGCATCGCCGCCTACGTGCCCGCCTACGTCCAGATCGCGCTGGGCGCCTCGGCCTCCCAGGCGGGCGCGGTGATGATCGCGCTGATGGCGGGGGTGCTGGTCACCACGGTGGCCTCCGGGCGGATGATCACCCGGACCGGCCGGTACCGCGCCTACCCGGTGGCCGGGACCGCGGTGTCGACCGCCGCGATGGCCGCCCTGGGCCTGCTCGGGCCGGACAGCTCCCCCGCCCAGGTCGCCGTGTTGCTGGCGCTGCTCGGCCTGGGCCTGGGGCTGGTCATGCAGGTCATGACCCTGGTGGCGCAGAACGCCGCGCCCCGCGCGGACCTGGGGGCCGCCACCGCCGCCGTCGTCTTCTGGCGCCAGGTCGGCGCCTCGGCCGGGGCCGCGCTCACCGGCGCCCTGGTCAACCTGCGCTTCGCGGCGCAGCTGCCCGCCGAGACGGCCGCGCGGGTGGGCGGCGCCTCGGCGCTGTCCCCGGAGGCCGCCGCCGCGCTCGCGCCCGCCGACCGTGCGGCGGTCGCCGCGGCGTTCGGCGAGGCGGTGCCGCCGCTGTTCGCCTGGGCCGCCCCGCTGATGGGGCTGGCCGTCCTGCTCTGCGCCGCCCTGCCCGCGCTTCCGCTGCGCGAAACCGCGCACGCGTCCGAAACCTCCCCCGACACGGGGAATACCGGTAATGAGACCGAGGAGTCGTCATGATCCGTACGCACACCCGGACCGACAGCGCCGTCGGCACCGGGGCGCTGGTCGCCCCGCTGTCGGAGTTCGGGCGGTCCGACCTGGACACGGCCGGGGGAAAGGCCGCCAACCTGGGCGAAATGGTGCGGTTGGGCCTGCCCGTGCCGGACGGCTTCGCCGTCACCACGTGGGCCTACGCGCGCGCCGCCGCCAAGGGCGCGCCGGCCGCGGCGCTGCGCGCGCTGGCGGAGCACCCCTCCGACGAGGGCGCCGCCGTGCGCGCCGCGTTCGAGGCGGCCGACCTCCCGGACGACTTGCGCGCCGCGATCCTCGACGCCTACCGGGACATGGGCGGCGGCCCGGTGGCCGTGCGCTCCAGCGCCACCGCCGAGGACCTGCCCGGCGCGGCGTTCGCCGGCCAGCAGGACACCTACCTCAACATCGTCGGGGAGGAGGAGCTGCTGGACGCCGTGCGGCGCTGCTGGGCGTCGCTGTGGAGCGGCCGGGCGATCGCCTACCGCCGCCGCATCGGCATGGACGCCCCCGACGTGCGCATCGCGGTCGCCGTGCAGAGGATGGTGCCCGCGGAGTGGGCCGGGGTCGCCTTCACCGCCGACCCGGTCACCGGGCGGCGCGACCGGGTGTCGGTGGACGCCGGGCGGGGGCTGGGCGAGTCGGTCGTCTCCGGCCTGGTCACCCCGGAGCACTACCTTCTGGACGCGCACGGCGCCGTGGTCGAGCACCGGGCGGGGCGCGGCGAGGTGGTGGTGCGCGCGGTCGAGGGAGGCGGTGTCGTCCACGAGGAGGGCACGCCCGGTGACGCCGCCGCGCAGGGGGCCCAAGGGATGGAGCGGGCGCACCTCAAGGAGCTGGCGCGGCTGTGCCGCAGGGTCGCCGGGCACTGGGGACGGCCCATGGACATCGAGTGGGCCGTGGCCGACGGGCGCGTGCTGCTCCTGCAGGCGCGACCGATGACCGCCGTGCCGCCCGAGCCGGTGCGGCTGAACCCGGTCCAGAAGCGCATCGGGCCGATCCTGCTCGACATGTTCCAGACGCGGCCCTACCCGCTCGACATGACGACCTGGACGGGCGAGCTGCTGGAGGGCATGGTCGCCGGGATGATGAAGGGGCTCATCGGCGCGCGCCTGCCCTCACTCGACCGGCTGCTCCCCGAGGAGGACGGCGTGGTGGTGCGCTTCATCCCGCCGACGCCGCGCCCGTCCCTGGGCACGCTGGCCGCGCCGTTCCGGCTCGCCGCCAAGGCGCGCCGGTTCCCGGTCGAGCGGTGGACGCGCGACCCGCGCTTCGCCCGCTACGAGAAGGCGCTCAAGGACCTGGCGGCCCGCCCGGCCGCCGATCTGCCCTGGTCCGAGCTGCGCGAGCGGCCCAGGGAAACCCTGGCGCTCGTGCCCCTGATGACCGACCTGCGGACGGACTACCTGCCGAACCTCGTCCTCGGGTTCGTCCGCACGCAGCTGATGCTGACGCGGCTGGGGCGCCCGGTCTCCGCGAGCGACCTGGCCTTCGGCGCGGTGACCTGCACCGAGCAGGCCAACCGCGCCCTGGAGGAGCTGGCGGAGTCCGTCCGGGACGACCCCGCCGCGGCGGAGGCGTTCGCGGACCGCACCCCGGAGGAGCTGGCGGAGGCGATGGGCACCGACCCGGCCCTGGCCCCGTTCGCCGCACGGCTCGACGGGTTCCTGGCCGCCTACGGGCACCGGGAGACCATGAGCGCCGTCCACGCCTCCTCGCCCACCTGGAGCGAGACGCCCGAGACCGTGCTGGGGATGGTGAAGCTCCTCGCCTCCGAGCCGCCCAAGCGCGACACCGGCGGCGCGCGCAAGGCGCTGGAGCGCCTGACCGCCCACCCGAGGCTGCGCCGGAACACGGCCGCCCGGCAGCGGGCGGCCCACACGGTGGAGCGGTTCCGGGCCGGGGTCGCCTTCCGCGAGGACAGCCACTTCCACTTCACGCGTGCGCTGCCGCCGCTGCGGAGCGCGCTGCTGGAGATGGGGCGGCGCCTCGTGGACGAAGGCGTGCTGGAGTCCACGGACGAGGTCTTCCACCTGCGCCTGGAGGAGCTGGAGGGCATCGAGGAGCTGCCGGGGATGCCCGGGGACCAGGCCGCGCGGCTGCGAGCGGCCGTGCGGCGCAGGGCCGCCAAGCGGGCTTCGCTGGCGAGCGTGCCGATGCTCGAACTGCCGCACGATGGGCCCTCCCGGGGGAAGGGGGCGGACGGCCCGGTGCTGACCAGCGGCACCCCGGCGGGCGGCGGTGCGGTGACCGGGCCCGCGCGCATCATCCGCGACCCCTCGGAGTTCGGCCGCATGCGGGCCGGGGACGTGCTGGTGTGCCCGTACACCAACCCGTCGTGGACACCGCTGTTCCAGCGCGCGTCCGCCGTGGTGGTCGACTCCGGCGGCCTGGGGTCGCACGCGGCGATCGTCGCCCGCGAGTACGGCATCCCGGCGGTGATGGGCACCGGCGACGGCACCTCGGCCCTTGAGGACGGGGCGGCGATCCGGGTCGACGGGGACGCCGGACACGTGACGGCCGCCGCCCCGCGCCCCTCCGTAGAATCCGAGGGGACCGGGGGCGCGTGATGGGATCCGAGGCGAACGGTGGCCGGCGGAGCGGCGGCACCCCGGCGCCACCCCGGTCGGAAAGGCGGAACGACCCCGTGGGCACCCCTGTCGGGCCCGGCCCGAGCACGGACGAGGAGGACCCGCGCAAGCGGCCGCGCAGGCGCGGCGACGCGCTCAACGCGGCGATCTTCGAGGCGGTCCTGGCCGAGCTGGACGAGGTCGGCTACGCGAAGCTGGCCATGGAGCGCGTGGCCGAGCGGGCCCGGACCGGGAAGGCGTCGCTGTACCGGCGCTGGCCCAACCGGGCGCGCCTGGTCATGGAGGCGATGTACCACGTGGTGCCGCGGTACATGGACCCGGACGACACCGGAAGCCTGCGCGGGGACCTGCTGGAGCTGTTCCGGGGCGTCGCCCGCCTGCTGGAGGGGCCGACCGGCGAGGCGATGCGCGGGGTGCTCGGGGAGGTGCTGCACGACGAGGAGGTCGCCGAGCAGATCCGGTCGGGCTCCCGGGGCCAGAGCATGGCCATGATCCGCCGTGTGGCCGACCGGGCGGTGGCCAGGGGCGAGATCTCGCCCGAGGCGCTGACCCCGCGCCGCCTGGAGGCGGGGCACGCACTGATGCGCCACCACTTCCTGTTCCAGGGCGGCCCGATCACCGACCAGGTCATCGAAGAGGTCGTGGACGAGGTGGTGCTCCCCCTGTTCCACCTGCCGCCGCCGGACTGACCGGCCGGGCGGCGGTCACGACCGGCTCATGACCCGGTCCCCGCCAGGGTGCCCTCCGCGGGGCGGCCGAGGTAGGAGCGCAGCAGTTCCCGGCACTCGGTGATCAGGGCCGGGTCGCCGCCGGGGTCGGTCCGGAAGGCCAGGGACAGCACCGCGTCGGCAGCCTCGACCGCCACGCGGACCCTGCGCTCGGTCTCCGGGTCCGGTGGGCCCCCGGTGGCCGTCAGCCCCATGGCGAGCAGCGTCCCGGACACCCGGTCGTCGCGGCGGCCGGGGCCCGACCTCCCCGACGGCGGCCGGGGCGCGCACGCCTCGGGGTCGTGACCGGGGTCGGGGTCGGCGTCCAGCACGCCGAACCCGGGGACGGTACGGCGCATGTCGACGTAGGTGTCCACGGCCGTCAGCGCCGCCCCCGCCCAGTCCGCGCCCCCGGAGGCCTCCAGGCGCTCGGACAGGCGGTGGGTGAACAGCTCCATGTTCCGCGCGGCCAGTGCGCGGACCAGGCCGTCCTTGTCGTGGAAGAACTGGTACACGGTGCCGATGGGGATCTCCGCGCGGCGCGCCACCTCGGTCGTGGTGACCGCGTCGGCTCCCTCCTCTTCCAGGACTGCGGCACAGGCGCGCAGCAGCCGCTCGACCCGCTCCATGCTGCGGCGCTGTGCAGGTCGGCGGCGCAGTGCGGTGGCGGTCCAGGCCGGCGCGGGGTTCGGGCGCGGGGGAACGGTCCGATCGGTGCGGGACATGTCCCCATTGTGCCCGCAGAACGGCCTCGGGGAGGCGCGGTCGCCGGTCATCGCACGGCTCCCCGGGGCGAACGGCCCGAAACCGGCCAGAGGGGACATCCGGAGTCTTGTACTGCTACATTGCTACAAGAGCAATACAAGGAGAACCCCCATGGCCACCTGGATCGCACTCGCGGTCGTCTTCCTCAGCGTCTCGCAGACCGTCTCGACCAGCCTGAAACCGCCGGCCGTCAAACCCGTCCGGCGGTTCACCGCCCGGGCCGGGCTTCCGCCCTCCTACGCAGGTCCGGCGCTCGCCCGACGCCTGTACAGCGGCGAGTCCGCCGCCGCGGGCACCTCGGCCGTGCTCATCCTGGGCGCCCTGGCCGTCGGGCTCGCGGTGCCCGCGCTGCGCGACGACGGCTCGTGGGCCGTCAGCATCGTCGCCGCCTACCTCCTCGGCCGCACCGTCGGCGCCGTCGTCCCGGTGGTGAAGGCGACGGTCGCCCGCGACGACGACGGCCCCCGCGTCGCCCGCCCCTTCATGCCCACGGTCGCCGACTACGTCTCCCCGCTCGCGCGCTGGGCGGCCCTGGCCTCCGGCCTCCTGCCCGCCGCCTGCGTCGGCCTGATCGCGCTCTTCCTGGACACCGGCCTCGTCGACGCCTCGCAGGCCGACTGGCCGCTCATGGCCACCGGCGCCGCGGTCGGCCCGGTGGTGACCGTCGGCGCCTCCGTCCTGGCCGCGCGCTTCACCGCCGCGCCCCGCCGGGCCGCCGCCCCGCACGAGCTCGCCGCCGACGACGCCGTGCGCGCCTACCGCATCCGCGCCCTGCTGGCCGCCGCGACGGCCGTCAGCGCCCTGGCCGCCACGGCCGTCGCGGGGACCGCCACGGCCCTGCCCACCGGGACCACCGCGCAGAACCCCGCCGCCGTGCTGTTCATGGGGGCCGCGCTGGCCACCGGGCTGGTGTACGTGGGCGCATCCCTCGCCGTCGACCTGATCGGCACCGGGCGGCGCTACCGCGAACGGCTCTGGCCGCAGGGGCCTCCGCAGGGCCCGGCCCCGGACGGCGGTGCCCGGTGATCATCACCGTCGACCCCCGCTCCCACGTGCCGCCCTACGAGCAGGTCCGCGAACAGATCCGCGGGCTCATCGGCTCCGGGGCGCTGCCGGCCGGGCACCGCCTGCCGCCGGTCCGGCGCCTGGCCGCCGACCTGGGGCTGGCCGCCAACACCGTGGCGCGCGCCTACCGCGAGCTGGAGCAGGTGGGCCTGCTGGACGGGCGGGGCACGCGCGGGACCTTCGTCGCCGCCCCCGCCCCCGCCGACCCGTTGGGCGCGGCCGCCGACGACCTCGTCCGGCGCGCCCGCACCGCCGGCCTCACCCGCGACGACCTGGTCCGGCTCCTCCTCGCCCGCTGGGACGACGAGGGTCCCCGCCCCGGGTGACCTTCTTCCCGAACATGCCGCCCCGTCCGCCCTCTGGATCGGCGCCCGGAGCGGACCTAATGTCGAGTCCCCTTTCGCTCCCGGGCCGGAGGGAGCGCGGGACCTCCCGCGCTCCCCTGGCCGGAGGCGAGCTCCCCACGGTCCTCTGGAGGGGGCATGGCCCTTCCCGCCACACCGCGGACGACGTTCGGCACCCCCGTGTACGAGCGCGCGCTCCGCTCGATCGCCGCACTCCCCCTTCGCGATTCGGCGCCGGTACGCCTGGCCAACCTCGACCTGGTCCGGCACCTGGCCGCCCCGGGCCCTGTGCTGAGCATGCTGCGCGAGGTCATCGAGACCCCGCCGCTCCTCCACCGCATCGCCGGGCGCTCGTACCACCACACCAACCACTTCGACAAGATCGTCCTCGCCGACTCGGGGGCGCGCCGCTGCTACCGGCTCACGCTGCACCTGTGGCGTCCGCCGTACAGCAGCGCCGAGGCCCTGGACGAGCAGATCCACGACCACCGGTTCAGCTTCTGGTCCTCGGTCCTGACCGGACGCCTGGACTCGCAGAACTTCATCCGCGACGCCTCCGGGACGGACTACGGCGAGTACCAGTACATCCCCGAGAAGCGCGGCGAGGCGACGGTCGGCAACTTCTACCGGTCCATGGGCCGCACCCCTCTGCGCGAGACCGCCCCCTCCTCGGAGGAGGCCGGGGGCGCCTACCGGCTCGGCTTCCACCGCATCCACCGGGTCGTCCTGCCGCGTGAGCAGATGACCTGCACCCTGGTGCTGCGCGGCCCCCGGCAGAAGAACTTCGCGAGCGTCTTCAGCAACACCGCCGCATACGACCCGAGCGTCAACGAGATGTTCCCGCCCCATGTGCTGGCCGAGAAACTGGAGGCGCTGTGCACGGAGATCACCCGGACGCGGAAGGCAGGCCGGTGAGCGCGCGCGGGGAGGACGCCCCCGGACTGCGCCTGCCCGAGGGCGAGCCCGTCTACGCTCGCACGGGCGGCTTCGCGGTCTTCAACCAGCTCGGTGTGAAGCTCGACTTCCCGGCGTCCGTCTCCGACGCCGAGTACTACGACTGGCTCGACGCCACGAAGGCCGCCATCGGCTCGCTGGTCGAGGGCGCCGAGATCGCCGAGAAGAGCTACGCGCGCACCGAGCCCCGGACCAACACCGGGGTCTACTACGACACCCACGACCACCGGCTGCTCCGCGGCGACATGGTGCTGAGGACGACCTGCAACATCAAGACGCACGCCTTCTGCGCCTTCAAGCTCGGCGCCGACTCGGGCGGGGTGCGGCGCGACCACCGCTACTCCTTCGGCGGGGCGGACAAGCGGACCATCCAGCTCCACCCCGACTCGCCCGAAGCGGTGCGCGCGGTCAAACGGCTGCTGGCGCGCGACGACATCGACCACCCGGGTGTGCACCTGTACAAGGCCACCGGCCTGACCGGGGACGACCTGTCCCCGGCGATCCGGCTCCGCCAGGTCCGCCACCCGTTCTTCGTGTGGCTGGACGGGCGCGACGCGCTGCGCTGCACCATGGACCGCGCGCGGGTGGTGGACCTGCGCGCGCCGGACCCGGAGGCGACCGAGGCGTCCTTCGGCGAGGTGGAGTTCCCGCTCTACCCGCGACTCGCCCCGGAGACGGCCCGCGACCCCAGGGTGCCGCGGCTGATGAGCGTCCTGTCCGCCCTGCTGCGTGAGCGCTTCGGCGTCGACTTCGTCGCCGACTCCAAGTACAGGAGGGCCGCCAGGGCGCTCGGCATGTCCTGGACATGACCGGCGGCGCGCGCATCCTGCTGGCCCGGCACGGGCAGTCGCTGTGGCAGCTCACCCCCGGCAGCGACGGCGACAGCGCCCTGACGGTCCTGGGGCACCGCCAGGCGCTGCTGCTGGGCCGCTGGCTCGCCGCCGACCCGAGGGTCGACGGCGTGCGCAGGCTGCGGGTCGCCGCCGTCCACACCAGCCCGCTCCAGCGCGCGCGGCAGACGGCCGCCTACCCCGCCGCGCTACTGGGGCTCACCCCGACCGTGCAGGAGGACCTGCGCGAGGCCGCCTTCCATGTGGCCGCGCACCTGCCGCCGGGGCCCGTACCGCCTCCGGCCGGGCTGCGCTCCGCCCCGGTCGGGGGCGCTCCAGAGGACGACGACGAGCGCCGGAAGGCCTACGACGGCTTCAAGGAGCAGGCCTGGTCGGCCCTGACCGGGCTGGCCGTGTCGGCGGAGCGCGCGCGGCGTCGCGGGAACGGCGGGGCGGTGCTGGCGGTCACCCACTCCGGGCTGATCAAGACCGTGCTGCGCCTGGCCGCGGGGAGCGACGCGATCTGCTTCCGCATCTACAACACCGGGCTGTGCGCCCTTGAGTGGCGGCGGGACCGCTGGCACCTGGTCCACCTGAACCTGTGGGACCACCTGCCGCCGGACCTGCGGACCCGGTGAGGGGCGGGAGGGCCGAGGAGAACCGCACAGGGTCCGCGAGGGCCGTATACCGAAGGGACGGGTGATCCGGAGATGCTGAGCGAGATGCACGACCTCGTCGCGGTCGCCGAGCGGGCGATCGGCGAGAGCAAGGCCCAGCTCGACACCGACCAGTCGCGCGCGCTGGCGGCGCAGGTGACCGCCGAGATCGTCGCCGAGGTCTCGGCCGAGCAGTCCGCCAAGGCCCTTGAGCAAGGGCTGCTGCGGCGGTGAGCGCACCGCAACGGGGCGGGGGCCGGTCCGGCCTCCGCCCTCAGCTCCGCCCCTTCCCGGACGACGACGCGCCCATGCCCCTGCGCGTGCGCGACGGCCTGGCGCACATGGGCCGGGTCGACCCCGCCGGCCTGGCGCGCCTGTTCACCCTCTCCGCCCTGGAGGGCGAGCTTCCCGCCCAACTCCTCGACGCCCTGCACGCGGCCCTGGCCCACCGGACCATCGCGCACGCCCGCGCGAACGTGCCCTGGTACCGGGACCACCCCGAGTACTCCCGCTGGGCGCTCCCCGAAGGGGGCCCGGGGCGGGCCTCCGAGCTGCTGGCCGGGCTCCCCGTCCTGGACCGGACACTGGTGGCCGCGGCCCCCGCCCGCTTCGTCGCCGAGGACGTCGCCCTGGGCGCGCTCGGGCACACGTCGGGCAGCACGGGCACCCCGCTGCCGGTGCGGCGCTCGGTGGAGGAGGCCGGCTTCACCTCCGCCTACTTCGCGCGCCTGTCGGAGCCGCTGGCGCGCGGCGGCACGCGCCCCATCTCGCTGAACCTCCCGAACAGCTACCACGGCACGCCGCTGCGGCTCCCGGCCCCGGGGCTGTCCCTGTCGTCGGGCGTCACCGACGACCTCCTGCTGGCCGAGACCGCCCGCGCCGTCACGGCCCGCTACGACCTGCCGGGCTACGGCACGCACGTGGAGTACCTGAGCGGCCTGGTCAACCACGTCCTGCTGCTGACCGGCCACCTGCTGGAACAGGGCGCCGACCCCGGCGCGGTGGGGCTGCGCGGGCTGTCGGTCGCCGGGGGCACGGCGGCCCCGCACTGGCGCCGGTTCCTGCGGGAGGCGTGGGGGTGCCCGGTGACCGACCGGTTCACCCTGACCGAGATCGTGGGCGGCGCCTCGCGCTGCGGGCGGTGCGACCTGTTCCACCTGGATCCGCACGTGTTCGGCGAGGTGCTGGAGCCCGGCTCCCAGGCGCCCGTGGCCGAGGGCCCGGGGCGCCTGGTGCTGACCGCCTTCCACCCGTTCGTACAGATGCAGCCGATGATCAGGTACGACACCGGCGACCTGGTGCTGCGCCGCGAGAACGGCTGCGGCCCCGCGTTGGCCTTCGAGTTCCTGGGCAAGCACGGGAACGCGGTGGCTCTGGAGCACCGGGGGCGCCGGCGCTGGCTGCTGTTCCCGGCGGAGCTGAACGCGGTGCTGGCCGGACTGCCCGACGTGCGCGCCGTGGAGTGGGCGTCCAACGTCCGCAGCGTGCACGACCGGACGCTGGGCGGGCTGCCGTACGCGCGCGCCCTGCTGGACGCGCAGGGTCGGCCCCCGGAGCTGCGTGTGGAGGTCGAGCTGCGCTACGGCCCGCACTTCCACCCCGAACGCGCCGAGGAGGTGGCGGCGCGGATCGCGGCACACCTCCGCGGCTCGCCCGGAAGCGCGCTGGCCGAGCTGGAGGCCGAGGGCGCGGTGCGGCTGCGGGTCGCCTGCGTGCCCCCGGGGTCGCTGCCCGAACCCGCCCTGAAGCTCTGACCGCCAGGTCCCCGCCCACTCCCCCACTCCCTCCTCCAGTCACACTGCTGTATATTCAATTTTCTGAATAGCAACATTGCGACTGAGCTCCGCGCGGGAGCCGACCGAGGAGGCGGCCCATGACCGACTACCCCCACCTCTTCTCCCCCATCCGGCTGGGCCCCCTGACCCTGCCCAACCGGATGGTCATGGGCTCCATGCACGTGGGGCTGGAGGAGGCCCCCGGCGGCTTCGAGCGGATGGCCGCCTTCTACGCCGAGCGCGCCCGCGGCGGCGTCGGCCTGATCATCACCGGCGGCATCGCCCCCAACGCCGAGGCCCGCCCCTACGAGGGCGGGGCGACGATGACCACCGAGGAGGACGCCGAGCGGCACCGGGTCGTCACCGACGCCGTGCACGCCGAGGGCGGCCGGATCGCCATGCAGATCCTCCACTTCGGCCGGTACGCCTACCACCCCGAGCTGGTCGCCCCCAGCGCCCTCAAGGCCCCCATCAGCCCCTACACGCCGCGCGCGCTCACCGACGAGGAGGTCGACCGCACCGTCGACGACTTCGCCCGCGCCGCCGAGCTCGCCCAGCGCGCGGGGTACGACGGCGTGGAGATCATGGGCTCGGAGGGCTACCTCATCAACGAGTTCACCTGCGCGGCGACCAACCTGCGGGAGGACCGCTGGGGCGGGTCGTTCGAGAACCGCTCGCGCTTCCCCCTGGAGATCGTGCGGCGGGTGCGGGACAGGGTGGGCGACGGCTTCGCGATCGTCTACCGGCTGTCCATGCTCGACCTGGTCCCCGGCGGGTCCACCCTCCCCGAGGTCACCGCGCTGGCCAAGGAGGTCGAGGCCGCCGGGGCCGACATGGTCAACACCGGCATCGGCTGGCACGAGGCGCGCATCCCCACCATCGCCGCCTCGGTCCCGCGCGGCGCCTTCTCCTGGGTCACCAAGGAGCTGATGGGCTCCGTCGGGGTGCCGCTGGCCACCGCCAACCGGATCAACACCCCCGAGACCGCCGAGCGCATCCTGGCCGACGGCGAGGCCGACATGGTGTCGCTGGCCCGCCCCCTGCTGGCCGACCCGCACTTCCCCGCCAAGGCGCGGCAGGGCCGCCCGGAGGCCATCAACACCTGCATCGGCTGCAACCAGGCCTGCCTGGACCACACCTTCAGCCTGAAGATCACCTCCTGCCTGGTGAACCCGCGGGCCTGCCACGAGACCGAGCTGGTGCTCGCCCCGACGGCGGCCCCCAAGCGCGTGGCCGTGGTCGGCGCCGGGCCGGCCGGGCTGGCCTTCGCGGTCTCGGCCGCCGAGCGCGGGCACCGGGTGGTGCTCTTCGAGGCCTCCGACCGCATCGGCGGCCAGCTCGACGTCGCCCGCCGGGTGCCCGGCAAGGAGGAGTTCGCCGAGACCCTGCGGTACTTCCGGGTGCGGCTGGAGGAGCTGGGCGTGGAGGTGCGGCTCGGCGCCGCCGCCACGGCGGACGGGCTGGCCGCCGAGGGGTTCGACGCGGTCGCCGTCGCCACCGGCGTGCTGCCCCGGGTGCCGGAGCTGCCCGGGGTGGACCACCCCAGCGTGGTCGGGTACCTGGACGTGCTGCGCGGCACCGCCGAGGTCGGTGAGCGGGTCGCGATCATGGGCGCCGGGGGCATCGGCTTCGACGTCGCCGAGTACCTCACCGACGAGGGCGACGGCGCCGCCCTGGACCCGGGGGCGTTCTTCGGCCGGTGGGGCGTGGACACCGGCTACTCGGGCCGCGGCGCGCTCGCCGAGCCCCGCCGCGCCGCCCCGCCGCGCAAGGTGCACCTGCTGCAGCGCAAGACGAGCAAGGTGGGCAAGGGCCTGGGCACGACCACCGGGTGGATCCACCGCACCGAGCTGCGCGCCCGCGGCGTGGAGATGGTGCCGGGCGTGGCCTACCGGCGCATCGACGACGAGGGCCTGCACATCACCGTGGAGGGGCGCGAGGAGGTGCTCGACGTGGACACCGTGGTGCTGTGCACCGGGCAGGAGCCCAACCGGGGCCTGTACGAGGAGCTGCGCGCTGCGGGGACGGAGCCGCTGCTGCTCGGCGGCGCCGACGTGGCCGCCGAGCTGGACGCCAAGCGCGCCATCGACCAGGGCACCCGCATGGCGGCGGCGCTGTGAGCACCCCGGATCGGCCCCTGATCGGCCCCTCGGGCCGCTGGTAGGTTGACCGAATGGCTCTGCGACACGCGGTGATGGCGGCGCTCCTCGAAGGCGAGGCCTCCGGCTACGACCTGGCCAAGCGCTTCGACACCGCGACCGCCGACTTCTGGACCTCCACTCCCCAGCAGCTCTACCGGGAGCTGGAGCGGATGGAGGGCGAGGGACTGATCCGGGCGCGCGTGGTCGAACAGGAGCGGCGCCCCAACAAGCGCGTGTTCTCGCTGACCGAGGAGGGCCGGAGCGCGCTGCACGCGTTCACCCGCCGCCCGGCCAAGCCGACGGCGATCCGCGACGACATGCTCGTCAAGCTGCAGGCCGTGGACGCCGGGGACCCCGAGGCGGTGCGCACCTCGGTGATGGAGCGCATGGAGCGCGCGCGGGCCAAGCTGGCGCGGTACGAGCGCATACGCGAGCGCCTGCTGAACGGCCGCTCCGAGGAGGAGTACCTCCGGGAGACCGACCACGTGGGCCCGTACTTGACGCTGCTGCGCGGGCGGTACTTCGAGGAGGAGAACCTGCGCTGGGGCGATGAGGTCCTGTCCATCCTCGACGCGCGCGCGGCCCGGCGCGCCCCGCGTTGATCTCGGGAGAAAGGACGCTGAAACCGCGGTTTCAGGGACGCTTTTCCCGAGATCAACGACAGGGTGACGGGCTCAGCCCAGCCAGTTCATCTGGTCGGGGTCCGGGCCCAGGCGCTCGCCGGAGTCCAGGTCGTCGATGCGCCGCATCTCGTCCTCGGAGAGCTCGAAGTCGAAGACGTCGATGTTCTCCTTGATGCGGGACGGCGTCACCGACTTGGGGATGACGACGTTGCCCGACTGCAGGTGCCACCGGAGCACCGCCTGCGCCGGGGACTTGCCGTGCGCCGCGCCGATCTCGGCCAGGACGGGCTCCTGGAGCAGGTCCTTGCCCTGCCCCAGGGGGCTCCAGGCCTCGGTCCTGATCCCGTGCTCGGCGTCCAGTCCGCGCATCCGCTTCTGGGCCAGGCGCGGGTGCAGCTCGATCTGGTTGACCGCGGGGACGACGTCGGCCTCGGACAGCAGGCGGCCCAGGGTCTTCTCGGTGAAGTTGGAGACACCGATGGCCTTGGCCCGCCCCTCGGCGTGCAGCCGCTCCATCGCCTTCCAGGAGTCGACGTACTTGTCCTGCTCGGGCACCGGCCAATGGATCAGGTACAGGTCCACGTACTCCAGGCCCAGCCGCTCCAGGCTGGCGTCGAAGGCGCGCAGCGCCTCGTCGTACCCCTGGTCGGCGTTCCACAGCTTGGTGGTGACGAACAGCTCTTCGCGCGCGATGCCCGACTCGCGCAGCGCGCGGCCGGTGCCGGTCTCGTTCTCGTACACCTTCGCGGTGTCGATGCTGCGGTAGCCCGCCTCCAGAGCCGCGGCCACGGCGGTGGTCGCGTCCTCGTCGGGCACCTGCCAGACGCCGAATCCGAGCTGCGGCATGGCCGCCCCGGTGTTGAGCGTCACGTCGATCATTCGCTGACCTGCTCTCTGACTGGTCTCGCGGTTTCCTTGTCTCCGTCCGGCCCGCTCCGGACCGTTCCCGGTCAGTCCGAAGCGAGACGGATGAGCATCTTGCCGGTATTGGCGCCCTTGAGCATCCCGATGAAGGCGTCCACGGCGTTGTCGATGCCCTCGACCACCGTCTCCTCATGGGGAAGGGTGCCGTCGGACAACCAGCGCGCGGCCAGACCGGCGTATTCCCGCCCCAGGTCCATGTGGTCGGTCACGATGAACCCGCGCAGGTTGAGGCGCTTGCCGATGGCCAGCACGAGGTTGTCCGGGCCCGGGACCGGCTCGGTGGCGTTGTACTGGGAGATCGCCCCGCACATCGCGACCCGGCCGCGCAGGCGCATCTGGGCGAGGGCGGCGCGCAGGTGGTCGCCGCCGACGTTGTCGAAGTAGACGTCGATGCCCTTGGGGGCGGCCTCCTTCAGGTCCTCTTCGAGGCGGCCCGCCTTGTAGTCCACGGCGGCGTCGTAGCCGAACTCCTCGGTCAGGCGGCGCGCCTTCTCCGGGCCCCCGGCCGAGCCGATGACGCGGGAGGCGCCGTGGTGTCTGGCGATGCGGGCGGCGACCGAGCCGACCGCGCCGGCGGCGCCGGAGACGAACACCACGTCGCCCTCGCGCACCGGGGCGATCTCGGTCAGGCCCGCGTAGGCGGTCAGCCCGGTCATGCCGAGCGCGCCCAGGTAGGCCTGGGCGGGCGCGAGGGAGGTGTCGACCGCGTCGGCGCCGGACGCGTCCAGCACCGCGTACTCCCGCCAGCCGAGGCCGTGGCGGACCACCGTGCCCTCGGGGACCTCGGGCGCGTTCGAGGCCACGACGGTCCCGACGGCGGCGCCGTCCATGGGCGCGTCCAGCGCGAACGGCGGGACGTAGCTCTTCACGTCGTTCATCCGGCCGCGCATGTACGGGTCGACGCTGAACCAGTCGTTGCGGACGAGGACCTGGCCGGGGCCCGGGTCGGGCACCTCGGTCGCCACGAGGGAGAAGTCCGTCGGGGTCGGTTCCCCGACGGGGCGCTTCACCAGGCGGACTTCGCGGCCTTCGGTCGGCATGGGGCTCCTTAACTTCAGGGACGGTAGGGATCCGCCGGTGCGGGATCCGTCGGTGCGGGTCGGTGCCGGGCGGCGGCCGGGCCTCAGCCGAGCCGGGACAGCACCTCTTGTGCCAGGGGCTCGGAGGAGGCGGGGTTCTGGCCGGTCACCAGGTTCCGGTCGGCCACGACGTTGGGCCGCCACGGCTCGCCCTCGACGAACTCCGCGCCCAGCGCGGTCAGCCGGTCCTGGAGCAGCCAGCGCGCCTTGCCCGCCAGCCCGGCCTGGGTCTCCTCGGCGTTGGTGAAGCCGGTGAGCCGGTACCCGGCGAACGGCGAGCCGCCGTCGGCCCCCTCGGTGGCCAGCAGGGCGGCCGGAGCGTGGCAGACGACCGCCAGCGGGCGGCCCGAGGCCAGCGCGTCGGTCAGGACGCGGGCGGAGTCGGCGCTGACCGCCAGGTCCTCCATCGGGCCGTGGCCGCCGGGGTAGAACACGGCGTCGAAGCCGGCGGCGGAGACCTCTTCGAGCGCGACGGGCGCGCGCAGCTCGGACGCGGCCTCCAGCGCGGCGGCGGCCGCGTCGGCGCCCTCCTGGCCGCCGTTGGCCTCCGGGGCGAGGCTGCCCTTGTCGACCGGCGGAACGACGCCGCCGGGCGTGGCCACCGTGACCGTGTGCCCGGCGCCGGTGAACGCCTTGTAGGGCGCCAGGAACTCCTCGGCCCAGAAGCCGGTCGGGTGCAGGGTGCCGTCGGCCAGCGTCCAGTGGTCGGACCCGGTCATGACGAAGAGAATGCGGGCCATCGGTGTCGTCCCCCTCGGTGCACACGACGCCGCCACGTCTCATGGCGGCGGTGCATACGACCGTAGTCCTGCGGCGTCATGGGGGACCAATAGGGAAACCACTGGCAGGTATCGGCTCTCCTATACCTCGCGAGCGCCCCGGCCGCCGGGGCGCGGGTGTGTCGGGGCCCACTCCCCCGCCCTTCATACGCTGGGGAGGCGGGCCCGCACAAGGACCCGCTGCACGGGCCGGCGCGGACCGGCGGGCATCGGCGGGGAGGGGAGCATGGCGGCCTCGGACGGACCGCGCTCGGTGGAGCGCGCGCTCGACCTGCTCGACGCGGTGGCCGAAGGGGCGGGGCCCGTGTCGGCCAAGGCGCTGGCCCGCCGGGTGGGCTGCTCGCTGTCCACCGTCTACCACCTGCTCGGGACGCTGACCGAGCGCGGCCACGTGGTCCGCACGGCGCGCGGGTACGCGCTCGGGCACCGCGTGCCCCACCTGCACCGGGCCTACGGGCGCCAGGTGCGCACCGCCGCCGCCATGCGCGAGGTGCTCCCGGCGGTGCGCCGCGCCACCGGCGCCGAGGCCTACTTCACCGTGTTCCGGGGCGGGGAGATCTCCGTCGTCGACAGCACCGCGCCGCCCGGGGACGGCGCCGACCCGTTCGTCGTGGCGTGCGAGCGCCGGGCGCACGCCACCGCGCACGGCAAGGCGCTGCTGGCCGCCGTGCCGCGCGCGGCGCGCACGCGCTACCTGGACCGGCACGGGCTGCCGCGGCTGACCGCGCACACCATCACGGTGCGGGAGGAGTTCGAGGCCGAGCTCGCGCGGGTGCGGCGCACCGGGCTGGCGGTATCGGTGGGCGAGGCCGACGACGCGCTGTCCTGCCTGGCCGTGCCGCTGAGCGTGCCGCTGGACGGGGCGGACGGCGCGGGGGCCGAGGCGCAGGCGCTGTCAGTGTCGCTGCCCACGCGGGACTACCGGGACCGGCACCCGCGCGTCGCGGAGGTCCTGCAGCGGGCGGCGGAGCGCTTCGCGGGCTGAGTTTCCGGCACCGCCGGAATCCGGGACGGGGGCGGTCGCGCCCGCCGGGCCGCCGTGGGCACGATGGCCGCGACCGATCCCGTCACGCCAGGAGAAGGCCAGGAGGCACCCATGATCCTCATCGCGGTGAAGTTCCCCGTCCGCCCCGAGCTGGTGGAGGAGTGGCCCCAGCGCGTCGCCGCGTTCACCGAGGCCACCCGGGCCGAGCCCGGCAACGTCTTCTTCGAGTGGTCCCGCAGCCTGGACGAGGAGAACACCTACGTCCTGCTGGAGGGCTTCGCCGACGCCGAGGCGGGCAAGGCGCACGTGGAGTCCGACCACTTCAAGGCCGGGCTGGAGGCGATGGCCGGGGCCATCTCGGCCACGCCGAGCATCATCAACGTGGACGCGCCCGTCGACGGCTGGGGCGAGATGGCCGAGCTGTCCCCGCAGGGCTGAGGCGCCCCGCCCCTCCCCCGGGGCGGGTTCAGCCGCCGATGCCCTGGTGGTCGGCGGTCTGCGCGAACTCCACCAGGCCTTCGGGCATGCTGCGCACGCAGACCCGGCGCAGTTCCTCGCGCGCGCGGCGGAGCGCGGCCCGCCGCGCCTCGGGGACGTGGGACTCGATGTCGTCCAGCGCCGCGGCCAGCCGCCGGGTGACCTGCGGCTGGCCGCTGCTGAACAGCACCAGTTCGGTGAAGGCGAGCTCCACCAGCGGCTCCCACTGCGGGAGCGGAACGGCGGCGCGCACACGGCCCTTGCGGTCGCGCACGACCCGCTCCCCTTGGGGGACCTGTGCGAACTCCTCTACAAGGAGTTGCAGGCGGTCGATGCACTGCACGGCCGTCGTCGGGTCGTTCACGCCCGGCGACAGCGCGCGGACACCGATGTCGACGAGCTGGCGGACGCCGAAGGCGGGGTCCTGGAAGGTGGACCGCTCGGCGCCGGTGCGTACGGCCCTGGCGACCCGGCCCAGGTGCGCGGGTCGCCGCGGGGAGTGCACCTCCAGGACCGGACTGCCCGTCGCCACGTAGTCCCCGGACTCCCGCAGCACCCGCACGAAGGCGTCGTTCCTCACCGCCCAGCGCAGCAGGCGCGCGGTGTCGACGCGGACGAGGACGCCCGAATCCGAGCGGGAGCGGACGGTGCGGACGTACCCGCCCCGGCCCTCCTCCTCCAGCGGGGCCACCGACGCCTTCCTGGGCGCGGGGACCGTGTCGCGGGGCAGCGCGCGTATCTGCCGGAGCGTTTCCCGGCCCACGCGGTCCAGAACGGTCGTCGGGCGCATCATCTTGACGGTGCCGTCGACGAAGTACACGAACATCACCAGGCTCGCGCCGACGAGCAGCATCGCCACGGCGGTGGAGACCAGCGCGATGAAGGGCATGCCCGCCTCTTCGTCGGCCAGGAGGCCGCCGGCGTAGCGGACCACCAGGGTGTAGACGAACGTCCCCAGGAAGACCGCCAGGGTCAGCTTGGCCACCCACCCCCGGGTGAACAGGTAGAGCACGCGCGGGGTGAGCTGGCCGGTGGCCATCTGCAGGGCCACGAGGGTGATGCTGAAGACCACGCCCAGGACGGTGAGGGTGGCCGGGCCGGCGGTGCCGAGCACCGCGTTCGCGCTCTCGGTGAGCGACCGCAGGGTGTCGCGCAGCTCCTCCTCCGCGCCGGACACGGCGCTCAGCCAGGAGAGCGCCAGGTCGAACGCGACGGTGGCGACGGCCAGGAGCACGGCCGCGGCCATGCCCAGCAGCGGCACGAGGACGAAGGACTCGCGGACCCGTTCGGCGCGCTCGCGCCGCGCCGGGGCGCGGACACCCCCGCCGGCGTGCGCGCCCGCGTCCTCGTCCGCTTCAGCCCCTCGGACCCCCTCGGCCACCGCATCCTCCTCGCCCCCTGCCCGGTGGCCTCCTTACGCTAGTGGGCCGACCTGGTCGGACGCGGCATCCCCGTCGGCGCGGGCGTGCCGCTCGTCCGCGCGCCCGACCCTGCGCTCGGCCAGGTGCGCGCGGACCGACCAGGCGACCGCGGCCGCCCATACGGCCCAGACGGCTGCGTACACGGCCGCCTTCGCCCACCCGTCGACGGCCGAGCCCGCGCCGGTTCCCAGCAGCGTCCGGGTGTTGGTCAGCACGATCAGCCCGCCGACCGCCGAGCCCAGCACCCGCGGCGGGACGTGCCGCACGATCCAGGCGGCGAGCGGAGCGGCCAGCACGCCGCCGGCCAGCAGGACGGCCGCCCAGGCGAGGTCGATCCCGGCGGCGCCCAGGCCGATCAGGAACCCGGCGCTCGCGGCGACGGTCACCAGGAACTCGGCGGTGTCGATGGAGCCGACGACCTTGCGCGGCTCGATGCGGCCCGAGGCCAGCAGGGCGGGGGTGCCCACCGGCCCCCAGCCGCCGCCCCCGGTCGCGTCGACGAAGCCGCCGACCAGCCCGAGCGGGGCCAGGAAGCGGGTGCGCAGCGGGGCGGCCGAGCGCGGCCGGGCACCGCGCAGGGTGAAGCGGACCAGGACGTAAGTGCCCAGCGCGAGCAGGATGCCCGACATGACGGGGGCGGCGGCCTCGGTGGACAGGCTGCTCAGGAACGTCGCCCCGGCGAAGGCGCCGACCGCGCCGGGTAGGGCGATGCGCCGCACCACCGGCCAGTCGACGTTGCCGAGCCGCCAGTGGGCGGCGCCGGAGGCCAGCGTCGTGCCGATCTCGGCCAGGTGCACGGTGGCCGAGGCGGAGGCCGGGTTGGCCCCCACGACCAGCAGCAGCGTGGTGGAGGTGACGCCGTAGGCCATGCCCAGCGCGCCGTCGACGAGCTGGGCGAGGAATCCGACGATCCCGAGGAGGACGAGCGTGCGCATGGTGCCTTCCTGGGCGGGAGGGGTGGAGGAGGAGTAGGGGGCGGCGGGCCCGCACTCCCACCACCCCCTCGTCCGGGCTCCGCGAGGCCCGTCCGTGGCTCAACGGTGCTCCCCATTAACCGGTTTTGTCAACCAGAAAAGTAGGAAATAGGCGCGAGCGGCCCGGAGCACCGGGCCCGGCCCGAACCCGCCCCCCGGTGCGCGGTGCGCCGGAGGGCGGGAGGGGCGGGGCCGCGGCGTCCGGTCACCCCGGTCCCGTCACCGGATCACGGCCTCTCCGTAGTGCCGGTGGAAGAGGGTGAGCACATCGAAGGTGAGCGTGCGGCCGCGGATGTCGTCCTTGCGGTCGGTGCGGACCGTGGCGTGCCGCAGGTCGCGCACCTCGACCCCGGTGATGCCGAGCGTCGGGTCGTCGAACCCGAAGACCACCTTGCCCGGTTCCAGGTCGGCGTCGTTGAGCACCTCCACCTCGATCCGGTCCCCGTCGACCCGGGCGCGCGCCTTGGGCTCGGGCAGGGGCATGTCCCAGGTCTCGATGAACACCTCCCCGGAGATCGGCCGCCCCACCGCGTTCACCTCGGTGAACATGTAGTCCATGCTCACGACGTTGGCCTTGAGCCCGCTGCTGTAGCACTCGGACGCGGAGAAGTCGCCCACCAGCGGCATCTCGTGGTTGAGGAGCTGGGCCTCGGGGAAGTGGCTCCCTCCCGCGGAGGAGTTGCTGGAGTAGAGCCGACCGTCCTCGGTGGCCAAGGCCATGATCAGGCCATGGCCGTCGCTGACCCCGTTGCCGAAGGTGGTGCCGCTGCCGAGGGTGCTGGGGAAGACCTCCAGCCCGCCCTTCCGCAGCTCGCCGGGGACACGGATCGCCTCGACCGCCAGGTCCGCCCGGGGGACGACGTTCACCACCAGGGCCTCGGACTTGCCCTGCAGCGCGACGGGCAGGTGGAAGGCGCCGCCCTTGTCCACGATGGGCCGCTGGTACCCCGGGCGCACGCCGAACCCCTCGGCCAGAGGCCCGGCGAGGTCGATCTCCTGCGGCTCCCCGAACGAGCGGCCGCCGTCGGTGGAGACCACCATGGCGGGGACGACCCGTCCCTTCCGCAGCAGGTCCACACGGCCGACCACGTCGTTCTTGTAGACGGCGACCGACATGCCGCCGACCGTCGGCGCCTCGCACACCACCTGCTCGGGCCCGACCTCGTCGCCCTCGGTGCGGCGCGCGAAGATGCGCCCGGAGGCGCGGCACTTGTAGGTGAGCACCCCATAGGAGGGCTCGCCCTCCTGGATCCGCCCGACGGGCACCTGCTCGTAGTGGAAGTGCGGGAAGTCGGGCGCCTCGGCCGAGGTCTCGACGCGGCGGCCGTCGTGCCACAGGGACGCGGTGCCATCGGAGCGGACGACGCACGTGGGCGTGACATCGCCGGTGTACTTGTTCAGTGCGATGTTGTAGCGCCAGACCGGCCCCTCGGCGAACACGTCCTTGGAGCGCGGCGCGCCGGAGGCGCGGGGGCGCTGGTACTCGTGCAGCATGAGGCCGCCGTGCTCGGCGGTCGCGCACCAGGATGTGCGGCGCAGGTCGTCGCGCACCAGCACGACCTGGGGGCCTCGGAGGTAGCGGGTCGAGTCCATGCTCCGCGACATGCGCCGGCCGCGGTGGACGTCCCCCTCGGGGAGCCAGTGCCGGGGGATGATCTCCCTGGGCAGGGGCTCTCCGTCGAAGTAGGCGTCGTCGGCGGCGCGGCTCCCGGGGCGGCGCCAATAGGAGCGCTGCTCGGAGAGATCGTTCTGCTCATTCCTGGAAACGAATCGCATCGAACCCCCTGGGTTGGATTCCGGCGTTTCCCCCCGCCATTCGAAAAGAACCGCTCCACGGCGGGGCCACAAGTACACACCAGCGGAGATGCGAGGTCAACCGCACTATGGGAAAGGGATTCGAGACCCCGGCGGACAACCCCAGAGGCCTACCCAGATGAAGACGAACGAACGCCCGAATGCCCACTCCTCCGATTTATCCGCGACCTTTTTCCCGCCTCACAGGGATGAATTACACTGCACAAGGGGATATCGGTCCCGAACAGGGCGCGAAGCCCGTTCCCTCTCCCGGGTGCGTGCTACGCTCCGCCCATGATCGACCACGACACCCGCCACTATTGACGCCCGTGCCACCGCGCTCTCAGCGCTGAACCCGGTGCCGTCCTTTCGCGGCCGTCCTGTTCCGCCCGGGCGCGTGCGCCTCCACGGCCGCATGCCCCAGGCCTAGGAGACGGACGAGCGCGAAGAGGACGATCGAGAGTGAACGACACACCTTCCACCCACTACACCGGCTGCCCGGCCCCGACGCCGGAGGTCCTGGCGTGGGTCCGAGACGCCGCCGGCCCCGGGGCGAGCCTGCCCGTGCCCCCGTGGCGGGTCAGCGTCAGTTCGACGACGCTGGACGCCGTCGACGTCGTCGATGGCGGCGGCACCCGGCACCCCTGGATGCTGCGGCGCTTCCATGACCGCGCGCGCTTGGCGGACGACCCCTGGTACCGCCCCGAGTCCGAGGCCGCCGTGCTCAGGCTGCTGGAGGGCACCGGCGTCCGCGCCCCCGCCCTGCACGCGGCGGACACGGACGGTGCGCGGCTCGGCGCTCCCGCGCTGCTGACCGACCGCGTCCCCGGCCACGGCGACTGGGACGAGCTGGACCCGGCGACCATGGTCGATGACCTCGCACGGGAGCTGGCCGCCATCCACGCGGTGGACGGCACGGACCTGCTCCCCGAATACCGCCCCTACTACGACCCCGACGTGGACGGCCCCCGCACGCCGCCTCCTTGGGGTGGGACCCGCCTGTGGGAGCGCGTATTCGCCGCCCTCGACGGACCGGCGCCGGATGCCCTCGACGCCCCGCACACCTTCATCCACCGGGACTACCACCCCGACCAGGCGCTGTGGGTGGACGGGCGGTTGAGCGGGATCGTCGACTGGACCACCGCGTGCCGGGGCCCACAGGCCGTCGACCTCGCGCGGATGCGCCTCAACCTGGTGCAGGACGCAGGCCCCGACACGGAACGGGCGTTCCTGGCCGCGCACCGCCGGATCACCGGGGAGGACGCACACCACCCCTACTGGGACCTGGTGGACGGGGCCGACTTCCTGCTCGGGGCCGAGCATCCCGAGGACGGCGAGGACCGGGAGGCCTGGTCGGCGTTCGAGTCGTGGACGGCCCACGCCCTCGCCGAACTCGGGTGAGCCGGGCCTGAACCGGCGCGCCTCCCCCTCCGTCTAAGGCCCGGAGAGGCTGATTGGAGGCCCGCATGGGCGAGTTCGTCGCGATCCTGGCCATCGCGCTCCCGGTACTGGCGGTCGTGGGCGGCCTCGTGGCCGAACGGCGCCTGAGCGGCCGCACGCACCGGCTCGCGATCGACCGGTCGGCGGTCCGGGTCGACGAGCACAGCACGCAGATCCACTCGCTGGCCGAGTCGCTGCGCCGGTCCGTGGAGCTGGTGCGGTCCGGGTCCGTGGAGGAGGAGGCGCGCGAGGCCCTCGCTGACGCCAAGGAGAGGCTGCGCCGCTCCGACGAGCTTCTGGGCGAGCGCGACCGGCTGGCCGACGCGCGCGCTCAGAGCTCGTGGCGGGCCCACTCCGAGGAGCTGGAGCGCGCGGCCCGCCGTTGGGACGAGCTCGAACACGACGCGGCCGGGCTGCTCGGCGAGTTGCGCGAGGCCGAGGAGCGGTGCTCGCGCGTGCTCGCGGCCTCCGCCTCCATCGGCGACGGCGAGCGGGAGGCCGAGCGGCTGGCCGGGCAGGGGCGCTCCGCCGCCCAGGAGGCCCGCGCACAGGGCTACTCCGTGGACGGGGAGTCGTCCGTGCTCGCCACCGCGCACCGCCGGTTGGAGGAGGTGCGCGGGCTGGCCTTGGAAGGACGGCCGATGGCCGCCCGGGAGGCCCTCACCGCGCTCACCTCGGAGCTGGCCGACACCGTATCCGCCCTCCAGGGGATCGCGGAGCGCGAATCGCTCTCGCGCCGCCGTCTGGACGCGCTGGCCGGTGCCGGGCAGGAGAACGGCGACCGCCGCACGGCGGCGGTCGCCGCCCTGGAGGAGCTGACGGCCGGATACACGGCCGCCCTTTCCGAAGGGCTGCGGGCACGACTGGAGGAGGGCGACCGGTCCGCCGCTGAGGCGGCCGAGCATGTGCGGGCCGCGCGCGAAGGGCTGGAGGGGCGCGACGTCCACCGAGCGGAGACCGCGCTCGACGCGGCCGAGGAGGCGCACGAGCGCGCGGGCGAGGAGTTCGGGGCCGCCGTCGCCCGGCTGGAGACGGTGCAGGAGCTGAGCGCGTCCGTTCCAGGGCGGCGGTTGCAGACGATGGTCCGCCTGACCGAGCTGGCGGAGCGCGCGGCCTCGGACGAGGGGAGCGGGCACCTGTCCCCCGTCCTGCAGTCACTCCGCGCGCGCGTGGAGGCGCTGGACGTCGAAGCCGACCGGCCGGACTGGCTGCGGCTGCGGGACGGGCTCGACGAGGCGGAGCAGCTGGCCGCCGCGCTGTCCGAGGCGACCGAGGCCGCCGTCTCGGGCGCGCGGAGGGCCCGTTCGGAGATCGACCGCCTGGAGAGCGCGCTGCGCTGGTCGGAGCAGGAGCGCATCAGCGCCCAGGACTACGTGCGCAAGGAGCTCGGCCGGGTGCCGCCCGCGGCGCACACCGGCACTACCCGGACCGACGATGCGCTGGGCCGGGCGCTTGGGCGGCTGCGCCACATGGAGGCGGCGGCGGAGAGGTACTCCGTCGCAGTGAACACCTCCCTCTTCAACCCGCGCGCCGCGGCGTCCGCAGCGCGCGACTACGCGGCGGCGATGTGGGCCGCGGGCCGCTTGGACGAAGCGGCCCAGATCGCCGAGGAGGCACGCAACCGCTACGCCGGCACTGCAGGCCAGGAGGCCGTGGCCGACCTGCGCGTGGTGATCTCCCTGATCGACGCAGAGCGCGCGGCCGTTCGCGGGTGACGTGTGGCGGGCGGGCCGGAAGCGGCCACGGGGGCGTACGGCCGAACCGTCGGGCGGGCCCCTCCGTCGAAGGCGCGAACCATAACCGAACGAAGGAGGCTGCGTGGGTGAGCTCATCGCGGTCCTGGCGATCGTCGTCCCGGCTCTTGTGGCGGTCGTCGGAGTCGCCGTCCAGAGGCGCCGGCGGTCGGAACCCGTCAGGGAGGCGTTCGAGGACCGCGCCGCCCGGGTGAACGAGACGTGCACCCGCATCCACGCCCTGAGCGATACGCTGCGCCGCTCCTCCGAGCTCATCCGCTCCGGGTTCGCTCCTGAGGAGGCGGAGCCCATCCTCACCGGCCTCGACGAGGCGCTGAGTGAGGCCGACGGTCTCCTCAAGGAGCGCGACCGGCTGGCCGACCGGTACGCGGCGCTCACCCGGTGGTCCCCGCACTCGGAACTGATCGCCGTCGCCCGCCTGTGGGAGGACCTCGAAGGGCGCTCCGAGCGCGCGCTCGGTCTGACGCAGGCCGCCGAGGAGCGGTCCTCGCGCGCCCTGGCCGCGTCGGCCTCACTCGCGGACGACGCGCGGGAGGCCGCGCGGCGGATCGAGCAGGTGCGCGCCTCCGCCGAGCAGGCCCGCGCGCAGGGCTACGTGGTCGACGGTGAGACGTCCGTGCTGGGAAGCGCCCACGACGACCTGTCGGAGGTCCAAGGGCTGGTGGCCGAGGGCAGGCCGCTGACCGGCGGCGGGGCCCTGTCCGACCTGTCCTCGAAGCTGTCCGCCGCGAGCACCGCCCTGCAGGCGCTCAAGGAGCGCGAGGCGCGCGCCGATGCGCGGCTCGGCGGCCTTGAGGAGGACCTGCGCAAGCTCCGGACGCACCACGCTGCGGCGGAGCAGGCCGTCGAGGAACTGAACGCCGGGTTCGCGCCCGCCGTCGCCGACGGTATGGAGGACCGGCTCCGGCACGGCGAGCGGCAGGCCGCCCAGGCCGCCGGACGCGTGGCCGCCACCCGGGCGGCGCTGGAACAGCGCGACGTCCACGCCGCCGAGCAAGAGCTCGAGGCGGCGGAGTCGGCCCACAGGGCCGCCGCCGAGGCGTTCCACTCCCCGGTCACCCGGCTGGGCAAGGTCCGCGAGCTCGCCGCCTGGCTCCCCCGGCGCCGGTCGCAGGTCCTGATCCAGCTCACCGAGCTGGCCGAACGCGCGGCCTCCGACAAGGGCACGCGGCACCTGTCGCGGATCGCGTACGGCCTCCGGGCCCGGGTCGAGTCGCTGGACATGGACGGCGACCGCCCCGACTGGCTGGAGTTGGAGGGCCGCCTCAACGAGGCCGAAGGTCTCGGGCACACCATCGCAGACGCGTCGTCCGACGTGCTCGGCGTCATCGACGAGATCAGGACGGCCCTTCAGGACGCCGAGCGCGAACTGACGCGCACCCGGGAGCGGGTCCACGCGCTGGAGCGGCAGGTGCGGTAGCCCGGACCCGCCCCGTCCGTGGATGGCACGAAGGGCGTACCCGTGTCTCGGCTGCGCGCAGGAGGTGCGCGGGCGCTCCGGGGAGCAGGATCGCCGTGATCCCACTCCCTAGGAGGGCCCACCCATGTCGCTCGCGCTCCTCGCGCCCGTCCTCGGGCTGGCGCTCATCGACAGCACCAGCTTCGGCACGCTGCTCATCCCCGTGTGGCTGCTGCTCGCCCCGGGCCGGGTGCGCCCCGGGCGGATGGCGTTCTACCTCACGGCGGTGGGCGGGCTGTACTTCCTGCTCGGCTGCGCCATCGCCGTGCTGTTCTCCTTCGGGATGGACCGGCTCTCCGCGCTCGCCGACTCCGAGACCACCGCGCTGCGGGCGGTCCAGCTCGTCGCGGGCGCCGCGCTGCTGCTGTGGGGCGTGTGGGCGGAGTCCGGCCACCGGCGCCGGGGCGCGCAGGACGGGGAGGGCAGGCTCCGCCGGTGGCGGGAGCGCGCGGTGGCCGGGGACGGCGGGCCCGGCGGCCTGTTCGGGCTCGCCGTGACCGCCGCCGTGCTGGAGGTGCCCACCCTGCTGCCGTTCCTGGGCGCCATCGGCCTGCTGGTGGGGGCAGACCTGGGCGCCGGTACGGTGGCCGCCGCGCTGGCCGCGTACTGCGCCGTGATGGTGCTGCCCGCCGCCGCGCTGACGGCCGCCCGCGTGGTGGCGCACGACCGGGTGGCGCCGCTGCTGGGCCGGATGGACGCCTGGTTGGAGCGCAACGGCCGCCGCGCCATGGCCTGGGCGCTCCAGGGGCTGGGCGGCTACCTGGCCGTGAACGCGGCCCTCACCCTCTTCTTCACCTGACCGGTGCGCACGGGTCGTAGCCGTACAGCCAGTCGGCGAAGGCCTCCATGTCCTCCTGGGACGTCAGGCCCGCCGCCGCGTCCGGGGCGGCGCCCGCCTTCTTCATGGCCCGGTTGGCAGCGGCCATGCCCAGCACCCGGTCGATCCGCGGCGCCCGCTCGGACCGGTAGGCCGCCAGGGCGCCGGGGACGTCCTCCGCGCCGCCGGCCAGGCCGGCGAGGACCAGGGCGTCCTCCAGCGCCATCGAGGCCCCCTGGCCCGCGCCGACCGGGTGCGCCGCGTCCCCGATGAGCACCGCGCGCCCGCCCGTCCAGGCCGGGACCGGGTCCATCGCGTGCATCACGGTGAACGGGTGCGCCCGGACGGTCGCGGAGACGAGCGCGGCCGGGAGCGGGTCGTCGCGGTAGGCGGCCGCCAGGGCCGCGAGGCGGTCGGCGCCGGCGGGGCCCAGCCGCCGCTCGGGCTCCTCGGCGGACGGCACCTGCGCCGACCACCAGATCCGCCCGTCGGGCGCGCCGACGTGGAAGAAGACACCGCCCGCGCGCGTGGGCCGCACGGAGAGGACACGCGGATCGGCGGCGATCCCGGCACGGTCGGGGTCGGAGGTGCCCGACAGCGTGTACAGCCCCGCATAGCGCGGGGGCGGAGCCCCGGGCAGCTGGGCCCCGCGCACGGCCGACCAGATGCCGTCGGCGCCCACGAGCAGGTCGCCCTCGGGAGCGTCTCCGCCGCCGAGCACGGCCGCCACGCGGTCGCCCAGGTCGCGCACGCCGACCACGCGGTCGCCGGTGCGGATGCGCACCCCCTCCCGCTCGGCCCGCGCGCGCAGGGCCTCCACGAGGTGCCCGCGCAGCAGCGTGACGCTGCGCAGGGTGTCGTGCTCGCGGCGCCCGCGCGGGGTGTCGGAGAGCAGTTCACCGTCGGCGAAGTGCGCGTGCAGCCGCTCGACCTCCACCCCGGCGCCGCGGACCGCATCGAGGCAGCCGAGCGCGTCGAGTCCGCGCAGCCCGTTGGCGGCCAGGCTCACGAAGGAGCCGACGTCGCCGCCGGGGTCGGGGTGGGCCTCGTACACCTCGACGTCGGCTCCGGTGCGGCGCAGCGCGATGGCCGCCGCCGCGCCGGCGACCCCGGCGCCCGCGATCAGGACCCGCATGCCGTCCTCCCTGAATATTCGTTCACTGAATCTCTATTCAGCGAAATCGGGTTCAGTATGATCGCGGTGGCCCCGCCCGTCAAGCGCGGCCACGGGCACGAGCGACAGGAGGCGGTGTGGGAGAAGGGACCGGAACGCGGAAGGAGCGGGCGGCGCGGACCCGGGAGGAGCTCAAGGGCGCGGCGCGGCGGCTGTTCGCCGAGCGCGGCTTCCTGAACACCAAGATCACCGACATCACCGCCGCCGCCGGGCGGTCGACCGGGTCGTTCTACGAGCACTTCCGCGACAAGGACGCACTGCTGCAGGCGCTCGCCCAGGACATGGAGGACCGGGCCGACCGGGAGATCGCCGCCTTCGACGAGACCCGGGGCACCGACGCCTCCGGACACGACCTGGCCGATCCGGACCACCTGCGCGCGCACGTCGCGGCCGGATGGCAGGTCTTCCGCGCCCACCTCCCGGTGATGGCGGCCCGTTTCCAGTCGGCGGCGGCGGCCCCGCCGGAGGAGGGGCGGATGTGGCGGATGCTGGTCGAGCAGACCGAGCCCTTCCGCAGGCACCTGGAGGACATGGCCGACCAGGGCCGGGAGCTGCCCGGCCCTCCGGAGCTGACGGCCGCGGCGATCGGAGCGCTCCTGTCGGGCCTGGGATACGCGGCCCTGACCGCCCGGGAGCCGGTGCCCCCGGACGAGAGGATCGTGGACACCCTGACCGCCCTGCTGCTCAACGGCCTCGCGGGCGACACCGGCGACGGGGACGGCGGGCACGGCCCTTCCGACTCTTAACGGCGGCTGAGAGCGGCTCAGGGTGTTCTCAGGGGTGATCGCCGATGGTGTGTGCGGCCGGACGGGAAGCCCGGCCGACCCATCGCGTGGATCACGACGGAACGAGGAGCGGAATGGACCTCAAGAAGAAGCTGGCACTGGCGTCGCTGATCGCCCTCCCGCTGGGCGTGGGCGCCGCGGGCACCGCGTACGCGGCGGCCTCCGCCGACTCCCCCGCGGCGCCGGAGGTGCAGAGCGTCCAGAACACCGAGTCCGACTCGGGCGCCGACGGCGCGCCGGAGGCGGAGGGCTCGCAGGGCTCTTCGGACGCCGAAGAGGACTGCAACGAGTCCTGACCCCGGTCCGGGGGTGTCAGCCCCGGGGCAGGCGCACCGTGAACGCGGCGCCTCCCCGGGGGCCCTCCCCCGCCGCGGCCGAGCCCCCGTGCTCGCGGGCGATCGCCGCGACGATGGAGAGCCCCAGGCCCGTCCCCCCTGAGGCCCTCCCCCGCCCCGAGTCGAGGCGGACGAAGCGCTCGAAGACCCTCTCCCGGTCCTCCGGCGGGATACCCGGGCCGTCATCGCGGACCGTGATGACGGCCCAGCCGTCGTCCTCGGCCCGGACCTCCAGCTCCACCCCGGTGCGCGCGTGGCGGACCGCGTTGTCGGCCAGGTTCCGGGCCAGGCGCGCCAGGGCGTCCCGGTCGCCCACCACCTTGACCGGCTCCAAGAGGGCCGCCACGTGAACGCCCTCGGCCGCCCCCGTGGAGCGCAGGCGGACCCGCTCCCCCTCCAGCACGTCGTCCAGGTCCACCTCTTCGCGGCGCAGCCCCAGGCCGCTCTCGTCGGCACGCGCCAGCAGCAGCAGGTCGTCCACCAGGAGGCGGATGCGCCCCAGCTCCCCTTCAGCTGACGAGAGCGCCTCAGGCGGGATCCGCCCGCCGTCCCTGCGGGCCAGTTCCACGATGCCGGTCAGCGTCGTCAGCGGGCTGCGCAGCTCGTGCCCGGCGTCGGCGACGAACCGGCGCTGGGTGCGCTGTGCGGCCTCAAGGCGGGCCAGCATCGCGTTCATCGTCGTGGCCAGGCGCGCGATCTCGTCGTCCCCGTCGGGCTCGGGGACGCGCCGCCCCAGGTCGCCCCCGCCGCCGATGGCGGCGACCCGCTCGCGGATCCCCTCCACCGGGGCCAGGGCCCGCCCGGCCAGGCGGTGCGACGCGAACGCCACCAGGGCCAGCAGCAGCGGGATCGCCACGAGCGCCAGCAGCACGGAGGTGCGCACCGCCACCTGGATGGGCTCGGCGGACATGCCGACGACGACCACGTGGTCGGCCCCGTCCAGGCGGATCCCCCGCGCCATCAGCCGCATCCCGCCGTCGGTGGTCTCCACCAGCTCCCCCGGTGCCGGGGTGAGCGGGGCGTAGGCGGGCGGGCCGCAGTCGGAGTCCGGGGCCCCGCAGCCGCGCACCACCCGCCCGTCGGGGCCGATGAGCTGGGCCAGGTCGGTCTTGCGGGGCGGGGTCCACTCCCGCTCCGGCCCCTCCAGGCCGTCCAGGATCTGGCCGACGCCCGAGCCGAGCGTGGTGTGCGCCGAGCGCAGCAGCGCCTCGCGCAGCACCGCGATGCCCCCGGCCGTCGCCGCCACGAGGGCGATGCCGGTGACCACCGTGGACAGCACCATCAGCCGGCGCCGGACCCCGGCGCGCAGCGTCCCCGCGCCCATCTCAGCCTCCCTGCGGGTCGAGGAGGTAGCCCGCGCCGCGGACGGTGCGCACGGCCTGGCGCCCGAACGGCTCGTCGATCTTGCGGCGCAGGTAGCGGACGTAGACCTCGACGACGTTGTCGCCGCCGCCGAACTCGGGGTCCCAGACGTTGTCCAGGATCTCGGCCTTGGAGACCACCGACCCCGCGCGGCGGATGAGGAACTCCAGCAGCGCGTACTCGCGCGGGGTCAGGTCCACCTCCCGGACGCCGCGGGCCACCCTGCGCCGGGCGGGGTCGAGCGTCAGGTCGCCCGCGGACAGGACGGCCGGGCGGGCCGCCTCCCCGCGGCGCACCAGCGCGCGCAGCCGGGCCGCCAGCACCACGAAGGAGAACGGCTTGGTGAGGTAGTCGTCGGCGCCCAGGTCGAAGGCGTCGGCCTCGTCGTACTCGCCGTCCTTGGCGGTGAGCATCAGCACGGGCGTCCACACCTCGCGCCCGCGCAGGCCCTCCAGCACCTTGTAGCCGCTCAGGCCGGGCAGCATGATGTCGAGGACGACGGCGTCGTAGCAGGCCCGCTCGGAGGCGGCCCAGAGGCCGTCGACGCCGTCCTCCACGATGTCGACGCTGATGCCCTCGCCCGCCAGCCCGCGCCGGACGGTCTCGGCGATGCGGGCGTCGTCCTCGATCAGCAGAATGCGCACTGAGGCATGCTATGCGCGTTCCGTGCCCGCGCACGAGGGTTCGGGGTCAGGCTCGGGCGGGCGCGCGGGGATCTCCCGGAAGCGCCCCGGCAGGAGCGGGCTCGCGGCCAGGATCGCCACCCCGACCGCCACGAGGAACCAGTAGGCGCCCTGGAAGCCGCCGACCGCGACGATGAGCGCGGCGCAGGCCACCCCCAGCGCTCCGCCGAGCTGGTTGAGGTTGTACAGGACGGAGCTGCCCTGGGGGACCTTCTCCTGCGGCAGGGTCCGGTACAGCGACCCCATGGTCGGCGCGCCGACCCCGCCCAGCCCGAGGCCGATGGCGAACGCGGCCAGGGCCGACCGCACCACGGCGCCCTCGGCGCCGGCGAAGGTGAGCGCGAAGGCGCCCGCCACGGCGATCAGGGCGCCGCCCTGGACCAGCGTGCGCGCCCCCAGCCTGTCGCTCAGCCGCCCCGCGACGGGCATCGCCAGGGCCGACCCGAGGCCCAGCGGCGCCACCAGCAGCCCCGCGGCGGCGGCCGTGTGGCCGTGGGCGATCTGGTAGTACAGCGGCAGCACGAACAGGCCCGCGAACGTGCCCACCCCCACCAGTCCCTGGACCGTGACGCTGGCGGCGAAGCTCCGGCCGGCGAACAGCCGCACGTCGATCAGCGGCTCGGTGCCGCGGAGCCGGAGCGCGCGCACGACATAGGCGGCGAGGAGCACGGCCCCCAGGACGAGCGGGACGAGGACGGTCGGCGTCGCGAACGCCCCGCGCTCCCCGGCCTCGGTGAGCGCCAGGACGAGCGCGGCCAGCGCCGGGGCCATGAGGGCGAAGCCCGCGATGTCCAGCGGCAGCCCGGCCCTGCGCTCCCCGGGGGCGTCCGCGGGGATCACCCGCAGCGCCAGGAGCAGGGCGAGGACGCCGATGGGGATGTTGATGGAGAACATCGAGCGCCAGCCGAGGGAGTCCAGCAGGAGTCCGCCCAGGACGGGGCCGAGGACCGGGCCCAGGGACAGCACGACGCCCATCATGCCCATGACCCGGCCCGCGCGGCTCGGGCCGGCCGCCCGGGCCAGGATCACCAGGACCAGCGGGTCGAGGATCCCCGCGCCGACGCCCTGGACGACCCGGAAGGCGATGAGGCTCTCCACGCCCCAGGACAGCGCCGAGGCGAGCGAGGCCCCCATGAACAGGACGAGCCCGAACAGCCAGAGCCTCTTCACGCCGAAGCGGCGGACGGCCCAGCCGGTGACCGGGATCGTGACGGTCAGCGCGAGCAGGTAGCCGGTCGTGGCCCAGCTGATGACGCTCAGCGAGCGGTCGAACTCCGTGGACAGCGTCTCGGCCGCGACGGTGACCATCGTGCCGTCGAGGATCCCCATGATCCCGCCCAGCAGGGTCACGCCGATCAGCCGCAGCAGGGCACCGTCCAGACGGTCGCCTCTGACGTCGGTCATGTCCGCCCCAGTGAATAACGGTCGATACAAGAAAATGAACCAGCCGGTTCAAGGTAGGGCGCACCCGACCCGATCCGCAACGCATTGGGGAGAATTATTGAACCGTGCGGTTCATACTTCGAGGTCAACCGGTAGGATGCCGCCGTGAGCACAGCCACGACCCCCACCGACAAGCGGCAGGCCATCCTGGAGGCCGCGTTCCGCACCTTCGCCCGGGACGGCTACGGCCAGTCCTGCGTGCGCGAGATCGCCGAGGAGGCCGAGGTCGCCAAGCCCACCATCTACAACCGCCTCGGCGACAAGGAGACGCTCTTCCGGGAGGCCATGAAGGCCGCCGTGGAGCACACGGCCGAACGCTCGCTGAACGCGCTCGAGCCGCTGCGCACCCCCGGCGGCGACATGCGCTCCGCCCTGGAGGAGACGGGGCTGCTGCTCCTGCGGAGCCACGCCTGCCAGGAGTCGCGGGCGCTGCGCCGCCTCCTCAGCGCGGAGGGGGCTCGCTTTCCCGAGCTGCTGGAGGAGGTCCAGCGCGCGGGGGCCCAGCGGGTCCAGGACGCCCTGGCCGACCGGTTCGCCCGGCTCGCCCTCGCCAAGCGGCTGGACACCACCGACGTCGAGCGGGCGGGCGAACAGTTCCTCGCGCTGCTCACCGGCCCGATGGAGCTGCGCTCGGCCCTCGGGACCCGCGCGGTCCCCGACGAGGAGCTGCAGGCGGTCGCCGAGGCCGCCGTCGACACCTTCCTGCTCGCCTACGCGCCCCGGGACCCCGGGTGACCCGCATGCGGGACCCCGAGCCGGAGGCCGGGCCCGGGGTCGGAGTCGGACTCGCGGTCAGGCGTCGGGCTCGGCCCAGCCCAGGCCGTCGGCGGAGGGGACGAGCCCGCCGTCGATGAGCGGCGCCTCCCCCGTTCCGGGGCCGGTCACGCCGCGGCGCTGGATGCTGTTCATCTCCTGCATCACCTCGCTCACCACGGGGGCGCCGAAGAGGTTGTTCATCCGCTCCCCGCTGTGGGTCTGCGCCGGGCCGGTGCGGGCGACGGCGTCGGCCAGCTGGGCCGAGGAGGCCGAGAAGCGCTCGGAGACCGCCGAGGCGTCCACGAGCGCGCGCTCGCCGGAGAACGCGCCGCCGACCAGGGTCGTGAACGCCTCCATGGACGTGAGGTTCTCGGAGCCGGTGACCTTGCGTGCCTTCCAGAAGTAGGAGTCCTCCCGCTGGTCCATGTCGTAGAAGGCGGACAGGAACTCGTAGAAGACCGCGTACTCGCGGCGGTAGCGCGCCTCGAACTCGCCGAAGGCGCGGGCCTCGTCCAGGTCCCCCGACAGGACCCCGTTGACGGAGCGCGCCGCCAGCAGGCCGCCGTAGGTCGCCAGGTGCACGCCGGTGGAGAACACCGGGTCGATGAAGCAGGCGGCGTCGCCGATCAGCGCCATCCCGGGGGCCCAGAAGCGGGTGTTGGCGTAGGAGTAGTCCTTGCGGACGCGGACCTCGCCGTAGGTGCCCTCGGTCACGCGGGTGGCGCCGGACAGGAACTCGCGGACGATGTCGCACCGGTCGATGGCGTCGCGCAGGGCGCCCTCCCGGTCGGCCTGGATGCGGGCCGCCTGGTCGCGGTGGAGGACGGCGCCGACGCTGGTGAGGGTGTCGCTGAGCGGGATGTACCAGAGCCAGCCCTTGTCGAAGGCGGCGCACAGGATGTTGCCGCGGTCGGGCCCGGGGAGCCGCCCGCCGCCCTCGAAGTAGCCGAAGACGGCGAGGTTGCGGAAGAACTCGGAGTAGGTCCGCTCGCCGCCCACGGCGCGGCTCAGCCGCCCGGAGCCGCCGGAGGCGTCCAGGACGTAGCGCGCGGAGATCTCGCGCGCGGCGCCGTCGGGGCCGGTGTAGCGCACGCCGGACACCCGGTCGGGGCCGCGCACGGCCTCCAGGGCGGTGGACTCCTCGCGGACGTCGACCCCGTGGCGGGCGGCGTTCTTGAGCAGGATGTCGTCGAAGGTCATCCGGTCGACCTGGTAGGCGTAGGAGGTCGGCCCGGACAGCTGCGGGGAGAGCGCGAACAGGAAGTTCCACGGCTCGGGGCCGGTGCCCCAGCGGAAGCTGCCGCCGCGCTTGACCTGGAATCCCGCGGCCTCGATGTCGTCGGACACCCCCAGCAGGCGGCACACGCCGTGCACGGTGGCCGGGAGCAGGGACTCGCCGATCTGGTAGCGGGGGAAGCGCTCGCGCTCCAGGAGGGCGACACGGTGGCCGCGCCGGGCGATGAGCGTGGCGGCGGTGGATCCGGCGGGGCCGCCGCCGACCACGGCGACGTCGAACTCTTCGCGTTCCTCGGCTTCCCGGACGGGCATGTGGGGTCCTCGTCTCATGACGGAGTGCAGACAGGGTCGGCCGCGCGGATTGCCGATAAGGCAAAGCTAACCTAAGTCGCCCCGAACGGTGAAGGCGGGGCGGTCCCTGTCAGGAGACGGGGGTGCGGGCCGCACCGGTCCGGGGCGGCCCGCACGGGGCGGTCACACGTACGGCTTCACGAGCTCCACCACGTTCCCCTTGGACGCCGGACCGATCCTGGTGGCGACGATGTCGCCCTTCAGGAAGACGTACAGGGTCGGGATCGCGGTGACGTCGTACTTGGGCGGGGTCTCGGGGCTCCTGTCGATGTCGAGCCTGGCCACGGTCAGGCGGCCGGCGAACTCCTTGGCCACGTCGACGAGGATCGGGTCCAGCGCCCGGCACACGCCGCTCCACTCGGCGCGGAAGCACACCAGCACCGGCCCCTGCGCCTGGACCACGTCCTCAGAGAAACTCGCATCGCTCAGCTCGACGACCATTCCGCTCATGAAAGACCCCTTTCGGCACGTAGAAGGGAAACGTAAATCCCTCCGCCCGCGGGCGACAACCACTCCGCACGGCATTGAAAACGCACCGCAGGGATCGGAACTCTTCCCCCGCCCGGGCCTTGTCCACCGGTTGGGCCCGGGCGGGGGGCGGCATCACGCCACCGCGGTTCCCTCCAGCTCCACCATCATGGTGGGAAACGCCAGCCGCTCCACCCCCAGCAGCGTGCTCGGCGGCCGGACGCCCGCGGCGGCCAGCCGTGACGCGAGCGCCCCGTAGTTGCGCGTCAACAGGTCCACGTCGGTGGTGTAGACGTTGAGCCGGACGAGGTCGGCGAGCGTCATCCCGGCCTCCTGAAGAACGCCCTCCAGGTTGTCCAGGCTCAGTTCCAGCTGCGCCGCCATATCGCCTTCGTGCTGCGGCTCGCCGTCGGCGTTCGTCGCCGCTTGCCCGGCGCAGTAGAGGGTCCGGGTCTCCCCGGAGACGATCTCGCCCTGGTTGAACCCGAACCGCAGCGACCATTCCACCGGGTTTACCGCACTTCTCTCCACGGCCATTCCAGATCCATTCTCTCCACGGGAATCCGAACGTCGGGCGGCCCTGCCCCGGACGTCCCCGTCCGAGGGCCCCGCCTTCACAGGAACGAGCCTGCCAAGAAACCACGACATCCTGTGTCGTGTATTCCAGTAGGGTCGGCCCATGCGCGCCGACCGGCTGGTCTCCCTCGTGCTCCTGCTCCGCCACAAGGGGCGGATGTCCGCGTCCGCACTGGCCGGGGAGCTGGAGGTGTCCACCCGCACCGTGCTGCGCGACATCGAGGCGCTGTCGGCGGCGGGCGTCCCGGTCTACGCCGAGCGCGGGCGGCACGGCGGGTTCGCACTGCTGCCCGGCTTCCGGACCGAGCTG
This sequence comes from Nocardiopsis endophytica, assembly GCF_027706725.1. Lineage (GTDB taxonomy): Bacteria > Actinomycetota > Actinomycetes > Streptosporangiales > Streptosporangiaceae > Nocardiopsis_A > Nocardiopsis_A endophytica. Next base: position 56,204 of record NZ_JAQFWQ010000032.1, read on the forward strand.
GCCGGGCTGAACCGCGACGAGGCGCTGGCCCTGCTCGTCGCCGGGTCGCGGCGCGGCGCGTCGGTGTTCGGCCTGGGCCCGGCGCTGGCCTCGGCCATGCGGAAGGTGGCCGACGCGCTTCCCGAGGGCGACCGGACCGCCTCGGCGGGGTCGGCCGGCCGGCTGCTGGTCGACCCGGAGACCGACCTGCTGTCGCGCCGCGCCGCCACCGACGAGGTCCCCGCCGCCGTGGCGGACCCGGTCCGGCGCGCGGTGCTGTCGGGACACCGGCTGCGCATCCTCTACGCGGCCGCCGAAGGGCGCGCGCGATGGCGGACGGTGGACCCCATCGGCCTGGTCGACGTGCGCGGCCAGGGATACCTGCTGGCCACGAGGTCCGGAGAGGACCGCACCTACCGGCTGTCGCGGATCATGGCCGCCGAGGAGACCGACGAGCCCGCGGAACGGCCGGACCGGGTGGACCTGGAGCGGCTCTGGCAGGATCGCGCCACCCGCTTCCGTACCGGGGGCGACCAGGTCACCGCGCTGATCCGGTTGTCCCCCGAACGACGCGACGACCTGGAGCGGACCGCCCTGTCGGTCCAAGGGGCGCAGCCGGAGGAGGACGGCCGCCTCAGCCTGAAGGCCACGTTCCAAGACCGCAGACACGCGGAATGGTCCCTATGGCAGCTCGGCGAGGACGCCGAGGCAATCGCCCCACAGTGGTTGCGCGACGCCCTGCACACCCGCGCCGCCGCGATCGCGGAGCGCTACGCGCGGCCCTGACGCCGTCATCGGCGCCGCTCAGCGGGAGGCGGAGAAGACGGCCTCCTCGCTCAGCCGCAGTGCACCGTCGGGCGCGTCGCCCAGGTAGAAGCGCACCGACATGCTCCGCGCACCCGGATCGAGGACGGTGCGCCACAGCGTGCGCACGGGATAGGCCTCGGCCGTGCGGGCGTCGAAGGCGACGTCCTGCAGGGTGTCCTCCAGATCGGCCGGGGACATCGCGCCGTCGGCGGCGCGCTTGGCCAGGGTGGCGTAGCGGCGGTAGGTGCCCATGGTCTCCGCGCCGTCCTCGGGGAGGGCGCGGGCGTCGGAGTTCCTATGCAGGAAGTGGTTCGTCGCGCAGACCGCACCATCGGTCTCGATGATGTGCTCCATCCCGTCGCGCCCTCGCTCCCATACGAACCCGTTCCCGGCCGCATCGGCGATCACATAGTGCATCGGCGTTCCCCCGTCGTACTGCTTGGCACCGAGCAGCGCCTGCTTGGCCTCTTCGGTGTCGGCGGCGTTCTCCAGCACGAACCGGGGCAGCCGCAACGGGTCCAGGCCGGCCTGGGGCCGCGGGTCGGGCACCTCGGCCGAGCCGGCGTCGGCGATCAGCAGCGCGACCGACAGTCCGGCCTCGTTGACGCCTTCCGTGCAGCCGTCCAGCGTGTCCATCGTCAGCACGACGCTCGCCAGGCCCTCGTCCGGGAGCGTGGTGACGATGAAGGGCCGCGAGCACCAGGCCGGCTCGTCCGACGGGGCTGACAGGGGTGACGGTGCCGACGGGGGAGCCGACCACGTCTCCCCTGAGGCCATCATCGCGAACACCTCGCTCTGGGCGAGGGTGAAGAAGTCGTAGTTGCGGCCCAGCCTGCCGCGCCCGTCGGAGGACATGTCCGGCGGACACCACAGCGCGGAGCAGGCGGACCCCTCGGGCATACGGGCCAGGCCGTCCAGGAGCACCGCGTCCGGGTCCGCCCCGAGCATCCCGGCGACGGCGGCCGTCCGTGCGGCGTGCTGGGGCCAGTTGCGCTCGAACCAGGCGCGCCGCGCCCGCGCCACGACCGGGTCGGCGGGTCGCGGCCGCCACCCGTAGGAACGGCGCGCCTCCTCGGCCAGCGCGCGACCGATCTCGGCCTGGCCGCCCGACACGGTCAGGTGGCGCACGGTCATGAAGTCGTCGGGGCCTCCGGCGACCACGTCAGGGGTGTTCATCGGAATGCTTCCTCCACATCGGGTGCGGCAGCGGGCTGTACGGCGATGCTTACAGCGTTACGCTTACAATGTATTTCCGTGGTGCACTGCGGAAAATACGGCACTAGAGCACTTTCTTCCGGACCCGAGCGCACTAGTACAGGAGTCGGCGTGAACGACCTGCCCGCTCATCGGCGGATCGCGGACGACCTCCGCCGCCGCATCGGCGAGGGCGCCCTCCGGCCGGGTGACCGGGTGCCCTCGACCCGGCAGATCACCCGCGACTGGGGCGTCGCCATGGCCACGGCGACCAAGGCGCTGACCGCCCTGCGCCAGGAGGGCCTGGTCCATGCCGTGCCGGGGAGGGGGACGGTCGTGTCACCGGCCGCCCGGGCCGCCCACCGGGCACCGCCCGGCCGGGCCGCGCCCTTGAGCCGGGAGCGCGTGGTGCGGGCCGCGATCCGCATCGCCGACGCCGAGGGGGCGGGAGCACTGACGATGCGCCGCATCGCCACCGAGCTGGGTGTGGCCGCGATGTCGCTGTACCGCCACGTGCCCGACAAGGACACCCTGATGGCGCTGATGGCCGACGCGGTCTTCGCGGAGAACGCGCTGCCGGATCCCCCGCCGCAGGGCTGGCGGGCCTCCCTGGAGGCGGCGGCACGGGTGCAGTGGCAGGCGTGCCGGCGGCACCTGTGGCTGACGCAGGTGATCTCCTTCACCCGGCCGGTCCTGATGCCGCACGCGATGGCGCACACCGAGTGGATGCTGCGCGCGGTCGACGGCCTGGGGATGGACGTCACGACCATGTCCCGCATCGTCATCATGGTCACCAACCACGTCCGGGCCTGCGCGGTCCTTCTGGGCGCGGAGCACCAGGCCGAGGTGGACAGCGGCGTCACCGCCGAGCAGTGGTGGGGCTCGGCCGACCGGACCGTGGGCAGGCACCTCGCCTCGGGGCGGTATCCGCTCCTCGCCTCCTTCGGCGGGCCGGACACCGAGGTGCTGCACCCGGAATCGGTCTTCGAGTTCGGATTGCAGCGCCTCCTCGACGGACTGGAGTCCTTCATCCGGCACTGACCCGGGCGCCGCGGCCCGCACACGATGAAACCCCAGGCCACCACCGGCGTTAAAACCGGTCTGACCTGGGGTTTCTGCTGTGCGCCATCAGGGACTCGAACCCCAAACCCGCTGATTAAGAGTCAGCTGCTCTGCCAATTGAGCTAATGGCGCGTGCCGCTGCGGCTGCCCTGAGAGGCTTCCTCGGCGACGGGTTCAACTTTACCGGACTTTCCAGGGTGTCCTGACCATCCCGGGCTGCCGTACAGGTCACAGTCCCGGGAGCGGGTCCGGAGCGCGCCCCCTCAGAAGGCCTCCTGTGCCCCCTGGGCGGGGGTCTGGAGCTCCTGGGCCTCGCGGCGGGCCCGGTCGGCCGCCGCGTGGCGGCCGTCGGCCTCGTACGCGCCCGCCAGCGTCTCCAGCGCCGCGGCCAGGAAGGAGGACCATCCCCGGGTCCGCCACAGGCGCACCGACTCCTCCAGGGACGCGATCGCCTCGCCCGTCCGCCCCGCCGCCAGGTGGATCTCCCCTGCCAGGCCCAGCGAGTCCGCCAGGTGGTGGTTGATCCCGTGCCGACGGCTCAGCGCGACCGCCTGCTCCACCGTCGGCAGCGCCTCCTCGTCGCCCAGGGCGATGTACAGCCGCGTCAGGTACATCAGCGAGAACACCTCGGCGTACCGGTCCCCCATCGCCCGCGCCATGTCCAGCGAGCGCACCAGGTGGTAGCGGCCGGTCTCCACCCGGCCCGACAGGGCCTGCGCCGCCCCGAGGAACTGCATCGCCGTCGCCTCGAACCGCGAGTTGCCCAGCAGCCGCGCCAGCTCCAGCGCCTTCTCCAGGCAGGCGACCGCGTCCTCCAGGCGCCCGTCCTCATAGGCCGCGATCGCCATCACGTGGTACGCGCGCGCCCGCCCGCCGAGGTAGTCGGCCTCCTCCGCGATGCGCAGCGCCTCCTCCGCCGACACGTGCGCCGAGCGCGCCTCCCCGCGGGACACCAGCCCCCAGGTCCGCATCACCAGGGCGTCGGCCACCCCGCGCGTCTCCCCCAGCTCGCGGAACATCTCCAGCACGCTCTGGGCCTCGGACCGCATGCCCGACATGGCCTCCCCGGGCCCCTGCGGCGACGCCCAGGTCGTCAGGTCGGCCAGCCCGCGCCGCAGCACCGCCTCCCCGAGCCGGTCCCCGGCCGCGCGGCACGCGGCGATCGCGCTCTCGTGGGTGCGCCGCCAGTCGTCGAACCTCCCCCGCACGTCGAAGTACTTCTCCAGGCACCCGGCCAGGTCCCAGGCGGCCTCGTGCATCCCCAGCGCACCCGCCTGCTGCACCGCCGCCGCCATCGCCTGCCACTCGGCGTCGAACCACAGCATCGGCTCGGCCAGCGCCTCGGACGCCTCCTGTGCCGGGAGCGGCCACCGCATGGCCTGGCCGTGCAGGGTGGCGTAGCAGGGCCCGGGGATGTACTCGGTCGCCTGCTCGGCCAGCCACAGCCAGCCGCCGAACGCCCTCCTGAGCGCCTCGCGCCGCTCCTCCTCGGACTCGTCGGACTCGCCCAGCTCGCGCGCGTACAGCCGGATGAGGTCGTGCATCCTGTACCGCAGCGCGCCGCACGGCCCCTCGGTGATGCTCAGCAGGCGGGCGTCGACGAGCTGCTCGATGTACCTCTGCGCCTCCCCGGTCGGCACGTCCATGAGGGCGGCCACCGCCCACTCCGGGAAGTCGGGCACCTCCAGCGCGCCCAGCAGCCGGAAGGCGCGCTTGGCCCCCTCGCCCAGCGCGCGGTGGCTCAGCGCGAAGCTCGCCCGCACCGCCCTGTCCCCGGCGGCCAGCTCGTCCAGGCGGCGGCGCTCGTCCTCCAGCAGGCGCACCATGCGCCCCAGCCGCCATTCGGGGCGGCCGGCCAGGCGCGCCCCCGCGATGCGCACCGCCAGCGGGGCGTGGCCGCACAGCTCGGCGATCCGCTCGGCGGCGGCGGGCTCGCGCCCGACCCGCTCCCGCCCGGCGATCCGCCCCAGCAGCTCCACCGCCTGCTCGGGGGTGAACACCTCCAGGTCCACCAGGAGCGCCCCGTCCAGGCCGGTCAGCCGGGGGCGGCCGGTCACGAGGACGGTGGCCCCGGGGGCGCCCGGCAGCAGCGGCCGCACCTGGGCCTCGCTCGCGGCGCCGTCGAGCACCAGCAGCACTCGGCGCCCGGCCACCATGCTGCGGAACAGGGCCGAGCGCGCGTCGAGGGAGTCGGGCACGCCCGCCCCGTCCGCGCCCAGGGCGTGCAGGAGGTTGGACAGCGCCTGCGCGGGGTCGAGGGGTTCGGCCTCGGCCCCCCGAAGGTCGACGTAGAGCCGGCCGTCCGGGTGGTCGTCGGCGAGGGCGTGCGCGGCGCGCAGGGCGAGCGCCGTCTTGCCGACCCCGCCCATTCCGGACACCGCCACCACCGGGACCGGCCCGCCGCCGGCCAGGTGGGCGTGGATGCGCTCCAGCGCGCGTTCGCGGCCGGTGAAGTCGGGCAGGTCCGCCGGGAGCTGGGCGGGGACGGGGAGGGGCAGCGGGGCCGGGGAGGGTGCGGGGGCGGCG
>NZ_JAQFWQ010000033.1 GCF_027706725.1 Nocardiopsis endophytica
CTACTTCGCTGGCATTGGGCCGCCGTGACGGGACGGTGCGCCGGGGCCCTACAGCAAGCCCTGGCCGCTGATGCCCTCGGGGAGCTTCGCTGCCGCCGCCCTGTCCAGCAGGAACAGCGTCCTCGAACGGCCCCGGGCGCCTGCCGCCGGGACCTGTACCTCTCCGGCCTCGGGGGACAGGGCCAGGCGCACCGCCTCGGCCTTGCCCTCGCCGGACGCCAGCACCCACACCTCCTTCGCCGCGCGGATGGCGGGGAAGGTCAGCGACACCCGCGTCGGAGGCGGCTTCGGTGCGCCGTGCACGGCAACCACCGTGCGCTCCTCCTCGTACAGCGCGGGCTGCTCGGGGAACAGCGACGCGACATGGGTGTCCGGGCCGATGCCCAGCAGGCACACGTCGAACGCCGGGACGTCGGAGTGGTCCTCCGGGCGGGACGCCGCGCGCAGCGCCTCGGCGTAGCGCTCGGCACCCGGCTCGGGCACCGCGCCGTCCGGGCCGTCCGGGGCCGGCATCGGGTGCACCCGCGCGGGGTCCACGCCCACGTGGTCCAGCAGCGCCTCGCGCGCCTGGGTCTCGTTGCGCTCGGGGTCGCCGGTGGGCAGGAACCGCTCATCGCCCCACCACACGTCCACCGCCGACCAGTCCACGGCGTCGCGCGCCGGGGCCTGGGCCAGCTCGGACAGCACGGCGATGCCGATGCCGCCGCCGGTCAGCACGATCGACGCCGACCCGGTCGCGGCCTGGGCGTCCACCAGGCGGGTCACCACCCGCGCCGCGGCCGCCTTGGCCAGCAGCCCGGCGTCCGGGTGGACCAGGACGGACGGTGTGCTCACTGCGCCCCCTCCGCCGACGGCGCCGCCTCCGCCGTCCGCGCCGCGCGCTGCCCCGGCGCCTCGCCCCGCTCGGTCATGTCCTTCAGGAATGTCGCGGTCCTCTCGTACATCAGGTCCGGGTCCAGCCGCCGCAGCTCCTCGGCCAGGGCCTCGGAGGCGCGCCGCCGGGCCAGGGCCACGGTCTGGTCGGGCTGCCCCGGCCGGGACAGGGTGGCCACCCGCCCGTCCTGGCGGCGCAGGGCGATGTCCCCGCCCTCGGTCACCAGCCGGGTGCCGGTGATGCCCGGCCCGTTGGACACGGTCCGCGTCACCTCCACGTCCAGCTGGTGGGCGAGCCAGGCCGCCAGCAGGTCGGCGCTGGGGTAGTGGTCCTCGGCGGTCACCTCGGCCGCGGTCACCCACCCCGACGGGTGGTCCATGGTGCTGGCCAGCATCGACCGCCACGGGGTGAGCCGGGTCCAGGTCAGGTCGGTGTCGCCGGGCCGGTAGTTGCCGATCCGCCCGAGCAGGTCGGCCATCGGGTCCGGCGCCCGCAGCGCGTCGGTGATGCGCCGGTGCGCCAGCCGCCCCACGGGGTCGGCGGCCGGCTCGGCCGGGCCCGCCCCCGGCCACCAGGCCACCACCGGTGCGTCCGGCACCAGCAGCGGGGTGATGACCGAGTCGGCGTGCTCGCCCAGCGGCCCGTACAGCCGCAGCAGCAGCGCCTCGCCCGGCCCCGAGGTGCCGGGGCGGCGGATCTCGGCGTCGATGGCCGGCTCGGCGTCCGGGTCGCGCCGGATCACCGCGATGATGCGCGAGGGGTGCTCGCGTCCGGCCTCGGTGGCGGCCCGCACCGCGTCGTAGTGGTCGGCCTCGTCGGTCACGATCACCAGCGTCAGCACCATGTTCATGGCCCCGCCGCCGATGCTGTGCCGCTCCTGGGCCAGCGCCTCGGTGATCTGCGAGGTGTCGGTGCGCGGAAGGTACATCGTCATCGGTGGTCCTCCGTCCTCGGGGGCGCCCCCGGCGCCGTCACGGGCGCCGCCACTGGCGCCCCTCCCGGGCGAGCATGGCGTCGGCCGACTCCGGCCCCCACGTCCCCGACTCGTAGGGCTCGGGCCGCCCCTCCTTGGCCCAGTACTCCTCCACCGGGTCCAGGATCTCCCACGACAGCTCGACCTCCTGCTGGCGCGGGAACAGCGGCGGGTCGCCGATGAGCACGTCCAGGATGAGCCGCTCGTAGGCCTCCGGGCTGGCCTCGGTGAACGACTGGCCGTAGGTGAAGTCCATGGTCACGTCGCGCACCTCCATGGCCGCCCCGGGCACCTTGGACCCGAAGCGCATGGTGACGCCCTCGTCCGGCTGGATGCGCAGCACCAGCGCGTTCTGCCCCATGTCCTCGGTGTCGACCTGGCTGAACACCTGGTTGGGCGTGCGGCGGAACACCAGCGCCACCTCGGTGACCCGGCGCCCCAGCCGCTTGCCGGTGCGCAGGTAGAACGGCACCCCCGCCCACCGGCGGGTGTTGACCTCCAGGCGCAGCGCCGCGTAGGTCTCGGTGACGGAGTCGTCGGGGATGCCCTTCTCCTCCAGGTACCCGCAGACCTCGTCGCCGCCCTGCCACCCGGACGCGTACTGGCCGCGGGCGGTCCCCGAGGCCAGGTCGTCGGGCAGCCGCACCGCCGAGAGCACCTTCTCCTTCTCGGTGCGGATGGCGTCGGCCGAGAACGACACCGGCTCCTCCATGGCCACCAGCGCCAGCAGCTGCAGCAGGTGGTTCTGGATGACGTCGCGGGCCGCGCCGATGCCGTCGTAGTACCCGGCCCGGCCGCCCACCCCGATGTCCTCGGCCATGGTGATCTGCACGTGGTCCACCAGGTCGCGGTTCCACATCGGCTCGAAGAGCGTGTTGGCGAACCGCAGCGCCATGATGTTCTGGACGGTCTCCTTGCCCAGGTAGTGGTCGATGCGGAAGACCGACTGCGGCGGGAAGACGTCGTCCACGACCGCGTTGAGCTCTTTGGCGCTCTCCAGGTCGTGCCCGAACGGCTTCTCGATGATCACCCGCCGCCAGGCGTCCTCCCGCTGGTCGGCCAGCCCGGACCGCCTGAGCTGCTTGACCACGGTCGGGAACAGCTTGGGCGGCAGCGAAAGGTAGAAGGCGTAGTTGCCGCCGGTCCCGCGGTCGGCGTCCAGCTCGCGCACCGTGTCGGCGAGCCGGTCGAAGGCCTCGTCGTCGTGCAGCTCGCCCTGGACGAACCGGACGCCCTCGCTGAGCTGGCGCCACACGTCCTCGCGGAAGGGGGTCCGGGCGTGCTCGCGCACCGCCTCGTAGGCCTCCTTCGCGAAGTCCTGGTGCTCCCACTCCCGGCGGGCGAAGCCCACCAGTCCGAAGCCGGGCGGCAGCAGCCCCCGGTTGGCCAGGTCGTAGATGGCCGGCAGCAGCTTCTTGCGGGCCAGGTCGCCCGTGACCCCGAAGAGCACGAGCACGCTGGGCCCGGCGATCCTGGGCAGGCGCCGGTCCAGCTCGCTGCGCAGCGGGTTCGGGGTCGCCCCCGGCATCACCGGCTCTTTCACGTTGAACTCCCCTGTGGTCGGGCCGTGTTCTCGGGCCGTCAGGCGCGCACCCGGGCCAGCGCCCGGCGGATCTGCGCCAGGCCGGCCGCGCGGTCGAGCAGGTGCAGGCGCACGGCGGGGCGCCCGCGCGTGTCCAGGGCTCCGAAGTCGCCCAGCGCCTGGGCGAGCTGGAGCCGTCCGAAGGAGTAGGGGCGGCCGGGCACCGGCAGGTCCTCCGGGTTCTCCCCGGTGATCTGCAGGAACGCGCCCGCGGCGGGCCCGCCCTTGTGGTACTGCCCGGTGGAGTGCAGGAACCGCGGCCCCCACCCGAAGGTGGTCTGGCGCCCGGAGGCGTCCGCCAGCTCGGCCCGCAGCCCCGCCGCCGGGGCGTCGGCGACCCGGTCCAGGTAGGCCATGACCGCCAGGTAGCCGCGCTCGGGCACCGCCTCCAGCAGCGCGCGCAGCGCGCCCTCCAGGCCGCTCTCCCCGTCCAGGCGCAGCGCCCGGGAGGCGCGCACCTCCACCGCCCCGTCGGTGAACAGCGGGTCGGCCTGCGGCAGCGGGCCCTCGCCCGCGCCGTCCAGCAGCGCCTTGGTGTTGTCCTTGGACTCCTGCACGTTGGGCTGGTCGAACGGGTCGATGCCCAGCAGGCGCCCGGCGACGGCGGTGGCGTACTCCCAGGCCAGGAACTGCGCCCCCAGCGGGCCGGTGACCCGCACCAGCGCCCCGCCGTCGGGGGAGGGCCCCGCCTCGGAGAACGACGTGGGCAGCGCGTCGGGCGCGTCGGCGAACCCGGGGGCGTTGGTGCCCTCGGCGACGACCGGCAGCAGCCCGGTGCCCTGCTTGCCGGTGGACTCGGCCACCAGCTGCTCGATCCAGTCGCCCAGCCCCACCGGGGTGGACCCGGCCAGCACCAGCTTGTCCCGCCCGGCCGCGCCCATGGCGGCGCCCAGCAGCAGCGCCGGGTTGCCCGTGTCGACCTTGAGCGAGGGCGCGAGCGCCTCGGCCTCGTCCAGCAGCGCCTCCACGTCGACCCCGGCCAGCGCCGCGGGCACCAGGCCGAACGCCGACAGGGCGCTGTAGCGGCCGCCCACCTCCGGGTCGGCCAGGTAGGTGCGGTAGCCGCGCTCGGCGGCCAGCGCGGCCAGCGGCGACCCGGGGTCGGTGACCACGGTGATCCGCTCGGCCGGGTCGATGCCCGCCTCGGTGAAGGCCTGCTCCAGGGCGCGGCGGTGGCTGTCGGTCTCCACGGTGCCGCCGCTCTTGGAGGAGACCACGGCGGCGGTGCGGTGCAGCCGGTCGTCCAGGGCCGCCCGCACCTGCGCCGGGTCGGTGGTGTCCAGGGTGGTCAGCTCGGCCCCGCGGGTGGCGGCGATGACCTCGGGGGCCAGCGACGAGCCGCCCATCCCGGCCAGCACCACCCGGTCCACCCCGGCGGCGCGCAGCGCGCGGGCGTGCTCGGCCAGCTCGGGCAGCAGCTCCCGGGAGGTGCGCGGCAGGTCCAGCCAGCCGAGCCGGATGGACGCCTCGTCCCGCGCGTCCGGACCCCACAGGGTGCTGTCCTTGGCGGCCAGCGCCGAAGGCACGCCGTCCGCGGCCAGAACCTTGACGGCCTCGGCGGCGGCTTCTGCGGCGGCGCCGGTGACGCGCACACTCAGCCCGGCGCTCGCGGCCTCCTCGACTCGGGGTTGCGTGCTCAACTCGACGACCTCATTCCCGTGTGTTCCAGGTGTCCCATGTCCGAGAGGAGAGAAGAAGGGCCGGGGCGCTCCCGCGCCCCGGCCCCGTACTCACGCGGATCCGCCGAGGGCGGACCGCACCCGGTCCAGCAACTGCTCCCAGGACTTCTCGAACTTGGCGACGCCGTCGTCCTCCAGCAGGCGCAGCACGTCCGCGAAGTCGACCCCGGCCGCCTCGATGGCGTCCATGTCCGCGCGCGCGGAGGCGTACTCCCCGCGCACCGTGTCGCCGGTGATCCGCCCGTGGTCGGCGACGGCCTCCAGGGTGGCCTCCGGCATGGTGTTGACCGTGTCGGGGGCGACCAGCTCGTCGACGTAGCGGGTGTCCGGGTAGGCCGGGTCCTTCACGCCAGTGGAGGCCCACAGCGGCCGCTGGCGGCGCGCCCCGGCCGACTCCAGCACGCGCCAGGCCTCGTTGGCGAAGAACTCCTCGTAGGCCTCGTAGGCCAGGCGCGCGTTGGCGATCGCGGCCCTGCCCTTGAACTCCTTGGCCTCGGGCGTGCCGATGGCGTCCAGGCGCTTGTCGACCTCGCTGTCCACGCGGCTGACGAAGAACGACGCCACCGAGTGGATCTTGGTCAGGTCCAGGCCGTTCTCCCGCGCCCGGGCCAGGCCGTCCTGGAAGGCCTGCATGACGGCGCGGTAGCGCTCCAGCGAGAAGATCAGCGTGACGTTGACGCTGATGCCCTCGGAGATCGCCTGCGTGATGGCGGGCAGGCCCTCCAGCGTCGCCGGGATCTTGATCATCAGGTTGGGCCGGTCGACCAGCCACCACAGGGCGCGGGCCTCGGCGACGGTGCGCTCGGTGTCGTGCGCCAGGCGCGGGTCGACCTCCAGCGACACCCGGCCGCCCACGCCGTTGCTGCGCTCATAGAGCGGGCGCAGCACGTCGGCGGCCCACCGGATGTCGTAGCCGGTCAGCGCGCGCACCGCCTCGTCGACCGAGACGCCGCGGGCGGCCAGGTCGCGCAGCTGGGCGTCGTAGGCGTCGCCCTCGCCGAGCGCCTTCTCGAAGATGGTCGGGTTGGAGGTGACCCCCACGACGCTGCGGGTCTCGACCAGGTCCTGCAGGTTGCCGGTGCGCAGGCGGTCGCGGCTGATGTCGTCCAGCCAGACCGCGACGCCCTGCCCGGAGAGCTCAGTGAGCGGGTTCGTCATCGCTTCTCGTACTCCTCGAAGACTTCTGGGTGCCCGACGCGCACAACACGCGCCGGGCCGGTGGCGTTCCCTCCGGGCTAGGAGGCGTTGGCGACACTCTTCTCGGCGGCGGCGACCACGGCGTCGGCGGTCAGGCCGAAGTGCTCGTAGAGCTCGCCGTAGGGCGCCGAGGCGCCGAAGTGCTCCAGGCTCACGGACTCGCCCGCGTCGCCGGTGAACTCGCGCCACCCCATGGCGATCCCGGCCTCCACCGAGACCCGCGCGCGCACCGACGCCGGCAGCACGCTCTCCTTGTAGGCGGCGTCCTGCTCGCGGAACCACTCCACGCACGGCATGGACACCACGCGGGTCGGCGTCCCGGCGGCCTCCAGCCGCTCACGGGCCTGCAGGGCGATGGCGACCTCGCTGCCGGTGGCGATCAGGATGGCCCGCGGCGCACCGCCGGAGGCCTCCGCCAGCACGTAGCCGCCCTTGGCCGTGCCCTCGGCCGAGCCGAACTCCGAGCGGTCCAGGGTGGGGACGTTCTGCCGGGTCAGGGCGAGCGCAGAGGGGCGGTCGCCGTTCTCCAGCACGGTGCGCCAGGCGACCGCGGTCTCGTTGGCGTCGCCGGGGCGGATCACGTCCAGCCCGGGGATGGCGCGCAGCGACCACAGGTGCTCGACCGGCTGGTGCGTGGGGCCGTCCTCGCCCAGGCCGATGGAGTCGTGCGTCCACACGTAGGCCACCGGCAGCTTCATCAGCGCCGCCAGGCGCACCGCCGGGCGCATGTAGTCGCTGAAGACGAGGAACGTGCCGCCGTAGGGGCGGGTGGGGCCGTGCAGCGCGATGCCGTTGAGGACCGAGCCCATCCCGTGCTCGCGCACGCCGAAGTGCAGCACCCGGCCGTACTCGTTGCCGGGGAACATCTCGCTGGCGGCCTTCTCCGGAAGGAAGGACGGCTGGCCCTTGGGGGTCGTGTTGTTCGACCCGGCCAGGTCGGCCGACCCGCCCCACAGCTCGGGCAGCTCAGGGGCGATGGCGCTGAGCACCTCGCCGCTGGCCTTGCGGGTGGCGATGCCCTTGGCGTCGGCGTCGAACACCGGCAGGGCCTTCTCCCAGCCCTCGGGGAGCTTGCCCGCCTCCAGGCGCTCGAAGAGCTCGGCGCGCTCGCCCGCCCCGGCCTGCCAGGCCTCGAAGCCCTTCTGCCAGGCGGCGCGGGCCTCGCGGCCGCGCTCCAGGGCCGCACGGGTGTGGTCGAGGACCTCCTGTGGCACATCGAAGCGCGCGTCGGGGTCCAGGCCCAGCACCTGCTTGGTGGCGGCGACCTCCTCGGCGCCCATGGCGGCGCCGTGGATCGCCCCGGTGTTCTGCTTGTTGGGCGAGGGCCAGCCGATGATGGTGCGCAGGCGGATGAACGACGGCTTGCCGGTCTCGGCGCGCGCGGCCTGGATCGCCGCGTACAGCGCCTCCACGTCCTCGTGGTAGGAGCCGCCGGCGATCCAGTCGACGGTCTGGACGTGCCAGCCGTAGGCCTCGTAGCGCGCGGCGACGTCCTCGGAGAAGGCGATGCGGGTGTCGTCCTCGATGGAGATCCGGTTGTCGTCCCAGATCAGCACCAGGTTGCCGAGCTCCTGGACGCCCGCGAGCGCGCTGGCCTCGTGGCTGACGCCCTCCTCGACGTCGCCGTCGGAGCAGATGGCGTACACGAAGTGGTCGAACGGGCTCTCGCCCTTCGGGGCCTCGGGGTCGAACAGGCCGCGCTCGCGGCGGGCGGCCATCGCCATGCCCACGGCGTTGCCGATGCCCTGGCCCAGCGGGCCGGTGGTGGTCTCGACGCCGGCGGTGTGCCCGTACTCCGGGTGGCCGGGGGTGAGGCTGCCCCACTGGCGCAGCCGCTTGAGGTCGTCCAGCTCCAGGCCGAACCCGGCCAGGTAGAGCTGGATGTACTGGGTCAGGCTGGAGTGGCCGGCGGAGAGCACGAAGCGGTCCCGCCCGACCCAGTCGGGACGGGCCGGGTCGTGGCGCATCACCTTCTGGTACAGAAGGTAGGCCGCGGGGGCCAGACTCATCGCGGTGCCGGGGTGCCCGGAGCCGGCCTCTTCGACGGCGTCCATGGCCAGCGCACGGACCACATCGACGGAGCGGCGGTCGAGGTCCGACCACTCAAGGGAATTCGAGCTGCCGATGTTCACGCGGGCTCAGGGCTCCTTTCGCGCGTTCGCGCATTCGACCGGCGCCCGGCACTGGGGGAGCCCGGGTGCGGTGAATGTGAGGTTGTGCATGCCGGATGCGGCCGGACCTCCGCCACCGCGCCCCGCGTGGCCCCGGGGCCGGTCACGGCAGGTTTGACCGCCTACGAGCCTATCGCCCCGGGCCGGGCGCGGGCGCGCCGCCACACGCGCCGGGTCACGTGGCGCTCGTCGCCCTCCACGGCGGGAATGCGCGGTGACGCGCCGCAGGGGGCGCCCCGGTCAAGCACGCGCCCGGGGGAGTACTACAGTAAGTCGTCGACGGGGTTTTACCGGCTCTTGGCGGGTGCTGGAGAACGGTTCCGGCCCCGGCGTGGCGAGCAGAAACATCCCGATCTTCCTCCGAGGTTCAGCGTGTCGTTGTCCGTAGAGCGGATGTCCCCCGCGCCGTCGTCCCCCACCGGAGACGAGAGCGGCGACGGGCCGGGGCGCCGCGCCTCCGTGGGCGCCTATGTGCGGGCCTACGTCGCGCTGTCCAAGCCCCGGGTCATCGAACTGCTGCTGATCACCACCATCCCGGTCATGTTCGTGGCCGCCCAGGGGGTGCCCCCGCTGTGGACCGCGGCGGCGACCCTGGTGTTCGGGACCATGTCGGCGGCCAGTGCCAACGCGCTCAACTGCTACATCGACCGGGACATCGACAAGGAGATGCGCCGTACCCGGCGCCGGCCGGTGGCCATGCACCAGGTCACCCCGCGCGGGACGCTCGTCTACGGGCTCGTGCTGGCGCTGGGCTCCACCGCCGGGTTCGCGCTGGCGGTGAACTGGCTGTCGGCGGCGCTGTCGGCGTTCGCGATCCTGTTCTACATCTTCGTCTACACGCTGCTGCTCAAGCGGCGTACCGCGCAGAACGTGGTGTGGGGCGGCATCGCGGGGTGCATGCCGGTGCTCATCGGCTGGGCCGCCATCACCGAGCGCCTGGACTGGGCGCCGTTCGTGCTCTTCCTCGTCGTCTTCTTCTGGACCCCGCCGCACACCTGGGCGCTGGCCATGCGCTACCGGGAGGACTACGCGGCCGCGCAGGTGCCGATGCTGCCGGTGGTGGCCACCGACCGGCGGGTGCTGCTGGAGTGCGTGCTCTACAGCTGGGCCACCGTGGCCACCTCGGTGCTGCTGTGGCCGGTCGCCGGGACCACCCTGTTCTACCTGGCGGTCGCGGTGGTCCTGGGCGGGCTGCTGCTGGTGCAGGCGCACCGCCTGCTGGCGCGGGCCCGGGCCGGGGTCTCCGGCGCCCAGCTCAAGACCATGGGGTTCTTCCACCTGTCCAACGCCTACCTGGCGCTGCTGTTCACCGCGGTGACCATCGACCCGCTGCTGGCGGGCTGGCTGGCCTGACGGCCCGGGGCGGCGCCGGGGGCGCGGCCCGCCCCTGAGCCCCGCCCGGCCTTTCCCGAGATCAGCGCCAGGGCGCCCGGGGCCGCGGAATGCGCGGCGGCTTCGGCCCCACGGCCCGGCAACCGCTACGATCGGGCACCATGTCGGGTCTGGACACCAAAGCCATCCTGGAAGGCCGCCGCCCGGGCAGGCGCTCGATCGGCCTGTTCGTGGGCATCTTCGTCAGCGTGCTGTGCACCCTGGCCATGCTCGGGTACCTGCTGCTGGCCGGGCTGGCCACCGGCGGCGTGGCCGGGGTGGCCGGGTTCCTGATCGCCCTGCTGGCCGCCGTCGTCCCGGTGGCCATCCTGGTGCCGCTCATCCTCATGCTGGACCGGCTCGAACCCGAGCCGCGGTCCATGATGCTCTTCGCGTTCGTGTGGGGCGCCGGCGTCGCGGTGGGGGTCTCCTTCATCCTCAACACCGCCGGGATGGAGCTGTGGGCGGTGCCGCTGTTCGGCGCCGACTTGGGCGAGGTCATCACCACCACCGCGGTGGCCCCCATCGTGGAGGAGAGCGCCAAGGGGCTGGTCCTGCTGGTGCTGCTGTGGCGGCGCCGGTACGAGATCGACTCCTACACCGACGGCGTCACCTACGCGGCGATGGTGGCCACGGGCTTCGCGTTCACCGAGAACGTCCTGTACTTCCTGACGTCCTACTTCGAGCAGGGCTTCTTCGGGCTGGCGTTCACCTTCGTGCTGCGCGGCCTCATCGGGCCGTTCGGGCACCCGCT
This sequence comes from Nocardiopsis endophytica, assembly GCF_027706725.1. Classification (GTDB taxonomy): domain Bacteria; phylum Actinomycetota; class Actinomycetes; order Streptosporangiales; family Streptosporangiaceae; genus Nocardiopsis_A; species Nocardiopsis_A endophytica. The sequence continues at coordinate 10,602 of NZ_JAQFWQ010000033.1, forward strand.
GTACACCGCGATGATCGGCATCGGCGTGGCCTACGCCGCCATGCACCGCGGCGCCGGGCGGTTCTTCGCCCCGGTCGCCGGATGGGTCGGCGCGGTCCTGCTGCACGCCCTGTGGAACGGCTCCACCGTGTTCGGCTGGGCCGTGGTGGGGGCCGCCTACGGGATCCTGTTCATCGTCCTGGTGGCGATCATCGCCATCGCGGTACAGGACCGGCGGCGCCAGGTGGGGGCGATCTCCTACTACCTGCCGCAGTACGTGCCCACGGGGCTGGTGACCCCGGCCGATATCCGCATGCTCAGCACCATCAAGGGGCGCCGGGCCGCACGCGGGTGGGCCCAGCGCAACGCCGGCGGGCGCGGCAAGGAGGCGATGAAGGACTACCAGCTGGCCGCCACGGAGCTGGCGCTGCTGCACCAGCGGCTCGACCGGGGCGTGGCGCGGCCGGAGTGGGAGAAGAGGCGCGACTCGTTCCTGGCGCTGATGCACGTCGCACGGGAGGCCTTCCTGGGCCGGGTGGCGCGTCCGGCGGCCCCGGCGTGGGCGCCGTCCCCCACCGACTCGGGCTTCCTGAAGCGCGCGGACTTCCAGCACGTGATCACCCAGGCCCAGGCCAAGCGCGGCTTCAGCGACCGCCCGGGCCAGCCGCCCCAGGCCCCGCCGCCGGGTCCGCCCCAGGGCCCGTTCCCACCCCAGGGACCGCCCCCGGGCAACTACCCGCCGCGGGGCTGACCCCCGCGGCGGGCGGCCGCCCCGGCAGCGCGGGCGTCCTCCTCGCGGAGGAGGCGTGCCCAGGGCGGACGCCGTGAATCGGGGATGATCCGCGCCCTGGTTCGAGGTGGCGCCGGTCCAGTACTACGCTGTGTCGTATGCTTCCTCAGCCTGGTCCGGCGGCGCTGGCGGCCGATGACATCGAGATCCTCTCCCTGCCCCTGTGGGCGTGGCAGGTGGCCTTCGCCGTCGCCGGGGTGGTCGCGCTCGTGCTGCTCGCGCGCACCATCTGGCACCCCACCACGCGCACCCTGCGGTGGTGGGCGCTGGGAAACGTCGTCGTCAACGCCGGGATCGCCGTCACCGGCGCCACCGTGCGCGTCACCTCCTCCGGGCTGGGGTGCTCGGAGTGGCCGCGGTGCACCGAGGACAGCTTCGTCCCTGTGGACACCGGGCACACCGCCTGGCAGGCCGCCATCGAGTTCGGCAACCGGACGCTCACCTTCCTGGTGCTGGCGGTCGGCGTCATCGTGCTGGTGGCCGTCCTGCGCATGCGCCCGCGCCGGCGGGACCTGACCGCGCTCGCCGTCGCCATCCCGCTGGGGGTCATGGGCCAGGCCGTCGTCGGCGGCATCACCGTGTGGAGCGGACTGCACCCGGCCTCGGTGGCCGCGCACTTCCTGCTGTCCATGGTGGTCGTCGTGCTCACCATTGCCTTCTACGTGCGCTGCCGCGAGCCGCAGGGGGACCTGCGGCCCACCGTCGGCCCCGCCGCCCGGCTCCTGGCCACCGCGCTGGTGCCGCTGGGATTCGTGCTCTTGATCGCCGGGACCGTGGTCACCGGGACCGGTCCGCACGGCGGCGACATCGACGCGCCGCGCTGGGGCTTCGACATGGTGATGGTGGCCCGCACTCACTCGCTGCTGGCGTGGGCGACCAGCCTCGGCGCCGTCGCCATGGCGGTCATGACCCGTAAGGGCCCCTCCGTCGCCCGGCGGCAGAGCCTTCTGCTGATCGCCGCGATCGCCGCCCAGGGAACGATCGGATACGTCCAGTACTTCACCGGCCTGCCCGAGTGGCTGGTGGTTCTGCACGTCCTGGGCTCGGCGGTGGTGTGGATCGCGATCCTGCGCCTGTACTTCGCCACCGCCGAACGCGTGGCCCCCGATGGGGAAGCGCAGAAGCAGGACACCGCCCGACTCGACGAGGCCACCGCGAAGGCCTGAAGCCGGTTGGAGTCCGTCCCCGAGGGGGTGCACGGGCGAGGATCGTGCCTCGGCCCCTGAAGAGGCGCCCCTCGGGGCGCCTGGGCCATCGCTCTGGAAACCGTCCGTAGGACGCCGCGTCCGCCTGCGCCGGACGCGTTCGGGATCAGTAGGCATCCCCACCGCCCGCTCCTGTGCTCCTTGAAGGCGCCCGGGCCCACCCACCCCCTGAAGTCGGCGGTGGTTCCGCGCCGCGCGGGGCCTTGCGGCGGGATTCACTTGAGCCCGCCCGGGAGGCGTCGCGCTGCGTCCCGGGCGGGGTGACCGCCCATCCCCTCAAGGGCGGTCTGGGAGCCGCCGACCCGGATTCCCCGGGGCGGCGGCAGGTACGGTCGCGGTCACCGGTCCGCGTGGCCCATGCCTGGCGGAGGCAGCGTGTCGGGGTGGTTCACCAGGCGCCGTGCGGCGTTGATGGTGTGGATGAGCCGTTGAAGATAGGCGTACTGCAAGTCGGCGCGGGCGTGACGGCCGCGCCGCAGGACCACGTGGACGCCTGGCGCCAAGGTCAAGACGAGTTCGTCGTCGGTGGAGGCCAGCGCCGTCATGCCCGGAGCCGGGTCGGTGATGCGCACCTCCACCTCGCCGTGGCGGTCCTCACGCCAGTGCAGGTGATGGCCCTGCGTCGCTGCGGGCGGCGGGCCGACGGCGTCGGGGGAGCGGTCGTCGCGGAACGCGTCTCCGAGGAGGAACCCCATCACGGCCCCATCCCCTGTGAGAGGACGTGGTGGATCTCGGCCCGGCCGAGGCGGGTGGACAGGTCCATCAGAGCGGCCACGTCTCGCGCCTCGCGGGCGGCGTGCGCGCGCTCGCGGGCGACGAGGTAGGGACGCACCCGCTCGCGTGGAGTGTTGGCCACGCATCGGTCGAAGCGCGCGATCAGGTCGGCGAAGGTGCCCAAGTCGTGGCAGGCCAGGCCGACATCGTGAGCCGTGTGCGCGGCTGTGAACATCAGGCGCCGTCCATCGTAGGTGTAGCCCATCCCCCACCGCGGGTGGGCGAGGGCGAGTTCCACGAACGTCGCGTAGTCGTCGCCTTCGAGGCGCGGCGCAGAGTAGGAGATGGTCATCACGGCACCTCTGGCGGCCGGTGGCGGACGGGCGGGCAGGGCGCGCCGGGCGGAGCGCCCGAGGTCGGAGTGGTCATGGATCCCCCAGGGGTCGAGCCGCCGGATGGGGCGGCTAGCCTATGTGACTCTCATCATGCGACAACGAAGATGTGATTATCAAGATGCGATTCACATCTGAGTGTTATGTCTGCTTTCGTTGTGAGGGCCTATGATCAGGCTCGCCAGGAGGTGACACAGGGTGGCCGACAGCCGATACAGCCCGAGCGTCAGAAGGAGGCGGCTCTCCGCGCTACTGCGGAGGCTGCGGGAAGAGCGCGGGCTGAAGATCGAGGACGTGAACCGGCGCCTGGAGTGGGCCTCCGGAAAGCTCTCGCGCATGGAGCGCAACGAGTGGAAGCGGCCCTCGATCAGGGACATGCAGGACCTCGCCGAGGTGTATGCACTCAGCGGGGAGATGAAGGATGCGATCGTGTCGTTGGCACGTGAGGCACGCACCCGTGGATGGTGGGTCGACTACAAGGACATCCTGCGCGGGGGACTGGCCGACTTCGAGGTCGGCGCCTCGATGATCCGCAACTACGAGTCCGTTCTCGTCCCAGGGCTGTTGCAGACCCCTGAGTACGCGTCGGCCATCCTGCGCAGCGGGCGCGTACTCGGAGACGAGGAGATCAAGCGCAAGGTCGCCGCGCGTATGCAGCGGCAGCAGATTCTCGAACAGGCGAGCCCGCCTAGGCTCTGGGCGGTGGTCGATGAGGCGGCCCTGATCAAGAATGTGGGCGGCGCGGACGTGATGCAAGGCCAGCTCCAGCACCTCATCGACATGGCCCGGAAGCCGAACATCGACATACAGGTGGTCCGTCAGGAGGTCGGAGCCTACGCCGCCATGGACGGATCATTCGTCATCCTGGATTTCCCGACCCCCGAAGACCTTCCCTTGGCGTACATCGAGACGGCCACCGAGGACCTCTATGTCGAGGACCCGGAGGCGATCCAGCAGTACGTCAGCATCTTCGGCCATACCTGCGGTGTGGCTGAAACACCGGAGGAAAGCGCAGCCTTCCTCCAGTCCCTTGTCAACACCTGAAGGATCGACATGCACTCCACCCCCGAACTCGACTTCCGTAAGAGCAGCTACAGCGGCTCCGGAGACAACTGCGTCGAGGTCGCCGACCTGCCGACCGGTGCTGCCGTCCGGGACTCCAAGCATGTGGCCGAAGGGCACTTCGTGATCCCGTCTAGAGAGTGGGCGGCGTTCCTCGACGCCGTGCGCGACGGCGGGCTCTGACCGGCCCTCCGCTGAAGCGGATCATCAACGAATGAGGCACGGTGCAGACTACGCGCTCATCCACTGACCTGAAGTTTCGTAAGTCCAGCCACAGCGCCGGGGCCTCGGAGTGCGTCGAGGTCGCCGACCTGCCGACCGGTGCTGCTGTCCGGGACTCCAAGCATGTGGCCGAAGGGCACTTCGTGATCCCCTCCAGGGAGTGGACGGTGTTCCTCGACGCCGTGCGCGACGGCGGGCTCTGACCCGTCTGCGGGAAAAACCGCTTCCTCCGCGCATGGGGCCGCTGTTAGCTTCTGAGGGCACCTCCCGGTGCGAAGGTGACGGGTACTTCTGGCGAAATCGCGCGGGCTTGAGGTGCCCGTAGGCCCGCAGCATCACCGCGGGTGAAGCCGTCACCGCCATTGATCTCGGGAGGGGCCAACTTCAGAAGGGGCGCCCGGTGCGCAGACGGCGGTTACTTCGGGTTCGATTCCTGGCATCGGCGTGTCCGGTGCGGCTCTCATAGGTGAGCAATTCTGTGCCCGCTGTCGCCTTTGACCTCGGGCGTTCCTTCTGAATACGGCTCCTCCCGGTGTGGAAGGAGCCTTTTCCATGGCCAAGTTCAACGGGACCGGAGCCCGCCCCGTCGGGCGCGGCCCCATCGCCTCCGAGCAGGTCCCCTCAGGCCTCACCCACGAGGGCGCCCCCGGCTACGCCCGCGATGCCAAGAGCGAGCTGTTCCTCCTGGCCGTGTCCAACATGGTCGGCGAGCAGGACTTCTACGAGGACGCCGATGAGCGTGACGCGCGCTTCCGGTCCCTCGTGCACAGCACCGCGGTCGACGACCCCGACTGGTTCGCCGGCTTCGTGCGCTGGCTGCGCACCGAGGCGAACATGCGCAGTGCCGCGCTCGTGGCCGCCCTCGAAGGCGCCCGCGCGCGCGTCGAGGCGGGGGAGCACGGCCGTTCCCGCCAGATGGTCGACGCCGCCATGGCGCGCGCCGACGAGCCCGGCGAGGCCCTGGCCTACTGGACCGGCCGCTACGGCCGCGCCGTGCCCAAGCCCGTCAAGCGCGGCATCGCCGATGCGGCCGCCCGGCTGTACAACGAGCGCTCCCTGCTCAAGTACGACACCGCCTCCAAGGGGTTCCGCTTCGCCGACGTGCTGGAGCTGGTGCACGCGTCCCCGGCGGCCGACAAGCCCTGGCAGGGCGACCTGTTCAAGCACGCCATCGACCGGCGTCACCAGGCCGAGGCCCCGATCCCCGAGGGGCTGGGCGTCCTGAACCGGAGTGCCGCCCTGCGGAGCCGGGCCGACGCCGACCCGGAGCTGCTGCTCGACCCCGAGGCGCTGCGCAGCGCCGGTATGACGTGGGAGAACGCGCTGTCGCTGGCGGGGGACCGGGTCGACAAGGCCCGCCTGTGGGAGGCGCTCATCCCGTCGATGGGCTACATGGCCCTGCTCCGCAACCTGCGCAACTTCGACGAGGCCGGTGTCTCGGACGGTGTCGCCGAGCGCGTCGCCGCCAAGCTCGCCGACCCCGGCGAAGTGGCGCGGTCCCGCCAGCTGCCCATGCGGTTCCTGTCCGCCTACCGCGCGGCCCCGTCCCTTCGGTGGGCGCACGCCCTGGAGAAGGCGCTCGGGCACTGCCTGGAGAACGTGCCGCGCCTGGACGGGCGCACGCTCGTCCTGGTCGACCAGTCCTACTCGATGGGGGTCCGCCTGTCGAAGCGTTCCGACCTGTCCCGGGCGCAGGCCGCGCAGATCTTCGGCGCGGCCCTGGCCCTGCGGTGCGCCGACGCCGACCTCGTCCAGTTCGACAACACCAGCGAGGCGGTGCCCGTCCGGCGCGGGGACGCCATGCTGAAGGTGGTCGAACGGTTCTGGGGCGCGCGCGGCGGAACCGAGACCGCTCAGGCGGTGCGCGACCACTTCGGCGGGCACGACAGGGTCGTCATCGTCACCGACGAGCAGGTGTGGGGCGGCTACAGGGGCCAGGAGCCCCTCAAGGCGGTTCCGCCGCAGGTCCCCGTCTACACCTGGAACCTCGCGGGCTACCGGTACGGCCACGGCCCGAGCGGCGAGTCCGGCCGGCACACGTTCGGCGGGCTGTCGGATGCGGCCTTCCGCATGATCCCGCTGGTCGAGGCGGGCCGGTCCGCCGACTGGCCGTGGGCGCGTTAGCCGCTCGCCGCTGAAGGAGGGCCCGGCAGATCGCTGGGCCCTCCGGCGTCCGGCCCGTCGGGCCGCCCAAGGGCGCGAAAACCACTTGCCCCTCGGGTGCCGGCTCCCGTAGCTTCCCTGCGGCCCTGTCGCACCGAGGACGAAGGACATAGCGCTTGACCCCGCCTGCTCTTTAGACCTGACACCTTTCACCGCTCACCTGTAAGCCGACGCCGCTCTGCCGTCGGCTCCGCCGGGCTGCCCGCGCGCGCCCGGTCACGCAGCGTTCGAGGCCGCGCGTAATCGGCCTCGTGTCAGGTCTTAGAGAGCTCTATGTCTTCACACCTCAATATCGTGCTGCCCTGGGGCGTCCGCCGGACCGGGCTGCCCCTGCTGTCGATGCGGTGCCCGGACTGCCGGTCGGAGTCGGCCACCACCGGCGACGGCAGGTTCCGCGTCAACGCCAACGGCAAGCTGCTGGACGTGTGGCTGCTGGTCCGCTGCACATCCTGCGATCGGACGCACAAGCTCACCGTGCACGACCGCGCGCCGGTCAGGTCCCTCGATCCGGCCGACCTGGACGGCTACCACATCAGCGATCCGGACCTGGTGGCGTCGACGCTGCTCGATCCGCAGCTCGCCCGGCGCAACCGCTTCACGCTCGACTGGTCGGGGGCCTGGCGGCTGGACGTGTCGTCGCCCTGGCTCGACGAGCCGTGGCCGGTCGACGTGGAGGTGGAGTTCGAGGACCCGGTGCCGTTGCGCCCGGAACGGCTCATCGCCCAAGGGCTCGGCCTCAGCAGGAGTGAGGTCCTGCGCCGGGTCAAGAGCGATGTCCCGCTGCGCCGCCCGACGACCACCGGATTCGCCTTCACCGTGATGCCGACCGTGGTGCCGAAGGAATAGGCGCTCCCAGGCACAGTGCGGTGTCTGCGGCCCACCGTTCCGTCCGACGACGGCGATGGGCCGCAGATCCCGGCCGGGACCGAAGGAACGGGCACCGGGAACGGGGCGTCCAACCGTGCGTTCGACCGTCGCCCAGCCGTGCGCCCGAGAACGGTGCGCCCGAGGAGGAGCCTCCCCATGCCCCACGACAAGCGCGACTTCCATCATCCGGGCCGGCCGTCGGACCTCCCGGCTCCCGGGATGCTCTGGGCCCACGGCGTGATCGAGCACGGCGCGCGCCGGATCGCGCCGGACCGCCCATGGTCCGAGTTCTCCTTCGGGCCCGAGGGCATGCACCACGTCAACCTGGGAGGCTGCTGGTGGCAGCTGACCTGGGTGGAGGGGGACCGGGCCGTCCTCACGGGCTACGAGCCCCTGGAGGACACGATCGACGCGGAGGTCGACCTGTTCGGCGGCGGGCCGGACTGGCTGCCGTGGGAGTGGCTCGACGCGCACTTCGCCCGGTACAGGCGCGACGACATGGGGGTGTCCTTCCTCTACTGGTGGGACGGGGCCTGGGCGCGCACCGACTACCCCGCGGAGATCGAGGACGACGGCCTGGTCACCGTGGGGGGCTTCGGTACCCCGGAAGGCCTCCTCGTCCCGGAGCAGGACCTCCTCGACGGCGATTCCCCGTTCCGGGTGGAGGAGCGCGCCCTCGCGCTGGGCGGTGAGCTCATGGCGTGTGTCGCCGACCGTGACGGGGAGCGCGCGTGGGAGCTCTTTCTCGACCTGCTCCGCACCGGCGGTGCCGAATACCTGATCTACGGCGCCGGCTATGAGCCCGACGCTCCCCACGTGGACGTCGACGCCGCGCGGGACGGGCTGGGGGCCGACTGGTTCACGCGGCGTGCGACGCTGCCCGCCGGGGCCCAGCCGACCGCTTGACCGGGCAATCGTCGACCGTAGGGCCCAGCCGCTGTGAGGACGTCGAGGACGCCGTGGGGGGCCGGGCCCACGCCCCGTCCACCGACCGCCTCAGCCCCGGGGAGTGCCGTCCCACCGCCACTTGGTCGGGCGCGGACGACCCGGAAGGTCGGCCCGCCCGGTCGCCCACAGTAGCGTGACCCAGGGGCCGGACTCCGCGTCGTCGCCGGGGGCCGGGGCGTCGGGGAACAGGCGCGCGAGCACGCGCGCGCACAGGTCGGCCGGGGGATCCCACTCCAGCCCGAAGCCTTGTGCCAGGTCGTGCGTGTGCACGAGGGTCTCCACGACCCCCATCGCGGCGAACCCCTCCGGGTCCGAGATGCCGAACGGATGGTAGGCGCGGGTCAGGGGAGAGGCCGTGCGCACCATGGCGACCAGCAGCGCGCCGCTCGCCTCCACGGTCTGCAGCAGGCCCGCGGGACCGGCCTCCCTGTCGGCGTGGACGGCGTTGTGCGGGCCGCCGGGCCTGCGGCTCTCCCATATGAACGGCACCTCGCCCTCAAGCGGCGGGTTCCTGGGGCCGAGCTGGACGGCGTAGGCGAACAGGTCGTCGCCGAGGTGTTCGCAGGTCTCCCAGCAGGTCCAGTCCAGCGCACCGGCCTTGCCGTCCCACCCGTCGTCGGGGGCCTCGCGGAGGGCGGCCAGGGCCAGCTGTACGGCGTGGTCGACGTCGTCGGCGGTGACGGGGCCGACGGTGACAGGGCCGATGGGGTCGGGGGATTCTCCGGTCGATCTGGGCACCGCACGACCGTACCGCGCAGGAGGGGAGGGCCGCGCCCTCGGTCCGCACGGGAAGCGGCGCGTCCTCCGGTTCCCGGTCGCGATCCCGGGCGGCCGGAGACCGGTCACGGCGCCAGCACCCGCTCCGGCGTGTCCACCCACAGGGTCTGGCCTCCGTCAGGGGCGACCGTCAGCCCGAGCCGTTCCCGGCCCGGGCCCCCTGCCCGCTGCCACACATCCCAGGCCCGCCCGATCTCCTCCCACAGGTCCCTCGGCCCGCACGAAGCGGTCTCCCACTCGGAGCGGTGCGGCTCGTACTCGCCCAGTGCCCACGACCCGCTCGCGGTGCCGCGGTCGTAGACGAACACGCTCGCCTCACCGGAGGAATCCTTGGCCTCGAAGGACGCGAAGTCGACCCCGGGGACCAGGTGCCCGGCCACCAGGCGCCAGCCCTCATCCCGGTGGGTGATCCACCGGGGGTTGGTGCGCGTGCTGCCGGGCCGCGCGGCCGGGTCGTCCTCGTCGACGAACCGCGACCATTCGCCCGCCGGGTCGGCCGAGCGGTGCGAGCGCATCATCATGAAGGCTGCCGTCCCCAGGAAGCGCCCGCTCGCCGTACCGTCGGCGCACACCTCCAACCGGAGCAGGGAGCCGGGAGCGAACCAGGTCGACCACGGTGTCACCACCGTTCCTCCCCGCCGGGTCTGCCCGATCCAGGCCGGGGGCACCCGGTGGACCGCCACCGTGGACAGCACCCGGTCGAACGGGGCGCGCTCCGGCACCCCCGCCTCCCCGTCACCGGTGACCAGGAACGGTTTGAACCCCTGACCTTCCAGCGCCGTACGGGCGCGGGCCGCGATACCGTCGTCGACCTCGACCGAGGTGACCGCCCCGTCGCCGAGCCGGGCCGCCAGCAGGGCGGTGTTCCAGCCGGTTCCGGTGCCGATCTCCAGCACGGTGTCGCCGTCCTCGGCCCCGGTCGCCTGGAGCATGGCCACCACGAGCGACGGCTGGGAGACGCTCGAGGTCGGGAGCCGCCCCCATCCCTCCCCGCCCGCGGGAACGCCGTCGTCGACCTGGGTGACCAGTGCGAAGTCCGAGTCGACCCAGCGCGCGTAGTCCGGATCCTCCCGAGTGACGGGCACGTTCCAGTCGGGGTGCTCCTTGGAGCCGACCCACACCGTGTCGGGGACGAACGGCCCCCGCCCGACGGCGAGAAGCGCGCGGTGCCAGGCCGGATCGGTGATCACGCCGCGTGCGGTGAGCTCACGCGCCAGTTCGGCGCCGGGGGCGCCGGTCACCGCTCGGGCTTCTGTCCGTCGGCGCCCGACTCGGGGAAGCGCTCCGAACCGTGGTCGTTCGGCTGGTCGCCGTCCGTTCCCGCGCTCCCGCCCGAGCCGCCGTCCCGGGGTGCGTCCTCGTCCCTGTGCCTGCCCATGCGGCCCCTCCTGCTCGCGCCGTCCGCCGGGTCGAAGGTAACCCGGCGATCGCCCTGCGTCACGATCATGGCCGTATGCGGTCGGTGGACTGCGAAAACCCGGAAAACCCGGTGTCCGGGCGGCAACCTCCCTCCGGCCGCCGTTCGTCTTCCCCAACACAGATCCTCACCGAAGGTCCCGTCCTCCGGAGGTGCGGCATGTCCGTCGAGCCCTACTCGGTCCAGCTGGACGCCGGCAACGGCCACTGGGTCATCAAGTCCGGCACGCGCAGCCTCGTACCCCGGCAGCGCGGGGCCTCGCGGTACGAGTACTCCCCGACGGTGACCCTGAGATGCTGCAACTGCACCCGGGTGCACCTGGACGTCCCGCACGACCTCGCCGAAGACCTCTTCGACCGGCACGCCGAGGACGTGGCCGGGGCCTGATCGCCGACCACGCCGACCGCGCCGCCAGGCACTGTCCCCCTTCGCGCGGTCCCGCCCTCCGACCCGCCGGACCGTCCCCCGCGCGGTCCGCGCCCCACATGGCCGATGCCGGTCGCCCCGTAGGGCCGAACGTCCCCTTCGCCGTGCGTCGTGAGTCCCTAGGATTCCCGGGACCGCCGTGATGCCCCCGACCGGAACGGATCCCCATGACCGACGGCCCCGCGTGGATGAAGCCCGCCCCCGGCGACGAAGGGGCGCCGACCGGCCTTCCCGCCGGGATCGACACCTCCGTCGCGCACCCGGCCCGCATCTGGAACTACTGGCTCGGCGGCAAGGACAACTTCGCGGCCGACCGGGAGACGGGCGACCTGATCCTTGAAGCGATCCCGGACATGGCGGCCAACGCCCGCGCCGACCGGGCCTTCCTCGTGCGGTCGGTGCGCTGCATGGCCGCCGAGCACGGCGTGCGCCAGTTCCTCGACGTCGGGACGGGCATCCCCGGCCCCGGCAACACCCACGAGGTCGCCCGCGACGTCGACCCGTCCGCGCGCGTGGTCTACGTCGACAACGACCCGGTGGTGCTGGCCCACGCCAACGCCCTCATGGGCGACGACGGGTCGGGGGCCACCGACTACGTCCACGCCGACCTGCGCGAACCTGGAACTGTGCTCGACGCCGCGCGCAACACCCTGGACCTGGACCGCCCGGTCGGGGTGATGTTCCTCGGTGTCCTGGAGTTCGTTCCGGACAACCGGCAGGCCAAGGAGATCATCGACGCCTTCATGGACGCGGTGCCGTCGGGGAGCCTGCTGGCGCTCGCCCTGAGCACCAACGAGGTGCGCAGGGAGAACGCCGAGAAGGGCGCCCGCATCTGGAACGAGGGCGGCTCCACGCCCCTGCTGCTGCGCTCCGCCGCCGACATCGAGGCGATGTTCGCGGGCCTGGAGCTGCTCGAGCCGGGCGTGGTCTCGTGCACCGACTGGCGCCCTGAGGGCATCGTCCGCCCGTCGGACCGGGTGGCCCAGTACTGCGGCCTGGCCCGCAAGCCCTGACGGACAGGGACGCCCGGTCCGGCCGCTCGGCGCGATGATGTCAAAAATAGTTGACAATCCTGCCGCTCCGTGCTTTCGTGGCGCCTCCGGCCGGGAGTGACGGCGATCGGGAGGCGGCCATGCCCTTTGAGGAGCGGCGCACATGGGCCTACCTCGCGACCGCGCTCATCGTCCCCGCCGGCTATCTCCTGGTGCTCGTGACCGGGCTCGGCGGCCTCTCCGCCTCCCCGGCCGAGGGCGGGTTCCAGGTGCCGCTGCTGGTCGCCGTCGGCACGGGGATCGTCGCCAACATGTTCTTCGTCCGGCCGCCCCGCAAGGGGCGGGACCGCCGCGACGAGCGGGACGCCGAGATCGGCCGAAGAGGGGAGCGCGTCGGCTTCATCGTGCTGGGGGCGGCGATGATCGTCCCGTTCGCCCTGGTGATGGCCGAGGCGGCGTACTTCTGGACCGCCCACGCCATGTACCTCGCCTATGTGGCGTCGGCGGTGGTGTCCTCGGCGGTCAAGCTCGTGCTCTACCGTCGGGGGCTGTGACCATGGGCAAGCCCACCAAGGTGACCAACCGGATCCGTGACCTGCGGTTCGCCAACGGCCGGATGACCCAGGCCGAGCTGGCGGACCGCATCGAGGTGACCCGCCAGACGGTCATCGCGATCGAGCAGGGGCGGTATTCGCCGTCGCTGGAGACGGCCTTCCAGATCGCGCGGGTGTTCGGCGTGCGGATCGACGACGTGTTCGCCTACCCCGACAGTGCCTCCCCTGACGCTGCCTCCGCCGACGGTGCGTGAGCCCGGGCGGGCAGGACGACGCGGGGCCCTCGGGTGAGCAGCCAGACGATGAGGGCGATCTCGCCGACGAAGGTGAACAGCGCCGCCTGGAAGGCGTAGCCGCTGAACAGGATGGGCCCCAGAGCGTCGGCGAGGTAGCCGGTGCCGGCCGCGGCCAGGAGCACGCCGAAGGCCGTGTGGATGAAGTCCGCCTTGACGGCGAGCCAGCCGAGGACGAGCAGGTGGACGCCGAAGACGCCGAGGCCCAGACCCCAGACGGAGTCGAAGGCCTCAGTGGCGGCGAGCATCCTTTCGGGATCGTCGAGGTGGTCCAGTGCCAGGGCGAGATGGCCGGTCGAGGCCGCGAGGACGGCGGCGTAGGCGACCCGGAACCACGCCGCGGCGGTCGCCACGGCGCGGTTCACGCTCTCGAACAGGGAGTACAGGGCGGCGGCCACGACGATGTCGAGCACGGCGACGGCCAGCATGGCCGCCACCCCCGCACGGAAGAGGGGCTCCGACGCGGCGATGCCGGCGGCGGTGCGGTCGGCGTCGCCGGGCGCGACGAGCCCTTGGAGGACCACGACGCTGCCGAAGACACCGAGGACGCCCATGAGGAGCAGGGCGAGGCCGGCGGTGAGGGACGGTGCGCGCAGGGTCCGCGCGGAAGCGGGAGGTGCGTACATGGGATGCCTCCACTGGCAGGGGCGGGGGATACTCGTCAATGTAAAGCATCATTGACATGATGTCCAAGATTCTTTACATCCCTGCCCGGCTCCGGCCACCGGCCGCAGCCTCCTCCCGGCGCTCCGCCCTTACCGCGTCCCCTCCTTCTCCCAGGGCGAGGGGAAGGGGAAGTACTCCTCCAGGAAGCCGCGCACCATGGTGTCGACCTCCTCCCGGCGCTCCGGCGGGGTGTCCACGTCGTTGAGGCAGAAGAAGTCGTGCCCCCGCCTCGTACGCAGCTCCTCCAGGCGGTCCCGGGCGTCGTCGGCGCCCACGTCGACGTAGCGGAGCCGGTACCGGGCGGGGACGCCGCGCCCGGTCAGCAGCGCATGGTGGTGGTGCAGCGTCGCGGCCATCCCGATGTCGCCGGTCGACCGGAACCGCGAGGCCGCGGTCGCCGCCACCTCCTCGGCGAACGTCCTCTCCAGGTCGCCCATCACCTCCCTGATCTGCGGGTGCGGAACGTGCTTGAACTTGTTGGTGATGAACCGCCCGTGCTCGGCCTCCACGAGCCTGCGCGCGTTCTTGCCCGCCGAGTTGGGGGCGGGCTCCTCCGGATGCGGCTCCCCGAGCCCGAACTGGAAGGGGGAGAAGGGGAGTCGGGCGATGCCGTTGGCGTGGAAGAAGTCCTCGGCGGTGGCCGTGCGCCCGAAGAAGACGTCGTCGTTCAGGTACAGGTACCGCTCGCTGAGCCCGGGGATGTGGTGGAGCTGCGTTCCGATGGCGTGCGAGTTGAACACGGGCAGCACCGAGGGGTCGGCGAACACGTCCCGGTGGTCGACGACGCTGATCCCGCCCGCCGACGTGTCCAGCCAGGAGGGCCTCTGGCGGTCGGTGACGATGTAGACGTGCCGGATGAACGGCGCGTAGGTGTGCAGCGACCGGAGCGCGTACCGGAGCTCGTCGCGGTCGGTGTACCGGGATGCGCCGGTCTCGCGCGCCGCGATCACGCCTGAGCGCCCGCGGTGGCGCTCCCGGTCGGCCGCCAGCACGGGGTCGTCGCCGTCCACCCAGGTGAAGACGGCGTCGACGGGGAAGGCGACCTGGTCGGGGCGCAGGCGGGTGAACGGGGCGAAGGTGGGGTGCTCGCGCCCGTCCACGAGCCGTGTCGCCGGGATCCGCTGGTCGGCGGGCAGGACGTCGGCCACCTGGTTGCGGCGCGGCGCGACCCAGGAGGAGGCCAGCACCTCCTTCGGAGCCTGGACCCGCAGCCGGGCGTACTTGTCCGTGTGGCCCCCGTCGGCCGGGAAGGACTCACCGTCGCGCCAGAACTCCACGTCGCACCCGTGTTCCAGGCCGGAGAGGAGCCGGCCGTCCGGGCCGAGGAGGTGGCGGCCGAAGCGGATGACGGAGCTCTTCTTGACCTCGCCGGGCAGGGCGCCCTCGGCGTAGAGGGCGGGACCCGCGGCGAGTGCTCCGCCCGGGGCGGGCTTGGCGGCGTAGACGGACGCACCGCCGTACAGCGCGCGCATGGCCTCCAGGAATGCCTTCTTGTCGGCGCGGCGCAGGCCCACCGCATGGCGGGTGCGCGAGCGGCCGGGGACGAGGAAGTAGTCGGCGCCGGCGCGCACGGCGGCCTCGGTGACCAGGCGGAGATTGTGCGCGGAGGCCTCGCGGGAGGTGAAGGAGTCGGCGAGGCGGCCGATGAGCTCCTGCCCGCCGGGACCGGTGAAGGTGCGGAGGCGCTGGTCGGAGGCGAGCAGCGCCCGGCGCTTGAGGACGATGCGCTCGGCGCGGTCACGCTCCTCGGCGGCCTTGCGCTCGGCCCGCCTGTGCTTTGCGGCGGCCTCGCGCTCGCGGCGGCGCCGCTCTTCGATGCGGGTCCGGACGTTGGGCGGGAGGAGGCGCTTTCCCGCTCGTGTGATGCGCGCTGTGACGCCCATGCGACGTTCCTTCCGGAGGCGGAGCGGGGGCGCCTCGACGTATCACCTGTTGCACCCGGAATCCGGGCATGACTGCTGTGGCCTGCGGAAATGCGGCCAACCGGACGGTACGTCGCGAAAGTGAAGCGGCCATAACGGACATAACAAGACGATTGCGGCCGTGGCCGGACACGGACACAGGATTCCCAGACGAGCCCCGAAAAACCTGAATGGATTCTCAGGTTTGCAGTGCACGGCGCTACGCAAAGTCA
The DNA here is from genome assembly GCF_027706725.1 of Nocardiopsis endophytica. Classification (GTDB taxonomy): domain Bacteria; phylum Actinomycetota; class Actinomycetes; order Streptosporangiales; family Streptosporangiaceae; genus Nocardiopsis_A; species Nocardiopsis_A endophytica. The sequence goes on from NZ_JAQFWQ010000033.1 coordinate 26,203, forward strand.
GGAAGGAAACTTTTGTGATCCGTGTCACCGGTTGAGCCGGGTGCGGCGAACGCCTACGTTTAGCCGCGTTTTACGCACGGCCTGCCGCACCCGCTCCAGGTGGGCTCATCCCCCGTCCTGGAACAGGTGTGTCCGAATGCTGTCCGGAAGACCTGCGGGTGCCGCATCGGCCTCACTGGGCCTGCTGCTGACCGCGTCGCTGCTGGCCGCCCCGGCCGCCGCCGAGCCGAGCGACCTCTCCTTGGAGGAGGAGGCCGCCGAGCAGGCCGCCTCCTCGGGCGAGCGGGTGGAGATCGAGGCCTTCACCGACGAGACCACGCAGGTCTTCGCCGAACCGGACGGCTCCTTCACCATGGAGAGCTCCCCGGTCCCGCAGCGCGTGCGCACCGGCGACGGGTGGTCGCCGGTCGACACCGACCTGGTCGCCGCCGGTGACGGCACGGTGCGGCCCAAGGCGTCGGCGGCCGAGGTCGCCTTCTCCGGCGGCGGCGACGGAGCGCCGATGGCCCGCGTCGGCATCGGCTCCAACGCCGTCGAGCTGGACTGGCCCGAGCCGCTGCCCGAACCCGAGCTGGCGGGCGCGCAGGCCACCTACCCGGAGGTGCTCCCGGGCGTGGACCTGGTGCTGACCGCGTCGGTGGACGGGTTCAACCAGGTGCTCGCCGTCAAGACCCGCGAGGCGGCCGAGCAGGACGCGCTCGCCCAGGTCGAGATGGCCCTGGCCACCCAGGGCGTGACCATGCGCGAGGACGCGGCCGGGAACCTGAGCGCGGTCGGCGACAACGGCGGCGAGCAGGTGTTCACCGCGCCGGCGCCGGAGATGTGGGACTCCTCGGGCAGCGAGGAGATGAGCGCCGAAGAGCAGGCCGTCGCGCCGAAGGCGGGGGCGCGGGTCGAGCAGGTCGAGGCCGACGTGGAGGTCGACCGGCTGCGCCTGAGGCCCGATGCGGACATGCTGGCCGACGAGGACACCGAGTTCCCCGTCTACATCGACCCGTCGGTTTCGGTGGCGCGCCACTCCTGGGCGTACGTGAACAAGCGCTTCCCGACGACGAGCTACTACAACTCCTCCGACTCCGACACCGGCGTGGGCTATGAGCCGCAGTACGGCAACACCAAGCGGGCGTTCTGGCGGTTCAAGGTCTACGAGCGCACCAAGAAGTCCGGGACGGTCATCGACTCGGCGACCATGCGCTTCGAGGTCTCGCACGGGTTCGCCTGCACGGACGCGACCTTCGAGCTGTGGCGCACCCGGTACCTGAAGTCCAGCACGACCTGGAACAACCAGCCGGAGAAGCTGACCAGGCAGGACAAGGTCAACGTGGACATCGGCCGGCCGCAGTGCGGGGGCTCGGGTGTGGAGTTCGACGCCACGCAGGCCTACAAGTCGGCCGCCGCCTCGGACAACCAGACGGTGACCTACGGGCTGTACGGCAACGAGAGCACGTCGGGGAGCAACTGGGACTGGCGGCGCTTCAAGAAGGACCCCAAGCTGGTGGTCCGCTACAACAACAAGCCGTCCAAGCCCTCGACTGCGAAGATGTCGGACTCGCTGGGCGGGGTCTGCGCGACCGACCCCGAGAACCCGCGGCTGATCAACTCCACCTCGCCGGTGCTGCGCGCCTACGCGCGCGACTACGACACCAAGTTCGCCTCGCAGAAGGTCAAGGCGCGCTTCGAGTGGAAGGCCGGCGGCGAGGGCGATGCGCTCGGGCAGGCCGACTCGACCTACGCCGACCCCGAGCCCTACCCGGACGGGATCTACCGCACCGCGACGGCGAAGGCCCTCCCGGAGAACCAGCTCATCGGGTACCGGGCGAAGGTCTACGACGGGCAGCACTGGGGAGCCTGGTCCGGCTGGTGCTGGATCGAGGTCGACACCAGCAACCCGGACACCGGTCCGGCGGTGGCCTCGCAGGACTACCCGGAGAGCGACGAGGCGGTCGAGGGGGTGGGGCGTCCGGGCGACTTCACCTTCTCGGCCAACGGGGTGGAGGACGCGGTCGCGTACCACTACAGCGTCAACGACGCCTCCTGCTCCACCAAGGTGGAACTCGACGAGCCCGGGGCCGATGCGACGGTGACCATCACCCCGCGCGACTCCGGCCCCAACCTGATCCACGCGCGCACCGTGGATGCGCACGGGAACTCGTCCGGGTGCGTGCTGGTGCACACCTTCACCGTCGCGCCGCCGAGCACCCCGGTCGCCCACTTCGCCTTCGACGAGGGCGGCGGTGACGCCGCGGCCGACAGCATCGGCGACGGACGCACCGCCCAGGCGTCGGGCGGCGTGGAGTGGACGCGCGGGCGCGTGGGCGAGCGCCACGAGCTCGAGGGCGCGGCGATCGCCACCGACGGGAGCGGGGGCCACATGGCCACCGACGGCCCGGTCGTGGACACCTCCGGCGCGTTCAGCGTCTCGGCGTGGGTGAGGTTGGACGACAAGAGCGGAAACGTCGCCGCCGTCACCCAGGACGGCGACGTGCACAGTGCCTTCATCCTCGGCTACCAGTCCACGTTCGACCTGGACAACTGGGTGCTCAAGATCCCTTCGGCGGATGAGGAGGGCGCCACAGGGTGGACCCGGGCAGTGTCCGACCAGCCCGCCCAGACGGGCGTGTGGACCCACCTGCTGGGGGTCGTCGACCCGGAGAACGACGAGGCGACGCTGTACGTCGACGGGGTGCGCCAGCAGACCACCGAGACCATCGCCCAGCCGTGGAACGGCATGGGAGACCTGGTCATCGGCGGCGGCAAGTTCGAGGGGGCGCGCACCGACGCCTGGAACGGCGCCATCGACGACGTGCGCGTGTGGGACCGGGTCGTCATCGGCGACCGGCCCACCGACGACCCCGAGGAGCGCTCCGAGCCCTGGCGTCTGGCCAATCAGGTGGCTCTCGAAGGCCGCTGGCAGCTGGACGAGACCGAGGGGACCACGGCTGCCGACTCCTCTGACCACGGGTTGGACGCTGCATTGCACGGGGACCCGGAGATGGTGTGGAGCGGGCGCTGAACGACGTCACCTTCTCCAGCGGTGCCACCCTCAGCGGCCGGGACGAGCGCTTCACGACGTCCGGCCCGGCGATCCGCACCGACCGCAGCTTCTCCGCGGCCGCCTGGGTGCGCTTGGACGAGACCGGGACCAACTCCACGGCCCTGTCCCAGGACGGGCAGGCGCACTCCGGCTTCTACCTCGGCCACCAGAACACCTATGACTGGGACCAGTGGGTGCTCAAGATGGCGCCGGAGGACGAGATCGGCGCCTCGGGCTGGCCGCGCGCCATGTCGGAAGGTTCGCCCGAGCTGGGTACGTGGACGCATCTGGCCGCGACCTACGACCATGCCACCGGCGAGATGACGCTGTACGTCGACGGAACGAAGCAGGGCACCGATGTGCAGGAAACGCCCTGGCACGCCGCTGGCCCGTTGGTCATCGGTGCGGCCCGGTTCGAGCAGCACCTGACGGGGGCGTGGAACGGCGACATCGACGACGTGCACGTCTACCAGGGCGTGCTCAGCGAATCCGACGTCGGAGCGGCGTACCTCGGAGCCGTCCCATGACATGAGGGACAGCGCCTGAGCCGCGCCACGGTACCCCTTGCACGCCCACTGCGCTGCCCGGCCTGCCCGGCCGGGTGGGAGGTCTGCTGTGTCCGAATCCCCCGCTTCCGTGTCGAAGAGCCGCTCGCGAACCTCGAGGCCGGCTGTCAAGGGAACCGCGATGGTCCTGGTGGCCGGTTCGCTGTTCTCCGTACCTGCGTCGGCATTGATGTTCAACGACAGGCCCGGTGTCGAGGACGACCGGTCCATCGACGGCCGTGCCGCCGTTCAAGAGGCCATCGCCGAGGACGACACCGTCGACAAGGCTGCGGTGACCGGGCTTGATGCGGCCGAGTGGCCGGAGCCCGAGAGTGTGGCGATCGCGCTCGACGGGCAGCAGGAGATGCGTTCATTCAGCGCGCCCGCTGACGGCGAACAGCAGGACGAAGGTGAGGGGAAGGCGGTGAGCCTCGGACCGGTCGAGGCTACGGAAACCGAGGAGTGGGAGTCGCCGCTGAAGGGCGCCGGAGCCGAGAAGGAGGCCGACCGGGTCAGCGAGCGTCGGCTCCCCAGCGAGCCGCAGGAGCCGGAGTCGAGTGCCTCGTCCGGCCCGCCCCCATCGCCCGATCCCTCCACCAGCCCCTCCCCGGACGGCGAAGGGCAGGAAGGGACACCCGCCCCCGAGCAGGGGCAGGACGGGCAGGAGGAGTCCACTGAGCAGGAACGGCCCGAAGAGGAGCCTGCCGAGGAAGAGCCGGAGGAAGCCCGGGCCCCTGAACATCTGGAAGAGGCCGCGCTGGAGGTCCTTAGCAGGGACCAGGCCGATTCCCTCGGCGTGGACGGCCTGCTGCTGCGCCTGAAGCGCACCGACGGCGGCAGCGAGCACGCCCCCGTCCGGGTCGAGGTCGACTACTCCGATTTCGCCACCGCCTTCGGCGGCGACTACGGGAGCCGACTGGAGCTCATCGCGCTCGACGCCTGCGGCGAAGGGGCCGACCCCGATTGCGTCGCCGCCGTCGACCTGGACTCCGAGAACGACACCGAGGCCCAGACCCTGAGCGCCATCGCCCCCGCCACCGCCGGCGAGGGCACCCTGCTTGCCGCGACCGCCGATACGACCAGCAAGGGCGGCGACGGCGACTACGCGGCCACCAAGCTCCAGGCCTCCTCCAAATGGAACGTGGGACCCCAGACCGGCGGGTTCTCCTGGTCCTACCCGATCGGCACACCCCCGGTGGCCTCCGGCCTGACCCCCGACATCGCCCTGGGCTACTCCTCTCAGAGCGTGGACGGGCGCACCGCATCCTCCAACAACCAGACCTCCTGGGTCGGTGAGGGTTTCGACTACCACCCCGGCTCCATCGAGCGCCGCTACAAGCTCTGCCAGGACGACGGCCACGAGGTCGCCGACCAGTGCTGGGAGCGCGAGAACGCCACCCTGTCGCTGAACGGCATGTCCTCGGAGCTGATCATCGACTCCGATGGGGAGTGGCACCTCAAGAACGACGACGGCTCCAGGATCGAGAAGCTGACCGGCGCGAAGAACGGCGATGACGACGGCGAGTACTGGAAGCTGACCACGCCCGACGGCACGAAGTACTTCTTCGGCCGCAATCGCCTGCCCGGCTACACCAGCGGCGATGAGGAGACCGAGGCCGCCTGGACCCAGCCCGTCTACGGCGACGACCCGGGCGAGCCGTGCCATGAGTCGTCCTTCGAGGATTCCTGGTGCCAGCAGGCCTACAAGTGGAACCTGGACTACGTCGAAGACGCCCACGGCAATGCCATGGCCTTCTACTACAACGCCGAGGGCAACCACTACGGCCGCAACCTGGAGTCCACCGCCACCCCCTACGACCGGGGCGGCTACCTCGAGCGCATCGAGTACGGGCTGCGCTCGGACGACGTGTACGGCACCGCTCCGGCCAAGGTCGAGTTCGGCGTGTCCGAGCGCTGCCTGCCCACCGACTCCTTCTCCTGCGAGGCCGGCGACCGGACCGAGGACAACGCCGACCACTGGCCGGACGTGCCCATCGACCGCGAATGCGGAGACGGGGAGGACTGCACGGGCAACCACTCCCCGGCGTTCTTCTCCACCAAGAAGCTCGACAGCATCACCACCAAGGCCCACGGCGGCGAGGGCTACGCCACCATCGACTCCTTCGAGCTCGAGCACAAGTACCCCGAGCCGGGGGACGGCACCGACCCGGCCCTGTGGCTGGACTCCATCACCCACACCGGCCACACCGGCAGCGGAGACCCGCAGGCCTACCCCTCGGTGACCTTCGGCGGCACTCCGATGGTCAACCGGGTCGACTCCACTTCCGACGGCCTGGCCGAGATGTACAAGTGGCGCGTCACCGCCGTCTACACCGAGACCGGTGGCCAGGTCGACGTCTCCTACTCGCAACCGGAATGCGAGGCCGGCCAGACGCCGAAGCCGCATGAGAACACCAAGCGCTGCTACCCGGTGATCTGGACCCCCGAGGGCGAGGAGGAGCTCACCGACTGGTTCCACAAGTACACCGTCACCCAGGTCGCCGAGATCGACCTGGTCGGCGACCAGCCCGACGTCATCACGTCCTATGACTACGAGGGCGGCGCGGCCTGGGCCCACGCGACGCCCGACGGCATCACCCCCGAGGAGAACCAGACCTGGTCGGTATTCCGCGGCTATGAGACCGTCAAGGTCCGCACCGGCCACCCCGAGGCGTCGCAGAGCGAGGAGGAGCACCTCTTCTACCGGGGCATGGACGGCGACGAGCTGCCCGACGGCGGAACCCGCTCGGTGACCATCACTGACTCCGAGGGCAACGAGGTCGCCGACGACGAGCAGTTCAACGGCCAGACCCGCGAAGTCCTGACCCGCAACGGACCCGACGGGCCGGTGGTGTCCAAGACCATCAGCGAGCCCTGGAAGAAGAAGACCGCCGAGCGCGACTACTCCTGGGGCACCCTCCAGGCCCACATCATCAAGACCAAGTCCAGCGAGACCTACACGGCCCTGGGCAAGGACGGCGCGGACGGCTGGCGCACCACCCGCACCACCAACACCTTCGATGATCGCGGATACGTCGTCCAGACCCACGACGAGGGCGACACCGGCGACCCGGGCGACGACCGGTGCACGCTGACCACCTACAACCGCAACACCGATGCGTGGATCATGGAGACGGTCTCGCGGGTGCAGACGCTCGACGTGGCCTGCGCCGATACCGATACGGCCGACAAGCCCGGCGACGTGATCAGCGATGTGCGCACGCACTTCGATGGCAAGGCCTATGGCGAAGCTCCCACCAGGGGTCTGCCGACCTCCAGTGAGCGTGTGGACGACTACGCGGACGGCAAGCCGCAGTACCAGGTCACCGGGGAGACGACCTACGACTCCTACGGGCGTCCGCTGACCGTTACTGACGCTCTCGGAAACGTGACGACCACCGAGCACACGTCGAGCGTTGCGGGCGGTACCCCGACCAGCACGACGGTGACGAACGCGCTCGGACACACCAAGGAGACCGAGCACGACCTGCGCGGGAACCCCGTCGCCGAGACCGATGCCAACGGCAACCGCGCAGATCTGACCTACGACGCCTTCGGCCGACTCACCCAGGTGTGGCTGCCGGACCGGCCCAAGGCCAACAACCCCCGCCCGAGCATGGCCTTCGCGTACCACGTGGCCAAGGACGCACCGGCGCAAGTGGTCACCAAGACCCTCAACGCCGACGCTGAGTACATCACCTCGTACGAGATCTACGATGGCCTGCTCCGCAAGCGTCAGACGCAGTCGCCGGCGACCGGCGGAGGGCGCCGGATCACCGACGTGTTCCACGACAGCCGTGGCAACACGGTGATCGAACGCGACACTTACTTCAATGAGCAGGACCCTTCGGGAGACCTGTTCATCGTCAATAACCACGACGAGATCCCCCGCCAGACCGAGACCAAGGTCGACGGCGCCGGGCGCGTCACGGCCTCCGTACATGTTTCCCGTGGTGAAGAGCGGTGGCGCACCAGCACCGCCTACCTCGGGGACCGGACGCTGGTTACCGAGCCCGAGGGCGGCACCGGTACGACGACGATCACCGACGCGCGTGGGCGCACGGCCGAGAAGCGTACCCACCACGGCCGCGAGCCGGTCGGTGAGTACGACGCCACCACCTACACCTACGCCAAGAACGACGAGATCGCCTCGATCACCGATCCCGGCGGCAACACCTGGGAGTACACCTACGACCTCGCCGGTCGAAAGGTCGAGGAGGTCGACCCCGACACCGGCCGGACCACCTTCACCTATGACGCGGCCGACCGGCTGGTGACCACGACCGACGCGCGTGGGCGCACCCTTTACACCGGTTACGACGCGCTCGGCCGGGAGACCGAGCGCCGCGACGACGGCCCGGACGGGGCGCTGCGCGCGGAATGGACCTACGACACCGTGGCCAAGGGGCAGCAGACCTCCGCGACGCGTTACATCGAGGGGAACGCCTACACGACGAAGATCCTTGGTTATGACCGAATGAACCGTGTCCGGGCCAGGGACATCACCATCCCTGGGACAGAGGAAGGTCTGGCAGGGACATACCGCTATCTCTACGCCTACAACCCGGACGGGAGCCTTCGTTCGACGCGGATGCCTGAGGTCGGCGGGCTCTCCATGGAGGTCGTCCAGACCGGATATGACGACATCGGACAGGCCGACACGCTCAGCGGGTCGTCCAGCATCGTCCAGGAGGCGTTGTACTCCAAGACCGGCGACCTGCTTCAGCGTGCGTTCGACCGTGGCACGAGCGGATCAGAGTCGAGCTGGGTCACCCGTGTCTACGACGAGGCGACCGACCGACTGACGAAGGCCAGCATGGTCCACGAGGTCGGGGCGGGATCGCTGACCACGCAGTTCTACGACTACAACGACGCGGGCAACATCCTGTCCATCCGCGATGAGCCCACCGACGAGGAGCGGCCTTCGGATGTGCAGTGCTTCCAGTACGACCACCTGCAGCGTCTGACCGAGGCGTGGACGCCGAACGCCACCGGGGAGACCGCCTGTGCTCAGACACCGAGCACCGACACCCTCGGCGGCGCGGCCCCCTACTGGGATTCCTACACATACGACGAGTCCGGGAACCGGGTCAGCGAGACCAAGCGCACGCCTGGCGGGACCACCGACAGGGCTTACACCGGTACGGCGGAGACCGGGGGCCCGGGGCACGGTGTGACGCGGGTCGACCAGAGCGGCCACAACGGGGAGAGCGTCTCGACGTACGAGTACGACGAGGCCGGCAATATGGTGCGCCGCGACTCTGAGGACGGCGACCAGCAGCTGACCTGGGACGCCGAGGGCAACCTGGCGAGCGTGACCGGAGGCGCTGCCGAGACCGACTACGTGTACGACGCCGACGGTGAGCGGCTGATCCGCCGTCAGGGGCCGGAGTGGACGCTGTACCTTCCTGGCCAGGAGGTCGCGTGGACGTCGGGCGGGGATGGGACCGAGGCGACCCGGTACTACGAGCACGCCGGAGAGACGGTGGCCGTGCGCGACGGGGAGGGGATGCACTGGCTGTTCTCCGACCACAACGGTTCTTCGCAGCTCGCAGTGGACGCGCGGACCGGTGAGACGGTGCAGCGAAGGTTCTCCCCGTTCGGTGAACTGCGCTCGTCGTCGGCGAGTTGGCCGAGTGGGAAGGGCTACGTCGGCGGAACGATCGACGAGGCGACGGGTCTGACCCAGTTGGGGGCGCGGGCCTATGACGCAGCGATCGGCCGGTTCATCTCGGTGGACCCGCTGATGAAGCCGGACGACTCTCAGCAGATGCACGGCTATGCATACGCAGACAACAGCCCCGTAGCCTCCAGCGACGCGTCCGGCCTGCTGAAGATGGGCCCGGGAGGGTGCGGGTGTACGTCGAGCCCTCCGCAGGGGCTCAACGACTTCACCCGGATCAAGCAGGAGGCGATGTGGACCCGGCAGGGGCGGAACGTGTCGCGTATGCGGCAGGGGAGCGGTGTCTACCAGCGGCCGTACTACCAGAACTCCCGGAGCTCGTTTTACACGGGCGCACGTGGCTCGGCGCCAGCACCGACCTACATCGATCCCTACGACAATGACTCGTACAAGGAAGACCCGACAACATCGGCCCTCGACAAGGCGAAGAGCTGGGCTGCGGAACGCTGGGGCACGTGGGATTCCGATCAAGGGTTCATGGAGAATCTGAAAGGGATGAACTGGGTGAACATACTCGGCGACGCGGCCCTTGTCGGTGGGTTGCTTTGCGCGGTCTGTGCTGGAGTGGCGGCAGGGGTGAGCGTGGGGCTAGGTGCCTACAAGATTATAAACGGAAATGCGAAAGACGGGATCTGGGACTTGGCGGGATCACTGCCGTTTGGTATTGGAAGAGCCTCTAAGCTGGTAACGCGAGGGAAGATTAGGGGGGCTGCTAAGGAATACTTTGACTACAAGTCGATCAAGAAAAAGAAAGGTAGTAAGGCTGTCCGTGACAGGTTTGGCTCCCTGCAAAGCCGGATCGGCGGACTGCGGGGACAAGATTATGTAATTCAGGATACGACAAATCTTGTGGGTGACGTGCACGCTGGTGTCAGTGCAGCGCGCACGGTACAGGACCCTTCGTGGGGATGGTGAGTCTTCCATGTTGGGCGACGATTTCTATGAGAGAAAAGATCAAGGGCTATTCGGCCGTATTGTACATGGTTACGGAGAAATTCGTTGGATGGAGCGGCTTCTGGTTGAATTCTTTCCTTGTTCACGGAGAATGATCGCCCTCTTCGTGTTGGAAAGAAAAAGGATTAGGAATGGACGTCAAAGTGCGTGGAGAGTAATGCAGTGGAACTTTGTCGATGGCTGGGTGACTGTTGCCTACATTATCCCAATTGGGATTGTTGCCGAGGTGGTATCGCGAGTAAATCCTGCTTCGGGGCAAATCGCCTACTTTCTCGCTGGGTTAATCGCGCTTCCGGCGGCGATATCCGGCGTCCTTGGGATGATTGAATCCGTGCGTGGGCAGATAATCGGAGTGCTCCGGAAATGGTCGCATCAGATGCGTGTGCTCCCGCTGCGCTTGTGGAGGATAGTGCATGGCGCAGCGACTTTGGCTGGATGGGTACTAGCCACCTACAATTCTGAGTTGTTCAGTGGTTTCAAATCCGATTCTGTGTGGTTTTTGGGTCATTTGTGAGGGTTGGCATTGTAATTATTCAGAAACCTCGGGTGATTTTTGAAACGGGGAGTGATCCAGGCCTTCAATCGCGTATTCTCGAGTCTTGTGCTGGCGTTCATGGGGGTGATGAGCACGGGGAGTGCCTGGGTCGGCCTGTTCATTTCCGTGGTCTGACTTCCGTGATGGTGCTGGCGGTTGAAAGGCGGTGCGTCCGTGCTGTGGCAGGGGCTGGGCATGCTCCTGATGGGAGCCGTCTCCCTGGGCGGGGCATACCTCATGTTCGCCAAGTGGGATTCATTGAACAGATTCTTCCTGCTGGGAGCCCCTTTCTTCCTGAGGGCGTACGAAAGGAACAAGAAGGGGCAACTCGACCGCATGAGCCGCATCTGCGCGACGGGGTTCTTCCTTTTTATGGCAAGTGTCATGTTTTATGGAGGGATTCTCTTCGTGGTGAATGCCGAGTGATCGAATGAACTGACCGGTGAAGATGGGGCGACGCGTGGCTTCGAGGCCCTCGGCATGAGTGCCGCCGAGTTGGAGGTCGACCTGGTGGGCGGCTGTACAGGGCAGGTCAGGGTGCTCCTCTATGCGGGGCTTGGTTATCGCGTCATGGAACGTCAGCGCTACGGGAGTTGATCGAGGTGTTTTGTGGACTCAAATAGGAAGATCCTTCGCAGCAGGCCCACGTATGTCATCGGCGTGGTCATCGCCTGCGGGACTCTCTGCATCTGCGGACTAATGATGGTGGAGACGAGAGCGAGTGGGAACGCGTCGCTGGGGAACGCGTTGTTCATCTCCGTCTTCTCAGCGGTCGCGATGTGGTTCATCACGAAGATGCTGGTCCTGCCCAGGTTCGAGTTGTGGGACGACGAGCTGCGGATCTACAACCTCCTCTCCGTCGCCCACATCCCGCGTGGGGCGATCGAGGCCGTCGGCAACCTCTCCCGGCCTACAGTGCTGGTTGCCGGAGGCAAGGAGTACTGGAGCGCGCACCTGACCCCGTCGCTCATCGGGGCGCTGACCGGGTACCCGACGCATAAGCGCGTCCTCGACGAGCTGGCGCGGTACTCCGCGAACACCCGCGGAGGCAATGCCGTCGGGGCGGGAGTGCGTGTGCGTCCCTACTTGGGACTGCGGATCCTCATCCCGACGTTCGCCGGGTTCTTCCTCGGTGTGATGCTCTGAGCCGCACTCGCCGAGGCCTCGACGTGCACGCAGGCGTGAAGGTCCCTTGAGTTGAGGCGCCCGGCTACTCGGGGGCGTCGGCGTCCTGTCGGTCTTCAGCCGGCCGTGCGCGCCTCTCGCGCTTCTGTTGGGACCTCGTCGCCCCCGCGCTCGCCGCCACCACGCACAGCACGGCCGCCCACTGCCACACCGTCAGCATCTCCCCGAGCAGGGCCAGGCCGACCAGCGCGGCCGCCGCCGGCTCCAGGCTCATCAGGATGCCGAACACCCTCGGCGGCATCCTCCGGAGGGCCTGCATCTCCAGCGTGTACGGCACGACCGAGGACAGCAGCCCGACGACCAGCCCGAAGAGCAGGAGGCGCGGGTCGAGAAGGGCGGTTCCCCCTTCAGCGATGCCCGCCGGGGCCACCAGCACCACGCCCACCATGCTCGCGATCGCCAGCCCGGACGTCCCCGAGAACCGGCGCCCGGTGGCCGCGCTCAGCAGGATGTAACCCGCCCAGGCGACGGCGGCCAAGAGGGCGAAGAGTACGCCGACGAGCGTCACCGTGCCCGAGCCGTCGTCCCGGCCCAGCAGCACCACGCCCGCCGCCGCCAGCGCCACCCACACCACGTCGGTCTTCCGCCGCGACCCGGCGATCGCCACCGCCAGCGGCCCCAGGAACTCGATCGTCACCGCGATCCCCATCGGGATGCGCGCGATCGCCTGGTAGATGGAGAAGTTCATCAGCGCCAGCGCCGCGCCGAAGCCGACCACCACCATCCAGTCGGCGCGCGTGCGCCCGCGCAGTGCCGGGCGGGCCAGCACCAGCAGCACCACCGCCGACGTCAGCAGCCGCAGCCACACCACCGCGCTCGGCGGCAGCACCGCGAACAGGTTCTTCGCCACCCCGGCCCCGGCCTGCACCGAGACGATGCCCACCAGCACCATCCACGTCGGCGGGATCGACTCGCCGAGCGCGCGCAGCCGCCCGGCCGCGAAGGGGTTGGCGAACCGGGGAGCGCTGGGAAGTCCGCCGGGGTGCTCGGCGGCGGCGTCGGTACTCACGTCCCACCATCCTAGGTATCCCGCCGACCTCCCGGTCTTCTGGGCCCAGGACGCGGGTTCCGGGCGCCCGAGCGGGGGAATGCAGCCTGCGTCGGAACTCCGGAGACGGGAGGCGCGTACGCATGGTGTTCCGCGTGGACTCGGAGGTCGGCCGCCTGCGCCAGGTCATCGTGCACCGGCCCGACCTGGAGCTCCGGCGCCTCACCCCCTCCAACAAGGACGACCTGCTCTTCGACGACGTGCTGTGGGAGCGGCGCGCCGAAGAGGAGCACGACGCCTTCACCGACCTCCTGCGCGAGCACGGCGTGCGCGTCCACTACTTCCACGAGCTGCTGGAAGAGGTCCTGGCCGTCCCCGACGCCCGCGCCCACATCCTCGCCGAGGTCGTCGACGAGCGCTTCCACGGCCCCCAGGCCGCGGGCCCCATCCGCGCCGCCCTGGACGCCATGGACGACACCGAGCTGCGGCGCTTCCTCATCGGCGGCATCACCAAGGCCGAGATCCGCGAGCGCATCGACGACCCCGCCTCGCTGTGGCTGCACTCGCTGGCCGACGACGACTTCGTCCTCGACCCCCTGCCCAACCACCTGTTCACCCGCGACACCTCGGCGTGGCTGTACAACGGGGTCTCCATCAACGCGATGCGCAAGAAGGCCCGCCGCCGGGAGACCATCCACTACGAGGCCGTCTACCAGTGGCACCCGATGTTCGCCCAGGGCGGCTTCGAGGTGTGGAACCGCGGCCGCTCGCACGCCCCCGCCACGATCGAGGGCGGGGACCTGATGCCGATCGGCAATGGGGCCGTGCTCGTGGGCACGAGCGAGCGCACCCGGCCCCAGGCGGTGGAGCTGCTGGCGCGGGAGATGTTCGCCCGCGGCGGCGCCGAACGCATCCTGTGCCTGCGCATGCCGCACGCGCGCGCGGTGATGCACTTGGACACCGTCATGACCGAGGTCGACTACGGCGTCTTCACCAAGTACGCGGGCCTCGGGATGCTTCCGTCTTCGACCCTGGAGCCCGGGGACGGCGGAGCCGACGGGGGCAAGGAGCTCAAGGTGACCGACCACCCGCCCGAGGACATGCACCGCGCGATCGCCCAGGCGGCCGGGCTGGACGAGATCCGCGTCCTGACGCCCACGCAGGACGTGTTCTCTTCAGAGCGCGAACAGTGGGACGACGGCTGCAACGTCTTCGCGCTGGAGCCCGGCGTCGTGGTGTCCTACGAGCGGAACGTGACCACGAACGCCCACCTGAGGGCCAACGGCGTCGAGGTCCTGCCCATAGCAGGCGGAGAGCTGGGCCGGGGGAGAGGCGGCCCCCACTGCATGACCTGCCCTATCCAGCGGGATGCCTGATCAAGCGGCGTCGACCTCGGTACTCGCGACGGTTGAAGGCGCAGGGACGGGAAGACCCTCCTCGCGGAGGCCGTCGATGTGGAAGCGGATCGCTCCGCGCATCTCTTCGATGGTCTCCGAGACCGTGTCACCGACGGCGACGCAGCCGGGCAGGTCCGGGCACCAGGCCCCGAAGCCGTCCTCGCTCTGTTCGATGAGGATCACGTAACGGCTCATCGGCGACGCCCCTCGGACTGCGGCTGATCGGCCTCTTCGAAGAGCATCTCATCAGGAACAGAGGGATCGGAGGAACTCCGGAGGTCTGCCGAGCGCTTTCCGGCGAACACCGCCCCCAGCATCAGCAGCCAGGCTCCTAGCACCAGCGCCGGCTGGATCAGGGTCATGATGAACCCGATCAGCGTCGTTCCCCCGATGCCCACTGTCGCCTGGAGGAGCAGCCACACGTAGGGGAGTGCGGCGGCCCCCAGGTTCACCCCCACCGCCGCCCATACCAGGCCGGGGCGCGACGGGCGCCTGCGGCGGATCAGGTAGGCCGCCACCGCCAACAGCACCAGCGGCGGGGCGAGCGAGCGCACGAGCTGGTACGCCGGGACCCCGATCAGCTCCAACGGCTACTCCCAGCGGAAGAACCGGGCCGCCAGGGCCGCGCCGACCGCCGCCCACACGGCCAGCACCAGCACGGGCAGCAGCGACGGCGCCGCGCCGTCGGCCAGCACCGACCGCAGCCCTCCCGCCAGCGCCGTGATCGGCAGCGCCTCCACCGCCGTCCGCACCGCGCCGGGGAAGCGGTCGGTGGCGAAGATGACGCCGCCGAGCCCGAGCATCACCACGTACACCAGGTTGGCCGCCGCCAGCGTCGCCTCGGCCCGCAGCGTGCCCGCCATGAGCAGCGCCAACGAGCTGAACGCCGCGGTGCCGAGGAGGACGAGGAGCACCGCGTAGGCGAAGGCGACCGGCCCACCGTGCGGATTCCACCCCAGTGCGAAGGCCACCGCGCTCAGCACGGCGATCTGGATCGCCTCCACCGCCAGCACCGCCAGCGTCTTGGCCGCCAGCAGCCCGAACCGCGACAGCGGGGTCGCCCCCAGCCGCTTGAGCACCCCGTATCTGCGCTCGAACCCGGTGCCGATGGCCTGCCCCGTGAAGGCGGTGGACAGCACGGCCAAGGCGAGGATTCCCGGGGTCAGGAAGTCCACCCGCGGCCCGTCGCCCAGCTCCACCACGTCCACCGTGCTGAACCCCGCCAGCAGCAGCACGGGGATGACCATGGTCAGCAGCAGCTGCTCCCCGTTGCGCAGCATGATGCGCAGCTCCATGCCCGCCTGTGCGGCGACCATGCGCGCCATCGGCGCGGCGGCCGGGGCGGGGCTCAGGTCCAGGGCGGGGCGGGCGGTGGTCTCGGTCATGAGCGGAGTTCCCGGCCGGTGAGTTCGAGGAAGACGTCTTCAAGGGTGCGGCGCTGCACGCGCAGCCCCTCGGGGTGCACGCCGTTGGCCGCGCACCAGGTGCCGACGGTGGCCAGCATCTCCGGCCCGATCTCCCCGCCGTCGGCGCGGGCGATGGCGCACCCCGGCGCCTGCCCGGCGGTCGCGGGCCGGGCCTCGACGCGGACGCCCGACGGCAGCGCCTCGCGCAGCGCCTCGGTGTCCACCGCCTCGCGGCACTCGAACCGGAGCTCCTGCCCGGCGGAGGTCAGCTCGCCGGTGGCGCCGTCGGCCACCACCCGCCCCCGGTCGATGATGACCACGCGGTCGGCGAGGTTCTCGGCCTCCTCCATGTGGTGCGTGGTCAGCACCACGCCCACACCGGCGCCCCGCAGCTCGGCCACCAGGTCCCAGGTGGCGCGGCGGGCCTGCGGGTCGAGACCGGCCGTGGGCTCGTCGAGGAACACCAGCTCGGGACGTCCGATCACGGCGGCGGCCAGCGACAGCCGCTGCTGCTGGCCCCCGGACAGCCGGCGGAAGGGGGTGCGGGAAGCATTCGTGAGGCCGAGGCGTTCCAGCAGCGTGTCGGCGGACAGGGGGCGGGCGTGGAACGAGGCCATCAGGCGCAGCCACTCGCCCGCGCGCGCTCCGGTGGGCACCCCGCCGGACTGCGGCATCACCCCGACCCGGGGCTTGAGCGCCGCGGCGTCGGCGGCCGGGTCCAGGCCGAGCACGCGCACGGTGCCGCCGTCGGCCCGGCGGAAGCCCTCGCACACCTCGACGGTGCTGGTCTTCCCGGCGCCGTTGGGGCCGAGCAGCGCCGTCACCGCCCCGCGGGGCGCGGTGAAGGACAGGCCGTCGACGGCGGTCGTCGCGCCGTACCTCTTCACCAGGTCGGTGACCTCGACCGCGGCTGTCTCCATGGCCTCAGAGTCTATGGCCGCCCGGGCGGGTGCCCGCACCGGGTGCCCGGTGGCGGGCGCGCCGCCGACGGGGCGGGCGTCCGGATGCCAATACCCGTGTCTCGCGATACGAGCGGGTAGCCGAACCCGCACGCGCGTGCGCGGAGCCGGGCGAGGCTACCGTACCGCGAAACCCCTGAAAGGTAAGGCTTGCCTGGGTGATCAATGGCATGCATCACGGTTTGCCCGCACGGAAGCATTTACGCCACACTGATGTTGTGAAAAAGGTGAGCAGCGGACAGCAGCCGACCGGGGGCACCGCGCCCGGCGTCCCGCGTGCGCCTGCGCCCGACCTGGGCGCCGAGACCGGGACGCGCGCGCGGGTGGCGCGCCTCATCCTGGAGCAGGGACCGATCACCGCCTCCACACTCGGCGAGCGGCTCGGGCTCACACCGGCGGCGATCCGCCGGCACCTTGACAACCTCATGGGCGAAGGGCTCGTCGAAGCCCGCGACGCGCGGCCCCTGGGCCGCCGGGGCCGGGGCCGCCCGGCCCGGGTCTTCGCGATCACCGAGGCCGGTCGCGACGCGTTCGTGCACGGCTACGACGACCTGGCCTCCAGCGCTCTGCGCTTCCTCGCCGAGCGGGCCGGACCCGGTGCCGTCACCGAGTTCGCCCGGCGGCAGGTCGCCGAGCTGGAGGAGCGCTACCGCCCCCTGCTGGAGGGCGTGCCCCCGCAGCAGCGGGTGCGCAAGCTCGCCGAGGCGCTGAGCAACGACGGCTACGCCGCCGCCGCCGACCGGGCGCCCGCGCCCGGCGGGGGCCAGCAGCTCTGCCAGCACCACTGCCCGGTCGGGCACGTGGCGGCCGAGTTCCCCGAGCTGTGCGAGGCCGAGGTCGAGGCCTTCGCCCGGCTGCTGGGCACCCCCGTGCGGCGGCTGGCCACCATCGCCCACGGCGACGGGGTCTGCACCACCCATGTGACCCCGACCGAACCCGCAGGCGCTGCAGAGGGCGCCGAGGACAGCACCAACGAATCAGGACGTCTGAGTCCAGGAGGATCCGCGTAATGACGTCTATCGCGCACCCCGAGCTCGAAGGGCTCGGCAACTACGAGTACGGATGGGCCGACCCGGACACGGCCGGCGCCTCCGCTCGGCGTGGACTGAACGAGGAGGTCGTCCGCGACATCTCCGGCAAGAAGGACGAGCCGGAATGGATGCAGAAGGCCCGCCTCAAGGCGCTGAAGCTCTTCGACAAGAAGCCGATGCCCTCGTGGGGTGCCGACCTGTCCGGGATCGACTTCGACAAGATCAAGTACTTCGTCCGGTCGACCGAGCAGCAGGCCGCCTCCTGGGAGGACCTGCCCGAGGACATCAAGAACACCTACGACAAGCTGGGCATCCCCGAGGCCGAGAAGCAGCGCCTGGTCGCCGGCGTCGCCGCCCAGTACGAGTCGGAGGTCGTCTACCACCAGATCCGTGAGGACCTGGAGGAGCAGGGCGTCATCTTCCTCGACACCGACACCGCGCTCAAGGAGCACCCCGAGCTCTTCCAGGAGTACTTCGGCACGGTCATCCCCTCCGGCGACAACAAGTTCGCCGCGCTCAACACCGCGGTGTGGAGCGGCGGGTCCTTCATCTACGTCCCCAAGGGCGTCCACGTGGAGATCCCGCTGCAGGCCTACTTCCGGATCAACACCGAGAACATGGGCCAGTTCGAGCGGACCCTGATCATCGTCGACGAGGGCGCCTACGTCCACTACGTCGAGGGCTGCACCGCGCCGATCTACAAGACCGACTCGCTGCACTCGGCGGTCGTGGAGATCATCGTCAAGAAGAACGCGCGCTGCCGCTACACGACCATCCAGAACTGGTCGAACAACGTCTTCAACCTGGTCACCAAGCGTGCCGTCGCCTACGAGGGCGCCACCATGGAGTGGATCGACGGCAACATCGGCTCCCAGGTCACCATGAAGTACCCCGCGGTGTACCTCATGGGCGAGCACGCCAAGGGCGAGACGCTCTCCATCGCCTTCGCCGGCGAGGGCCAGCACCAGGACACCGGCTCCAAGATGGTGCACTGCGCCCCCAACACCTCCTCCACCATCGTCTCCAAGTCGGTGGCCCGGAGCGGGGGCCGCGCCTCCTACCGGGGCCTGGTGCAGGTGCAGGAGGGCGCCGACCGCGCCAAGTCCACGGTCAAGTGCGACGCGCTGCTGATCGACACCATCAGCCGCTCGGACACCTACCCCTACAACGACATCCGCGAGGACGACACCGAGCTCGGCCACGAGGCCACGGTGTCCAAGGTCAGCGAGGACCAGCTCTTCTACCTGATGAGCCGCGGCCTGGACGAGGACGAGGCCATGGCGATGATCGTGCGCGGGTTCGTCGAGCCCATCGCGCGCGAGCTGCCCATGGAGTACGCCCTGGAACTGAACCGGCTCATCGAGCTGCAGATGGAAGGAGCGGTTGGTTAATGGCCGGCCCGAACCTCGGAGTCAAGGAGCACAGCCACGGCGGTGAGCTCCCGATCTCCAAGCTGGACGTCCACGGGTCCTTCGACGTGGACGCGTTCCCGGTCCCCACGGGCCGGGAGGAGGAGTGGCGCTTCACGCCGCTGCGCCGCCTGCGCGGGCTGCACGACGGCCGCGACATCAAGGACGGCGTCGTCTCGGTCGAGGTGACCGCCCCCGAGGGCGTCACCCACGAGACCGCCGCCTCGGGCGACCCGCGGCTGGGCACCACCTTCCTGCCCACCGACCGGGTGTCGGCGCTGGCCTTCCGCGACTTCGGCACCTTCGGCGGCGCCACCGTGGTGACCGTCGCCAAGGACGCCCAGGTCGCCGAGCCCGCCTACATCAAGGTCACCGGCGAGAACCAGGGCGACGCCTACGGGCACATCCTGGTGCGCGCCGAGGCGCACTCCAAGGCCACCGTGGTCCTGGAGTACGCCGGCGAGGCGGTCTACGCCGACAACGTCGAGTTCATCGTCGAGGACGGCGCCGAGCTGACCGTCATCAGCCTGCAGGACTGGGGCCGCGACGCGGTGCACGTGGGCCACCACTACACCAAGGTCGGCCGGGACGCCCGGTTCAAGAGCTTCGTGATCACCCTGGGCGGGGACCTGGTCCGCATGTCGCCCAAGGTCGGCTACACCGCCCCCGGCGGCGACGCCGAGCTGCACGGGCTCTACTTCACCGGCGACGGCCAGCACCACGAGCACCGCTCGCTGATCGACCACAACGTCTCCCACACCCGCAGCCGCGTCGAGTACAAGGGCGCGCTGAGCGGCGAGGGCGCGCACGGCGTGTGGATCGGCGACGTGATCATCGGCGAGGGCACCGAGGGCACCGACTCCTACGAGTACAACCGGAACCTCGCGCTGACCGACGGCACCCGGGTGGACTCGGTCCCCAACCTGGAGATCTTCACCGGCGAGGTGGAGGGCGCGGGCCACGCCAGCGCCAGCGGGCGGCTCGACGAGATCCACCTGTTCTACCTGCGCTCCCGCGGCATCCCGGAGGACGAGGCCCGCCGCCTGGTCATCCGCGGCTACTTCGCCGAGCTCATCGGCCGCATCGACGTGCCCGAGCTGCGCGAGCGGATCATGGCCGAGGTCGAGGAGAAGCTGGCCGAGCATGAGTGAGGGCACCTTCACCCGGGTCTGCGCGCTGAGCGACCTCCCCGACGAGGGGGCGCTCGGCGTGGAGGTCGGCGGCACCCCGGTGGCGGTGGTGCGCAGTGAGGGCGAGGTGTACGCGATCAGCGACATCTGCTCGCACGCCGAGGTCAACCTGTCGGAGGGCGAGGTCGAGGACGGCACCATCGAGTGCTGGCTGCACGGCTCCTGCTTCGAGCTGACCTCCGGCAAGCCGATCAACCCGCCCGCCGTCCAGGCGGTGCCCACCTACGCAGTCAAGATCGACGGCGACGACGTCCTCGTCTCGCTGGACACGACGAATTCCTGAGGCTTGAAACAGATGACGAAGTTCGAAATCCGCGGGGTGCGCGCCGACGTCCTGATCGGGGCCGACGAGCGCCAGGAGATCCTCAAGGGCGTGGACCTGACCATCGACTCCGGTCAGACCCACGCGATCATGGGCCCGAACGGGTCCGGCAAGTCCACCCTGGCCTACGCCATCGCCGGCCACCCCAAGTACGAGATCACCGCGGGCGAGGTCCTCCTCGACGGCGAGAACGTGCTGGAGATGAGCGTGGACGAGCGGGCCCGCGCCGGCCTGTTCCTGGCCATGCAGTACCCGGTCGAGGTCCCGGGCGTGTCCATGTCCAACTTCCTGCGCAGCTCGGTCACCGCGGTGCGCGGCGAGGCGCCCAAGCTCCGCCAGTTCTCCAAGGAGCTGCAGGGCACCATGAAGGACCTGTCCATCGAGGCGTCCTTCGCGGCCCGCGGCGTCAACGAGGGCTTCTCCGGCGGCGAGAAGAAGCGCCACGAGATCCTCCAGCTGGAGCTGCTCAAGCCGAAGATGGCGATCCTCGACGAGACCGACTCCGGCCTCGACGTCGACGCCCTCAAGGTGGTCTCCGAGGGGATCAACCGGGCCAAGGCCAACAGCGACGTGGGCATCATGCTGATCACCCACTACACCCGCATCCTCAACTACGTGAAGCCCGACTTCGTGCACGTCTTCGCCGACGGCCGCATCGCCGAGTCCGGCGGTCCGGAGCTGGCCGACCGGCTGGAGAACGAGGGCTACGAGCGTTTCGTGAAGGCAGGCGCTGAGCAGTGACCCGAGGCGAGCACGCGCCGCTCGACGCGGAGGCGGTCCGGGGGGACTTCCCGATCCTGTCCCGGACCGTCCGCGACGGGCGCCCCCTGGTCTACCTCGACTCCGGGGCCACCTCGCAGAAGCCCCGCCAGGTGCTCGACGCCGAGCGGGAGTTCTACGAGCGCCACAACGCGGCGGTCCACCGCGGCGCGCACCAGCTCGCCGAGGAGGCCACCGACGCCTATGAGGCGGCGCGGTCCACGATCGCGTCCTTCGTCGGCGCCGGCGCCGGGGAGGTGGTGTTCACCAAGAACGCCACCGAGGGCGTCAACCTGGTGGCCTACGCCATGGGCAACGCGGCCACGGCCGACGAGCCCTACCGCCGCTTCTCCGTGGGCCCGGGCGACGAGGTCGTCGTCACCGAGATGGAGCACCACGCCAACCTGGTGCCCTGGCAGGAGCTGTGCCGGCGCACCGGCGCCACGCTGCGCTGGTTCGGGCTGACCGAGGACGGCCGGCTCGACCTGTCGGAGCTGGAGGACCTGGTCAACGAGCGCACCAGGCTGGTGGCGCTCACCCACCAGTCCAACGTGCTGGGCACGGTCAACCCGGTCCGGGAGGTCACCGCTAGGGCCCACGAGGTGGGCGCGCTGGTGCTGCTGGACGCGGCCCAGTCGGTCCCGCACATGCCGGTGGACGTGCGGGAGCTCGACTGCGACTTCCTGGTGTTCTCCGGGCACAAGATGCTCGGGCCCAACGGCATCGGCGTGCTCTACGGGCGCGCCGAGCTGCTGGCCGCGATGCCGCCGTTCATCACCGGCGGTTCGATGATCGGCGTGGTGCACATGGACCACAGCACCTGGGCCGAGCCGCCGCAGCGGTTCGAGGCCGGGGTGCCCATGGCGCCGCAGGCGGTCGGGCTGGCGGCGGCGTGCGACTACCTGTCGTCGATCGGCATGGAGCGGGTGGCCGAGCACGAGCACCGGCTCACCGAGTACGCGGTCAAGCTGCTGGGCGGTATCGACGGGGTGCGCATCGTCGGGCCCACCGACACCGTGGACCGGGGCGGCGCGGTCTCCTTCACCGTCGAGGGCATCCACCCGCACGACCTGGGGCAGGTGCTCGACGACGAGGGCGTGGAGGTGCGCGTGGGGCACCACTGCGCCTGGCCGCTGCACCGGCGCTACCAGGTGCAGGCGACCACCCGGGCCTCGTTCTACCTGTACAACACGCTCGCGGACGTGGAGGCGCTGGCCGAGGCCGTGCGCACCGCGCAGCGGTTCTTCGGGACCGCCGAGGCGCGCTAGGAAGGGCGGAGCATGCGCTTGGACGCGATGTACCAGGAGATCATCCTGGACCACTACCGCAACCCGCACAACAAGGGGCTGCGGGAGCCCTTCGAAGGGGAGGCGCACCACATCAACCCCACCTGCGGGGACGAGGTGACGCTGCGGGTGCACCTGGCGCCCGGCTCCGGCGAGGGGGGCGCGGCGAAGGTCGCCGACGTGTCCTACGACAGCATGGGCTGCTCCATCAGCCAGGCCAGCGCGTCGGTCATGACCGACCTGCTGATCGGGCGGACGGTGGACGAGGGCTTGGAGATGCTCGACGCCTTCAACGAGCTCATGCACTCCAAGGGCCAGGGGGAGCCGGACGAGGACGTCCTGGAGGACGCGGTGGCGTTCGCCGGGGTGTCGAAATACCCTGCCCGTATCAAGTGCGCCCTGCTCGCCTGGATGGCGTGGAAGGACGCGACCGTGCAGTCCCTGGGAAGCGACCCCCGCTCGGGCGGGGATGGACCGGAGGGTGTCTCATGAGCGAGAACGAGACCGCGGCCCCGGCCCCGGAGCAGGCGGCCGCGGGCGGACCGGGTGAGGGCCTGAGCCAGGAGGCCCTGGCCGAGGAGATCAGCGAGGCCCTGAAGGACGTCATCGACCCCGAGCTGGGCGTCAACGTCGTCGACCTGGGCCTGCTGTACGGGGTGAACGCCGACGAGGCGAGCATCACCCTGGACATGACCCTGACCAGCGCCGCCTGCCCCCTGACCGACGTCATCGAGGACCAGGCCACCAGCGCCCTCGACGAGTTCGGCCGCGAGGTCAAGATCAACTGGGTCTGGATGCCCCCGTGGGGCCCGGACAAGATAACCGAGGACGGCCGCGACCAGCTGAGGATGCTGGGCTTCAACGTCTGAGGCCCACCCCTCGCCGGTCGGTGCCCGGACACCTCGGAACAGCGACAAGGGCCGGGACGCCGAAAGGCGCCCCGGCCCTTCCTCCTGCCCAGGGCCAGAGGAGGGGGACGACAGAGGCCGGCGGACCGAGCGGCAGCGCGGTCGAGTGGCAGGCGTGTGCGTGGTCGCCGTGGTCGGCGGCGACGGAGTGAGCCGGGCGGTTCCCCGGCCCCGTCTGCCGGGCGCGAGGCCCCTGCCCCCTCCTCGTTGATCTCGGGGAAGTCGGGCTTATCGTGTCCGGTTTAACCCCGAGTTCCCCGAGATCATCGCGGGGAGGACCGTCCGGGTGGCGCATACCGGGCATACCGGACGGCGGGTGGAGGGGTTGGGCATCCTGCGTCGTGAAATCGACGCTTTCATGCAGATCGGGTGTCGATTTCACCACCCAAGATGACCCCAGGCCGCTCGAGGCGCCCAGAAGGCGGGTTCCGGTCGAGCCGCTACCGTCCCGGCGTCCGATTTGTCTGGGCTCCCGGGGGGCTGAGGTCCCTCCCGCGTCCTGCCGCCGCCCTCTCCGGCCACCATCCGCACGCGCCGCACCCGACGACGCCGCAGGTAGGGCCGCTGACCTTTGTCGTCGCTGCCATCGACCCCACACCCCGCTGGCCCGCCGCCCGGCCGGGGCCTTAAGCGGGGGACCTGCTGACCCGCCCCCCCCCGGCCCCGGGGGATTCCCTTCCTCGTGAACGTGGGCTGCCCCCGTCAGTGCGGGGTGGCCAGGCTCTGGCGCAGTTCTTCGGCTATGTCCTCGTCTCCGCGCTGGGAGAGCATCTCCAGCAGCTTCCGCGGGTCCGGCTCGGGGTTCTCCTCCTCGGTGATCCGGCGGGCGATGATCCGGAGCGCCTCGTCGGTCGGGGCCGGGGCGGTGTAGCCGATCAGGTGCAGCGCCCTGCCCGTCGGGCCGTGGCCGCCCAGGTCGGCGGCGGGCAGGCGGCGGGCGTCGAGGCGGTCGCCCTCCACGGTGATGAACACCCGGTCGCCCGGCTGGGCCGACAGCCGCCGCAGCAGCGGCCGCAGGGAATCGAAGGCCGCCTCATCCCGCCACACCAGCACCAGCAGGTCGGCACCGGGGGCGGTCAGGCACAGCAGCCGCCCCGGCTGCAGCCCCAGGTGGGTCGCGTACCCCGGCGGCACGGTCACCGGGGCGCCGTTGAGGTGCTCCGGGCCGATGTCCACCCGGTGCCACCAGCGCCCGTCGGGCGCGCGGAAGCACCGCGGCGAGGTGGCCACCCCCGGCGGCGGGGGCGCGGCGGCGGGCGCGCCCGCCGCCTCCGGCCGGGGCGCTCCCGCCTCGTGCGCGGCGCCCGGACGCCGGCGGATCGGTAGCCCGCCCGCGGTGGTCGAGCCGTCCTCCTCCGACAGCTCCGACCGGCCGCCGAACGCGGGCGCCGGTGCGGGCCCCTCCGGCGGCAGCGACGGGTCGATGAGCACCCGCCCGTCGCGGATGTCGATGCCCGGCGTGCTCTGCAGCCATGCCCGCAGCGACCGGCGGCGGATCCCGATCCGGTCCAGCCGCACGGCCGCGTCGTCCAGGGTCGGCGCGTCGCCCAGCATCTCCCGCGTCTGCCAGCGCATCCGCTCCGGGTCGTCGGCCACCAGCCACCCGTTGTGCAGCCGCCGGTCGGTGAAGAAGGTGATGAGCACCCGCCACAGCGGCGCCTTCAGCGACGGCACCGTGACCGGGTGGTCGGGGTGGGCCCCGATGAGCGTGTCGATGGTCGTGGCCGCGCCGAGCTCCTCCGACAGCTCCCGCAGGTGCCGGGTGACCGGCTCGCCGCCGGACGAGGACAGCCACTGCAGCAGCCGCTCCTCCACGCTGCGCTGGGCGTTGCGGATGTCGCCGATGTCGGCGCCGATCTGGTCGGCGAGCAGCCGGATGCTGATCGGGTCGGCCGCGAACAGCCGCTCGGCGGCGACCGTCCGCTCCAGCGGGCTCCACCCGCGCAGGAACTCCTCCAGCAGGTCCACCATCGGATGGGCGCCCAGCTCGGAGCCGTCGCCGCCGTGGCCTCCAGGCCGCTCGGCCCCGTGGTCGTGCCCCTGCCCCTCCCCCTGCTCCTGCTCACGGGCGTGCTGGTTGCGCAGCGCGCGCAGGGTGCGGATGGCGCGCGTCGCGGCGCTCTGCGGCACGTCGGCCCTGCCCTGCGGGGGCGAGGTCACCGCCTCCGGCGGCGGCCCCTCCTCCAGGTCGGCTCCGGTGGCCGCGGACAGGTACCCCAGCGCGCGGCGGACCCGGTCCGGGGCGCTCTCCGGCAGCCAGTGGGCGACCGTGCGCACCGCCTCGATCATCAGCGCGGGGGAGGGCAGCGGCCCGGTGCGCGCCTCCTCACCGCAGAACGGGCGCAGCGCCTGCCAGGCGGCCGACCCGATCACCTCGACCGGCCCGCAGTCGGCCGGGAAGGGCCAGTCGGCCACGGCCGAGGGCGGCGCCCCGATCAGGGTCGCCCAGTCGCCCGCCGTGGCCAGGAGGGCGCCGCGCACCGGTTCGGCGACCTCGTCGAGGTCCACCGGCAGCGCGCGCAGCACCGGCAGGAAGTCGCCGACGGGAACGTGGTCCCAGTACTCGGACATGAGCAGCGCGAGGTTGTGCGCGAGCCACGGAGGCCCGGCGATGTCCAGCGCGCGCGGCAGCGGCAGCGACCGCCACCAGCCGTCGACCAGGCGGCTGTGCCCCAGGTAGGGCGTGAGGTCCTCGGGGCGGCTCCAGCGCAGCGCCGGAGCCAGGTCGGTCAGGCAGATCGGGGAGATGGCGTTCATCCGCGGTGGACCTCGACCTCCAGGGGTACGGCGCAGGGACGTGGGCCGCCGCAGGTAGCGGAAGCGGTCGGCCGGTGTTCCACTTTATGCGCCCTTGCCGGATTCGGTGCCCGCTGTCCTACGACTGCCTGGGCCGGCGGGGACACGGGCGCCCAGCGCGCCCGCGGGTGATCGTACGTCGGCGCGGCGCAGAAGGGTAGGGCGCGGCCGCCGGGCGGCCGCATCCACGCGGGGATCCCCGTGAAGCCCCTGCGGGGATCCCTGCGGATTTCCCACGAGAGGCTTCAGGACACGGGCGGGGAACGGCCCGGAGGCGCCTCCGGGCCCCGGGGTCACTCCCCGGCCAGAGCGGCGACCATCTCCGCCGGTACCGGAACGCTCGGCTCGTTCCCGGGGTTGACCGCCAGGCCCACCCCCTCGGGCAGCGCCGAGGCCAGGTCGCGCACGGCCAGCACCGCGCACGGCACCTCCGCGCTCCGCTGGTCGTACTGGGAGCGGGAGGTGAACACGGGGATGTACACGCGGCCCTCCAGCTCCAGCGACGGCAGGGCGATGGACCCGTCCTCCTGGGTCCCCGACCCCTGGGGCACGGGCACCCAGACGCTGCCCTCCGCGAAGGCGGAGAGGAACGCCCGCACGGCTCCGCCCTCCGCCGCACCGCTCCGGCCGGCGCCGTCGGCGCCCCCGGAGGCCTCGGTGGTCTCGGCGTCGGCCGGGGCGTCCCGCAGGGCCCGCCCCAGGGCCTCCTCGACCGGGTTGGCGGGGAACCCGGCGTCGGTGTCTGCGCTGTCGTTGCTGGTCATGGGGTAACGAACCCGTCTGTAGTCGGCTGGGCCGCCGGGGGGCGGGGCCAGGTCACGGTCGGGACCTTTGCCGGTCTCGGTCAGGCGTCGTCCCGGCCCGGCGTCGGCGGTCGGCGGTATGCTTGTCGGGCACGCCGTACCCCTGCCTTTCTCCTTTGACACGTGCTCGTCGGTGTTGCGAGAGGCACACGTGGCGGTCCTTCGCAACCGCGTGCCCCGTCCCGGATCCCGACGCGGCGTGCCGCGCGTCAACGCCCGAGTCCGCATGATAGGTGGAAGTGACTGACCTGCAGATGAATCCCCCTGGAGGAGAGCGGGCGGAGGGACCGGCGGTCGTCCGCTCCTACATGGCCATCGGCGACAGCCTGACCGAGGGGCTGGAGGACGTCGCACCCGACGGGGGCTACCGGGGTTTCGCCGACCGCCTGGCCGAGCACCTGTCCGCGGACGAGCCCCGGTTCCGGTACGCCAACCTCGCGGTGCGCGGCCGGCGGATGCGCCACATCACCGGCGAGCAGCTCGACCGCGTGCTTGAGGAGCGCCCCGACCTGGTGACCGTGCACGCGGGCGGCAACGACGTGCTGCGCCCCGGCACCGACCTGGACGCCCTCGCCGCCCAGCTGGAGGAGGCGGTGCTGAGCATGCGCCGGGCCGGGGTCCGTGTGGTGCTGCTGTCCGGGCACGACACCGGCTGGGTGCCGGTGCTGCGGATCTACCGCGGGCGCATCGCGGTGTTCAGCATGCACCTGCGCGCCATGGCCGAGCGCACCGGCGCCGACATCGTCGACCTGTGGTCGATGGAGGCGCTGAACGACCCCCGGGCCTGGAACGAGGACCGGCTGCACTTCAACGGCGACGGCCACCGGATCGTGGCTGCCCGCATCGCCGAGGTGATCGGGCAGCCGATGGGCCCGCGCGAGCTGTGGGCGCGGCCGTGGGACACCCCGGCGGTGCGCCTGCCCCGGATCCTGCGCCGCCGTGAGCACATGCGCTGGGCCCGCGAATACCTGGTGCCGTGGCTGGGGCGGCGGGCCATGGGCCGCTCGTCCGGCGACGGCCGCGAGCCCAAGCGCCCGGAGCTGGAGCCGTTCCAGCCCCCGCCCTGGGCCGAGCGCGGCCCGGGGGAGACGGTGGACGGCGCCCGGCCCGAGGAGGCGGGCGCGGTCGGCGGGTCGGCCAACGGCGCCCCGTCGGCCAACGGCGCCCCGCCGACCAACGGGACCCCGTCGGCCAACGGCGCCGCGCGGTTCCACGGCACGGCGCGCGTCCCCGGCACAGGCCCGGAGGAAGGGGCGGCCCCGGTGGACGCCTCCGAGGCCACCGAGGCCTGAGCACGGCCCACCCGATGGT
Organism: Nocardiopsis endophytica; assembly: GCF_027706725.1. GTDB lineage: Bacteria > Actinomycetota > Actinomycetes > Streptosporangiales > Streptosporangiaceae > Nocardiopsis_A > Nocardiopsis_A endophytica. The sequence goes on from NZ_JAQFWQ010000033.1 coordinate 54,704, forward strand.
GAGTGCCTTGGTGACGGGCACCTCGGGCACCGCCGAATCCGCCGCCGGAGATGCGGAACCCGGAGATGCGGAACGCCGCCGGAGACACGGAACGGGGCCCACCGGTCGCATGTACCGGTGGGCCCCGTCGGCGCTACACGGGACGTGCTCGTCCCCCCGCCGCCTCAGGCGCGGCGGAAGGCCACGGCGATGTTGTGGCCGCCGAAGCCGAAGGACTCGTTGATCGCCCCCACCGCGTCCGCCGGCAGGTCGCGGGCCTTGTCGCGGACGATGTCCACGGACACGCCCGGGTCGAGCTCCTCGATGTTGATCGTCGGCGGGATGCGGCCCTCGTACAGGGCCAGCACGGTGGCGATGGACTCCACCGCACCGGCGCCGCCCAGCAGGTGGCCCGTCATCGACTTGGTGGAGGTGACCGCCACCCGGTCGGCGGCGGCGTCGCCCAGCGCGCGGCGGATCGCCAGGGTCTCGCCCACGTCGCCGGTCGGGGTGGAGGTGGCGTGCGCGTTGATGTGCGCCACGTCCGCCGGGCCCATGCCCGCGTCCTCCAGCGCCATCGTGATGGCCCGCGCCTGCCCCTCGCCCTCGGGCTCGGGGGCGACGATGTCGTGCGCGTCGTCGGAGTACCCGGCCCCGGCCGCCACCGCGTACACGCGGGCGCCGCGGCGCGCGGCGTGCTCGGCCGACTCCAGGACGACGATGCCCGCGCCCTCGCCCATGACGAAGCCGTCCCGGTCGGTGTCCCAGGGCCGGGAGGCCGCCTGCGGGTCCTCGTTGCGGGTGGACAGCGCCCGCATGGAGGCGAAGGAGGCGATGTTCAGCGGGTGGATCGCGGCTTCCGTGCCGCCCGCGATGACCACGTCGGCGCGGCCCGAACGGATCATCCCGATCGCGTCGGCGATCGCCTCGCTGCTGGAGGCGCAGGCGCTCACCGGGGCGTGCGCCCCGGCGCGGGCGGTGAACTCCAGGGCGACCGCCGCCGAGGGGCTGTTCGGCATGAGCATCGGCACCGTGAACGGCGAGACGCGCTTCCAGCCCTTCTCGCGGAAGGTGTCGTACTGCTCGAGGATCGTCAGGATGCCGCCGATGCCGGAGGAGACGACCGTGCCCAGGCGCACCGGGTCCACATCCGGGGCCCCGGCGTCCTGCCAGGCCTCCTGCGCGGCGATCAGCGCGAACTGCTGGGTGCGGTCGAGCCGGCGCAGCCGCTGGCGGGGGAGCTTCTCCGACGGGTCCTGGACGGCGCGCCCGGCGATGCGGGCGGGCAGCTCCTGCGCCCAGTCCTCGGTGATCTCGCTGATGCCGGACCGACCTTCGAGGAGGGCGGACCAGGTCGTGGAGACGTCACCCCCCAGCGGGGTGGTGGCGCCCAGGCCAGTGACGACGACTTCGGTGCTGTTCATCGGCCTTTCGCCCTTCGCGTCATGGTAGGTCGTACCCGGCGGCGCGCCGGGGCATGTGGAGGCGGATGCGCGGATGCCCCGGCGGCGGCGCGGTGGCGCCGCCGCCGGGCGGGCGCGCTACTTCTGGATGAAGTTGATGACGTCCTGGACCGTCTTGAGGTCCTTGAGCTGGTCGTCGGGGATCTCGACGCCGAACTTGTCCTGCGCCGCGACCGCGATCTCGACCATGGAGAGCGAGTCGATGTCGAGGTCGTCGACGAAGCTCTTCTCCGGCGTGACCTCGGCGGCGGGAACCCCGGCGATCTCGTCGACGATCTCGCCGAGGCCGGCCAGGATCTCCTGCTCGGTGTGCTGCGCCATGGTGTGGTTACTCCTTCTCGGTGCGCCCCGGAGCCTTCCGGGGCCGTGTGCGTCGCCGTCGCGGCCCGGTCACGCGTGACCGTGCCGCGGCCGTCCGGCCTCTAGGGGATGCGCAGGACCTGCGCCGCGTAGGTCAGTCCGGCGCCGAATCCCAGGGTGAGCACGGTGCTCCCCGACGGCAGCTCGCCCCGTCCGCCCATGCGCGCGATGGCCAGCGGGATGGACGCGGACGAGGTGTTGCCAGCGGAGACGATATCGCGGGCGATGAGCGCCTGCGGCGCCCCCAGCTTGCGCGCGATGGCCTCCACGATGCGCAGGTTGGCCTGGTGCGGGACGAACGCGGTGAGCTCGGTGGGGTCGACCCCCGCCCGCTCCAGGGCCTGCAGTGCCACCTTGTGCAGCTCGGTGGTGGTCCACCGGAAGACCGCCTGGCCCTCCTGGTAGAGGTAGCGGTTCTCGCGCAGGTAGATCTTGTCGGCGCGCTCGCCGGAGCTGCCCCAGACCACCGGCCCGATGCCGTTCTCCTCGGCGGGGGCGGCGCCCACCACCGCGGCGCCGGCGCCGTCGGCGAAGATCACGCAGGTGGACCGGTCGTCCCAGTCGACCCAGTCGGAGAGCTTCTCCGAGCCCACCACCAGCACGTTGCGCGCCGAACCGCCGCGCACGGCGTCGGCGGCCAGGCCGGTGGCGTAGCAGAACCCGGCGCAGGCGGCGTTGACGTCGAAGGCGCCCGGCGCGGTGATGCCCAGCCGCGCGGCGACGGTGGCGGCGGCGTTGGGGATCTGGTCGCGCTGGGTGCAGGTGGCGACGATCACCAGGTCGATGTCGTCGGGGGACAGGCCGCTCGCCGCCAGGGCCTTGCCGCCGGCGATGACCGCCATGGACTCCACCGACTCGGTGTCGTCGGCGATCCGGCGCTCCTCGATGCCGACCCGGCTGCGGATCCACTCGTCACTGGTGTCGACCCGCTGTGCGAGGTCGTCGTTGGTGACGGTGTTGGCCGGCTGGTGCTCGCCGAAGGCGAGGACCCGTGCGCCCCCGAGGGTGTCGGGAAGGGGCAGTGCGGTGCTCATCGGGACGGACCTTCCGAAGCGGCGGTGCCGGAGTGCTCGGCGACCAGCTCCCGGGCGGCCTCGAGGTCCTCCGGCGTCTTGACGGCCAGCCGCTCCACCCCGCGCAGGGACCGCTTGGCCAGGCCCACCAGGGTTCCGGCGGGGGGCAGCTCGATGAGAGCGGTCACCCCCAGGTCGGCCAGGGTGGCGGTGCAGGCGTCCCAGCGCACCGGCGAGCTGATCTGGGAGACCAGCAGGTCGAGGTAGTCGCGGCCGGCGGCGACGACCGAGCCGTCGCGGTTGGTGAGCAGGCGGGTGCGCGGGTCGGCGGGGGAGACGGCCTGGGCCGCCCGGCGCACGCGCTCGACCGCGGGGGCCATGTGCTCGGTGTGGAAGGCCCCGGCGACCGACAGCGAACGCAGCCGGGCGCCCTTCGGCGGGTTCTCGGCGAACGCGGCCAGCGCCTCGGCGGTGCCGGCGGCCACGATCTGCCCGGAACCGTTGTCGTTGGCGGCGGTCAGCCCCGCGTCGGCGATGGCGGCCAGGACCTCGTCGCGGTCGCCGCCCAGGACGGCGGTCATGCCGGTGTCGGCGGCGGCGGAGGCCTCGGCCATGCCGCGCCCGCGCTCGGCGACCAGGGAGAGGGCCTCCTCGGGGGCGAGCACCCCGGCCAGGCCGGCGGCGGTGAACTCGCCCACACTGTGCCCGGCGACGGCGTCGGTGCGGGCGGCGGCGGTCTCCAGGTCGCCGAACAGCGACACGGCCGCGGCCAGCCCGGCGCTCACGAGGAGGGGCTGCGCGACGGCGGTGTCGCGGATCTCCTCGGCGTCGGCGGTGGTGCCGTAGCGCACCAGGTCCAGCCCGGCGACCTTGGACCAGGCCTCGAAGCGCTCGGCCATGCCGGGCGCTTCGAGCCACGGGGAGAGGAATCCGGGAACCTGGGCGCCTTGGCCCGGAGCAACGATTACAAGCACGGCATCAACCTTGCCCTGTAGGACATCACCATCTGGATGAGGACAACGACGAAGTTTACGAGACGGCGTTTGTGCGTAGTCCACAAAGTCCCGGTCAGGTGGGCGATGGCGGGGAGCGCGCGGAGGGGATGCCACTCTGGAGGGGTGAGCACCGAGAAGAACGGCCGCGACCGCGCGGCGGAGGAGGGCGGCGACGCGCCCGTCCGCGCCGGCGACGACGACGGGCGCGCTGTCGATGATGCCGGACGCGCCGCCGCCATCACCGCCGCCGACGACGACGCCGTCCGCGCCGAGACCGTCAAGCGGCTCGAGAGGTCCATGGGGGAGCTGGGCACCGCCGCGGTGGCGCGCATGGAGAGCCGCCTGTCCTGGTTCCGCAACATGTCCGCCGAGGACCGCTCCTGGGTGGGCCTGGTCGCCCAGTCCGGGGTGGCGGCCTTCGTCGACTGGTTCAAGAACCCCGGCCGCGGCCGCCCCGCCATCACCGTCGAGGTCTTCGGCACCGCGCCGCGCGAGCTGACCCGCTCGGTCAGCCTCCAGCAGACCGTGGACATGATCCGCGTGGTCATCGACGTGGTGGAGAACCAGGTCGAGGAGCTGGCGGCGCCCGGCGGCCAGCAGCAGCTCCGCGAGGCGGTACTGCGCTACACCCGCGAGGTGGCCTTCAGCTCGGCCAAGGTCTATGCCCGCGCCGCGGAGGCGCGCGGGGCCTGGGACGCCCGCCTGGAGGCGCTCATCGTCGACGCGCTGCTGCACGGGGACCGCGACGAGGGGCTGCAGACCTGGGGGTCGGCGCTGAGCTGGTCGCGCACCCCGGTGGTGGCGGTGGCCGGGGAGGCCGGGGACGACGGCCGAGCGGTCATGGAGGACCTGCGCGGGGCGGCGCGCCGGGCCGGGCACGACGTGCTGGCCGGGCAACAGGGCGACCGGGTGGTGCTGGTGCTGGGGATCGGCGCCAAGCTCGCCGCGGGCAAGGCCGAGGGGGAGGTGCCGATGGCGGCCGCCGAGCCGCTGGCGGGCCTGTTCGCGCCGGGCCCGGTGGTGGTCGGCCCGCCGGTCGGGGAGCTGCGCGCGGCCGGGACGTCGGTGGCGGCGGCCGTCAACGGGCTGCGGGCGGCCGTGGCCTGGCCGGACGCGCCGCGCCCGGTGCTCGCCGAGGACCTGCTGCCCGAGCGCGCGCTGGACGGCGACCGGGCGGCGCGCAAGCAGCTGGTGGAGGAGATCTACGAGCCGCTGCGCACGGCGGGGTCGCCGCTGCTGGACACGCTGTCGGTGTACCTGGAGCACGCGTCGTCCCTGGAGGCGACGGCGCGGATGCTGTTCGTGCACCCGAACACGGTGCGGTACCGGCTGAGCCGGATCGCGGAGCTGACCGGCCACATGCCCGCGGACGGCCGGGGGTCGTTCATCCTGCGGGTCGCGGTGACCTTGGGCCGCCTCGCCGAAGGCGGTGCCGGGAGGTAGGGGAGGGCGTCGGCCGGGGTGGGTGTCCGTGCGCGCGGCGCCTCGGATAGGTCTCGTCCCGCCGGTGTGACCTTCGGCCCTGAAATGTTCCAACGGGCTCTGTTTTATCCCCGGTTGACCCCTGGTGCGATAGACCTGTCCCGAGGTGTTCGATCGGCGCGAACGTGCTGGAACGCGGCGGTTGCCGCGGACGTTCACGCAGGAGAGGATGAGGGGAGTGTTCCGCCTCTCTTCTCCCGTTCGGGGAGTGAACCTCCCTTGAGGCGGCGGCGTCCTCTACGGCGAGCGGCCGGGGCGGGGGTGCGGGAGGGGCGGCCGCACCGACGACGGCCATGTGATGGTGTGGGGGGCATTGCGGTGGTGAAGAGGCTCTGGGAGACGGCGAAGCGTCTCTACGGCGAGGCGGCCGAGGCCGTCCTCGCACCGACCGAGTCCGGACAGCTCTGGCGCAAAGTCCTGTTCTTCGTCCCGGTTCCCATCCCCCTGCTCGCCGTGGTGGCGCTGATGGTCGGCGGCCACCTGTCGGCGGCGGGGGTGTGGATCCTGGCGTCGGGCTCGGTGGCGGTCGCCTCGCTGCTGCTGGCCTCGGTGGTGCAGCCGACGCCGCTGCCCGAGGGCCTGTCCACAGGCGCCTCCGTGCGCCGGTCGCTGCACCGGTTCCGGCAGATCACCTCGCTGCGGATCGCGCTGGCGCTGACCCCGGTGGCCGTGGGCGCCGGATTCGCCGTGGCCGGGGGCGGGCTGCTGCCGCTGCTGACCGCGCTCGCGCTCGCCTGGCCGCAGCTGGTGCTGGCGGCGCCGACCTTCTTCGTGATCACCCGCGCCCGCCGGGCCATGGAGGCCTGGGGCACCAAGGCCTACCTCTGGGCGGGCCTGGCCCAGCCCGCGCCGGTGGAGTGGCCGGTCGCGACCGCGCTGGCGGCGCGGGTCCGCGCCTACCGCGCGGCGCGCGCCGAGGGGGCGAGCGCCGCGACGGCGGCGACGGCCGCGGGCTCGGCCGGATCCGCCGAGGAGGGGGACGGGGACGCCGACGAGGCCGACGAGGAGGCCGAGGCCGCGACCGGGCTGCCGAGCCGCCTGGCCACGCCCAGCGGTGACCGTTCGGAGCCGTCGGACCTGCTGCCGGGCTTCCCGGCCGAGACCCCGCAGGCGCGCCCCATCCCGAGGGGGACCGCGGGCCGCCGGATCGGCCGCTTGGCGCGCCGCGACCGCCGCCCCAAGGCGAAGAGCTGACATCCGGACGTAGAGCCGATCCGTTCCACACCGGCGGCCGGGCGGGGAGACCTGCCCGGCCGCCGCTGTTCCGCCCGGACGGCGGTCCTCGCCGCAGCGTCGTCGGGCGAGCGGCGTGTGCGTGGTCACCGGAGAGGGCGGCGACGGAGTGAGCGGGGCGGTTCCCCGGCCCTGCGTGCCGGGCGGCGGGCCACTCGCGGTCCGGGGGGTCGAGCGGCTGGGCTGGTACCCCACTCACGGACCCCGGCCGGGCGGCGGGCGGCCGGAGTGTCGGGTGGGAGGGCGGCGACGACGAAGGTCGGCGGCCCTTGCGGCAGCGTTGACGATTGCACGGAGTGTGCGTGGTCGCCATGATGGGCGGCGACGGCGACAGCCGTGCGGTTCCCCGGCCCTGCCTGCCGGGCGGCAGGCCACTCGCGGTCCGGGCAGTGGCGCGACCGGGTGGGCGAATGGCCAAGCGCGTTCGTGGCGCCCGGCCCCCGCGGTGCGCCCCTGGCCGGCGATGATCTCGACAAGGGTGCTGTCATTCCGGCGGTTTTGACAGCACCCTTGTCG